>CATLPG010000015.1 GCA_950054195.1 uncultured Saccharospirillaceae bacterium
TTTTTTTCTTTACATATTATTACTAATTCTAACTACTTTCTTTTCTAGTTGTAAAGAAAAAGAAAGTCCACATGTACTAGAAAGATTCTACACCTTAGAAGTAACAACCAATGAAGAACCTCTAAAATCATTAAGAAAAAGAAAAGTACCTTTTTTCTACAACTCAATTATTGACCCTTTTCATTTAAAACATAAAACTGGTCTTTCAAAAAGCACCTATGAGTATAAACCTGGAGGCTCTGCTAAAGTTTATCTTCTTAAAAATTTTTCGTTCTCTATGAATACAGCAATCAGAGAAAGAAAAGAGGAATTATCCAAGGCAACACCACTTATCATCCAAAACGATCACCCTACCGACACATTATTTTTAAAATTATTTCAAGGAAAAGCTATTATTATTCAAGAGGCATTGCATAAGCAGAAATGGAAAGATATTGAGCGAATGGCTCAAAGTAAAATGGGGTATTATTATTACAAAGTATACCCTAACGAGTATATTTACACCAAAATACCTGTTTACCAAGGAAAAATAAAAACAAAAGTACGAGCAAAAGTATACATAAACGACTCCACCATTATCACTACTGGTTCGTTTAACGGAAAAATAAATTATTCTCAAGTACGGTAAATTAAACTTTACAAAACTTGTGTATATTTAATTATGATAACACACTTAATTACCATAGGTGATGAGTTACTTATTGGTCAAACGGTAAATACAAATGCTGCTTGGATAGGTCAACAATTAGCTCTTTTAGGAATTAAAGTAAACTATAGTATAACTATAAGCGACACCAAAAAAGATATTCTTGAAGCATTAGCTTATGCTAATAGTAAAGCCGATTTAGTTTTAATTACTGGAGGATTAGGACCAACAAAGGATGATATCACGAAACAAACCTTGTGTGAGTTTTTTGACACGAAGCTTGTGCTTAATGTTGAGATAGCAGCTAAAATTGAAGGATACTTTAACGCTATTGGAAAACCATTTTTAGAAGTTAACCGACAACAAGCCATGTTGCCCGGAAGTTGTGAAATACTTCAAAATGAAGTTGGAACGGCATCTGGCATGTGGTTTACAAAAGATAACACATCATTCATCTCTATGCCTGGCGTGCCTTATGAAATGAAACATATTATGGAAACTGGTGTATTGCCTAAAGTAAAAGATACCTTTCAAACAAAAGATCTTTTTCATTACACAGTAATGACTCAAGGAATAGGAGAATCCTTTTTAGCAGAAAGAATAAAAGACTGGGAAGACGATTTAAGAGCGAATGACATGGATTTAGCCTACTTACCCTCCCCGGGCCTAGTTCGGTTAAGAATTTCCTCTTCTAAAGGCAACAAAGAAGCTGTTACTAAAAAAGCTAAACAGTTATTTGAACTGGTTCCAAAATATGCTTATGGAGTGGAACAACAAACCCTAGCAGAAGTTGTTGGCAACCTTTTAAAGGAAAAAAATAAAACAATCAGCTTTGCTGAGAGTTGTACAGGAGGTTATCTCTCTCATTTAATAACAGCTACCCCCGGAAGCTCTGCCTATTATGAAGGAAGCATCATCTGCTACTCGTATGATATTAAGGAAAAAGAATTAAACGTTCCTTCCTCTATTTTAGTAAACAAAGGAGCAGTGAGTGAGCAAGTTGTTGAAATTTTGAGTGAAGAACTTCTCAAGAAATATAATACAGATTATTCCATTGCTATCTCTGGCATAGCAGGACCAGATGGAGGAACAGAGGAAAAACCAGTTGGCACAGTTTGGGTTGCTGTTCGTAATGCAAACAAAGTCGTTACAAAAAGGTTTACCTTTGGTAATAACAGGGAAAGAAACATCCAAAAATCTGCACTAACTGCACTCAATATGGTTAGGCTATTAATTTTAGAAACAGAATATGAATCCTTACCAACAGCTATTTGAAGAACAAAAAAAACATTTTAGAAATCATCTAAAAAACGCTTCTGTTAAAGATCGAATAGGCAAACTAAAGCGTATTCGAAAATGGATGGCAGATAACGAAGAGTTTATTTGTTCTGAGATAAATAAAGATTTTAAAAAGTGTAAAGAAGAAGTTCTACTTACTGAAATTAAACCAGTTGTAGATGAAATAAAACACTCTTTAAATTATATCCATCAATGGACTGCTCAAAAACCTGTTGATAAAGGAGGCATTTCTTTTTGGGGTACATCTAGCTATATTAAATACGAACCTAAAGGAACAACGTTAATTATAGCTCCCTGGAACTATCCATTTAATTTATGCTTAGGTCCTTTAGTTTCTGCAATTACTGCTGGGTGTAATGCTATTATTAAACCTTCGGAGCATACACCACATACATCTGCCCTTATTTCTAAACTGATTAAAAATCTTTTTAAAGAAGAAGAGTTTGCAGTAATTACTGGAGATTATACAGTTTCTCAAGATTTACTTAAACTTCCTTTTGATCATATTTTCTTTACTGGTAGTCCGCAAGTTGGAAAAATAATAATGAAAGCAGCTGCTGAGCATCTAACTTCTGTTACACTAGAACTTGGAGGCAGAAACCCATTGATTTTCGACAAAACAGGAGATGTTAAGGATGCTGCTAGTAAAATTATATGGGGGAAATACATGAATGCCGGACAAACATGCATCTCTATTAACTACCTCTATGTGCACGAATCAAAACAAGAAGCCTTAATAGCTGAACTAAAAAATCAGCTAGAAAAAATCTATCAAAATGGTGATTTAGATTATACACACATTGTTAATAGCAATCACTATAACAGAATAAAAAACCTAGTTGAAGAAACAATTAGCCAAGGAGCTGAAGCAGTATCTGGAAATACTTACCGTGACGAAGACAATTACATAGCTCCAACTATTTTAAAAAATGTAACGATTGATCACCCTATTTTCCAAGAGGAAATATTTGGACCTGTATTACCAATTATCACCTATACTGATACTGATCAAATGTTAGGAGTTGTGAATGAAGTAGAGAAACCTTTGTCCCTCTACATTTTTTCAAAATCAACAAAAAACACAAACTATATTATTAATAATACTTCAGCGGGTTCAACTGTTATTAATGATACAACGATACAGTTTGCTCAACCAAACTTGCCTTTTGGAGGTGTTAACCATAGTGGCATTGGAAAAGCTCATGGAGAATATGGTTTCCTTGCTTTTTCTAATGAACGAGCAGTACTAAAGCAACGATTGGGCTTTACAATGGCTAAATTAGCATATCCTCCGTACACATCTAAATTTAAGAAGTGGTTAATTAGGTTTGTAACCTGGAGAATATAGCAACTAATTTTTTAGTTTTTTGTGTGAACCATCACAGGTTGGCATTCGATTAGATAACCCACACACGCAATCATGAAAACCATAGCCTTTCATAATTCGTGGAGTGTACTTTTTAATTCTGTCTGTTCTTGTTTTAGCTTGTTTAGCTCCAGAAAAATAAAGTAAATATCCTTTTTGTCGTCCTTGTGTTAACGCATAAAATGCTTGTTTTAGTGAATCATCTTTTTTAAATGCTGCTGTAAGTTCTTCAGGCACCCCATATTCATCAGCAGATTTATACTCAATAGTTAACCCTTTTTCTTCTACTTGGATAGCTTCTTTAATATATGCCTTTATTGTTTCCTCATGCTTGATCACATCATCAACGCTAGTAAAACAAAACATTTTTGTAGCTTGAGAGTTTTCACCAGGACTTTTTAATAGCTTTTTCTCGTCTTTTAATAATGTTCCTTTAAAAAAGCTCAATGTGCAGTAGTCTTTAAATGCACCAATAATGGCTATATTTTTACCCTTATGTGTATAACATGGACTTTTCCATTTATACTCTTCCTTAAGATTCGTGTTGGATAAAACAGCCCTTAAACCATTCATTTCATCTTTCCATAGAGGAGCATTATCAAAAAATTCCTCAATTGGGTTACTCATAATTATTGCTTTATAAACTTACTTCTAGAAAAGCCTCCTGATTCATAAGAAACATGAATCGTATAAACTCCATTAACCAAATGTTGAAGCGATACATGTTCATTTAAACTTCCCTTACCTTGTTTATGAAAAACTTCCTTTTGAGAAATATCATAAATGGTAATAAACTCTATTAATTCATTCGCTTGAACCGTTAAATGATCACTAGCAGGGTTTGGATAAATAGTAATTTCTTTCAGTTGATTTTCATCTAAAGAAGCTGGAGCAGCACACATTAAATAATCCCTTGAGGTTGTTGCGTAATAACGCACACGACTTTTTTGATCTTCAGTAAATTCATAAGCACACTCAGAAGGGGCATAACTCATAAGGTTTGATACCATAGGCATATAAAAATCTCCATTTGCATCAGTTTCTGTACCCGTATAATTACAATCAAAATCTACATTATTTGGTCCTAGGTAAGGATCGGCTGGTGTATCACAACATCTGTCGCCAGCAAAAGAACAATTACTCCTATCTACTAATTCTCCAAAAGCGTGTGTATGATAAAGACCAAGATAATGACCTAATTCATGTGCAAAAGTTGCTCCATCAGCTGTACATCCATTTTGCATCATCACTAAATCTCCCGCCCATGGAAAGTAGGCATACCCACATAATGGGTCACCAGAAGAAGACTCCAGTGTTCGAACAAAAAACACATTTATAGTATTCGGTACTAGGTATGGTGTTAACTGATTTTCTTCATTATCCCTAAAATCCCATAACTCAGTATCATTTATGTATTCAATATCACCACAGATAAAAAACTCAATGTCCATAAATGCATATTGAGCATTCATAGTATCTACTGCATTATATAGTATTGTTGTATTTAATCCTCCAAAACCAAATTCGTGCTGAATAATATGAATCGATAAGGGCAATAAAATATCAGGTTCACTCCGTAAACTATTGTCATTAATTAAAAATTGATCAAAAGCCTCTTGAGAAAAATTTGGTTCTATTTGATCTTTTGTTCCACATGCTTTTTCTTGAGAGAAAGCATATAAATGAAAACAAAGGAAGAATATGATTAAACTAACTCTTTTCATCTTTAAATTTTTACAAAACGCTTAGATACTACTCTCCCATCGGTTAAGGATATCTTCATAACAAAAGTACCTCTAGTTAGTTCATCAACATCTATTGATGTGTTTAAAGCTGTTAAACCATTGTTACTTATTAGCAGCTTTAATGATAAATCAAACACCTCAACTTTTTCGATAGCCCATTCGGATTGAATATTAACTTTATTTGTAACTGGATTTGGATATAGTTTAATACTGTTAAGCAAGTTATCCTCATCAATACTACTCACGCTACAATTAAAATAGTTACGTTCAGTTGAAGCGTAAAACCTTGCTCTGTTTGTTTGATCGGTAGTAAATGTATTTCTGCATTCTGCTGGAGCATAACTCATGATATTCTCTACCATTGGCATGTATGAATTACCATTAAAATCTGTTTCTGTACCTATGTACTCACAGTTTTGATTGACGTTATTATTATCTAACGTTGGATCCGCAGGAGTATCACAGCATTCATCCCCCGCAAAGGAGCAATTTACTCGATTAACTAATTCTCCAGGGCTATGGGTGTGAAGTAATCCAAAGTAGTGTCCTAATTCATGCGATAATGTTGCTCCATTAGCTGTACATCCATTATTCATTACTATAAAGTCATTGGTTGACCATGGAAAATTTGAATAACCACATAAACCTGTACTGCCACTTGTTACTTCACGAGCAAAAAAGATGTTAATAGTATTTGGTATTAAATAAGGCATTAGTTCGTTTTCCTCTTGCGAACGATCAAAATCCCATAAATCTGTGCGATCAATATAGTTTATAGGTCCGCATAAATAAAACTCAATTCCTAGAGGAGCGTATCTTGCGTTCATTGTGTCAATAGCTCTTTCTAAGATAGAACTGTTTAATCCTCCAAAACCTAAATCATGCTGAAAAACATGAGCCGAAATTGGATAAACATAATCTGCTGATGATCGTGTTGCTGCTTCTGCTTGTAAAAATTGCATTAATTTTTCTTGTGAAAAATTTGCGTCTCTATATTGTTCCGTTCCACATGGTTTTTGGCTATAAGCCAACGAACTCAACAAAAGTGTCCCCCCTATTAATATTTTCTTCCCTACTATCATAACCCTCTAATATTATCTAATCAAATTAATATGCCCATCTCTATATTTAATTGGAATCGTCCCTTTTACTCGGTATCGCATGATATAAGCATATGTTTCTGCCTCGTTTATTCCTCCTCTATATTCACCATCCCAGGCTGTTTCTCCTTGAACAGTGCTTGTACTTGTATAAACTAAAATTCCTTGTCTACTATATATACGAAGCTCAAACAAATCTAGTTCGCATGAAAATTGAGGAATTAAAACTTCATTAATACCATTACCATTAGGTGTAAAGGCATTTGGCAGATAAACATCACATGAACAGTCGGACTCAGTAACTAACAATGTATCACTATCAGCTCCGCATCCATTAGTGAGTGTAACTATATATTCCCCAAAATCAGTAATATATCTTGATTGAAAAATTGTGCTATCATCCCATACATATGAAACTCCTGGAGTTGTTACATCAACAACAAATCCCTCTCCTTCACAGATAGCGGTATCATTTCCTAAGTTTGCTACTGGTGTGTATTCGTAAGAAATAGTAATATCATCTTGCTTCATACAATTACCTACTGTAACTGTTGCTGTATAAGTTCCTGCACCTGTTACTTGAAACACACTGTCCATAGATCCCGTATTCCATTGATAACTACTCGCACCACTTGTTCGTATATCTAATAGCAGTATATCGTCATTACATAATGTGGTGTCATTTCCTAGATCTAAAGGAAAAATTGTATAGTCCACATTAATTGTATCCCTTACGATGCATCCGTTTTGATCTACCTCCACATGATATTCTCCTGCTGAAGTAACAGTATAAGTAGGTTGGGAGCTATTATCTTGCCAAGTATAAATACCATTTGGAACAGTTGCATCCAGTATTAATTGTTCATTTTCACAAAGTGTAGTATCATTTCCTAACTCAATTGAAGCTCCATTTACGTAAGTAACCTCTAAAGAATCTATTGTAGAGCAACTACCTATACTTACTTCTACGATATAATTTCCTGTTGTATCAACAAAGTAGGTAGCATTTGTACTTGCATCTTGCCATTCGTACGATGCATTTGGAGTTGTTGCGTCTAAAGTTAGTGTTTGACCAATACAAAGTATGGTATCGTTACCTAATATATCGTCAGTAATATCAAATTCATCGATAAATACGGTTATGCTATCTCTACAGCCACTAGCGTTATCTTCTACAGCAATAGAGTATGTTCCTCTTGCCAGGTTTTTAATGTTTAAGGTAGCAACTACTGTTCCATCTAGGTATCTAGTATATGATCCTGATCCTCCAGTTATAAATAAGCCTGAAATTGCTCCAGTATTGTTGCCACAAGAATCAGATGTAAGTGTTTTGAAAGTAGTATCTAACTGTGGTACATCACTACCCTCTACCACTATGTTGCTTACTGTATCTGCACAACCAACTGAATCGTTAGCTATTAACTCTAGTGTTGTGCCTTGTAATCCCGTTGTATCAAGATTAGTTGTAGGAGTTCCATTCCAAAAATAAGAGAGATTTCCTAAGCCTCCACTAACTGTTATTCCAGTAACTGAGCCATCCATTCCTGCACATGATTCATCTTGAATAACCATAGCTGAAGTATCAATTGTAATTGGAGATGAAACAGTAATTCGAATACTATCTTTAAACGGTATTCCACATCCTCCAAAGTAATACGTTGTTGTAGATGTTAAAATAGGTGTTGTAAATGAATTACCCGTATGAATAGGTGTTTGAGAAAAATAACTATCGAACCATTCTAGCTGACCAGTACCTGTTGGTAATGCTCCTGAAATTATTGGATTTAAAGTTACACTAGCTCCACCACAGATGGTTGTATCATTTCCGTAGAAGTGATAATTTTTTGGCAAGGTTTGGATTAAACCACTATCTCCAGATGAAGCTCCATTTTCTGGGAATTCAGTTAATCCATCTGAGTTTGTAGTTCCATTAACGCCTCCAGAAACATCAAAATTCCAAGAACCAGTATTAGAAACACCTATGTAACCACCTCCACCACCTCCACCAGTACCTTGAGCTTCTGTAGTATTAGCAAATAGTCCAACATCTATAACTTGGCTCCCTCCTTCCCCACCTCTAGCGTAAAGGTTAGTACCTGTAATGTTTCCTGCTGAAGTTACAACTATTGTGCCTCCGGCACCTCCTCCTCCACTACCATCAATATTTCTAATCTCTCCTATTCCAGCTGTAGCTTGATCGGAGCCAAAACCTTCATTACCATTGGCTATTAAGTTATTAGCTATTACATCTCCAAACGTATGTAGAATAATAATACCTGCTGCATTTCCTCCTGAACCGCCTTCCCCATCGTTTTGGTGTCCTGCTCCTCCTGCTCCTCCAAAAAAAATCCTTCCAGTTGAATAGTCTAAGGGCCTACCTCCTGTTCCGCCATAAGCATTACGTAAGTGACCTCCCCATGCACCATCCCCTGGTGGAGTAGTTAGAGCATTTTCATCATTTTGACTAAAGCAATAGCCTCCTTTTCCACCTCCACTTGATCTAGTATTTGATAAACCTGGTTGCTCTAAATTCCATGCTGGTGAAGAGCTTGTTACGCCAAAACCTGTCCAAGCAACTCCACTTGATGCATTTGCTCCTCCTGCTCCTCCTGCATTGTGGGCATTTCCAGCCCCTCCTCCATTTGCTGGAGCAGCTCTTCCAAACTCTCCTCCGTAAATATCATATTCACTCTGATATCCAGCTATACTCTCCCCTTTTTCGCCTCCATAATCTTCAGTTGTACCTGTCCAAGTTGGTTGAAAGCCTCCAGTATTTATATTAATTATACCTCCTCTAAATCCTTTTCCTGAAACATCTACTTGTCCTGTTATATTGGTAGTCCCTAAAACCTCAACTACCACAATTCCGCCTGTGTTACCATCCCAATCGTCACAGGTTAATGTGCCCGCTACATCTAATGATTGATACCTAGGCACTCTAACAACCATAACTTTTTCGTTAACACCAGAAACAGTATGATCAAAAGTTAGGGGACACGTTAATGTAATTTGATTTCCTGATACTGAAAGTACTTCAGCAAATTCTCTTAATCCAACGTTATTGTAATTTAATATATCTCCCCATGTAATGTCTTGTGGATCTGCTCGAGTTGGATCTATTGTATTGATTGAACCATTTATTTGAGCTCCTTGAGCATTATAGATGAGTAATAAATCTCCGGGAGCTAATGCCGCAGAAAACCTTCCATTTAAATTAAAACTAGATGATTGAACAGTTATTATAGAAGTGCCGGCTGATGCATCAGCAGTTAAATATGAGTATTCATTAACTATTTCTGTACCAGCGATTGATTTTGCACCATCCTTACCTCGTTGTGAGAGCATTTGGTTACTAAACGTGCAAAATATTAATAATAAACTTAAAATTCTTACCATCTTGTATGCTAAAATAGTGGCTTTCCCCTATAATTACAATTAAAACTACTGCTGTAACGTACAAAAAATTAAAAAGATGCCTTACTACCAGTATCAAGTTACCTTTCGGTTAAATTTAAAAATAAACGGTAGTTGCTAGTAAAAAGTTTTTTACTAAATATTATCCCTGCTTCTTACTCTAGATCAACAGCTAAAATAAAGGGCTCAAAAACTTGTGCTAAATAGAGTTGCTTGTTGTAAAGTATTGCTGTTGAAACAGCGCTAATTGGAACTCCAGATGAACTGTATAACTTTTTTTTATTGAATGTGTTTAAATCTATCGAATATACGTCACAAGGACTTGGGTTATCCTTATTTTTAAGATGTTTTAGAAATTTCCTGAACTTGGGATGAGATGTGGTTATTAAATCATTCTTATAAAAGCGTATATTATCCGCTCCTTTAATTTTTGCTATTTTTTGAGATTTTTCTATTTTTCCAACACCAATGATTTTTGCTTTTTTTACTTTTCCACTTAAGGTTGTTGTATAATAGAGATAATCATCTTTAATATTAACTCCGTTAGGAAAATGGATACCTTTTGCTAGAGTATGAAACTTTGCATTTGCATACTCAACCAACTTACCATTTAAAACTTTATCATTAGTTATATAAAATCTGTTTTTAGACACCGCACAAACAGCGTTTATTTTTGATGAATATTTAAAACTAGTATCATAGTATAGTGTATCACCTTTTAGCACATATCTTATGATTTCATTCTTTTTGTATTTATCGTAATGGTTAACCACAAATAAGTAGTTTGCATTGTTTTCATTAAGAAGATGTACGCCATGAGGATTAAAAGAAGTAGTTCTATCATTTATCCTTGGCAATACTTTAGTTTGTTTGCTTTTGATGTCAAGAGTCCAAATATCACCTTGAACAATGCTATCTTTATCTCTACGCTCGTCACATGAAATAATTAAACGTTCATTTCCTTGAAAAGTATCTAAAACAAAATCTTCTGGACCTGCCCCAACAGTTATTTTTTCATATGATTGCGAAATACTAAAAAAAGGCAATAACAGTACAAAAAGAAGCTTATTTCGCATATGAATGCTTTAAAGAAAAATAGGATATAGCACCAAAACCTAATGTTAACATAGCGAAAAATGGCAGCATAGCAAAGTCTCCCCATTTAAAGGATAAATAGATACCAAAAATGAAATATAGTGTTAAAAATATCTCTCCAACATTTATCCAGTTCAATTTTATTTTTGTGTACTTATTTCCTTTCCAGCTCCCATCTTTGTTTGTTAAGTTAAATTTTGGTGTTCGAATAAATGGTGATTTTTTCCCTGCATAGCCTTCGCTAACAGCAATGGCATTGTGCAATGATAATCCCATTGAAAAACTCAAGAATAAAGGAAAGTAATAGATAAAATGTATTAATGCAATCAACTTATTTTTATACCCTTTTGCAAAAGATGTAAAATATAACAAGCCTATAACCCCAAAACTAAAAAGAGAAAATGTGGCTACCTGAAAAAATAGGTCGTATGAAGGGTTGTTGTGTTTTAAAATAAATAACGGAATACTTATTAAAGCCACTGATAATACAGCTATAAAAATAGAACTATTCATTAGATGAAAAATAGCATTGATTTTTGTCCACAAATTATAATCTGATGAAGTTACTCGACCAGCATTTTTCACTAGACACTCTGCTCCTCCTTTCATCCATCGAAACTGTTGTGATTTTAATGCATTCATCTCAGCTGGAAGTTCGGCAGGAGAACCTACGTTTTCTAAATAAAGAAATTTCCACCCTTTTAACTGTGATCGATAGCTTAGGTCTAAATCCTCTGTAAGTGTATCGGCTTTCCACCCTCCTCCATCAATAATTGTTTGCTTTCTCCAAACTCCTGCTGTACCGTTAAAATTTATAAAATGATTACTTCTATTTCTTCCACCTTGCTCTACGGTAAAATGCGCATCTAAAGCAAAGGCCTGAAGTTTAGTTATTAATGAATAATTCTTATTTAAATGCTCCCATTTTGTTTGAACTACTCCAATTTTATCGTCTCTAAAGTATGGAATAGTTTTTAGTAAAAAATCTTTCTCTGGAACGAAATCAGCATCAAAGATGGCAATAAACTCTCCTTTACAGTTATTCATCCCATAATCCAGTGCACCTGCTTTAAATCCTACCCGATCTGGTCGTATTACTTGGACAATATCTAAACCTTTATCCCTCCAATGTTTCACTCTTTTTTTTACAACCTCAACAGTTTCATCTGTAGAGTCATCTAAAATTTGAATTTCTAATTTTTCTTTAGGATAATTAAAATTTGCTACTGCATCAATTAATCGCTCAATAACATATAGCTCATTGAAAATAGGAAGCTGAAGCGTTACATGAGGTAAATCTTCAATATTCATTGGCTCACTTACTTGATTTGCTATTTTTTTTCTGTTCTTTAAGTAAACAATAACCAAACTCAACTGCACCATACTATAGAAGAAAATAAATACAGCGAAAATCGAATATATGACAACTAGTGCTATCCCCATTATTTATATTTAAAGATGGTGCTAATAATTTTATACCCTGCTAAGATAGTACCTTTTATTGTACCTGATATTTTAGATTTTCCTATTCTTTTGCGGTAACTCACATCTACCTGAGCAATAACCAAATGCTGTTTTAATGCTTTTAATTGCATTTCAACCGTCCAGCCATAGGTTTTATCCTCCATGTTAAGTTCAATTAGCTTATCTAACTTTATTGCTCTAAAAGGTCCTAAATCTCTATACCTGTAGCCATATAAAACTTTCATTAACCAGCAGGCTAACCAATTACCGAAAACTTGTTGTGGAGTCATTGATCCTTTAGAACGTTTTGATTTTACTCTATTACCTATAACCAAATCTGCACCGTTCCAAATTTTATTTAATAACAAACTAATTTCCTCGGGGTGATCAGAAAAATCTGCATCTAAAAAAACAATGACATCAGCCCTTTCATCATTTTCTTTTGCTTTTTCAATCCCTCTCAAACAAGCATATCCATAACCTTGACCAGTTTCTTTTACTACTACTGCTCCAGCATTTCTAGCATTTATATATGTTTCATCAATTGAATTATTGTCCACAACTATAATATCCCTTACCAAATGCTTAGGTATGGCCTCAATAACAGACCCTATTGAATTCTGCTCGTTATAAGCAGGTATGATAACATCTACAATCACGTATTATTAATCGGTAGTAAAATAAAAACTTACAAAAACTATGGGGTACTTTCTATAATGGTCGAAATCATTTCTCCAAACCCAGCATAACCTCCATTAGTTAAACCTAAACGAACAATCACCAAGTCTTTTTTAGGAATAATAAATATTCTTTGCTCTTGATATCCTTGAGCTAAATATGATCCAGCTGGCAAATTTAGATCTTCACCAGAGTTCTTTGTCCAAAAATGTGCTCCATATTTACCATCAGATTCAGGTATTGGTGTTCCTGAATAAGTTGCCCAGCCTTTTGGTAAAATCTGTTCTCCATTCCAGTTACCATCATGCAAATAAAGCAATCCAAATTTTGCCCAATCTCTGGCTGTAGCCCAAGCATAAGATGATCCAACATAATTACCATTTGCATCTGTTTCGAATAAAAAGCTATTCGCTCCAATTTTCCCAAATAATTCATTGTACGGGAATTCCCAGTAATTCTCCCCTACTTTTCTTCTTATTAGTCCAGATAACACATTACTCGTTCCCGAAGAATACTCCCAATGCTCTCCTACTTTAGCTTCCATTTCTCTATTGATAGCAAAATCAACCATATCTTCGGACTCATATAACATTCTCGTTGCTCCTGATTTTTTAGTGTAATCCTCTTCCCAATCTAATCCTGATTTCATTTTCAATAAATCATCCCAAGTGATATTTTTCCTTTCATCATTTTCCCATTCTTCTATACCTACAGGCTTTTTAATCTCTACTAAACCTTTTTTCACTAATATCCCAACTAAAGCATTTGTTACACTCTTGCTCATCGACCATCCAATAAGCCTACTATCTTTTGAATAGCCAGGAGCATATTGCTCATAAATTAATTGGTCTTTATAAACTACTACAACTGCACGTGTGTTTCTATTTTTGCCAATCGGTAGGTTGTTTTCTTCTGAAAAATGGTTGTTTACCGCTGTTTTGATTTTATTTATATCGATTTCTGATGAAATCTCTGGTTGAATATATTTAGAATAAGGCCAAAACAAAGAGTCGTTTTGATAAAACTGACCTTTAGTTTCGAAGTACATGTTTTTATATTCTGCTACTTTTTCTTTGCCCATTAAGGCACAACCAGTTTGAGGATTAAAGTAAGCTGTTCGTGTTCTTAATCCTAAAAAAGAGGCTGAGGCAGACTGTTCTCCTTCATTTATTTCAACAGATGCCAAATTAATTGGAAAAAAATTTAAGTCATGTTTAACTATATAATCTAAAGGTTTATGAGCTACAAATTTACAGCTACATGCCATTTTAGCTGCATAACCATTAAGGATGGGTAATTTAGGGTATAAATAAAAAAAACCTCCAATCACTAGCAACAAAATGATTGCTATAAAAATTTTTAATAACTTCTTCTTCATGCGATAAAGATAACCAAATATATTGCTCGTGATACTGATTTACATGTTCTAAATAACCTACTTATTTTATTTATTTTTACAACGGTTGTTACAGATTTATAGATATGAAAAAGAAGCTTAACGAAAACTATGGATATATTTTTGAGCAAGCACTACTCAATGAAATTGAAGAAGTTGGGAAGCTTCAGCATCTAAATGAGGGTGAAACACTAATCAACATTCAACAAAAGGTACTTTACATGCCTCTGTTATTAAATGGTGCAATTAAAATAATGAGAGAAGATGATCGTGGGGATGAGCTTTTACTTTATTACATCGAAATTGGAGACACCTGTTCCATGACTCTTAACTGCTGCATGGGTGAATCACTAAGTGAAATTAAAGCCATTGCTGAAGTTGACACTGAAGTTATTCTTATACCTATTCAAAAAATGAAAGAATGGCTTAGAAAATATGATTCATGGATGAAATTTGTGTTTGATAGTTTCTATAACCGAACAAACGAAATGCTAGAAGCTATTGATACTCTCGCTTTTTTAGACATGAAAGAGCGATTAATAAAATATTTAAAAGACAAAGCCTTTATTAATCATACAACATCCTTAAACGCTACTCATAGAGACATCGCATCTGACCTTAACACATCTCGTGTAGTTATTTCAAGGTTACTGAAAAAGATAGAGCAAGAGAAGAAAATTAAACTCTATAGAAATAAAATTGAAGTGCTAGAAGTGTAACATCTGTTACTTTTCGCTAAAATCGTAAGCCATAGCTTTGAGTTATGGAATTACTGGATATAGTTGGTTATTTTGGAGCTGTATTAATTGGTGTTATATTAGGACTAATTGGTGGTGGTGGCTCTATTTTAACCGTACCAATATTTGTTTATTTATTAGGTATCGATCCTGTTTCTGCAACAGCCTACTCTTTACTTGTTGTTGGAACAACATCTGGCATTGGAGCAATTAGGTTTTCGATAAAGGGCTTAGTTGACTATAAAACCGGAACTGTTTTTGCCGTTCCTGCGTTGCTGGCAGTTTATATTACTAGAAAGTATTTGGTTCCCGCAATACCAAATGTAATATTCAATTTTGAAAACTTTACTTTATCAAAAGATGTGGCAATCATGATGTTTTTTGCATTAATTATGCTGATTGCATCTATTTCAATGATTAGGGGACGCAAACAAAGTCAAAATGAAGACAAAAGATCAAAATTAAATATCCCAATTATATTATTGGAAGGAGTATTTGTAGGTATTATAACCGGTTTAGTTGGTGCAGGTGGAGGATTTTTAATTATTCCTGCCTTAGTTTTGCTTGCTAAACTCCCAATGAAAATAGCCGTAGCTACTTCACTGTTAATTATTTCAGTAAAATCATTAATAGGGTTTATTGGTGATATTCAAAACTTAACTATTGAATGGGGTTTCATCCTTGGCTTTACCTCACTTTCAATTGTGGGAATTTTCATTGGTATCTATCTAAGTCAATATATCAAGAGTAATAATCTAAAAATTTTATTTGGATGGTTTGTATTGGCTATGGGCATCTACATTATAATCAATGAAACACTCTTCCTTATGTAACTTTTGTAACAAAAATTAAACAAACGACTTTGTAAATTTAAGTGTAGACAAAAGAAATTTAAATCATGAAAGTAGAACAAATATATACCGGATGTTTAGCTCAAGGAGCATATTACATTGAAAGTAATGGAGAAGCTGCTATAATTGATCCATTAAGAGAAGTACAACCATACATAGATATGGCCAGTAAAAGAGGAGCAAAAATTAAATATATTTTTGAGACTCACTTTCATGCTGATTTTGTAAGCGGGCATAAGGATTTAGCAGAAAAAACAGATGCTACAATTGTGTACGGACCCACAACAATGAAACTAGGGTTTGATGCTCACGTAGCTGAGGATAACGAGATTTTCAAACTAGGAAATGTTGAAATCAAACTTATTCATACTCCAGGGCATACACTAGAAAGCTCTTGCTATTTATTGTACAATGAAGAAAGTCAAGAAGAGTCAATATTTACAGGCGACACTTTATTTATTGGTGACGTTGGCAGACCCGACCTTGCTCAAAAAATAGCTACTGATTTAACTCAAGAAAAATTAGCCTCAATGATGTTTGATTCTTTACGAAACAAAATCATTCCTCTACCAGATCATATTACAGTTTATCCTGCTCATGGTGCTGGATCTGCCTGTGGAAAAAATATGAGCAATAAAACATCTGATAGCTTGGGAAATCAAAAGAAGACTAACTATGCACTTAATACCAAATTAACAAGAGAAGAGTTTATTAAGGGATTAACAACTGGACTAACTCCTCCTCCTGGCTACTTCCCAGAGAATGTTTTAATGAATATACAAGGTTATAATCCAATAGATGAAGTGATTTCAAACGGAACAAGGAAACTTTCAATTACTGAATTTGAAGCGGCTATGGTTGATACTAACACATTAATCATAGACACTAGAAATGAGAAAGACTTTGTCAAAGGGTTTATACCTGGCTCATTATTTATAGGACTTGACGGATCATTTGCTGTTTGGGCTGGCACACTTATTAAAGATATCAATCAAAAAATTTTACTAATAGCAGATAAAGGTAGAGAAGAAGAAGCAGTTACACGGTTAGCTAGGGTTGGATATGACAACACCATAGGTTATTTAGATGGAGGTATTGAATCTTGGAAAGAAGCAAACAAGTCAATTGACACCATTAAATCTGTTTCACCAGAACAAGCTTTTGAACTTATGAATAAAGAAAATTTAACTGTACTTGATGTAAGAAAAGTAAATGAGCACACTAGTGAGCATATTTTAGGAGCTAAAAATATTCCGCTAGATTATTTTGACAAACATTTAACAGAAATTAAACCTGACGAAAACCACCTTGTTCATTGTGCTGGTGGCTATCGCTCAGTAATATTCACCTCTATATTAAAAGCAAAAGGCTATAATAATTTGATAAACATTGAAAAAGGATTCAAAGGAATTCAAGAAACTGGATTGTATAATATATCTGCATATGTGTGCCCCACAACACTAGCATAAATAACACAACATGAGTATAATAAAAAACATTAAAAAATCTCTCTTTGGAGAAAGACCAGACTTTAAGTCATTAATTGCGAATGGAGCAATGGTTATAGACGTTAGAACACCTCAAGAATTTAAAGGAGGGCATTTTGAAGGAAGTAAAAACATACCTCTCCCTACAATAAACCAACAAATTAATAAACTTAAAAACAAAGAAGTTATACTTGTTTGCAGGTCTGGGATGAGAGCTGCACAAGCAAGGGGAATTTTAAAAAGCCAAGGAATAATTGCTCATAACGCAGGAGCATGGCAAAACTTATATAGATAATAAATAAACAATTATGAAAAACGTGACGCCTAACGAGTGGAAAAAACTCATCAATGAAACAGACAATAAGTTGATAATAGATGTTCGTACACCTCAAGAATATCAAGGAGGAAAACAAAAGGAAGCTATTAATCTAGACATTTTTGACTCAGAGAAATTTATTTCTGAAATTGAAAAAATTGATAGACAAACTCCATTATTTATGTATTGTAGAAGTGGAGGAAGAAGCGGCCAAGCTTGCACAATAGCATCGTCAAAAGGGTTTAAAGAAACCTACAACCTTATAGGCGGGATGATGGAATGGGATGGAGAAGTTATTTAAAATAGAAAAGGGAGGTTAGACCTCCCTTTTTTTTCTATCAAATTTATTTATTACTCAGAATATTTTTGATTGACAAAAGCACTTAACTGCCAATGTTGCTTTTCAAGCGATACAGTTATCCGTTCGATAAGCGCTTTTGTTGCTATATCTCCATTAGAAGCAGCTAACTCATGTACTTCTATTAAGCAAGACAACAACACTTCTATATCTGATACTATCTCTCTAACCATGTACTCACCACTCATATCGTGTGTTACTTCTGTTATATCTGACTCTTCTAAATATCCTGACAGTTTATAAGCAGGGGTATTACCAAATGTTCTTACCCTTTCAGCTACATCATCAATATTCTTCAATGCTTCCTTGTACATCTCTTCTGTGACTTCATGAATATCAAAAAAGTCTCCTCCAACTACATTCCAATGAAAATTTTGAAGTTTGTGGAAGAAAATCTGATAATTAGCTATTAATAAATTAGCCTTTGCTGTTATTTGCGCTGTTTCAAATCTTGTAAACCCAAGTTTAGTGTGAGCTTCTTTTAAATCTACTGTTTCCATTTTTATTTTAATTTTTGATTGTTATTTATTATCACTCTGAATTTTTCAAAGCTTCTTACTTAAGATACAATTTTTTTCTCAATTTTACAAGAGCTTGACAAAAAAGAGAATTTTTTCTTATTTTTAGAAAAATCATTGTGCCGTGAAAATTTTTATTGTTGACGACAACCAAGATTTCTGTGATTTACAGAGTTACTACTTGAGCCAAAATAAAGCTTTTGAAATCGAATGCTTCTATGATGGAAAATCGTTAATATCAGCTCTCAGAGACAAGCCAAATTTAATACTGCTCGATTATTACCTTCCCGATTATAACGGACAAGATTTAATGAGAATAATTAAAGAAAAATCTGATCAGAGTGAAGTTATTTTAGTTTCAGGACAAGAAGACGTTAGCTTGGCAGTTAAACTACTAAAAGAAGGAGCTTACGATTACATAGAAAAAAATGAAAACACCCATAAACGTTTATGGACAATCACTAATCATTTATACAAAACGTTTTCTCTCGAGAAAAAAAACAAAGAATTACAAGAGAAACTAAACGAAAAAAAAGATAAAAACCCTATCATCGGAAATTGTGATGCACTCCTAAACACCTTATCAATAGCTAATAAAAGTGCAAAAACAAACATAAACATATGGGTTACAGGCGATACAGGAACAGGCAAAGAATTACTTGCTTCATATATACATCAAAACTCTAAATATAAAAACAAACCATTTGTAGCCGTCAATATAACTGCAATACCCTCAGAGCTAATAGAAAGCGAACTTTTTGGACACAAAAAAGGAGCTTTCACAGGAGCAAGCAGTGATCGAATGGGGAAATTTGAAAAAGCTAACGGAGGTACTCTTTTTCTAGATGAAATCGCAGAACTAGACATTTCACTTCAAGCCAAACTACTTAGAGCCATACAAGAAAAGGAAATTACTAAATTAGGCGAAAATAAAGTGCGCAAAATCCATTTCCGTTTGATTGTTGCAACTCATCAAGACCTAAAAAAACTAGTTGTAGAAAAAAAGTTTAGAGAAGACTTATATTACCGGTTAATGGGAGTGAAAATTGAACTACCTCCACTGCATAAAAGAGGGTCTGATATCATTTTACTTAGCCAACATTTTATTAAAACTTTTGCCAAGGAAAATGATATGCAAGCCAAAACACTTACTGACGAAAGCAAAAAAAAGCTATTATCATATTCATTCCCAGGAAACATAAGAGAGCTGAAATCAATTATTGATTTAGCTATGGTTCTAAGTGAAGGCCCTACAATCGAAGACAAACACATCCAGCTCGAAGGTATCAATACATCTAAAGCCCCTTTAATTAATGATCCAAACGAAAATAAAACGCTCAAACAATATACTAGAGAAATTGTACAGCATTACCTTAACTCGAACAATGGAAACATTGAAAAAGTCGCAGAACTATTAGATATTGGCAAATCGAGCATATACAGAATGTTAAAAGAAAACGAAGTAAGCAGATGACAAAAAAAGAGGCCATGTTAATTTTTCTGGAAAAATTTAACAACGATAATAATTTAGCAGAGGATTTTTTTATAAAATCAACAACTAGACTTAAAGAGGATCTAGAACTACTAAATCATTCAATCAACTCAAATAAAATAGAAGACATTAAGTTTCATGTGCATAAAATGAAATACACCTGCTCACTATATAAATGGGAAGAACTTGTTGCTTTAGCTAAGGAAATTGGATTAGAAACTTCTAATCAAAATATCAATTTAAAATCTAAGCAGTTCTTATCTATACTTCAAGAAAACTTATCCAAATTCTAAAAATTAGAAAACAAAAACAATCCTCTAAAATAAAAGATTTAAAATCAGAAGAATAATTAATTGGCTTGATTATTGATGAACATGATTTAGTGGTTGAATTTAAAAACAATATCGTTTACTTGAACTATCTAGACTCATTATCTATTGATAAATTAGTTCCTATACTAGCTGAGGTAGAAGAAATTATTAAAGACGTAGAAGATCCCGTTCATTTAGTCGCTGATATAACAAAACTGAACAACATCTCCATTGAGAGTAGAAAATATGGCATAGAATGGACGAGATCTACCAAAATTAATAAAATTGCAGTTTTTGGAGGAAATGTATTTATGAAGCACCTCATAAATCTTATAATAATGGCATCTGGAAGGAAAGAGAATTTTCGTATTTTTAAGACAAAGCACGAGGCTGAAGAATGGATTCTCAATCATTAAATAAAAAAATAAAGGCCCTTTCAAAGGATTTATACCCACACCTCATCAACTCCATGCTTGGAGACTTCAGCAAAACTGATGAATTTATTATTCCTGAGGAAGAAGACGAACTAACCCCTATTCGTTCTGGATTTAAAATCATTTTTGATGGAATTAACGAAAAAATCAATGAAATTGAGAAAATAAATGATTTATTGAGTAAACGTAATGAAGAACACCTAGAAACCATCAAAAGACTAGAAGAATTCACTTATATTTCATCACATGACCTAAGAGCCCCAGTTGTTAACGCCAAACTTCTAGTTGATCTTCTAAAGGAAGACAAATATCCATCAGGCACCATTATTGAAAAACTTGATCAATCAATCAACAACTTGGATAACACCCTCAATGATTTAATTAATATAATTGCTAGAACCAAGCCCCAACACCAATTAGTAGAAGTTAATCTCGAAAATACCTTTGAACACATTTGGAAAGAAGCATCCAAAAACTACTCCACAGATCACATTAAAATAAACACAACTTTTGAGCAAAACACCATGGAAACATCCAAGGTTTACATAGAAAATTTATTTTATAACCTTATAAGTAACAGCCTTAAATATCAAGACCCAAAGAAAAAACATTTAGTATTAAACCTAAAAACCGAGTCCACACCTAACAGCATAATTATAACCTATTCCGATAATGGACTAGGCTTAAACCTCCCTGATGACCAAGAAAAACTCTTCGGTATATTTACAAGAGCGCATGATCACATCCAAGGCAAAGGAATTGGAATGTATATCGTTAACCAAAACATTAAAGAATTAGAAGGCTCAATAGATGTGGAAGGAAGCCTAAATAAAGGATTGTCGTTTACAATTAAAATCCCCAACCGATGAAAAATATAATTATTATAGACGATGATGACATCCATAATTTTATTCTCGAAAACGAATTAACCTCCAGCTATCAATGCCAAGTTCAGTGCTTTACCGATACAACAAAAGCCACGCTTTACCTTAAAGATAATCAACCAGATATCATTCTGCTTGATATAAACATGAGACCCATGAATGGTTTCGAGTTTCTCGAAAACTACATTAGTAATAAACTAGTCAATAACAAGACTAAAATCTACATTATTTCATCATCCAAGCACGAGAAAGATATTAACAAAGCCAAAACATTCCCCGTAATTACCGATTACCTCGTAAAGCCAATTAATTACTCGGTTTTGAATATTTCTCAAAAATAGAATTTATTTCTCGATAAAAGAAAGTACACTTTAACTCAACCACCAACATTACTAACTATTAAACACTTAACATTTTGGCATGCTTTTTTCATGAAGGGATTGTTGTAATATAAATAATAACTCTATGAAAAAATTTACTCGTTTAGTCTCAACCTTGTTTTTTACAAGTTGTTTGACGAGCTTAATGGCACAAGACATTGGAGTCATAAGCATTCAGCAGCCTAGCGGTGATGGCTGCGACATCAATAATCAACCAGTTTCAGTCACCATTAGAAATTTTGATGCTGCAACTTTAACGGGTTCATTCGATGTAACCTATCAGTTAGATAACGATCCAACCGTAACACAAACAGACCTTAACCTACTAGGTTTTGCTGGTGGTTCAACCAGAAACTTCAATTTTGTAACCCCTATTAACTTAACTGGAAATTATGGTCAACACACGCTCAAGGTTTACACAGAACGAGCAGGTGACACAGACAATACTAATGATACTACAACTATTACTTTTACGAATTACGAACCTTCAAATGGAGGAACACTAGTTGCCGATGATACTGTCTGCTCAACAGGAAATGGAGATTCACTATTCGTTTCTGGAATTGTTGGCGATGTAGTTGAATGGCAATTTAATAATGGCGGTGGTTGGATTCCAGTAGCCACAACTGATACATTTTTTGTTTACAGCAACCTAACACAAACAACAAGCTACAGAGTAATTGTACAAAATGGAACTTGCCCGCAAGCAATGTCTAATGAAATAACCATACAAGTGGATGATCCTGCAATGGCTGGAACTTTAGCAAGCTCTAAAACCGTTTGTTTAGGTGACCCTGGTGATACACTACGATTAACTGGTTATTATGGGGCAATTACTAAATGGGAGTCCAACAATGGTGGCGGATGGATGGACATCGTTAACACAGATGACACACTAATTTATGCAGCGCCTACAGTTACTACTTCGTATAGAGTAATTGTTGACACTGGCGTTTGTGGACCAGACACTTCTAACACAGTTACTGTAACAGTAGTACCTAGCTCTGTTGGTGGTAATATAGTAATGAGCGATACAGTTTGTGCAACCGCAAATGGAGACACACTTATCTTAACTAATTCTTTTGGAGATGTACAACAATGGGAATTTTCTGATGATGGACTTTCTTGGATACCTTTTGTAACTACTGATACATTTTTAATCTATAACAACTTAACACAAACAAGAATGTATAGAGTTCTTGTTCAAAATGGTTCCTGTCCAGCTGTATACTCAGACACAGCTACAATTACAGTAACTCAACCCGCTGATGCAGGGACATTAGCTGCTAACAGAACAGTTTGTGCAGGTGCTGATGGTGACACACTTCAACTAAGCGGATATTATGGCTCTATAACTAAATGGCAATCCAACAACGGAGGCGGATGGATGGATATCGCTAACACAACCGATACACTTTCTTATCCAAGTCCAACAATGACAATGAGCTATCGTGCAATTGTTGACACTGGTGTTTGCGGACCAGATACCTCAAACATAGTTACTATTGAACTTGCTCCAGCTACCGAAGGTGGAAACCTTGATGAAAGCGATTCAGTATGCTCAGGTTTTAATTTTGATACTATTTTCTTAACCAATGCCGTTGGAAATGTGCTTGAATGGCAAATTTCTGATGACGAAGGTATAAGTTGGTCTCCTTTAATAAACACAGATACATTTCAAGTATACTCAAACTTAACAACTACAAGATGGTATAGAGCCCTGGTAGAAGCTACTGGTTGTTCACAGGAATTTTCTGATACTGCAATAATTACTACTATCGATCAACCAATAGCTGGTACTGTAGAAGAAGACAAATCTATTTGTGGAGGAACAAATACAGACACACTCTACTTAGTTGGTTACACTGGCGATATTGTTAAATGGCAATTCGATAACGGTGGTGGATGGATGGACATCGCTAACACTTCTGATACCTTATTTGTTTCTAACATAACATTAACTACAAGCTATAGAGCTATTGTTGGCAACGGATTTTGTCCAAACGACACGTCCACAGAAGCTACATTAACAGTTATTGCTACAACACTTGGAGGAAGCATCATCCAAAGTGATTCAGTTTGTTTAGGAATAAACCGAGATACATTACAATTAGTAGGACACGTAGGAGATATTAGATGGTGGGAAAGATCTACCGATGATGGTGCTTCTTGGACTCCACTTGCTAATACTGATACATTCCAAATTTATAACAACTTAACACAAACAACCTGGTACAGGGTATTAGTAGAAGGGACTAGTTGTCCAAATGATTATTCTGATACTGCTATCATTACAACTTATGAACCAATGGTTAGCATTACTCCTCAAGATACAACTACCTTCTGCGAAGGGGACAGTGTTCAACTTGATGCAACAGCTGGGTACACAGGTTACTCTTGGAGTACTGGAGAAATAACTCCTTCTGTTGTAGCTAATTCAACTGGAACATATACGGTAACTATTACAGATTTTAGAGGCTGTATGAATAGCGATTCTATTGATGTAACAGTTAACCCATTACCTACAGCAAATGCTGGTGATGATGTAGAAATTGATTTAGGAGAGTCAACAACATTGATGGGACAAGGAGGCACAGACTACTTATGGAGTCCAGGTGAAACATTAGATGATGTAAATGCTCAAAACCCAGTGGCCACTCCAAATGAAACAACAACATACTTTTTAATCGTAACTGATAATAATGGTTGTCAAGACGATGATAGCGTTACCGTTACTGTTAAAAAAGAGTTCGTATTTGGAACTAAAAACATCATTACTCCTAACGGAGATGGATTTAACGATGTATTAGTAATTGACAACATAGCTGCTTACCCAGAATGTACACTAGTTATTCTTAACAGGTTTGGATCAGTTATTTACGAAACCAAAGGATATCAAAACAATTGGAACGGTGAAGTTGATGGCAAAACAGTTCCTGATGGCACTTATTACTACCTCATCACATGCGATGGATTTGATGGCGAATACAAAGGAAGCGTTACAGTAATAAGCAAATAATCAAATACGAACATTTTAACATTTAACATTATGAAAACTTTAAATAAAATATTTTGTATGGGTGCATTATTTGCTGGTGTAACTGCAAATGCTCAACAATACCCCATATACAACATGCAATTCATGAATCAATCCTTGTACAACCCAGCCACTATCGGCATAGGGGATCAAGTAAATGCTATGCTGGTTCAAAAATCTTACTTAACGGGTATAGATGGTAGCCCATCAACACTATACTTAAACATCGATGGCCCTGCGATCGAAGATAAATTAGGGGTAGGACTAGGAGTATATAACGACCGTTTAGGAATATCTAATAGACTGCGGGTGCGCGGAATTGGGGCGGACCCGGGGGGCTGCCAACAAGATCATTACTTAGATTTTGGTCTTTCGTTGGGAATGCTACAGTACTCTATCGATCCAGACAAAGCTGAAATAACAGACGAAAACGATCCATTACTCGTAAATAAAAAGTTTAGCAGCTCTACGTTAGACGGTATGGTTGGTGTAAATTACACAAACAAAAACTTTACCGCAGGAATTGGAGTTACTCAACTGTTTGGAACAAGCACAAGTTTAGCTGACAATGTAAGTTATACACTAGAAAGAACCTTCATTGGATCTGCTAAATATACCTTATTCTTGGATAGCAAAAGAGATTTTTCTATCTCTCCTATGATTGTAGCAAGATATGCTAACTCTCAAGTACCTCAAGAGGCGTTTGTAATACTTAATTACAAAAACATGTATTACTTAGCTCCTTCTTACAAAAGTACAGGAGCGTTAGGTATTACTGCCGCAGTTAATATCTTAGACGGATTTAAGGTTGGGTATTCTTACGAAACAATTATTCAAGATCCTGTGGGCAGCTACCAAAATGGAGGTCATGAAATAATGGTAGGCTATTCGTTTGATATTAGAGCGAAATCGAATAGAAAAATCGAGAAAAAACTTGATCGTTTAGATGAAAAACTTGATGAATTTGAATTACGTCAACAACGTAAAGATAAAATCCAAGATGAATTGTTAAAACAACAAGGACAGGACATTGAAGACAACAAGCAAAACATCGAAGAGAACAAGAAGAAAGCTGAAGAACTTGAAGTAGAAATTCAAGAAACGCAAAAAGAGCTTGAAGATCTAAAAAGAGAGTTGAAAGAGGCTGGAATACTTAAAGAAGAAAGTGCTTCTAGCTATGACAACCAACCAAAAGGATACTACATTGTTATCGCTTCGGTGAAGGATGTTAATATTAGCGAGGAGCGTATGAAATCTGACTATCTAGATAGAGGTTTTAAGCGTATGTATAACAAATCAACGGGATGGCATTATGCATACAAAGCTTACTACAAAGATTTTAATCTTGCACTTAAAGATTTAAGAGAAACCCGAAAAGGGGAATTTGATGACGCTTGGATTCACGTATTAAAATAAAAGCAACTTAACTGAGGGAAGGACGTTATATATAAGCATAGGGTTTATATTGCAAAGTTGGTAAAGCTCACCAGCACGTTTTATGTAGTTTGTCCTTCCCTTTGCTTTAACAAAACAAGTACTATTCATAACAGAATACCTCTTGTTAATACTAACTTTAAAACGATATAAGATGAAAAGTTTAATTGTTACATCACTAGCAGCCGTAGCATTATTATTTTCTTGTAAGAAAATAGATAGCTACACACAGTTTAACATAGATTACGAAGTTGGAATACTCTTTCAGTCCGGAAGCCCAATAAGCGTTCCTTTTAACATTACTACTCCCCCTCAAGAAACAAACTCCTCTGGGAAGTTTCAAGCAAATGATACGGAGAAAGATAAAATTGAAGAAATCAGATTAACTAAAATGTATCTACAGGTTGAATCTCCATCAAATGCAGATTTTAGCTTCTTGGATGAAGTTGAAATATTTATCGATGCTGACGGACTAAGCGAAATTAGCTTAGCTCATAAATACAACATTTCTAATAATATTGGCAGCTATTTGGAACTAGATGTTAACGAAAATGATTTTAAAGAGTACGTTAAAAAAGATGAATTCACATTAAGAGTACGTGCAGTTCAAGACGAACAAATTTTTCAAAACATCGAAGCAACTTGCTTTATGCGATTTTTTGTTGACGCCAAAATTCTTGGTGTTTAGCACAACAAGTTACTACATAACAAAAAACACAAAGGCGATAGATTTTCTATCGCCTTTGTGTTTTATAAATAAATATTATAAGGTTTTAGAATCTCATATCATTCTCTTCAATACCTGGATACTTAGAAGTATCAAACTTAAACTTATTATCAGCTATAGCTTGATTTCCTTTAAGTGACTTTATAGCGTACTCAATATTTACTGCGTCTCTTCCCTTCACAGAGATTTTAGCAATTTCGTTTTTAGCTTCGTCAACGTATAATGACACTGTGTGGAATTTAGATTTTTTAGGATTCTCTGGGAATAAACGGATCTCTTGAGTTTTAACACCTCCTATCGTTTTAAACCCTGCTAATTGATATTTAAATCCCTTTTCCCAAATAGTCAATAGTTTTGCTGGATTCATTACCTCTTCGTCTTCCTCTGCATCATCAGAAGATGTAATAGTAACAACGTTATCATCCTTTACATACGTCCATACCGAACGTCCATCGCACACTACTTTATAATCTTCTGTATCGTATGCGTATTTATCTCCTTTTTTAAGCGCATTTCCCTTAATGGTTTCATTCACACCATCACCTTTAAGCTTTACAATAAAATCAATATCAATGGTGTTATACGATTTATATTTCGTGTTCAACTTTTCTAAGATAGCCTTAGCTTTTGGATCTTTTTCTTTAAATGTTTCTTGTGCTATACCTACTTGGGTTAGCAAAAGCATAGACGTTAATATGGTAACTATATTTTTCATAATACTGTATTTTCTTTTATCTATCTAAATCAAATATAAAGCCAAAGTTTGGGAAGCCCTCAAAAATAACAAAAGTATAACCTAATATTTTGTTAATTGTTCAAAAGCTGATCAAGAGTTGCTTCATCAGGAACGAGAACTTTTCTTGCCTTGCTACCTTCAAAAGGACCAATAATTCCTGCCGACTCTAACTGATCTACAATTCTTCCTGCTCTATTATAACCTAATTTCAACTTTCTTTGCAGCAACGATGCCGATCCTTGCTGATGAATAACAATAATTCGTGCTGCTTCCTCAAACAAATCATCTCTATCTTCATCATCCAATGCTCCCGTTTGCGAAGATGATTCATCAATATATTCTGGAAGCAACAAAGCACTCGGGTATGCCCTTTGATCTCCAATAAAATCACAAATCTGTTCTACTTCGGGTGTATCTACGAATCCACACTGTAAACGAATAATATCGCTACCTGTAGAATAAATCATATCTCCTCGTCCAATTAATTGATCTGCACCTCCTGTATCTAAAATCGTTCTACTATCTATCTTAGAAGTTACTCTAAAGGCTATTCTTCCAGGGAAGTTCGCTTTAATAATACCTGTAATTACATTTACAGAAGGTCGTTGAGTAGCAACAATTAAATGTATACCGATTGCTCTTGCCAGCTGAGCAATTCTAGCAATAGGCGTTTCTACTTCCTTACCAGCAGTCATAATTAAATCGGCAAACTCATCAATTACAAGTACAATATAAGGCAAATATCGATGTCCTTTTTCAGGGTTTAACCTTCGCTGAACAAACTTTTTATTGTACTCTTTGATATTACGGACTTGCGCCTCTTTTAGCAAGTCGTAACGTGCATCCATTTCAATACACAAGGAGTTAAGTGTAGTAACAACTTTGCTCGTATCGGTAATAATCGCCTCTTCTTCATCTGGTAGTTTAGCTAAAAAGTGTCGTTCTATTTTATTAAATAGCGTTAATTCCACCTTTTTAGGATCTACAAGTACAAATTTAACTTGAGAAGGATGCTTTTTATAAAGGATAGAAACCAAAATAGCATTTAGTCCAACCGATTTACCTTGACCAGTAGCTCCCGCCATTAATAAGTGAGGCATTTTTGTTAAATCTGCAATAAAGGTTTCGTTGGAAATAGTTTTTCCTAATGCTACAGGCAACTCATAATCTGAATTTTGGAATTTATCTGAACTGATTAAAGCTTTCATCGAAACCACCTGAGGCTTTGAATTTGGTACTTCAATACCTATTGTTCCTTTTCCTGGTATCGGTGCAATAATACGAATTCCAAGCGCAGCTAAACTCAAGGCAATATCATCTTCTAAGTTTTTAATCTTAGAAATTCGAACACCAGGTGCTGGAACTACTTCGTAAAGCGTAACTGTAGGACCAACGGTAGCCTTAATTTTTTGAATTTCGATCTTATAATTAAGAAGCGTTTCTACAATTCTATTTTTCTTCTCTTCGAGTTCAGATTTATCTACACTTATAGAAGAATCCCCTCCATGAGCATCAAGCAAATCAATAGTTGGCAATTGATAGGATGACAAATCCAGCGATGGATCATACTCCCCGAACTCTTTTACCTTATGATTAATTTCATCATCTGATAACGAATGTTCTTCTTCCTTTACTACCTCAATTTCAAAATCCTCTCCATCATCAGAAGCATTTTCTTTGATAGAATTGGTAATAGCTAATTCTTCTTCTACTATCTCTTCTTCCTCTTCCTCATCTGAAGTACTAAACTCTACAGTTTCTACTGGCTTTTCTTCAATAATCTCCTCTTCTTTAATGGTATTAACAATTTTAACATCAACCATTCCTTTTGCTTGAGGCTCTTCCTCCTTCCCTACTTTATCTTTGGAAACATTGACTTTACTAGTTATAGCACCAACTAATTTCTTAACCCAAGAGAAAGAAGTATTAAATAATACAGTTGTAATAATAAAAAAGGTAAATATGAGTAAAAAGAAAGCTCCTATTTGCCCAAATGAATCTATAAACCACGAATTAATTGAATAGCCAAAGTTTCCTCCCATGAATAAATAGGATGATCTAAACCAGTATCCAAAAAATATCGAACCAAATACCAGTGTTACAATTGAAACTTTAAGCGTTTTAGCTAATGGAAGCAAGTTCTTTTCAAAAACTAATCTTGTTGCTAATAAAAAAAGTACAAATGGAAATATGAACGACATAATACCAAAGCCATTATAAACCAATCGATGAGAAGTAATTGCTCCTAATTTACCTAACCAATTGCTAATTTCAACTCCTTCTTGCTTCGTAAATACAAATGAAAAGAAATTTGCTCCATCTACTTTATCTTGGTCTAATTGCCAAGTGGATAAATAAGAGAGAAAAGAGATAAATAAGTAAATAGCCAGCAACCCTAACACTAAACCCAACCCTCTACGGTTTCTCTCCGTATTAATAGTAACAGGTTTCTTACTTTTTTTTGCTTTTGCTGGTTTCTTTTTTGCCATAAAGGAGTTGTGCTAACACAAAAATACTAGAATTTATGAATAACGCATTTTTAGAAAACAATGTTTTGTGTAAAATCAAGATATTCTAGCTTTAAAATAATGAAAAATACACGGTTGACCTCAGCAATCAATTGAAATAACCTTATATTTAAAAATTAAATGTACAAGAACCAATCAAAATATATTCTTCATAAGTTAAGTGGTTATGCTTTACATTTTCTGTTAATAGCTACAATATTGGTTAGTTGTAAAAGAAAAGAAGAAACTACTTGGGATATTGATGTACAAGCTCCAATCGCTAACACATCATTAACTTTATCTAATTTGATTCCAGACTCATTACTAACCACAAACCCTGATAATAGTGTTACAATTGTTTACCAGAGAACAATAGATGCACTCAATAACGGTGAGTTTTTTGAAATTCCTGCGGATACTACAATAGATTTTTTCAACTTTAATTTTGCAAATCCAATAGCCTTTGATCCAGGTGATCAATTTCCTACTATAAACTCAAACATTGATTTAGAGTATAACGACTCCAAGCTTACTGAAATGGTTGTAGAGTCGGGAAAAGTAAAATACAAGGTAACCAGTAATGTAGATGAAAACATCATCTTAGAAACATTTATCCCAGGCTCGTTTGATAAGTTTGGAAATCCTTTTAAGCAAACCATTATCGTTCCTGGTAAGTTAGCTAACACTCCAGGTGTTATAGAAAGTGAATTTGACTTAAACGGCTACTCCTTTGATTTAACTGGAACTGGAGGCACTAGCTATAGTATTATTGAAGTAGAAAACAACATAAAAATAGATCCAAACGGAAGTACTGTGCTGGTTTCATCTCAAGACACTATTTTTATCGAATCAATTGTTACCAACATAAAACCGATCGCTGTGAAAGGATACCTCGGACAGTCCTCTATTGAAGAAACTGATAAAGCTGGAATTGATTTTTTTGATCTTATAAAGGATGGTTCTATTGATTTAGAACAAGTCAACCTATCACTAGAGTTAAATAATTACACTGGAACAGACTTACAATTTAAGCTTGAAAATTTAGTAGCTCATAGAGGTTTAAACAGCGTTGCTTTAAATCATCAAATTATAAATCAACAGCTCAATTTTTCAAGAGCAACAATAGTTAACAATAATGTAATACCTACAGTTAAATCATTTTTATTAGATAATAACAACTCAAACATTGATGAGTTTATTGAACTATTAGTAGATAGTATAGGGTATGAAATAGCTATTGATGTTAATCCTCTTGGTGATATATCTGGTGGAAATGATTTTTTGTTTGCTGATAGAACATTTGAATTAGGCTTAAATATAAATATTCCACTTTCTATTATAGCCAATAACTTAACATTAGTTGATACGGTTGATTTAAACATAACGGATAATTATTTAAACGAGGGAACATTTAACTTAATCGCAGAAAACAGCTTCCCTTTTGATGCATCCATTCAATTTTACACGATAGATGAAAATCTAAACATCACAGATTCTTTATTTGATAATGCAGTTATTTATGCTGGAATAACTAATGGGAATGGGTTGGTTGATCAACCACAAAAAACCACTCTTACAAGTACTATTCCTCTAGAGAAAATGAATACAATTAACGAAACAGAGAAACTTATTGTTAAAGCCGTATTTAATACTACAGGCTCGTCATTTGTAAATTTATATAATCATTACTCACTGGATTTGTTATTAACTGGAGACTTTAATGCCACAGCCAAAATTAAATAAACACATACCAACTATTTTAGCTCTATCAGTGGTAATATTACTTTCTTGCACTACCTATGGTCAAAATAGAAATGAGCTTACGGTAAACGGCTTTGCAGGGTACGGCTCTAATGCACTTAATAATGAGTTTATGAATAAGCTTGTTTTAGGTGGAAATATATCTAATAGTTTAAAAGATCAAACATTAAATCACACAAACAAATACAACAGAATTGGGGCTGATTTAACCTATGAGGTCTACTTTAAAAATTACAGTGACACACTGTTTGATAACGCACCTAATTGGAGACTTTATTTTGGTTTAGGCTCCTATACTCAATACAGCTCAACCTTTACCAGAGACTTGTACAAAACCATATTTTATGGTAATAAAGTTTTCGGAGATCAAGAAGCTTCTATTGGGGGCAGTCAGTTTTTTTTACTTGATTTTAAAAAAATAACGATAGGGTTTACCCATATAAAACATAAGCTAAGCATTGGTTTATCTGTTGTTAGTGGAAATAATTTAGAGCAATTACATTTAAAAAAGGGAACGTTTAAAACACAGAATAATGGAGCATCTATTTTAATTAATACTGATGCAACCTACCTCAAGTCCGATTCATTAGGAGGCGGGTACTTAAGCTTTAGTGGCATTGGATCAACAATTGACATCATCAAAGAATTTAAATTTGCTGATGTAGCAATTAAAAACCTAGGGTTTGCTACTTGGAAGAGAAACCCATCTTACAACAAGGTAATATTGAAAGACTACACATTTGAGGGGTTTAGAATTGATGATATAACTGATACTGAGGATTTCTCTTTTCAAAACACGTTTGATACAGTTATCCAAGAAAATCAAAGCAAATCTTTCACAAGGCTACTCCCTTTTGAGTTTTTAATTATAAGTAAAGATCATTTCAACAGAAAAATTGAACCAATGTACGGGTTTAGATCAAGAGCTTTTTCAAACTATCATCCGTATCAGTATATTGGATTAACACTTCGTCCTTTTAGTCACTTTCAGGTATCATCGGCCATAAGTTATGGGGGATATACTACTTTTGAAGGAAAACTGTGGTTAAGTCTTTATGGTAAAAACTACCAAACTAGCGTTGGTACGGATAATTTATACGGACTTATTAGTAAAAATGGCTTTGGAAACAGTGTTTTATTTTCTTTATCAGTGTTCCTTTAAGCCTACCTGATTAGGTTAACACTTCCTATAGTCGTTTTATTATCTGGCCCTTGATCGGTAATTTTCATTACCCAAATATAAACTCCTTCTGGACAAAGCACATTATCATGTGTACCATCCCATGAATCTCCCTCTTCTACTTTAGACCAAATAAGCTCTCCCCATCTATTAAATACTTCAAACGAATAAGTAATATCAGTTAAACCAGAACCACTAATCGTAAACACTTCATTTTTATTATCCTCATCTGGAGTAAAGGTATTCGGCACGAAAAAGATTAAATCATTTTCTATTATCACATCATGACAAGTAGAATCAGAACAACCTTGTGTATTTTCTGCTAATAAACAAGTTGTATAGGTACCTGCCTGTAAATTCGGATATTCATAAACAAAAACTGTTCCTGTACCTTCTTCAACACCTTCTACAAACCATGTAAAATTAGTTGCATTAGAAGATTGCTCCACGTGTACGATCTCTGGGTTTAATATAGTTGTTGTTGGAGGAGTGCTCGTAAAATCAGAAATTACTGGTAACGGTCCATTAACAACAAAATTTGTATCAAATGTACATCCGTTATCATCTGTTACCGTTAAAGAATAATTACCTGCACATGCTCCTGTTGCTACATTTGTAGTATTTCCAGCTAATGTTCCAGACCAAGCATAGTTTGGAGTTGTTGCTATACTACCTCCAATAACTGTAGCTGTTATTTCACCATCGCAAGTATTATAACACAATGGATCAACCACATTTAAAGTTGCATACATCCTAACTGGCTCTTGAATGGTTACGGTTGTATCAAACGTACAACCACTAGCATCTGCAACACTAACATTATATGTTCCTGCTGCAATATTATTAAACACTGCTGTTGATTGAGGTCCGCTACCTATATCGTAAGCGTATGGAGCTACACCTCCAGTAGCTGAAAGTGTTATTCTTCCGCTGTTATCACCATTACAGATCAGGTCAACAGTAACTACTGAAACATTAATTCCTGCTGATTGTTCTAAAGAATCTTGCTGGGTAATTTGACATGCTGTTCCATCCTCTACCCATAAATCATACACACCTGCAGTTAAGCCAGTAAAAACAGGATTTGTAGAAGTTGTTGCACCTCCATCTATACTATAATTAAAGGTTGGTGTACCTCCTGTAACAACAAATTCAATTTCTCCGTTAGGATTACCACATGTTGGATCAGTTTTATTTACAGTGAAAGAAAATCCACTCGCTCCTAACGTAAACGTAGTATCCTTTGAACACATCCCTACAGAATCATAAACACTTACTGTATATGAACCTGATGAAAGTGCTGTTAAATCTTCAGTTGTTCCATTAGCACCCCAATCGTATCCAAAATTTCCAGAACCTCCTGCGACTGTGATATCAATTGCCCCATCAGAAGCACCACATGTAGGATCCGTAACTACTGCTGATATCGTAAAATTACAACAACTTTGAGCTAAAGTAGCCGTTCCTGTTTCTATACAACTTGCAGCATCCCTTACAGATAAATTATATGTTCCAGCCCCTAAATTAATAATGGAATCTGTTAACACATAAGTTGCTCCATTATCGGTACTATATTCTAGTGGTGCTGTACCACCAGTTACATCAAACTTAATTGAACCGTCTGTATTTCCACAAGTTGGGTCAATAGTTGTTGTTGTAAATATAAATGCATTGGAACTGATTGATATGGTAGTATCACGACTACACATTTGACCAGAATCATAAACAGTTACTTGGTAAGTTCCAGATGGCAATGCAGTTAAATCTTCAGTAGTTCCATTTACTCCCCAATCGTATGAATAAGGACCTGTACCATTATTTACAGTTATATCAATGGCACCATCAGAAGCACCACAAGAAGGGTTTGTTACTGCTGCTGAAAGGGTGAAATTACAGCAAACAGGTAATACAGTAATATTAGCAGTATTTGTTTCAGTTACACAGTTGTGTTGATCGGTAGCAGATAACGTATATGATACGTCAGCTGTTGGACAAATATTTGGGTTTAGAATGTTAGGATCTGAGAGTCCTGTGGTTGGTGTCCAAGTAAAATCTGCTGGGTAACTAATTTCTGGATCATCAAAAGAAATTTCCCAACCATTCAAGAATCCAGTTGCAAAGTTACCTGCACCAGCGATCTTAATATTCCATACCCCATTAGGATCACATCCATTTAAGTTACTAAATGGTTCAGCTGGAGCAAATGTTCCTGTGTAAGGCGAAGAACCCGTTGATATAGCTGCTCCTCCAACGTCAAAACACATATTTGTTATGGTGTTCCCTGTTAAATCACCAACATTGACTAGGTTTATACTGCTTCCTCCCGGGCATTCAAGAATTATTTCTGCTCCTGACAAGTCAATTGAGCTTGGAGGAAAACCACCAAATCCACTAATCGTAATTCCTGTTAAACATACAGAAGTGATTGAATTTGTAGTTAAAGCTGTGGTATTAAGATCAGTAATATTAATGTTCATATCTGCCTCAAACGAAGCTCCAATACCTCCTACTGCGTCAATTTCAGCATTTTCATACGTTGGTGTTTTTGCCGGACTTGTTATTACTTTTGCTTCTCCGTTAAGATCAATACATTCTCCAGCACAAATGGAGGTATCACCTCCTGCATTTACCACAACATTAGGCAATCGAACTGGTACAGTAATAGATTCTGTACAAGTACTCGTGCCATTTGTAATTTGAGCTGTATAGGTTTGATTAGCAGTTATACATTCTGGTGTTGGGTGATCTCCACCTCCAGAACCTACTGGATAACTATAACTATCGTGCAACCAGGTTATTTGAGCACTAGGATCATTTAATGTGATTTGAACATTATCGAGGCCCCAATGGTCGTATTCTGGTCCTGTAACATCGTCTTGATGCCATTGAATCATTGTATTAGTTGTTTGAGCTCCAGGTGGAATAGTTACGCAGTAATTATTCCAGTTAGTTAATTGAGGATCATTACCTCCATTAGGATCCCAATATTGGATATCAATCCAAGTAGCTCCATTATCAATTGAGTATTGAATATAAACTCCTTCATCTGGCTCATCTGGACCTTCACATGGAGAAGCATCACCCTGTACAGAAAAACGCATATCAAAACAAATAATTCCTCCTTGCGTTAAATCATACCCATTGGTTGTCATATCTCTAGGATTAGCTGAGGCATCTCCCATCCACATAAAATCGGTACCATCTGGAGAAGGCTGTCCGCAGGTATTATTTCCTATTGTTACTGTTTGTGTTGATTGCCAACCTGTTGGTGTACCACTATTAAAATCCTCTTCAAAAACTACATTTCCATCCATGTAACCAAAGGCACTTAGAGTAAAGCACTCGCCACATAAAACCGAATCAACAGATGCCTGTAAATTAAGTGTACATTGAGAATAAGAATTTAAAAACAAGACACTTAAAAACACACAAAATACTAACTTCTTCATTTAATCCTTCGTTTTAAACCCAACAAATTTCAACAGATTATAAAAATACTAAATTTAATCTTAATGTTAAGTTTCCCTTAATTAAGGGTTATTTACATTTCCTTAACGATAGCTAAATGGAATGGTTGCTTTAGGCTATTTTGTGTTTACTGTGTTATACTTACTGATCCAGAGCCACCATCAGTAGATGACCAAGTGGCTGCATCACCTAATGTAAATCCATTACAAAAAGAGTTATTATTAATTAAGTTAATAACCGTACTAGAGTTTGCAGGAATGACAACTGTTGCACTAGGATCCCAAGTTCCATATAATGGAGTAGGCATAATTACTGTGACATCTGAACCTGTATTGTTATACCACAAATGACCAACTACTCCTGGTGCAGGGCAAACATTATAATCAAAACTACAAAAACCTGGACCTACAGGTGGCGTGGAAGTACATGGAGAAAACCATGCTCCTGGAATTGCTGCATCATTTACTGTGAAGGTTACATCACTAAAAGATAAAGGGCATGCACCATTTGCTGGTATTGTATAACGTACTGTTACTGATGTTGGAGAACTAACATCTGCAGGAGTATAGGTTGTTCCCGCTATTGAGCCTCCTCCACTGACAACGCTCCAGCTACCACCTCCAGTTGTTTCTGTTAAAGCCTTAGTCTGAGAATCATCTATTGTTGCTGTACTGGTTGTATTGTTAGCCACCAATAAACTATTTACGGTAAATGTAGCATCGCTAAACGTTGGAGGACAAGAACCTGATGCAGGAATTGTGTAGCGAACAGTTACTGCTGTATTACCAGCTACGTTTGGAGGTGTATATGTAGTCCCTGCTATTGAGCCTCCTCCAGATACAACACTCCAAGAACCTCCTCCTGGAGTACCCGTTAAAGCTTTTGTTTGATTTTCACAAATAGAAGCCGTACTTGTTGTATTATTTGCTGCAACAAAAGTTGTGTTATTTGTTAGCGGTGTTACACATCCTCCTGCATTTGTTGAGCTTACACAAAGTGTTGCTCCTCCAGAACTATTTAATGTTAGTGCATTCGCTGCCGCAGAAGTTATGTTTAGGTAGCGACAATGTGCATTACCTGTTATAACAGGATAAGTAGCTGATGTTGGTATTTCAACAGTTTCTGTAGCTATGGGTATATGACTCAAACTCCAGTTACAATCGTTGTGCCAATCAGAGTTGACTGCTCCTTGCCAAATATTTTGACTGTGGTAATTAGTTAAATAAACTATCAAAAAAAATGAAAAAGTAATTTTTAAGAATGTCATGTGCTTTTGTCTGTTACTATACGTACACACAACAAGGATAAATCATTGCATCATATTTAAGAAAGATGATTTGTAGACAAAACATCAAATATTTAAAAATCAAACCATTACGTCAATAAAAAAGAATCTCTTGAAAGTTTTTTATTTCTAATTTATTTTTCAATCTATTCTTTATTCTTCTAACACTGTTATATTCGATGTAGAGTAAATCTGCTATTTCTTGATCGTTTAGATTGAGTTTGAGCAACGATAATAAACGTAAATCCCCTTGTGTAAGTTGAGAGTATTTTTTGGAAAGTGATATAAAAAAGTTTTTATGCAAAAGTTCAAACTCAATCATAAATTGAGCCCAGCTTTTATCATTGGATAGTTTTTCAATCATTTTTTTAGCAAAATCATCTTCTATGTTAATTATTTTAGGTTGCTCTTCAATTTCTTTAATTAATAAGTTTTTGTTGATGATTTCTTTTTTTAGTTCTTCTATTCTATATTCTGCTTGTTTTTTTGCTTCTTGATCAGCTTTTATTTTGTTATTTAACGCAACTATTTTTGTGTTTTTTGCTTTGTTACGATAATAAACTGTTAGTATTAGCCCTAAGAAAAAAAGCAATGCACATAATGAAATGAAAATTACTCTACTATTTGAATATTTCAACTCATTTTTAAGTCTCTTATTTTCACTTTCTTTTAGTTCAACTTCATATTTTTTAGTTATTTCCTGTATGTTTTTCTTTACTTGTATATTCTCTATACTATCGGAGAGGCTAACAAATAAGTCTTTATACTCATAAGCTTTTTTATACTCTTGCCGTTTAAAATAAAGTGTAGATAATAACTCATAAATATCTATGATTAGAATGTTGTTTGTAATCTCATTTTCGAGGTTTTTTGCCGCAAGTAACTGTTTTTCTGCTTCATCCAGTTTGTTTTCATTCATAAGAAACAATGAAAACCTAGCATAAGCAGTAGCCACATGAGATTTGATACCGGATAGCTTACTATAGTCTATACTTTTTTTAAAGCAATCGTATGCAGCTTGTTTTTCTCCTATTTCACTATATATTGAACCTAACTGAGAATAACACGAATAAATTCCTGAATAATGATTGATAGTTTGAAATGTTTGTAAGGCTTTTTTATATGTTTTAATTGCTAATTGATATTTCTTCTTATATAAGTAAATGTTAGCTAAATTGTTTTCAAAAATAGCCACTATATATGCCCTATCTATCTTTTTACCTAGAGACAGTCCTTTTTTAATATAAAACTCCGCCTCATCTAAAGAAAAATTATCGGTATATATATTCCCTATATAATTTAATACTGCTATCGTTAGGTTAGTATCCTTTTGATTTTTACATAAATTATAGCTTTTAAGAAGTATAGTTAATGCTTCATCCAGCTCTCCTGTCTTTTCCAGGTATGCCGATTCAACACACATAATATTAGCATAGAGCAAAGGTTTTTTGCTCGTATCTATTTGAGCATATGCTTGCTTAATAAACTGCTTATATGAGTTGATTTTATTTAGTCTAAGCTCTAGCATTGCTTTTGAAAGTGAAGTTTCAAAAATACCAAACTTGCTACTTGCTTTCTTATTATTTGACAACGCTAAATCAAGGTATTTGTTACAACTGTCGTTTTCATAGAGTCTATAATATATTAACGCTCTATATAAATCTACCCGAGCTAGCTTTCTATTTGAAGGAATAGCCTTTATGTTTAACTCTTGTAGACAGCTTTTAAGATAACTTGAATCAAAGTAAAGGTAATCTTCAACTTCAATATCATTAATGGTTAATGGCTTTTCATCAATAAGGTGAAATAGTTTACTTTCTTTTTCAGAACATAAATAATCGCTATTGTTAGATTGGCTTTTAACAAAAAAAGTAGTAACGGCACAAAGTAGCAGGAGGAACAAACCTTTCATGTCTTAGATATTTAGCCAAACACAAAGGTATTTAATATTTATGCAATAATTACGTTACTTTTTAATAGAATTATTGCTTATTACTCCTAATTCTGAATACACCTTACACAGTAGCCGTAGTCTCTATCTTGAGAATCTCTAAACTCATTATTATTAGTTCCATATACTGCTCTATACCAAGAATCTGTAGGATCTAAGAACGTAGATGTCCAGAAAGCCGAGTAACTTCCTTCTGAACTGAAGTTATTAGAACTATTTGTACCTGTTTTAAAACCTGTTCCTATGGCACAAAAACCTGCTGTATTTGTTCCATTTGCAGCACCCCAAGTTGCAGTACCTGTTTGTTTTAAAGCATTACCAATAGGAACAAAATCTTGTCCATTAGTACCAACTGGTAAACAAGCAACTGATGCCAAAAAGTTTTCAAGTTCACACCATTCTGCGTGCGATGGTAAATGCCAACCTGCCGGGCAGACACCTTGATGTCCACTTGGGTTTCCATTTATTCTAAAACCTGGTATACTTTGCATAGCAGCTGGCCAATTATAAAAAACACCATAGTTGGTATAATTTGGTGTTGCCTTTGCTGTAGCAACATTCGTACCTGAATAACCCATAACATAATACCTCTGTGCTGTAGTACTAGCCGCTGTTGGTGGGTTTACAGAAGGGAGATAGCGTAGATTTTCGGCCATCCACACTTGTGATCCGATAGTTACGTAACCATAAACGTTTCCATCTCTCGCATCTGTGAAAGTTCCTTCAAAAACACAAGTGGCACAACCGCCTAAATCTGTTTCAGCCACATCAACTCCTATGTTCAGTCTACCCCCAAGTGAACTCTGTAAATTAACAATGGCTCCAGTTTGTATTTCTATTGCTCTGCACTCAGCAATCGCTGAAATTGTAGGGTCGTTAGGCACTGAAGGTATCAATACAGAATCGGTAAATACTGGTATGGTATTTAAGCTCCAGTTACATGCTTTGTGCCAACTGTTATCTGTTGCACCTGTCCATACATTTAGCTGACCATAAATACTTGTGGTAAAAATTGAAAAAAGAATAAAAATAAACTTGAACATAACGTAACTTTAACACATGTATAAAGTTAAATCTGGGAAATCTTTTATGTTACTACAGAAGGTTGACCAAAGGTGGACAAAAGGTAAGCAAAAGCCTATTTATCAAGAGCTGAGCTTCTTTTTTGCTCGATACAACCCTTTTTTTACACTAGGTAACTCAATGGATAATATTTCGGCCATTTCTTTATGAGAGAGTTTCAATTTATCAAAAGCTAAAAAGCATAAATCATTCTTCGTAAGTTTACCATTATCAGTTTTAAGACTAGGAAAGAATTCTGGATAGGCTAATTCAAAATCTAGAATGAATTTTGTTAAATCTTTTGTATCTCTTAAACTCGAAAGCATTCGTTCAGAAAAATCAATCCCTAAGCCTGTATTAATAGATTCAGAAGGTAACGCTTGAATTTTTATTTGATTTGACGTTAGCTGTTTATTCTTTTGAAGTAAAATAAAAATCAAAATTAAGGCTAACAAGAATAATGCTCCAACCAGAACTAAAGCTATGAAGAATCTATTTTGCTTTTGCTTTTGTTCATCATTAGCTCTATTTAGTGATGTATTTTCTTTTTTTAATTGGGCATTAAGAAATTGCATCTCGGAAGTTTGATAATCCTCCATGGTAGGGATTGAACTATAATCTAAATTTAAGAACACACTATCCCATTTTGTTAAATATTTAAATGCATTACTGGTATCTTTTTTTAAATAATATGACAATGCTAATAAACCAAACAGCTTTTCATTTTGTGTAGCTGACAGCTTTTCTGAAGCAAACTCTAGTTTTATTAATTCCTCATGAGCTTCAACTTCTTTTTTTGTTTTCATCAGGAAGTGTACAAAAGTGAAACTTTTGGATAAGTCACCATCTAAAGCATAGTCAAAACTTCTTTTATAGTAAAGATATGCACTATCGTATTGATTTGTTTTTTCATAACAAATGCCAGTTGCCCAAAATGTGTTAGACAATGTTTCATACATTTTTTTAGACTTTAACTTACTTAATGATTGCTTAAAATATATAATTGCCTGATTGTAATCTCCTTGTTGAGTATAGCTAAAACCTATGTTTGATAAAAAGATCCCTAAAAACAACTGGTCTTTTGATTTTTTCGCCTGATCTAACCCTTTATTAAAGTAAAAAATTGACTCATCATTTATATGCATTGTTCCGTATAGAATACCTATTTCATTGTAAAAACCAAGCTTTACTGATTGATTTTCAATTTGAGGTAAAATGGATCTTATTTTATTAATGTTAGACTGAACCTCATTATAATTATTATCCATATAGCTCAATCTTATTTTTATTAAATAATAAAAAGCTTGCCATTCTTCTTTCGACTGAGATGTTATGATTTGTTTTACAGTATCAAGGTATATTTGAGCACTATCTCTATTATCTTTGAGATACAATAATGAAATATTTAAATGTGAATAAAAAGCTACATCTGTCTCTCTATTTGCTTGTTGTTTTGCTAAAAACAAAAGTTTTTTAGCTTTCTTTCTATCTCTTTCGTAATAAGCTAAAGCACCTTGTAAAGTAGCTACAAAACCATCTCCATTACTAATACTCAGTGAATAGATAGAATCTTTATAAGTCGAATCCAAAAAGTAATTTGTTTGATACAAGTTGTAAATAGACAAGGGCTTATCACTATAATATTGCCTAAGCTCATCTTCAAATGCTCCAAAAGAAACAGCATAAGAAAACAATAGTGCAAATAAGGCAAATAAAACACCTTTCTTTTTTAGCATAGCTCGTTGAATTGACAGGTATTAAGTATAGAAAATCTTATTTTCTAATCGATAAAAGTGCTTCATCTTCTATTTTCTTTTCATCAGAAAGGCCATGAACTTCAATTGCTTTCTTCATAATTTCGTCTTGTTTTTGACCAACTTCCCAAGCTTTTGAATAAGGGATATGACTAAACGTAACTTGACTGTACAATGGCATCCATTCGTCTGGATACTTTCCTGAGAGTTTAGCCTCTATCTTTTTTTGAAATAAGAATGTAGGATCAGCAACATAGTCTCTCATTACATAATAATTATGTAGCGATAAATCCTGAAGGGCATCACCGTCTTTTTTTCTAGTTTCTTGGTATTCTTTAAATACTTCTTTCCAATTTTCGTTATGCTTTATCATTAAATCGTTAAGCACAGTACAATCCTCGAAAGAAGCGTTCATCCCTTGTCCATAAAAGGGCACTGTTGCATGGCACGCATCGCCTAATAAAGCGGTTTTTCCTTTTGTCCAAGGATAGCACCTAATTATGCATAGCGATGATAATGGATGCGCATGCCAATTTTCAATAAGGTTTGGCATGATTGCATAAAAATCTGGAAATGTATCTTTAAAAAATTGATCTACTTTCTCATCGGTTGTGAGTGTTTCAAAAGAGTTTTCGCCCTCAAAAGGCATAAAAAGTGTACACGTAAAAGATCCATCTTCATTTGGTAAGGCAATTAACATAAAGCGACCTCTTGGCCAAATGTGAAGTGCGTTTTTTTCTAATTTGTAAGATCCATCTTCGTTTGCTGGAAGCAAAAGCTCTTTGTATCCATCATCTATAAAATCTTGTAGATAATCGAAGCGGTTTGTTTTTTGAAAACCTTTATAGCGAACGGATGAAAAAGCCCCATCCGCTCCAAAAACCACATCTGCTTCATCTTCGAAAACTTCTTTTGTTTGAGTATTTTGGATCGTTACTTTTCCTTCTTCGAGATTAACACCAACACATTTGTGCTCATAAAAAATATTTGCATTTCCTTTTTCTTCAGCAAGATTCATCATAATGGCATTTAAATGGCCTCTAGAAACAGAATAAATGGCTTGTCCTTCTTGTCCATAAGGCTGAAAGGTTAGTTCTCCATCTACACTATGCATCATTCTGCCAGGCATTGGTATAGCTATTTCTTCTACTTCTTGTTTAATTCCTGCTCCTTCAAGTGCTTTCCACCCTCTGGTAGACAAGGCTAGATTGATTGATTTCCCAGCAGATATCTCAACATCTCTGATATTCTTTCTACGTTCATATACCGTAACTTTATATCCAGCTTTAGCTAAATAAATAGACCACAATGAACCCGCTAAACCAGCACCAATAACAATCGCTTTTTTTTCCATCTTAATTTTCTAATGATTCTTCTAATGTCTTTGCTAGCCAAAAACAATCCTCAAAACTATTGTATAATGGCGTGGGAGCAACTCTAATAACATTTGGTTCTCGCCAATCAGCTACCACCCCTTTTTTACTAATTTCATCAAACAACACCTTTCCTTGTCCTCTGGCAGCTATTGACAGTTGTGCCCCTCGATACTTTTTATCTTTTGGCGTTATGAGTTCAAAAGATACATGCTCATTTCTTAATGAAATATCATCCAATAGATATTCTAAATAAGCCGTAAGTAAATCTCTTTTAACACCAATACGCTCCATTCCAGCTTCTGCAAAAATAGCTAAAGAAGCTTTTAAAGAAGCCATCAAAAGAACAGGTGCATTACTTAATTGCCAGCCCTCGGCTGTTGGAATTGGATCAAAAACCTTTTCCATTTTAAAGCGTTCTTCTTTATTATGTCCCCACCATCCTGCAAATCGTTGTAAAGATTTATCCTTCGCATGATCTTCACGAATATAAATTCCAGCAACACCTCCGGGGCCAGAGTTTAAATATTTATATGTACACCAAGCAGCAAAGTCAACTTTCCAATCATGAAGTTTTAAATTTATGTTACCTGCTGCATGTGCAAGATCAAAGCCTGCTTTTGCACCAACTTGATGAGCCGCTTTAGTTATTTTCTCCATATCAAAAAGCTGACCCGTATAATAATTCACACCTCCAATCATCACAACTGCAAGCTCCTCATTCAACTCTTCTATTTTAGTTAGGACATCTTCCTCTCTAATGAGTTCTTCTCCTGCTCTTGGTGCTATTTCAACAATTACTTCCTTTGGATCAAGACCATGATAGCTAACATGACTTTCAAGAATATATTGATCAGAAGGGAAAGCTTTTGCCTCGCAAATGATTTTAACTCGTTTTCCTTTTGGCTGATAAAATGAAACTAAAAGTAAATGTAAATTCGTTGATAAACTGCCCATCAACACAACTTCGTTCTCCTTAGCTCCAACAACTGCTGCCATATTTTTTGTGAGAATCTCATGGTAGGAAAACCATGGATTTGTACCGTAAAAATGACCTTCAACTCCTAAGTTAGCCCAATCTCTAAGCTCTACATCAATTGCATTTTTAACAGACTTTGGCTGTAGACCTAATGAATTTCCAGTAAAATACAACGCATCTTTCCCATTTATTTGAGGTATATAAAACTGTTTTCTATACTCTTTTAATGGATCTTTTTGGTCCATTTGTTGGGCAAATTCCAAGCTACTACTATAATTCATGTCTAGATACTCTTTGTATAAAACTAACTAAAAAAGCAATGTTTTAAAAACTTGTTTTCACTCAACTATGGACAGTTACATTAAACGGCATATATCAATGAAAGTAATACAGCTAAAGAAAAAGGCAAACAAAACGATTGATTAACAAGGTGTTTCATAAAAATTTAAACAAGGGAAACTTTTTTAATGTTTTTTGTTTCCTCTGTTTAAAAAGTTTATACCTTTGTTTCATGAGTGCTGAAAAAAAACAAGAATTTTTAATTCAAATCATCCCTCTTTTTTTGAAATATGGTTTCAGAAGTATGGGGGTGGATGATATTTCTAAAGAATTAGGAATATCTAAAAAAACACTTTACCAAGCCTTTAAGGATAAAAATGAAATTGTTTTTGAAGCTGTTTCTGCGATCATGTGTCAAGAACAGGATATCTCCAAAGAAATTACAGCTACGAGTGAAAATGCTATTGATGAAATGATTCAGATATCAAAATTGATCACTCAAAAATTTGAAGTGCTACATCCTTCTGTCCATTTTGAAATTTCAAAATATTACCCTGCTGCTTATAAACTTTTTAATGAACATAAAACAGAATTTGTATTCTCTTCTATCAAAGAAAATATTATTAGAGGTATAAACGAAGGCTTGTACAGAAACAATTTAGACCCTAATATTATCTCAGGGTTATTTGTACACAAAATGGAGCTTTTTTTAGATAGGTCTGGCTTTGGAGGAAAAGACTACTCTTTTAAAGAGGTCTACTTAGAAATGATTCGCTATCACATCAGGGGTTTAGCGAGTGAGAAAGGTAGAAATTACCTTAAAGAACGAATTAAAGACGAAACACTTAATTTTTAAAACCAATAAAAAATCAATGAAAAACTATTTATCAATCCTTCCTATTTTACTTTTTACAGGGAGCATATCTTTTTCACAGCAATACTCTATACAACAAGCCATAGACTACGCTTTACAAAACAACAAAAACGTTTCTAACGCCAGTTTAGATATTGAAAAATCGAATCAAAAAATTAGAGAAACCAGAGCTATTGGTTTACCGCATGTAACAGCCGAAGGTACTTTTAATGACTTTATAGATATTGCCACAACTGTTGCTCCAGCAAATGCCTTTAACCCAATGGCGAGTCCAGATGATTTTGTAGAACTGCAATTTGGTACACGTTACAATGCTAGTGGAACAATAAATGTTTCTCAAATTTTATTTGACGGAGGTTACATAGTTGCTTTAAAAACAACTAAAAAATACCGTGCTTTAAGTAAATTACAAAAAGAAAAAAGTGAGTACGATTTAAAAAGAGAAGTTGTTAATGCTTATTATGGCGTTTTAGTTTCTCAGGAAAGTATTAAAACACTTGAGGAGCTTGAGGCTAATTCTTCTGCCATGTATGAAAAAGCAAAAAAAACATATGATGCTGGTTTTATCGAGAAAGATAATGTAGACCAATTAGAGTTATCCTTAATAAATACAACAAACGCACTTACAACTGCTAGAAATAGAGTAGAGATTGCTAAAAAGAATTTAAAATTTCAAATGGGACTTGACTTAAACGCTCCTATTGAAGTTACGTCTTCTTTTACTGAGGTTGTTAGTAATGTTAAAGCTACTGGCACTAGTGAAGATTTTAACCCTTCAAATAATGTTGATTTAAAATTACTAAATGCCCAGCTCGAATTGAATATGCTAAACGTGAAGGATGAAAAATGGGTAGGACTACCTTCTTTATCTGCTTTTTTCTCTCATCAGCAACAAGCTTTTAGAAACGATTTCGATTTTTTCGAGAACAAACCATGGTACCCAACTACTTTATGGGGACTAAAGTTTTCTGCACCTATTTTTGGCTTTGGTCAGCAACGAGCTGTTGTTAAACAAGCTGAAATAGAAGTTAAAAAAACCGAAAATCAAATTGAATTAGTAGAGGAAGGATTAAAACTTCAACAAGCTAATGCATTATTAACGTATCAAAATGCTTTACAAAGTTATGAAGCGCAAGAAAAGGCAGTAAAAACCGCTAAAAACATCTACGACCGTCATCAAATAAAATACAACGAGGGATTGATTTCAAGCCTTGATTTAACACAAACACAATCACAATATATAAATGCACAAAACTCATATATACAGGCGATGTACGAGTTAATAAATGCAAAACTAGAACTAGACCAACTAAACAATAAACTATAACTCTTTATTTCAATATAAACATGAAAAAATTAATCATTCCTATAGCAGCACTTACTCTTATAGCTTGTGGTGCAGAAACAAAAGAAGAATCTAATCCAAAAAAGGCAGTAAACCTTCCTTTAGTGACAACCCAAGAAGCTAAAACCATGCCTTTCGAAGAAAAGGTAAGCTTCCAAGCTACAGTTGAAGCAGATAAAAATGTGCTTGTTAGTCCACAGTCAAGTGGTGTAATAAGAGGAATATTTGTTAAAGAAGGACAAAGAGTTTCTGTAGGAAGCACACTTGCAAGTTTAGATTCTGATATTTTAAGTAAAAATATTGCTGAGCTTGAAAAATCATTAGAGCTAGCTACTTACATGTTCGAGAAGCAACAAAAGCTAAAAGAGCAAGGAATTGGTGTAGAAGTACAATACGAGCAAGCAAAAAACCAAAAAGAATCACTAGAAAGCAAACTAGCGACCTTAAGTACACAAGCTAGTAAATCTCGTGTGTTTTCTCCAATTAACGGATATGTAGATGAAATTTTTCCGAACATCGGTGAAATGGCTTCTCCACAAGCTCCTATGTTTAGAGTATTAAATCTTGATAAGGTAACTATCAAAAGTGAAATTTCTGAAGCTTACTTAACTTCTATTGATGTGGGCAGCAAAGCGAGTGTTTACTTTCCTTCTATTGATTTAAGAATGGACGATTTAAAAATTACTCGAAAAGGTAGATTTATTAATCCATCAAACAGAACGTTTGACATTCAAATTGATTTAAACAATCAAGCAGGTAAAATTTTACCAAACTTATTAGCTGAGCTTGAAGTTGTAAAATCATTCACTAAAGAAGCTCTTTTAGTTCCATCAAAAAGCATCATGGAGGATAATAAAGGAAATAAATACCTCTATGTTTATAAAGATGGTGTTGCTACTAAAAAGAATGTAACTGTAGATTTTGTACAAGGAAACTTAACACAAATTAAAAAAGGAGAAGAAATAACTGATGGCGATCAAATTGTTGTAAGAGGTGCTGAGGAAATCGTTGATGGAGAAAAAGTAGCAATTAAAAAAGAAGCCTAAAACAGTAAAATATATTTTAACATGGTTAACGAAGAAAAAAATAAAAAAGATAACCACAAGGAGTTTGCCCTCTCTTCCCTATCGGTAAACAACCGAAAAACGGTTTATCTTATCTCCTTATTAATACTAATTATAGGGATTCAGTCGTACATAAACATGCCTAAGGAAAACTTTCCTGAGTTAGTTATTCCTGAGATTTATGTTGGTACACCTTATCCTGGAGGTTCTCCTGAGTTTATTGAAGACAAAATTACCGAACCTTTCGAAAAAGAATTTAACGCCATTAAAGGAGTTGATGAAATATCCTCTACTTCTATTTATGGGTTTTCATCAGTAAAAGTTCTTTTTGAATACGAAGTAGGAGTTGAGGAAGCTAGAAGAAAAATTCAAGATGCCATTGCTGATGCTCGTGCAAAACCAGAGTTCCCAGAATTACAAGTAGAACCGATGGTAATGGAGGTCGATTTCTCCGAAATGCCTGTAATGAACATTAACCTATCGGGTGATTATACTACTGATCAACTAAAAGGCTATGCCGAATTACTAGAAGATCGCATTGAAAATCTGCAAGAAATTAACGAAGTAGATATTCGTGGTATTCAAGAAAAGAAATTAAAAATTGAACTAAGAAAGTATGAAGCTGAAGCAAAAGGTGTTACTTATCGTGATATTGAAAATGCTATCCGAGCTGAAAATGTTACAATGCCTGGAGGCGAAATACTTGTTGGGGGTAAAAAACGTTCGGTACGTATTGAAGGTGAATTTACATCGCCTAAGCAACTTGCAAACATTATTGTTAAACAAGAAGATGGTGGCAACGAAATTTACTTAAAAGAAGTCGCTGACGTTAGTTTTGGTGATGCCGACATGACAAGTTATGCACGTCAATTTGGTCAACCTGTGGTTATGCTAGACATCAAAAAGCGATCAGGCGAAAATTTATTAGATGCAGCTGCAAAAATTAAGCAAATTGTTGCCGAACGTAAGGGAATTCCTAGTGGAGTTGATGTAAGTATTACTAACGACCAATCATCAAATACTAAGAACATGGTAAGTAACCTTGAGAACTCTATTATTTTTGGAGTTATTCTTGTTGTTCTCGTTTTAATGTTCTTCTTAGGATTAAGAAATGCTCTTTTCGTGGGTATTGCTATTCCTCTTTCTATGTTTATGTCGTTTATGATTTTAAGCTCCATGGGTGTTACCCTAAATGTAATGGTACTTTTTTCATTGGTACTAGCCCTCGGTATGCTTGTGGATAACGGAATTGTGGTTGTTGAGAACGTGTATCGTTTAATGGATGAAGGTATGGGAGCTATTGAAGCCACTAAAAAAGGGGTTGGTGAGGTAGCATGGCCAATTATTGCCTCTACTGCAACAACCTTAGCAGCCTTTGTTCCTTTAGCTTTTTGGCCTGGGATAATGGGTGAGTTCATGAAGTTTCTACCGATTACTTTAATTATCGTTTTAGGCTCATCATTATTTGTTGCTTTAGTTATAAACCCAGTTTTCATAGCGGTTTATATGAAGTTATCTGAAGATAAAAGCAACATGTCAACTAGAAAACTATTGATAAATGGGGGTGGATTAATTGCCGCTATTCCTTTAGTAAGTGGAATACAACTCAGTGTTCCCATTCTTGCCATAGTAGCTATTATTTTCTTAGCAATAGGCATTTGGAAAATTATAGATGCTAAGAAGATGTTCTTTAAAATTTTACATCTTATCGTTTCTATTCTGTTCTTCGGATTATTGATAGGTGTAATATCGTTTAATTATTATGTGATAATAGGTTCCTTACTAACACTATATTTTTCATCTCAACTATTAGGTAACTATCTATTCTTTAATAGAAAAACATCTTTTTCTGATTTGTTACCAGGTATAGCTATATTTTCAATTACAGGACTTTTATATTTATTTATTGGTCTTACTTCTATCTCTAATTTAATGTTCATTTTTGGTGGATTAATAGTACTTATGAAGCTATTATTACCTACTATTGAAAGTTTCCAAAATGATCTTCTAAAGAGAATTGAAAATTGGTACGAAGGCTTTCTTTCCCGATCAATGAAAAAGCCATTCACCTTAGTTGTAGGGTTAATTCTTTTAATCTTTGGCACGTTCATTTTTATGGGATTGAATCCCCCTAAAGTCCTTTTCTTCCCAGAAAATGATCCTTTATATGTAAACGTATATATTGAAACCCCTATTGGAACAGATATAGAAGTTACTAATGGTATAACCAAAGAAATTGCTGCCATTCTTGATAAAGAAGTTGTCCAAAAACACAAGGACGATGTAAAAATCAAGACTGTAAAATTAGATGACGGAAGCAAAGTAAAACAAAAAGTACCTATCATTACCTCTGTTTTAGAACAAGTAGGTGAAGGAACTAGTGACCCTGCCAGTGGTAATCGTATGGCTGGAAGCACCCCTCACAAAGCTCGTATTGCCTTACAATTTGCAGATTTCGAAGATCGTCAAGGTATTAGTACAAGTACCATTATGACTGAAGTTAAAGATGCCTTACAAGGTAAATTTACCGCTGATGTAAGCATTGTGATCGATAAAAATCAAAATGGTCCGCCTCAAGATCCTCCAATTAATATTGAGGTTTGGGGACCAAAAGATTATGAGTATACCATCGAATGGGCTGAAAAAATCAAAAAATTCTTGTCTAACAAAAATGTTTCTGGAGTTGATAATTTAAGAATTGATGTAGAAACTGGTAAGCCAGAGTTACTCATTAATATTGATAGAAACAAAGCCATTCGTTTTGGTTTATCGACTTCTCAAATTGCCACAACTATACGTACGGCAGTTTTTGGTAGTGATGTATCAACATACAAGATGGGAGATGAGACCTACGACATTAATGTAAGACTGAACGAAAGTAAGAGAAACAATATTGATGAAATTTTAGATCAAAAAATTAATTTCAGAAATAACAAAGGGAAAATAATTAATATTCCTATTCGATCTGTACTTGCAGGAGAACCCATAGAACGCTCAACCTATGGTTCGGTAGTAAGAAAAGAGTTAAATCAAGTTGTTACTGTTTTCTCTTCTGTTGACCCAAATTACAATCCAAACGAAGTGGTGGAAGTACTTAAAGGTCATTTAGCCGAGTATATGGAAACTGAAGAGGGGAAAGAATTAAAAGAACAAGGTTATGATGCTAAGTTTACAGGACAAATGGATCAACAAGCCGAAGAAATGAGCTTTCTTTCTGGAGCACTTGGTATAGCCGTTTTCCTTATCATGTTAATTATTGTTGCTCAGTTTAACTCATTCTCTGCTCCAACAATTATTTTATCTGCAGTAGTGTTGAGTTTACTTGGAGTATTCTTAGGACTGTCTTTATCAGGGATGGATTTTGTAATCATGATGACAATGATTGGTATTATTTCCTTAGCTGGTGTAGTTGTAAACAATGCCATCGTACTGATAGATTATACCAACCTAATCCAAGATCGAAAGAAAAAGGACTTAGGCTTAGAAAAAACAGATAATTTACCAATGAAAGATGTAATTAGCGCTATCGTTGAAGGAGGAAAAACAAGGTTAAGACCAGTACTGTTAACTGCAATTACAACTATATTAGGTTTATTACCTCTTGCGACTGGTTTAAATATTGATTTTGTTGGTTTGGTTTCTGACTATGATCCAAACATATCTATAGGTGGTGATAATGTTATGTTTTTTGGACCTATGAGTTGGGCAATCATATTTGGTTTAACCTTTGCGACATTCTTGACGTTGGTTGTTGTACCTATTATGTATCTTGGTTTATACCGATTAAAACTTAGAATATACGGTGGAGATAACCAAAATCATCTCTATCCTCCTGAAGAACAAAAATCACTAGAAGACGATCTAAACAAACTGGACACCCAGTCATAACAAATAAATCAGATAAAGCCGTTCTTTTTTAAGAGCGGCTTTTAGTTTTCCAAAGGTTTAGGTATGCATCAACAGTTACCTCAATAGTGTACTCCTGAGGTAACTCTGCTATCATCTGGTTATTTAAAAAGTAGGATATGTGCTTTACATATTCATCTACAGTATCGGCAATTTTCCAATATACTGAAGCTTTTGCTATACCTACATTACTGGAAACAATTGGAAGTTTATTTACTAAAGCCTCAACAAAAACATTTCCGAAGGATTCGTATTTAGAAGTGTGAACAAATACTTTTGACCTTTCCATTAAAGCCACAACCTCTTTGTTGCTCAACTTACCATGAAAGGTTATTAAATCATCAACTCCAAGTTCTTTTGATTTAGCCTCTAACAACTCTCGTTGTGGCCCATCGCCAATTAAGGATATCTTCAATTCAGGAAATAAAGTTTTTAATTCCTGCGCCACTTGAATTAACAAAACACAATTCTTTAGTTCAATTAACGAACCAACAGCCACTATGTCAATATCTTTTTTACTTTTATTTGGCTGTGTATTCTCAACACCCCAAGGAATTAAGACATGACCTATTGGTTTATTATTTTCCTCAAAAAGATCGCGTTGATTTTTACTTAAAAACACCACAGGGTTTGATGGCTTAACTAAACGTAAGTATTTATTAGACCTGAACACATCTTGCCCCATATACGTTACAAAGTGCTCTACGTTATTATTTTTAGCAAAACGTTCACCAATCAACGCTGTATCTGAAAGCCAAAAACTGTGAACAACTGATATCGGAGAAACTAAATGTAACTTATTAAGCAATTTATTTACTTGAATGAAATACAGAAACCTTTTAGGGTATGATTTATTATTCATACCAAAAGCATAAACATCAATAGTATTCCACGTGTAGTTTTCTTTTTTGTGAGGATAATGAAAGGTAATAACACTTAATTTTATCTCCTTTCTTTGAGACAGTTTTTTAACGAGCAATTGTAGTGGTGGTATACACGTATCATCCTGTTCATCTATAGGGAAACCTGGTGTTAAAAGCACAATATGTGATCTTGTAGACAATATCCTTGTTATTTATCAGATATGTTAATCTCAAAATCATCAAAATAGGATGGAGAATTGTTGGTATGATACACATAAATCTTCAATTCATCATCTCCGATATTATCAGGAAAAGCAAAGGAAGCTACAAGCTTTTCCCATCCATCAGATTGAGCAACAATTTGCCTAAAACTTTCATAAAAAACTCTTGTTTTATCGCTAGCTACAATTATTTCTCCTTTTCCTTTTTTCCAAACTGAAACATTAAGTATTTTATCTTTTAAGTCCTTCAATTTAACGGTATAACCATAAGGGTTTTCATTTGATAATTTTAAAGAATAATCTCCTGATCTGCTCTCCTCTTTTGTCCGAAACTTTGCTCCAATTAACAAATCACCTTCTTTAGATAAAAGGTATTCTTTATACGAGGCACTAACAATCTCAGTGTTACAAGTAATGCTAGTTTGTTCTGGTCTGCAAGCCACTGTAAAACATGCACAAAGTATTAAATAAGTAATTACTCGCATAGAGGTAAAGCTAATAAAAATAGGTTTAATTAGCTTCTAAAGTCCCATTTTCATAGTTTTATCAAATCAAAAAACTACTTGAAATCAAAACTAAAATTGTTTTATATAACCCAAAAGCTGTTTTTTACGATATGCCGCTAGCTTTAATGGCTATTGGCTCTTGTTTTGATAAAACAAAATATGAAGTAATTATTATAGATGGTAGACTTCATAAAAATCCAAAAGAACTTTTAGAAGTTCATTTAAAAGACGCTATTTGCTTTGGTGTAACTGTGTTAACAGGCAGCCCCCTAAAAGATGCATTAGAAGTAACTGAATGGGTTAAAAATCATTATCCAAAAGTCCCTACTGTTTGGGGTGGATGGCATCCTTCGTTATTCCCTACAGAAATTTTAACTGACACTCCTTTTGTAGATATTACTGTGCAGGGACAAGGAGAAATTACTTTCCAAGAAATTGTTTCAAGTATTGAAAATGAAACCAATTTAAATGAAGTAAAAGGTATCTGCTGTAGAAACAATAATGAAGTAATAAAAAACCCTGGCCGTTTATTAACTCCAATGGATGATTTACCCTCAATAGATTATTCGTTAATTGATGTTGAAGCTTACTTTAAACTAAAAGGTAAAAGACAATTGGATTATATCTCATCAACTGGCTGCTACTTTAGGTGTACTTTTTGTGCTGATCCTTTTGTTTTCGGAAGAAGTTTTACTGCTCTCTCTGCTGAACGCATGGGGGAAGAACTTGAAGAGCTATATAGAAAATATAACTTTGAAGATCTAAATTTTCAAGATGAAACATTTTTTACCTATCCAAAACGAATAGCAAAAATTGCTAAAGAACTTATTGATAGAAACATAAAAACAAGTTGGGCTGGAACCATGCGAGCAGATCAAGGAGCAAGAATGACCGAAGAACAGTTTGAGCTTTGTGTAAAATCTGGGTTAAGGCGTGTATTAATTGGTGTAGAATCTGGATCGCAAGAAATGATGGACTGGCTTTCAAAAGACATTAAACTAGAGCAAGTTCTTTTTTGTGCTGAGCGATGTAAAAAGTTTGGTATAGCTGTTATATTTCCTTTTATAGTTGGCTTTCCTGAAGAAACGGAAGAAAGTATTGTAGCTACTAGAAATCTCATTTTACAATTAAGAGGTATGAGTTCGTCATTCGAAACACCTATTTTTTATTTTAAACCATATCCTGGATCAAAAATAACCGAAGATGTTGTGAAAAAAGGGTATCAGCTGCCTCAATCGACCATTGCATGGGGAGATTTTGATTACATTGGTTCCAAAGGTCCTTGGGTAAGCAAAGAAAAATACCGTTTTTTTGAACGTTTTAAGTTTTACATTAAGGCTGCTTATGGAAAAGCACCTGCTTATAGAGCTCCCTTTAAATGGTTAGCTAAAGCTAGATGTAAATTTAATGCCTTTGGTTTACCTTTTGAAAAAAGCATTTTTGAAGTGTTGTTTAAACAACAAAAATTATCGTAATTGAAACTAATTTTCAATTACTTAAAAGCATTAACCCCTGTAATATCAAAGCCGGTAATCAATAAATGGATGTCATGTGTTCCTTCATAAGTAATAACAGATTCTAAATTTGCCATATGACGCATAATAGAGTATTCGTTAGTTATTCCCATAGCCCCATGAATTTGACGAGCCTCTCGTGCTATTTTCAAAGCCATGTCTACATTGTTTCTCTTAGCCATTGAAATTTGAGCAGAGGTTGCTCTACCTTCGTTTTTTAACTGCCCTAATCTAAACGTTAAAAGCTGAGCTTTCGTAATTTCTGTAATCATTTCAGCTAGCTTCTTTTGTTGCAATTGAAACGCAGCAATAGGCTTACCAAATTGCGTTCTTTCTTTTGCATACCTCAACGCAGAATCATAACAATCCAATGCTACTCCTATTGCTCCCCATGCAATGCCATACCTAGCAGAATCTAAACATCCTAAAGGAGCTCCTAGCCCACTTTTATTGGGTAATAAATTTTCCTTTGGTACTTTTACATTATCAAAAACCAACTCCCCTGTTGCAGATGCTCGTAAAGAGAGCTTTCCATGTGTTTCAGGAGTAGTAAAACCTTCCATGCCTCTTTCAACAACTAAGCCCCAAATTCTACCTTCTTCATTTTTAGCCCAAACCACTGCAACATCACAAAATGGAGCATTTGAAATCCACATTTTAGCTCCATTTAATAGGTAATGATCACCCATATCCTTAAAGTTGGTAACCATTCCTCCTGGATTTGATCCATGATCGGGTTCAGTTAATCCAAAGCTTCCAATAAATTCACCAGAAGCTAGTTTTGGCAAATATTTTTTTCGTTGCTCTTCATTCCCATACTTCCAAATAGGATACATCACTAACGAACTTTGTACAGAAGAAGTAGATCTTAACCCAGAATCGCATCTTTCCAACTCTTGCATAATTAACCCATAGGATATTTGATCTAATCCAGCCCCTCCATATTCTTGAGGAATGTAAGGTCCAAAACCTCCAATGGAAGCTAAACCAGGAACAATCTGCTTAGGAAACTCCGCCCGTTCGTAATAATCCTCTATAATAGGGCTAACTTCTTTCTTTATCCATGCACGAGCGGTATCCCGGATAAGCTTATGCTCATCAGATAAAAGTTCGTCCATTAAATAATAATCATGTCCTTGGTATAAGTCGGTTTTCATACGAATGATGAATTAATTGTTTACATAAATTTAATAATTTAATACCCGATCAGTCAATAATACAGGTTTAAATTCTTAATTTTCGGAAGAATTTAATCAAAGAAAATTATGGATATTACTAGTATTCTCTCTTACCTTGGAGATAACGAAATGAACAAAATAGGCAGTCAGGCTGGTATCGATAGTGATAAAGCTAAAACTGCTATGCAAGGTGCTATACCAGCAATTGTAACAGCTTTAAATGGAAATGCAAGAAGCAAAGTTGGTCAAGAAAATTTAGCTAAAGCACTAGAAAAAGATCATAACGGAGGGTTACTAGAACATTTATCGAATTACTTGGAAATTCCTCAAGAGAAAAACGGAAAAGGAATTTTAAAGCACACCTTTGCTTCAAGAAGAACAGAGACTGAAAATATTTTAGCTAAAAAAGCTGGAATTAGTTCTCAATCTATGAGTAAAGTGATGGAAATAGCTGCGCCAATAGTTATGTCATACCTCGCTAAAAAGAAGTCTGAAGAGAACTTAAAAGGAGACGGAATCTCTTCTTTACTTTCTGGTTTATTCCAAAGTAACTTAAATTCTTCAGGTGATCCATCAGACAATGGTTTAGACGTTGGAGAAATTGCTGTAATGTTTTTAGGAAATAAAGAAGGTCATAAAACTGGAATTGCTGGGATTATGGATGCTTTCTTTGGAAGATAAGTCTATCTCATTAAAATAATTGGTAAGCCATAACAACTTTCTGTTATGGCTTTTTTATTTTTATAACATGGTAAAGAAAATTGTTTTATTAGGTTCTGGGGAGTTAGGCAAAGAGTTTGTAATTGCTGCTCAACGTTTAGGTCAATACGTAGTTGCTGTAGATAGCTATAAAGGTGCTCCTGCTATGCAAGTAGCAGATGCAAGCGAAGTTATTGATATGCTTGATGCCGATGAATTACAAACCATCATATCTAAATACAATCCTGATATTATCGTTCCTGAAATTGAAGCAATACGCACAGAAAAACTTTATGAATTTGAAGAAAAAGGAATTCATGTAGTCCCAAGTGCCAAAGCCACAAATTATACCATGAACCGTAAAGCAATAAGAGATTTAGCTGCTAAAGAACTAAATATTAATACAGCAAATTATGCTTACGCTAAAAACGAAAAAGAATTAAAGGAGGCAGTTGACCTTATAGGGTTTCCTTGTGTTGTTAAACCACTTATGTCCTCTTCTGGTAAAGGACAATCAGTAATTAAAGAAGAAAGTGATATCGTTACAGCTTGGGATTATGCAGTTGCTGGGTCTAGAGGCGATATTATCGAAGTTATTGTTGAAGAATTTATCCCTTTTGAATCGGAGATAACGTTGCTTACCGTTACACAAAAAGATGCTCCTACTCTATTTTGCAAACCAATAGGTCATATTCAAGAAAGAGGAGATTACCAACAAAGTTGGCAACCCGCCCAAGTTAATACTGACTTGCTTAAAAAAGCAGAGCAAATGGCAGAAAAAGTAACTAAAGCTTTAGGCGGAGCTGGAATTTGGGGCGTTGAGTTTTTTTTAACGAAAGATGATGTTTATTTCTCAGAATTATCTCCTCGTCCGCACGATACAGGAATGGTAACGCTAGCGAATACACAAAACTTAAATCAATTTGAGTTACATGCAAGAGCTATATTGGGATTGCCAATTGCTAATATTGATCAACTACGATCGGGTGCTAGTTCGGTAATCTTAGCTAATGAACACTCGGATACGTATAGTTTTTTGGGCATTGAAGATGTATTAACTACTTCTCACACTGATATTCGCCTTTTTGGAAAGCCTGATACACGTCCATACAGAAGGATGGGAGTTGTTTTATTATCCGATGATTTAACCGTAGAGGCTAAAG
>CATLPG010000016.1 GCA_950054195.1 uncultured Saccharospirillaceae bacterium
TGAAGACATATATAAAGAAATATCCAGATATACTATTTCCACTAAAGATGTTTACATCAGCATCGCAGGAACTATAGGAAAAACTGGTGTTATACCAAACTCTTTAAATAATGCTAATTTAACAGAAAATGCAGCTAAAATTGCAATACTTCAAAAGGATTTAAAAGACTTACAATCTCAGTTAGAAACTGCTCACGAAAGAATTTTAGAATTGATGAAGGACAAGAATGTTGCTAAAGAAGAATTACAAAAAGGAATTGAAGCAGCTGATTTTTCTGCTCCAATTTGCCCAATTTATCAAAATGTAACAGGTTTGCCTGAAACAGACCCGTCTAAAATCAAAGAAAATTTAATTCAACAACTAACAGCACCAGTTCGTTGGACACAAACCATGGAAAATATGTTGTCAGATGGATTAAAAGAGGTTGTAGAAGTTGGTCCTGGTAAAGTATTGCAAGGATTATTTAAAAAAGCTGATCGTTCGTTAGAAACTTCAAGCTTATAAGATACTAACTCATATCTAATTGTTTAAAGCTGTTCCCGGTGGAGCAGCTTTTTTGTTTTTATGCATATTACCAAAACAAAAAATCCCTCTTTTGGAGGGATTTGATGAATATGTTAAGGTCTTTTTAAGCTCCAATTGTGTCTTTACAAGCCTTAAGTATACGTTGAGCACCTTCTAAATCTGAGCTTTCAGCATACGTTCTTAAAACAGGCTCTGTACCAGATGGTCGAATCATTAACCATTCACCGTTATCAAAGAAATACTTATATCCGTCTGTAGTATCTACTTTAGTTACTTTATAATCTCCAAATGCATCATATTCTCCAGCATTGCATTTAGCAACAATTTCTTGTTTTAGATTTTCATTAATGTGTAAATCATCACGCTGATATTTGAAGCTACCAACTAATTCATACACTTCCGCAATTAATTCCTCGATAGATTTCCCTGATTTTGCCATGTATTCCCAAATCACTAGTCCCATCCAAATTCCATCTCTTTCTGGAATATGTCCTTTAATAGCAATACCTCCTGATTCTTCTCCTCCTATTAATACATCTTCTTCTAAGATGATACCAGCAATGTATTTAAACCCAATTTTAACAACTTCAAAATCCAATCCAAATTTTTCTGCTAATTTTCCAAGTCTAGGAGTAGAGCTAGCAGCAGTTACTACTTTACCAGTTAATCCTTTGTAAGAATGTAGGTAGTTTAATAATAGCAGCATAATGTGGTGGGAGTCAATGAAATTCCCTTTGCTGTCATACAATCCAATACGGTCAGCATCCCCATCGGTAGCTAATCCTGAGGCTATATCACCTCTTTCTTTAATTAGTTTTGAAAACTCTAATAAGTTTTTGTGTAAAGGTTCTGGTGCTTGCCCGTGAAAAGACGGGTTGTATTCGCAGTGCAACAAAACAGTATCTGGTAATACGCGCTTTAACACATTTTGACCAGCTCCATACATCGCATCATAAGCAAAAGTTAATCCAGAGTTTTTTATAGCTTCTAAGTCAAAGTTTTCTTTAATAGCATCAACATATAACGTTTCCATGTCGAAATAAGTCAACTGTCCATTTTTTTCAAAACTTGATAAATCTATTGTATCAACATTAATATTAGAAACATCTGGTATAATATCTTCTATTTCTTGAACTTGTTCTGGACTAAGTGGACCTCCAAAATGACCTTTCAGTTTATATCCATTGTATGATGGTGGATTATGGCTGGCTGTTAAAACAACTCCTAAAGAGCAGTTTTTCTTTACAGTTGTGTAAGAAACCATAGGCGTTGATACAAATCCTCGTGCCATGATTACACTTATACCTTCATTTAAAAAGACTTTAGCAGCTGTTTCGGCAAATAATTCTCCTGCAAATCTACAATCATGACCTAGAGCTACTGAAGGGTTATCAAAATTATCCTTTAACCATTTAGCTGTAGCTACAGATACTCTAGCTACATTTTCTACTGTAAATTCTTTAGCGATAATTGCTCGCCATCCGTCTGTTCCAAATTTAATTTTGTGTGCCATATATTAATACTTTATAAACAAGCTTATAGTTAGTGTAAGTAGTTTTAGTTCATTATTATTTAATTTATTCAGGAGCTGTTTTCTATCTACAGCATTAAGAATAGGTTTAAATATAATTAAGTTATCACTTATAGCCATTAAACTAATTAAACTTTATTGTTTTGATAGGGTTAATTCTACCAATAAATAAACTAGCCAAGAATAGAATTCCGTAACAAACAGCAATTGTGAAAACATTAATTATTAAAAAGTCTAACCATTCAAAATCCATAGGAACTTTATTTAAAAAGTAATTTTCTTGTGGTAGTTTAATAAGTCCAAACTGTTTTTGAAGAATAATAATGACAAATGCTAACCCATTGCCAATAATTAATCCTCGTATCATAATATATCCTCCCAGCGAAACAAAGATGCGTTGGATAATTTTATTTTCAGCTCCAAAGGCTTTCAGTAAGCCAATCATATTACTTCTTTCAATAATTAACACCAATAATAAAGAAGTGATGTTCACTATGGCAACCAAAATCATTAAAACAATGATAACAACCACATTCGTGTTTAAAATATTTAGCCAACCAAATATTTCTCGGTATGCATCTGTAATTTTTGTTGCTTTTAATAAGTCTTCAGAAACACCAATTTCTTGATCAACTTTATCTATTAGTGAAAAGTCGTTTAAAAATACTTCGTAACCACCAATATAATACCTCATACTCCCTTCGCCATTTTTTGTAACGGAAGTTATTGATACACTTTCATTACTATAATTTCTTGTAGAGTCGTCAATCGATTCGTACTTCATAATGCCGCTGCAAGGGCAAGCATTACCATCAACGCTTAATTTGATATAGGCAGAATCAGCTAAACCAACAAACACACGCTCCATGCTACTGGTGTAATCAAACGAAATAGACTTTACCTGTATAATCGTGTCTTTTTTAGGACAAATGAAAAGTTTATTACTTGTTGAATAACCCTTCCCCCAATCGTATAAGTATTTTTTATTACCCCCAAAGCTTTTAGCCTCTAGAAGTAATTTCCCATCAAAGCAATTTTCATTTAAAAATAAGGTTGTTTGTATTCCCCAATCATTGAGTTTTTGGATGTGGCGGATATCAATAAACGTAAATTGTTTATCGAACTCTTCTAAACCAGTTTCATAAATACCAGAAACAATAAAACGTTTTAATCGTGGTCCGTTACCTTTAATGAAGTAACAAGCTATAGCTTCACCAACATTCAGCTTAAGCTTTTTACTGATGTGCTTTGATATAATTATTTTGTTAGAAGGTTTATCTGAGTTCCATTCGATGGCTTCTCCCTCAATAATTTTGTCCTTTAGATTCTCCCAGTTAAAATCATTATTAACTCCTTTAAAAATTACTCCCTCAATGTCTCTAATGATTTGTTCTTCATCATTATTTATTTTGACAGTGTCAGCTTTACTTTGGATAATTCCAGGTTTCAAAGCAAACGTTTGAACATGTGATACGCCCTCAATGGATAAAATTTTATCAATATAAGCTTGTTTAAGCTGAATAGGAGTTGATTCAAACGATTGGTTAAAGCCCCCTGCACGAATTTGAATATGACTTCCAAAGTTTACTACCTTCTGAGAAATCTCCTTTTGAAAATTCTTTACAATTGATACAGCTAATAACATAACCATAATACTTATAGTTATGCTAATTATTGATACGCGAATAATAGGTTTAGAAAACTTGTTTCCCGACCTTAATTCTTTTATTAGCTTTTTTGAAATAAATTTGCTACTCAATGGTTATATTGTTGTGATTAGCTGTTAATATAAAAGTAAATGATCCTAGTGAGTTATAAAAGTTCCATCTGTTTTTCTTTGTTTTTTATATTCTTTACGATTTCTTGTAGTAGTCAACAAAAAGAGAATAATACGAAATCATCTTCGGTTGCAATTGATCAGGATACGATTCAGCCTATATTAACTGGAGCAGATCAATTAAATCTTTATTTGCCAAAAATTAAAGATAAAAGGATTGCAGTTGTTGCTAATCAAACGAGTATATTTTCAAAAAATCACACGCATTTAGTTGATTCGCTAAAATCATTGGGAGTAGATATTAAAAAAGTGTTTTCTCCAGAACATGGTTTTAGAGGTGATGCAAGTGCAGGTGAAAAAGTATCATCGGGAAAAGATATAAAAACGGGGCTGCCTATTGTTTCTTTATATGGTAAACATAAAAAACCAACCAGGGAAGATTTAAATGGTGTTGATGTTGTCATTTTTGATATACAAGATGTGGGAGCACGCTTTTATACCTATATATCTACCATGCACTATGTAATGGAAGCCTGTGCAGAGAACGGTAAAGCTTTAATCATACTTGACCGCCCCAATCCAAATGGTTTTTATGTGGATGGCCCAATTTTAGCTGAAAAATTTAAGTCATTTGTTGGAATGCATGCAATTCCTGTTGTTCATGGACTCACTGTTGGCGAGTTAGCTCAAATGATTATTGGAGAAAATTGGCTTGAAGCTAAAGCGAGTTTTCTTTTAACGATTATTAATTGTAAAAATTATAGTCATAAAGATTATTATGAACTTCCAATAGCACCTTCTCCTAACTTACCTAATATGGCAAGTATTTACGCATACCCATCACTTTGTTTTTTTGAAGGTACTGACGTAAGTATAGGGAGAGGAACAGAGAAACCTTTTCAAATATTAGGTTCTCCTATTTTGAGTAGTAATGAGTTTTCGTTTACACCAACTGAATTACCCCATGCAAAAAATCCTAAACACGAAGGAGAGTTATGTAAAGGTTATGATGTTGCACATTTTTCTTCTTTTTATTTTAAAGAAAGTAAACAGCTTCATTGGTATTGGTTGTTGAATAGTGTAGAGGAATACAAGAAAAAAAATGAAACATTTTTCACACGTAAAAACTTCTTTGATCTTCTAGCTGGGACGAATCAATTAAGAGAATTATTAACTAAAAATGCTACACTAAAAGAAATTAGAAAATCTTACTTAAAAGAACTGGAAGAATACAAAGTAATGCGCAGAAAGTATTTACTCTATGAAGATTTTGAGTAATATTAACCTAATTGACTATTAATTATAGCTATTATTCTTTTAAGCCTAAATACATCTATATTATCTAATTTCGTGTGGACTCTATTGGTATCTCTAAGTACAAAAACCATATCATAACTATATTGATAATCTGAAATATCATTTTGAAAATATCGATCTGAATACCTGTTATGCGCAAAAATTGTTGATACAATAGATAGCAATTTAATCCAAAAAGGAATAATAGATTTTCTAAAAGAAACTTCCTTAACTGTACTGAAATTTAAAGTAAGTTCTTTTGAGGAAAAAGCTTGTTTGAAGACTACTTGATTATCACTAATAGTAACGCCATGACTATTAAGATAGTAAACATCTTCTTTTGATAAATCTATCAATGTAACGAAAGAATATGACCCCTAAAGACATATCTTTCATCTGTGTTCGGATCAATAGATTTTAATTTCCACACATAAACACCTGATGGTAATAATTGGCCATTTTCAGTTCCATCCCAAGCTTCTCCAGGTACAATTGAAGTGAAAATTAAATTACCCCATCGATCAAAAATAGTAAGCTCATAGCCATTTTCAGTAATTACAGGGTGTTGAGGTAGAAATTCATCATTAACACCATCATTATCGGGCGTAAAAGTATTAGGAACATACATAGCAAATAAATCATCGATAACGATGTCTCTGTAAACTGTGTCTGAACATCCATCGGCATTAGTAACTATTAATTGAATTTCATAATCTCCTCCTTGTTTATCAGGATATTGAATAACTGGGTTTTGTAAATCAGAAGAATCAACAAAATCTGGATCATCAATACCAAAATCCCAATCCCATAATACAACATCATTGGTTGATAAATCGTTAAATGTCATTATAGCAGACAAAACATTTGTGGGTTGTGGACCAACTTGAAAATCTGCAGTAGGATAACCATACACACTAATCATTTGCTGGATGGTAGTATCAGAAACACAACCAGCAGGAGAAGTAACAGTTAACCTTACATCGTAAACACCAGGTGAGTCATAAACTACTAGATTAGTAATAGGGTTTTGAACGCTTGTTAAATTATTATATCCAAACTCCCATAGTACTGTTCCAACTCTAGCAGGGTTAGTTGTATTAGTAAATGTAACATTTAAAGGGTAACATCCAGCAAGTGTATCGGCTTCAAATTGTACAACAGGAAACTCATTAGAAACTTCAACACGAACATCAGAAGTATCTGCACAACCACTAGAGGTATCAGTAACAATTACTGTATATGTTGTCCCAGTATCTGGGGTTGAAGTTGTCATGGCTTCAAGCGGATCATTAACAGTAGCAGAAGGCTCCCAACTGTAAGTGAAATTAGCAAATGAAGAACAGCTAATTGTAACATCATCTAATAGCCAATAGTCAAATGCTCCAGAAGTATAATTAGTTGTAGGTTGTATAAAACGTAAGATTACAGGTGACGTAGAAGCTGGAATTGGAACTGATTCAAATTGAAAAACAGCACTAGTAACAGCGCCCCATGCACTTATGTCGAATGTTCTTAATGTAATCCAAGAGGTTCCTCCGTTGGTTGAATATTCTAGCAATAAATCATCAGCTGATTCAGGTGAATTACACGTCCCAGAACCACCGTTTGCAGGCATTAACCAAAACTCTATTGTAGAGCAGGAATTTCCTTGTAAAGGAACTGTTTCTGCTACTCGAACTCCTGTTTCGTCATCAAACATTAAACTACCATTTGATCCATTATTAGTTCCGCAATTACCTGTTATTGTAACTCCTGATAAGTTTGCCCAAAGAGCACCAGGTGTTCCCTCAAAATCTTCCTCTAGATCTAAAATAGCTGTTGAACTATCAATTGCAGCTGTTAGATTAACTGTTTCATTACATCTTGCAGTATCTACACTAGCTAAAGCAGTTAGAGCAGGTTTAACACCTTGGGAAACGTTAACTTGCAGTTGATCATTTTTAATGCAGCCTAAATCTGAAGTTATTTGCAAATCAAATATCAATAATCCACTTTGTGTTGGAGTCATAGTTGGATTAGCACTAGTCGAATCACTTAACATATCTCCGGGAGACCAATCATAGGTATAGTTACCGGCAGGATTTGGAATTACTTCGAAATCTACTGGGGTAGCTTGACATGAGGCTGTAGCACTTTGATTTAATTGGTAAGTAAAATTTGGAGCAACTGTAACTGTAACTGTATCGTTGCTAGAACACCCTCCAACTAAATCACTTGATACAACATAGGTTGTTGTTGTTGACGGATTTGCAATTGGGTTTGGACAGTTGTTACAAGAAAAGTTTGTTCCAACATTAATTGGATCACCACTAATTGAAGTCCAAGTAAAATTAGAACCTCCAGTTACATTAAACTGTACACTGTCTCCCATACAGATTGTTGTATCTTGGTTGGTAGCTGTACTTCTAATAACTCTCAAAACAACTGAAAAAGCTGCTAACCCAACCACTGGACAAGCATTATCTCGAACATCAAAATTAATAGGGTTAAATGTATTAGCACCACCTTGCACTGTACCACATATAGTAGCTGTAATTGGATTTAATCCTGTATAAGTTAAAGTCGCGTTGGGTAAAATATTTTGAATGTTTGAAGTTACAAACAAAGAATCACCAGCATCTGGATCTTCTATAACGATATCAAAACAAAAATTATCTCCTTCACAAGCTTGAAATTCCTTTTGTCCGGTAATACTACCATCTCCTGTACTATTTGTAATTGATAAAGATGCGGCATCTACAACTTGGTTATTACAGTTTTGAACAACAAATTGAATATCCCTAAACGTTTGCCCAACAATATTACCGTTTACATCATACTCTGTCGCTTGCACAACAACAACAAAATTACCTAAAGTTGTGGGAGTAAATGTTAATTGACCTGTATTAGGATCAAGTGTTATCCCTTGAATTGGATTTGTAGGAGAATAACCAGGCATGTAGGTTAAGTTGATAGCAGGATAGCTTTCAGTCGCGTCTATAAAACTATATACAACACTATCACCATCAGGTTCAACCACACCAAAATTATAGTTTACTGGAATGTTTACACACACGTAAGGAATTGGATGAGCAGTAAAGTCTGCTGAGCTATTACATGGAGCGGTTACACTATTAATTGTAGCAGAAAGCTGAGTCCCATAAAAGTCAGGATCATCTAAATTAACAATAGCAGCATTTCTACAACAAGTTGTGTAGTAAATTGTCCATGAATCACAAGCTGCAGGAAAAGTAACAGTTCCTGTATATTCATAAAGTTCCATTCCAGGCAAGTTACCTCCGTTACAAGTACTATTAGGTATGTCAGTTGCACAAAGCTGAGAAATATCTGTGTGATCTTCACCAGTTATAGGATTATTTACTCTTGAGCAACTAACACCAGCTGGATCAGTTAATCCGCAATCATTATCAAAATATACAGTTAATGATGTTGGAGCAGTAATACCTTCACAATCTCTAAATAATTTAACAGTAAACTCATATTGGTTAGGTCCAATGCACCTATAGGTGATATCTCCACCACTAATGTGGGAAGCTAAAGATGTAAACCCAACCAGCATAAAGATTGCTAGTATATATATATGTTTCATTTTAATTTCTTTCTAATCTAATAAACGAATTTAATATTCGTTTGGTTGCCTTAACATTTTCTTAATTTAGTGATAATTTTAAAATCATCTATAATTTAAATCGTTTATTTTTTTAACAAAAGCCTCATGGATAAGTATATAATTGCACTTGATCAAGGCACTACGAGTAGTAGGGCAATACTTTTTAATAAAAAAGCCGAAAGTGTTGCTGTTAAGCAGAAGGAGTTTACTCAAATCTATCCTAAGCCAGGATGGGTAGAGCATGATCCAAATGAAATATTAAGAACACAGTTTGAGGTATTAGATGAATTATTAAGAGAGAATGCTGTCAAAGCAGAGCAAATTGAGGCGATAGGTATTACAAATCAAAGAGAAACGATAGTTGTTTGGGATAAGCATACTGGCAAGCCTATTTATAATGCGATTGTTTGGCAGGACGCCAGAACATCTAAGGCTTGTCAAACAATTAGAAAGGATTTGGAATTAAGTAATTATATTAACGATCAAACAGGTTTAGTTGTTGATTCTTATTTTTCGGCAACAAAAATTCAATGGATTTTAAATCAAACAGATGAAGACAAGGAAAACTTAATCTTCGGAACGATTGATACATGGTTACTTTGGAATCTTACAAAAGGAAAATCGCATGCAACTGATTATTCTAATGCTTCACGAACCATGTTGTTTAATATTCATTCGCTTGAATGGGATGAAAGGTTAATTGATTATTTTGGAGTTGCTAAAGAAATGCTTCCAGAGGTGAAAAACTCGTCTGATGTATTTGGTTACTACGAATTGGATGATATTCAAATTCCAATTACAGGAATAGCAGGGGATCAGCAGGCTGCCCTTTTCGGACAGGGATGCTTTGAGAAGGGACAAGCAAAGAACACATATGGAACAGGTTGTTTCATGCTTATGAATACGGGAGAAATTCCAAAATCAAGTAAAAAAGGGTTGTTGACAACCATAGCATGGGGAATTCATGGAAAAGTAAATTACGCTTTAGAAGGTAGTGTTTTTATTGCTGGTGCAGCCATTCAATGGTTGAGAGATGAATTACAAATCATTGAAAAGGCGGAAGACTCTGAAAAAATGATAGCAGAAGTTTCAACGGATGAAATTTATGTAGTGCCTGCTTTTGTTGGTTTGGGAGCACCTCACTGGGATGAAGATGCACGGGGAACAGTGTTTGGTTTAACAAGAGATGCAGGCAAAAATCATTTAGTTAAAGGTACAGTTAACTCATTGGCATTTCAGGCTCGAGATATTTTTGATTTGATGGAAAAAGAGTCGGGGATAGAATTAAAGGAACTAGCTGTTGATGGAGGTGCTTCACAGAATAATTATTTGATGCAATTTCAAGCAGATATATTAAATAAAGATATTGTTAAGCCTCTAAATCATGAAACAACAGCTTTAGGAGCAGCTTTTTTGGCTGGATTACATACTGGTTTTTGGACAAAAGAGGATTTAGTAGCTCTAAAACAGCAAGGGAGAACTTTTACTCCTCAAATGCCAGCAGATGTAAGAGAAGAAAAATATAAACGTTGGAAAAAAGCAGTTAATTTGAGTAAAGGGTGGCTTTCTTAAATCTTATTCTAATTATTAATATTAATTAAGACTTAAGCACAATTTTGTGTAAGCGTTTAATGTTATAGATTAATGAAAGCAGTCATATTTTTAATCATTCATTTCTTTGTATTTGTCCTATTAACATTGATTACCCAAATAGGAGGGGTTTTATATCTAGTTATCATCTATCTACACCGCAGATATAAATTAAAAAAATGGAAGACTACCGTTTTATTTATAGGGGTGTATTTGTTTTTAACTTACTTAGTTGTTCCGCCAGTTGCTTCGTTATTCGGAAGAGTAAGGATAAGCCATAACAATAAAATAAATGCATCAAACTACATGACTATTTTATTGAATAGAAACTATGTTCGGAAGGATCTCAATGATTTGCTGATTGAAGTTTCCAAGGAGATAAAAGATGAAGGTTTAAAGGTTCAATATTTAGATGCAGGATTTCCTTTTATCAATGGATTTCCTTTGCCTCCACATTTAAGTCATAATGATGGAAGAAAAGTTGATATTAGCTTTATTTATGAGGAAGAAGGAGAATTAACAGAAAAGCTCAAATCTACTAGTGGCTACGGTGTTTTTGTTGATCCAGAAGAAGGTGAAATAAATCAAACTACAATTTGTAAAGAAAACGGTTATTTTCAGTATGATTTCCCCAAGTATTTATCCTTAGGAAGTAAAAATAAACACATTTCCTTTTCAGAAAAAGGCACCAAAAAGCTTATAAAGCTATTTTTAGAGAGAAAAGAAGTTCAAAAAATATTTATCGAACCTCATCTTAAAAAGCGGTTAAACCTTACTCATTCAAAAATTAGGTTTCATGGATGTGGAGCAGTGAGGCATGATGATCATATTCATTTGCAAATTAACTAGATATACTTTTGGGTTTAATCTTTACAGACTAACATGTGATATCCTTTGTGGGTTATAGAATAATCTCTATATTTGCAGTGGCAAGTCTCATGCGAACAGCTCCTGCTGAATCCCCCAGGACAGGAATGTAGCAAGGGTAAGCGGTTGTAGCGTTGCGACATGAGTAGCTTGCCATTTTTTATTTCTATAAATACCTTTCTAGGTATATGAAAAAGTTTCTCTTTATAAATCTTATTTTAAGTGTAGTTTTTGCTTCTTGCGGAGGCGAAGAACAGCAAGTTGTTGAAAAAGATAGCATTGTTAGCGTTGAGTCAGACAGTGTTTTGTTGGATACAGTTGAAAAAGAACCAGAACTTGATTTGATATTAAATCATAACGTAGTTGAAAAGCTAACTGCTTATGGTGATTCAAATCCAGAAACTCACGTTTTAATTAAAACAACTTATGGCAACATGAAGGTGCGTTTATTTAATGAAACACCTTTGCATAGATCAAACTTTGTGATGTTAGCAAAAAAGAAATTTTTTGATAGTACAAAGTTCTATCGAATCATTGATAAGTTCATGATCCAAGGAGGGAATAGTGATGACGAAGAAATAGCAGGAAAAATGTTGTCCATTGGATCATATAAAATCCCTAATGAAATTAAACCAGGTCTAGCACATGTTAAAGGTGCAATAGCTATGGCTGTTAGTCCGGCTGAGCAAGCTGGTGATAAGCGCTCAAGTGCTATGAACTTTTATATTATTGAAGGAAGAAAGCTTTCCAATAAATATTTAAATACATTAAAAGATGAAAGGGGAATAGTAATTACTCCTTACAACAAGAAAAGGTATTTAGAAGTAGGTGGAGCTCCACATCTTGATGGGAATTACACTGTATTTGGAGAGGTATATGCTGGGTTTGGGACATTAAGTCGAATCTCAAATGTTAAAACCGACAAGTACGATTGGCCTTTAAAACCCGTTTATATTACATCCGTTGAAGTTATTAAGTGATCACCGATTTATGTTAGCTACATTATTTATTATCCTGTTCTTGTTGGAACTATATGTTTTTATGGGGCTCAGGTCAAATTTCCAGGGTAAAGCATTAACTATTGTGATGGTGATAGATGTATTTATGTTTCTTACCACTATTGCAGCTTTTATATCCATGTTTAGCTTTTATTCTAGAGGATTAAGTGTTACGATAGGGTGGATTAATATTTTAATGGGTCTTTCAGTAGCTTTTACAGTTACAAAATTAGTTTATGCCATTCCCTTATTATTAGAGGATATCTATCGTGTAGGCAACTATATTGTCCAACTATTTCAGTCGGGAGGAAGTCATGCTTTTGCCTCTAGAAGAAAGTTTGTAACAACGGCAGGTTTAGCATTAGCATCAATTCCTTTAGGAACTTTTTTACATGGTGTTTTTATTGGGAGGTACAGTTTTAGAGTTTTTCGAGAGTCGCTTTCGTTTGATGATTTGCCAGAGGCTTTTGATGGGTTTAAAATAGCTCAGATTAGTGATGTCCATTCAGGAAGTTTTGATAGCATGGAAGCTATGAAGAAAGGATTAGATTTACTCATGGAGCAAAAACCAGATATTATTTTGTTTACAGGGGATTTAGTTAATAATTTATCAGAAGAGTTTGATCCATATATTAATCTTTTTAAATCTATTTCAGCTCCATTTGGCAAATTTTCTGTTCTAGGAAATCATGATTATGGATTATACATCCCTTGGAATGATAAAACTAAACAAGAGGAAAATCTAAATAGGATAAAAGCTCATCACCCTGCTATGGGGTTTGATTTATTAAATAATACAAATCGCTTAATTGAAAAAAATGGGCAGTCTATTCGATTAGTGGGTGTAGAAAACTGGGGTAGACCACCTTTTCCTCCTCACGGAGATATAGATAAAGCGCTTGAAAATGTGGGAGACAAAGAATTCACTATACTTATGTCTCATGATCCTCACCATTGGGACGATATTGTATTGAAGCATAAAAAGCATGTACATTTAACATTGAGCGGACATACTCATGGCATGCAAATGGGAATAGATTTACCTGACTTTAAATGGAGCCCAGTAAGTCTTCGATATAAACGTTGGGCAGGATTGTATAAAGAACTTGGTCAGTACATTTATGTAAACAGAGGATTTGGGCATATTGGTTTTCCTGGAAGGGTAGGTATCATGCCAGAAATTACAATTATAGAATTGAAAAAGAAATTTTAGCTTTTAAAGCAATCGATTCCCCCTAAAATTAGATGAATTTTTAATGTTGTTTTTTAACTGTTAATTCTTCTGTTGAAAAGTCAATTGAAGCACCTTTAAATACTGGGTTTATTATGTTATCTTTGTACTTTGAATTAAACTCTATTTAATGAGCGAAGAGAATAAGAAAATGTATTCGGCTGATAGTATTCAAGCCTTAGAAGGAATGGAGCATGTTCGTATGCGTCCGTCCATGTATATTGGTGATGTTGGTGTAAGAGGATTACACCACTTAGTATATGAAGTAGTTGATAACTCTATCGATGAGGCCTTGGCAGGTTATTGCGACTCCATAGATGTTTGGATCAATGAAGATAATTCTATTTCTGTTGAAGATAACGGAAGGGGTATTCCTGTGGATATGCACCAGAAAGAAGGAGTTTCTGCTTTAGAGGTAGTAATGACTAAGATTGGAGCAGGAGGTAAGTTTGATAAAGATTCATATAAAGTTTCTGGAGGTCTTCATGGTGTTGGTGTATCTTGTGTTAACGCATTATCTACCCATTTGAAAGCTACTGTTGAGAGAGAAGGGAAAATTTGGGAGCAAGAGTATGAAAGAGGTAAAGCACTTTACCCAGTAAAAACCATAGGAGATTCGGATAGAAATGGTACTAAAGTAACGTTTACTCCTGATCCAAAGATATTTACTGCTTTAGAATATAACTACGAGACGCTAGCTAATCGTATGCGTGAATTGGCTTATCTGAATAAAGGAATTACTATTACCTTAACTGATAAGCGTGAGATAGATGAAGAAACAAAAGAGCACAAAACTGAGACTTTCCATTCTGAAGAAGGTTTAAGAGAGTTTGTTAAGTTTCTAGACGGAAACAGAGAGCAAATTATTGATGATGTGATTCATTTTGAATCTGAGACTGGAGATGTGCCAGTTGAGGTAGCTTTAGTTTATAATTCTTCTTATTCGGAGAATATCTTTTCTTATGTGAATAACATTAATACACATGAGGGAGGTACTCACTTATCAGGATTTAGAAGAGGGTTAACAAACACGCTTAAGAAGTATGCTGAAGAGTCTGGTTTATTAAGCAAGTTAAAGTTTGATATTGCAGGAGATGACTTTAGAGAAGGGTTAACAGCTATTGTATCTGTAAAAGTTTCTGAGCCACAGTTTGAGGGACAAACAAAAACAAAGTTAGGAAACAGAGAAGTTAATGCACCTGTTAGTCAGGCAGTATCTCAAATGTTAACAGATTATTTGGAGGAACATCCAAACGATGCAAAAACGATAGTACAAAAAGTAATTTTAGCTGCTCAAGCTCGTCATGCTGCTCGTAAAGCAAGAGAGATGGTTCAGCGTAAAACGGTAATGTCATCTGGAAGTTTGCCAGGTAAGTTAGCGGATTGTGCAGGTAAAGATCCAGCTGAATGTGAGATTTACTTAGTGGAGGGAGATTCTGCAGGTGGAACAGCTAAGCAGGGTAGAGATAGAAATTTCCAAGCGATTATGCCGTTGAGAGGGAAAATTTTGAATGTAGAGAAAGCGATGCATCATAAAATTTTCGAAAACGAGGAAATTAAAAATATTTACACCGCACTTGGAGTTCGTGTAGGGACAGAAGAAGATAGTAAAGCATTAAATTTAGAGAAACTTCGTTATCATAAGATCATAATCATGTGTGATGCCGATGTTGATGGTAGCCATATTGAAACGTTAATTTTAACATTCTTCTTTAGACACATGAGAGAGTTAATTGAAAATGGCTATGTATATATTGCTACTCCACCGCTTTATCAAGTGAAAAAAGGTAAAAAAGCGGAGTATGCTTGGAATGATGATCAAAGAGATCGTTTAATCATGGATTTAAAAGGTAGTGGATCAGAATCTTCAGTTGGTGTACAGCGTTACAAAGGTTTAGGGGAGATGAATGCAGACCAACTATGGGATACTACAATGAATCCAGAAAATAGAACCTTACGTCAAATTACCATTGATAACATGATTGAAAGTGACCGTACATTCTCTATGTTAATGGGGGATGAAGTACCTCCAAGAAGACAATTTATTGAGGAGAATGCAAAATATGCAAATATTGATGCTTAATTTTTTTGCAAGATTAAGTTGAACCCTTATATTTGCATTCCCAATCCGTTCGGGGTGTAGCGTAGCCCGGTTATCGCGCCTGCTTTGGGAGCAGGAGGTCGCAGGTTCGAATCCTGCCACCCCGACTAAGAAAAGCCTTTCAAGAAATTGAAAGGCTTTTTTGTTTTTAAGAGTGAATTACATGGTATACATATTACACTCTCAGACTTTTGATAGATTTTATGAGGATCTGTTCGTTATTACGAACGTATCATTTAAAGCTGATTTCTTGGTTTTTAATAAAGAAAACCAAACAACCATAACGGTATCTTTTTATTAAATCCCACCTCAATATTATCCGACACTACAAAAGAATCACTAACACCTTTTATTTGTTTATCGGTTTTGTTTTTACCTCCTACCTCAAAAGTGAATGTATCGTTTACTAAAAAGTCACTTTCTTTACTTGTATTGACCTTATTACTATTTGACAATTGATTAAAAAAGAATGTTTCTCTTAGATTACCTTCTTCTTTTATAGATTGACCAATAGCATATATGAGATTAGTATTTTCTAAATATATTTTATCAGGCTTTACTAAGTAATTACTTCCCTTGGCACTTGTTTTTAGGTTACTTATCAAACTAGCTTTCTCCAAATAATCTAAGTACTGTAAGGTAGATGAACGTGAGGTTGTATCTATCTTTTCTGATAGCTTGGTGATATTGGGTTGAAATGGTACAGAAGTAGCTATCACATACAATAATTTCTTTAGTTTATGTATGGTCTGATATTCTGTTTTATATACCGATGGTATATCGGTTTCTAATATCAAATTAATGATATTATTTAATTTTTGATAGTATGAGGTCATACCCTCTTTATAAAATGGATAATACCCTGTTTTTATATATTCTTTAAATAACGGTAGAACTTTTAATTGTTCGGTAATACTTGTTGCTATCTCTATATGGTTGGTAAGTATCTCATTTAATGTATAGCTTCCTAATTCATTGTTTTGCTCAAGTGTTAGGTATTCTCTAAAAGATAACCCTTTGAGTTCATAGCTTACCAATCTTCTACTTAAATCAGCATCACCCTTATATATTTCCAATATAGATGAACTAGTAAATACAACATTTAGGTCATTGTAATTATCGTAAATGTTTTTAATCTCTAACGACCAATTATCATACTTATGTACTTCATCTAAGTACAAGTATTTACCACCATTGATATAAAATTCATCAGCTAAATCAACGAGTGTGTTTGCTTGAAAATAAATATCATCTAAACTCACATATAATACCGTACCATCTAAGGTATGATTGGCTTTAATATATTGTAGTAAGAGTGTTGTTTTTCCTACGCCTCTTGAACCCTTAATAGCTATTAACCTATCGTTCCAATTAATTTGATGGAATAAATAACGTTTAAAATGAGTAGGTATACCCTTTAACTTATTGTTGAACCGTTGAAATAACTTTTCCATTTTTTGTTTTTTCTATCATACAAATGTACAACATAAATGTATTTTATAAAATACGATTTAGTAGTTTTTTTGTTTTTTATAAAATACACATAAGTGGTGCTCATTCGCTCAATTGAGTGTTCAAACGTCAATTTTCTTCTTAGTTTTTCAACATCTTTAATGATGTATCTTTCCAAGTCATTCAATTAGATATTTATGTCCATGAATGATGATGAGAAATTTCTATCGCAAAGCCTTTACTTATAAAATAAAAACTAATAATTAAAAATACATCTTCAAAATATCCCAAGCAGGTAAAACCACCACCACCCCAAAACAACACCAATCAGTTACAACTTCACTTTTATCAATACTGTTGGTTGTGCTTTTAGAATGAATAACCGATAGTATTTATTAATTACTTTTATTTATCACTATGGCAAGCTACAAGCTTACCTTATTATTATACCACAAGTTACACTCCGTTAAACTTGCGGCAACTCGGGGATAGCCGTGTGGCAACTTAACATAGTGACTGTTATTGTGATTTCCTCTGGTTGTTCCAATAACCCAGCATTATGTTATAGTTGCTTTGGTCTAGCTAAGGCGTTCGGGGGCATTTATACAGACACTCGTTACAAACGAGCGCCAGGGGGGTTTGACCTTGTAAAGCCGTGCGGGAGATGTTAGTATAAAACTAAAATACATTACTACGCTACACTTGTTTGCTCTAATGGCAAGCTACAAGCTTACCTTATTTACTACCCCACAAGTTGCAAACTTGCGGGAACAGGGGGGACTGTTTATCGATAAGCATTTTAGTTGACACTCGTTACAAACGAGCGCCAGGGGGGGGAGTTTAATTGTTTTTTAAATTAATAACTCTATTTTGCCTAGCCTTTAGCTTATTTTTTTTCAAGATAATATCATACTCAAAGCTACTATTTGTGATTTCATATATTGAATCGTTATAAAAACAGCCTTCGCTCTCTACAAAAAGTTCTTGGTCTCCTCCAAACCTAGCTAGTACATAATCATTTTTTAAATTACCTCTTTTGTCGTACGTTAACATTGTAATTTGATTTACCCAATTATCATCCGTATTAAATAGAGTAATTCTAATGTTATTCTTTGAATTTTGAATATTATAAGGATAGTAAGTATGTTCAGTTACTAATGTATCTACTTCTTTAATTTTACCTTGAAATATACTTTTAAACTTTTCATTCAATATTGGTTTCACCTTATTTGAAGCCACTAACGGTAAAAAGTTTTTTATTGAATCGGTATTATAGCAATTAATTTCTTCTTGATATAAGAAATCAGATTTTACTTTTTCGAAATCTAAATAATTATTCTTATTGCTCTTACAGCTAAAAATTAAAAAGACTATGATTAAAATGTTTATATAATTTTTCATATCAGGATTATTGAAATTTATAAGTTTTAATTGCCCCAGCCACCATTAGATAATTTAGAAAAACCAGCCTTAGTTTTGTACCATATTTCTTCCCAAATACTTGGTCCTCCACTAGAACCATATTTGGATGGTGTAATACCTATTTTTGCCACTTTACGAGAATTAGATAAATCAGGTTTTGAGAAAGATAATTTCTTAACAACACTTACATGAGACATATCATAATTTTGTAAATGCACATGATGATGATGACCTGTATAATACTCTGTTTTATCCAACGCAGGTTTGGTAGTGAATCCTTGTTGAGTAAGAATACTATATTTACCACCTCTTAAATTTGATGGGGTAGAATTATATCCAAATAAAACTAGTTGATTGACCATATATTGGCTTTTAGACTTATCAAAGTTATCATTTTGTGACCAAACAGGCTCATTTTTGTCTCCGTTTGTATTTGAGTACCTGTAATCAATATACTGTCCATTTCCTCCATGACTACTATGTCCTCCATCAGTTGTCGAAAATTGATTTACTTGTATTTTCAAACTATACTCATTATAGTAATTCATAGATGCACCTAAAAATGCTGCAAAAGCTTCTGGTTGCATATATCTCTTAGTCTTTTTAGTATTAGTTATACTGTACGATTTACCGCCTTTATCGATATTAACATACCCATTGTCATTTTTATTAAAAGTCCCTAAGTCTGTTACTTTACCTTTAGCATCTTCGTATTTGAAATTATCAGTTTTATCGTCAGTTCTTTTTACGTCAATATCACCATTTGCCTTAATTAAATAATCATCAGCATTACTACCCTTTGGGTCTATCCAATAAATAGGATTATTATCAAAAGAATTATAAGGGGACATATGGTCGTGAGTAACTGGGTCGGTTGATAACCACCTTCCAATACGTGGGTCAAGACCTCTAAATTCGGTTGTATAGAAGTTCCCCTCTTGGTTAAACATCTCATCATCACTCTCCATTCCGTTAAACCCATACCTATAGTTTCCATCTTGGTTTCCATAACGTCCTGGCATTTTCATACCAAAGGGGTAGTAGTCGCTGTAGGTTTTGATATTTGCTCTGTAACGATGGTTCATTTCTTGCTTGTGATAGTGACTAATAAAAAAATCCAGAAGATTATCTTCTGGATTTTTATTAAATAGCTATAGATTAATTATTTACTCTCCCACTTCTCCAATGTTTCACTAATAAAGCTTTCGTATCCTTTGTTTTCAGCTTTAATAGCTAGTTTTAAAGCTCTTTTTCCTACCTGTATAGCTTCATCTTTTTTTCCTAAATCAGCTAAAATACGTGCTTTTAAAAATAAGTTACCATGGTATGGTTTTACCTCGATTGATTTATCAGCATATTTTAAAGCTGTTTTATAATCATTTTCAGCATTCCAATAATAACTACCAGCATTGGCATATACTTTTTCTAAGTCTTTACCTTCTTTAATTGCCTTTTCAATGTTTTCTTTAGCTTCTTTACTTGTATTAACTGTAAAAGGAACTTCAACTTTTGTTTTATCCCAAGCAATAACTAGCTTTCCAGAAGTAGAAGAAATATCTTGAATAGTAATAGACAATGTCTCGGTAAAGTCAGTTTCTTGAGGTTTTACACCTACAGCTATTACATTTTTCTTCTCATCGTAATTTCCAGCTCCCCATTGCTCGGTATCACTGTTAATTACAACTTTCCATTCTTCTTTAGTTGGAATAGCAAACACAGCATAAGTACCTGGTTTAAGTTCTTTACCATCAAAGTTCATTGGTTTATCTGTTGTAAGCTTGGTTGGTGCATTAGCTCCTAATCGCCATACTTTTTCAAAAGGAACTAAATCTCCAAAAACTTTTCTGCCTTTTACACTTGGTCTTGAATACTCAAGTTTAATGTTGTTTAAGCCTACCATTTGTGTAACGGTTGCTAATGGACTTGGTTTTGGTAATTCTTGTGCATTAACTGTTAACATTGACAGCATAAGCCCTCCTAATATGAATGTTTTTTTCATGTTGTTTTTGTTTTTTTTATTGTTTGTTGGATTATTAAAGATACAAATATCACAAGTACACTTCCTATTAAGTTATACCATAGATAACCGATTTGAAAACTATCAGAAACTCTTGAAACTGTGAATAAAGTAAGTACTGTTGTTTCAGCAAAAAGAGCCCCTAGTAAAACTGCTTTTGAACCAATCTTTTTAAAGAAGAACGCTACTAAAAATACACCTAAGATGGTTCCATAAAAGAGAGAGCCTAATATATTAACCAGCTCAATCAGGTTTTCAAATAAACCTGCTATTAGAGCCACAAAAATAGCTATTACTCCCCAGCCTACAGTGATTAAACGACTGGTTTTTACTTCGTTTTTAGTTTTTACTTTAGTGAAATATTTTTTATAGAAATCAATAGTAGTAGTTGATGCTAGTGCATTTAACTCACCTGCGGTTGATGACATAGCAGCAGATAAAATAACAGCTAACAGTAAACCGATTAACCCATTTGGTAGGTATTTTAGTACGAAGGTTAAAAACACATAATCGCCATCTTTTTCATTATATGCAGGGTATAATTCTACTAAAGAAGTTTGGTATTGTTTTTTTAAATCATCTTGTTTAGCTTGAAGTGCTATTACTTGTTTTTTTTGTTGTTCGTTGTTTGAGTTATAAGTAGCTAAAAGTTCCTTTTTTTGATCAAAAACGTAGTCATGTTCTTTTTGTATGTTAACCAGTTCAGGGGTATTTAATATTTCATTAGGAATCCCCGAATCATTATAAATCACTGGAGGAGTATTAAATTGATAAGCCACAAAAAGCATCACACCAGTAAATACAATAAAAAATTGCATAGGTATTTTAAAAATACCGTTAAACATTAATCCTAATCGAGATTCACGTAGACTTTTACCTCCTAAGTATCGTTGTACTTGAGATTGATCGGTACCAAAATAGGAGAGTGCTAAGAAAAAACCACCTGTTAAACCTGCCCAGATGTTGTACTTTTCTTTTACATCAAACTCATAATTAATGATCTCCATCTTACCTAAGTCACCAGCAAGGTTAACACTATCAGTAAAGGAGTAAGTATCAGGAATAGCCTCTAAAATGTAGTAGAAGGCTACAAACATACCTGTCATAATAAGTGCCATTTGCCATTTTTGAGTTAATGAAACAGCTCTGCTTCCTCCCGAAACAGTGTAGATAATAACCAAAACACCAATTCCAACACAAGTAAGCCTTAAGTTCCAGTCAAATAGACTGGATAATATAATTGCGGGAGCATAAATAGTAATACCTGCGGCTAGTCCTCTTGAAACTAAAAATAGAAAGGCTGTAAAGGCTCGGATACGATAATCAAAACGGTTTTCTAAATATTCATAAGCGGTATAAACCTTCAGTCGATAGTAAATAGGAATAAAAAATACTGAAATAAATATCATAGCTAAAGGTAGTCCAAAATAGAACTGTACAAACCCCATTCCCGACCCAAAACCTTGACCTGTAGCTGATAAAAAAGTAATAGCACTGGCTTGTGTAGCCATTATTGATAAACCTATGGTGTACCAGTTATCTTCGTTATTTCCTTTTAAAAAACTCTCTAAACTTTTGTTTTTTCGTGTTTTCCATGAACCGTACCAAACAATTGCTATCAGCGTAAATCCTAATACTAACCAATCTATCCAGCTCATGTTAATTGTAATTAAACGTAATAATTGAGTATATAATAATTTGAGCCACTAGAATGAATAGCAGCAAAAAATAGAATCTTTTCCATTTTGTATTATCCTTAATTTCTTCCATAGCTCAATAAGTTTGCAAATAAGCGATAAGCTCCTTCTACACCTGCAGGTAATTCCCTAAAAAATGAAATTCCTGTATATATAAAATGTCCCTTACCATAATTAGTTACGATTAAACTGCCTTTCAAGGGGTCTTCATTTTTATCATGCCAAGAAATAATGGTTTCATAATTTTTATCCCAAGATTTAGCAAAATATAGTCCTCGTTCTTGAACCCAATAATCAAAATCTTTCTTTGTTATTTTATTAGGTTTGTTTAATAACTCATGTTGTGGATTAATAAACGTTGGTTTGGCATCTTCTTCAGTAACACGTTCCCTAGATAATTCAAAAGGGTAGGGGCCATACGTTTTAGTATTGTCTCCACTTCTAGAAGCTGTATTATATTGTACAATATAAGTTCCTCCTTCTTCGATAAACTTCATGATTTGTGGTCTGTAGTTTATCAACTCAGGCTTTACATTGTAAACTCTTATTCCTGCAACAATAGTACTAAACTGACTTAAGTCTGTTAAAGCCAAATCCTCAACGGTCATTACAGTTATGTCAAATCCTAACTGTTCAATGGCTTGAGGAACTTTTTCTTCAACACCTTTTATATAGCCTATTTTACCGTCAACAATTTTAGCATTTAACTTAACTAAGTTCACAACAGTATTGGAAAAGTAAACTTGTGTTGGTATATGGTTGTAAGCTATTTCTTGAATAATTTGTACGGGTTTATCATTTTCATCAACTAAAGTTAATTCGCCACTAGTGGCATCAGAGGATGGAGTTAGATTAAGTTCAAAAAATTGTTCTCCATGCTTCTTTTCTATATCTATATTTAGTTCGTTTTGAGAGATTTTCCACCCTTGAGGGGCACGTATCTTTATTATCTCCTTTGTATTATTTTGAAAAGCTTTTACACTTATTTTAATTTGTTTAGATTCTCCTGCTTGAGAAATTAAGGATTGTTTATCTAAAGTTACAGCAAATGGAGGCGTAACAATTATTTCTCTTTTCTTTTCGCCATATGATGGTTCTCTCCATTTGTACATACCCGCCAAGTCATAAGTAAAAGTTTCATTTTCTAGTGATAGTGTTACTTCTCCAGTGATTGAGGATTCAGACTCAGGTTTTCCAACGTCACTGTAATCTGTTAGTTGATACAAATCGGTATAATCTTTTTTCAACCAGTAAGGATTATAGAACGTATCAGGTGTCTTAAAATTAAAGGTTTTAACAACTTCTTTATTGTATGCTAATGCTGTTTGATTTACAGTTGTTGGCTTTCCATTAACCTGAACACTTTTTAATAGTACTTTTTGTTTAGAACGATTAAGTAAATGAAGCGATAGGGTTACATTTTCTCTTGTTGAATAGCTATAATCCTCAGCTAGCAATTCCATGTGCAGTCCCAAACAATTTTTTATTAGCTCCTCACATTGTGATAACTTTTCTTTTCGAATGATTGGGTCATTGATGTTTTTTAATTCTTTATAAACCTTTAACAATGATGATGCATTGTTTTCTGGTTGTTTAAAGTCGAAATTTTGTAGCAGGTTATCTAAGGCTGTTTCAGCATCAGAACCACCTAGTTTATTCCAAGATCTTGTTGATTTTTCAAAGAAACTTTCTTTTAGCTTATCTCCTTTAAGGTGTTGAAAGTATTCGTAATGTTCTCCTCTTTCAATTATAGCACCGAATCCTTGACATTTATGTTGACTTCTAGCTTCAGTCCCAATCTCATTATAAGATTTACCTAAAATTGGACTATAAGTACCTATATCAAAAACCAAATAATCAGGATTGTTTTTGGCTACTGTAGGCAAGTCTTTGTTCCACCAAGTGCTAGCATTCCAGTAAACCGAGGAAGTTTTCCAAGGAGTTGTTCCTTTTAGGTTAGCAGGCATGTAAGATTTATCTGCAGCTTTACCTAGAGCTTCTAAAGCAATCATTGCAGAAGCAGTATGATGCCCATGGCCAGCTCTTTCGTCTGGAGGAAAACGAGTAATAATTACATCAGGTTTAAAAGTTCGTATTATTTTAACGGCATCAGCTAAAATTTCTTCTTTGCCCCACTTATTCAAAGACTCTTCAGCACTTTTTGAATACCCGAAGTCTACTGCTCTAGAAAAATATTGTTTAGCTCCATCAATTTTACGCGCAGCCAATAACTCTTGAGAGCGTAATAAACCTAGTGCAGCTCCAAGTTCGTTTCCAATTAGATTTTGACCGCCATCACCTCTTGTTAGCGAAAAATAAGCTGTTTGTGCATGTTCTCCATTGGATAACCAGGCTAAAGCTCTTGTATTTTCATCGTCTGGATGAGCAGCTATGTAAAGCACACGTTTTAAGGAAGCTAATTTTTGTAAATCGGAATATAATTGTGAAGATGTTCTTTGAGAAAAAGAAGTAAAACTGAATAAAAACGATACAATGAGTAACGAGCGATAAATCATATATGTTCTAAACTAATGTTGTTGCTTATATAAATATAACCAGTCTATCACTATTAAAAAGGATTATTAACAAAGATTTAAAATGAATACGGCAAATAACATGGTTTTAAAGCATGAGTTAGTGAGTAAAACATAGCCATTATTATGTACGTAAAAAGATAATTTTATACCTTCCATATATGAAGTCATTGAAAAGTATAGTTGTACTGTGTGTTCTTGTGATTTTACAAAAAAAATCGTTGGGCCAAACATTTCATTTTAATGATACAATTACCTATTTTGTTAAAGAAGTTGATTCTTCGTCTACTCCATTGCACTGGTATTTAGAAATATTTAATGATTTAGGGCAAGATACAACGTTAAGATGGAAGGCAGATTTTTCAACAATACCTGTAGGGTGGACAATCTCATTTGATGATCAAACAACGTTTCATACAAGTGTAATGCATCAAGATAGTGCAGACTTTACGCTACTAGCTGGATCTACTTTTCCTCAAAAACTAATTATTGGAAATAATTTAAATGGGATTTCAGGGGCAGGATCAGCTATTTTTAAAATTTATGATCCTAATGTGCCCGAGGTATTTCAAAATATAGAATACAAGTTTATTATAACGGAAGGAGGAAAAACAGGTATAGATGAAGAAGTAATAAGAGATCAACTAAAGCTAATTAATAATAAAATTCTGTTTCCTTTAGAAGTTATAGGGTGTAATTTTCAACTAATCACATTAAATGGTTCGGTGTTAAAGACAGGAAAAATTGATAAATCGGTTATTGAGTTAAACAATTTTGGAAACGGCATCTATTGTTTAGTTGTTTATCATCCAAAAATGACAATAGCGAAGAAGATTAGCTTCATGAATCATTAGCTGAAAATAGACGAAAGATAATGAACGATGATACCCAAGTAATTGGCGAGCAGGTAACCAATGATTGCTGCTGAAAAACCACTAAAAAGGATTTCTTTGTTTTTAATCGTAGCACTAGTTATGGGAACAAACGGAACGGATAAAATAGAGGCTGAAGATGTCATCAAAAAAGTATCAACATTTATCTTAAATAGTTTACTGAGTATGCTTTGAAGAAGCATTGATCCAAAAATGATTAGAATAAAAAAGCCAGCTAAATAGCCGTTAATACTAGAAAAAATAGAAAGGTTGGTCATTGATCCAGTGGTAAAACAAAAAATCAAAATGAAGTACATACCTAATGCAAAACTATTGGGTAAACTCCTTACAAAGGGGATAAAGGACGCTACTATAGCCAGTGTGGTAATACTAATAATTACGACTAATGTTTTTAAGTCTTCATGAAATAACTCAGATAACCCCAAAGAAGCTCCAACAATTAAAAAAGAGAGAATTAAAGCAAGAAATGTTTTAACAATTGTTCTCTTATTTAGAATAGCTGGGTAAATGCTAGAAGAATCATCAGCTAATGAAGTTTTATTTTGTTCACCAAACTTCCCCGTTGGCTTATATGCTGGAAGAAACAAGGTGAAAATTCTTTTTCCAACAGTGATTAAAAATAAAAGGTAAAGTGCTGAAAATAAAATGTCATAAGCTACCATGGTTAAAAATAAATCATTTGGAGCCCCTATTGCTGTCTTTATGGCTCCCATATTAGGTCCTCCACCAGTGTAAGCTCCTGTAGCCATCCCAGCAACAGTACCGACATTTGTAATGTCATCTTTAAATATAATAACTCCAATCAATGCCATAATAATAACAGAACCCATAGCCAACCCCATACTTAAAAGAGTTTTAGGAGTAGTTTGTAACGATTGTTTTATGTTTATGGAAAACAGAATCAAAGGCAATGCTACTACAATGCTAATCTCAGAGATTGTTGTTTGTACCGCTTCAAGCTCTTTCAAGTTATGATTTAATGGGATAAATTGAAGTAAAACAGCTCCCAATATTCCTGTTACAAAAGCTAAAATAACTGGTCCTATCTTTTTGAGTACTTCGGATTTATTGCATAGATAAATCAAGAGTGAAGGAAAAACCAAGAAGGTTAAAAGTGAAAATGCTGAAACCATATGGATCATTTACGTTTAAAAACCATCTTTTATTCCTCCTCAATACTATTATTGCTAAGGAAACGTAACAGTATTTTTCCCTTACGTTCTGTCTCAATCCACTCGTCTTTGGCAATAGAATCGGCTGTGATTCCACCTCCTAAATAGAGTGCTAGGTCATTTTTACAAACTTGTAAACATCTTAGGTTAACATATAAAGCAGTTTCATCATTAATACCTACAGGACCAATGGCACCAGCATAGAATGAACGTGTATGACTTTCAAGGTTTTTTAGGTAATCCATAGACTCTTGTTGGGGAATACCACATACAGCAGGTGTTGGTTGAATGTCTTGAAGGATACGATTAATTTCCACTTCTAAATATGGTTCAAAAACAATGTTTGTCATGAGGTGCTTTATTGAGCCAATGACTTTGTCTTTTTTAGGGGAAACTTCAAGTTTCTTTGATTTTTCTTTGATTGAACCAACAATAAAGTCTGTGACAAACTGTTGTTCCACTTCTTCCTTGGGTGTCCATGGCTCAGAAATTAATCGTGTGCCAGCTAAAGCTACCGTGTTGTAGCTATCGTGCTGTTTTTTTATTAATAGCTCTGGAGAAGCTCCTATCCATAAGCCACTCAATTCAGAGTATAACATATAAACAAAAGCATCTGGGTATTGATTACAGAGCCGTTGGAAATAAATGTGAGGATCAAAATCTTCTGGCTTTTTAGCTAGTTTTATTCTTGATAAAACAACTTTGTCAAACTCACCCGATTGTATTTTTCGTTTTATAGCCTCCACTTGATGAGCATGGGCCGTTTTACGTGTCTGCTTAGGTGAATTATTCAGTTGAAAATCGCAATACACGAATTCATTTGTTAACTTGACTTCTGGCTGAATGTGAAAAACAACCTTTTTATCAAAAGACGTAACAAAAAACGTATTGTCAGAAGTTAAATCTACTTCGTTATCTATAAAAGCTTCTTTACTCGAAGCTAATGTTGTAAAATCCTGCTTACCTGGAAGCCGATAAGACACAAATGTTTTGATTTCATTTTCCATAACAGTTAATTTATTTTACTACTATTTTTTAAGCCTTTTCGTTTGGTTTTAATCCTATTGATTTTTCCGTTGGCTGTATATTCGAAGTCAGAGAGAAAGAGGCTTTCTTTCGGACGGTAATATTTTGGTAATTGACTTAATTTTTCTTTGTCAAATTCACTTTTGTAAAAGAGTATTACTTGCTCTCCTAGCCTATCATTAGGGGTTGATGTAATTAAAAAATTATCCTTATCTAAACCAGTGATTTTACTTATTTGCTCTTCTAATTGTTCGGGGTGAATTTTAATTCCTCCAGAGTTAATTACGAAATCTTTTCTTCCAAGCCATTTAAAGCTTGTTGGTGTTTGCAGCTCAACGATATCATTCGTGCTTAAACCTGAAATACCTAAATGCGGAGCATCAATTACTAAACATTGCTCATTATTTACCGAAACTTTTGTTGGAGCTAACACCTGAAAGTAATCACTCTTTTTGATTTCCTTCAATGCAATATGACTTAGGGTTTCAGTCATTCCAAATGTTTCATAAACGTTATTCGGAAGGTTTTTAACCTTCTCTTTAAGTGTCGATGAAAGAGGAGCACCACCAAGAATAATGGTATCTATTGAGTTTATCTTGTTTTTATCATTTTTTAATGAATGCTCCATTTGATAGGGAGTCATGGCAACAAATTTGATGGGAGTTTCTACCCCATCAAAAGGAGATTTAGAAGGTTCTACAACGTGTAAATTAAAGTTTGCAACCATGGCTCTAACTAACATCATCATTCCTCCAATGTAATTAGTAGGTAAGCAAAGTAATGCTTCTGTATTCGAGTCAAGCGAAAGGTAATCACATGTACTCTTAGCACTTGCTATCATTTTATTCTTTTCTACTTGAATGGTTTTAGGAGTTCCGGTAGAACCAGATGTCTTAATAGCGATGGTTTCAGTTTCATTAAACCAGTTTTTTAATAATAAATAAATATCCTTATTCTCAAGCTCATCCAAATTAGCTTTAGTGTAGATGGTATTGTTTATTGATATTTGGTTTAACTCATAATAGTTCATCAATCTTCCATTTAGTTGAATTATGAGTTAATTTTTCACCATCTAAGATTAATCCAGAAGGAATATTGTTAGTGTAGATTTGTCCAGTACCTAGTCCTTGTGGGATTAAGTTGCTGTATTGAGATACAAACTGTGCTATAGCATTTAGTCCAACGTTAGATTCTAAGCAGGATGTTATCCACCAACCAATCGAATATTTATGGGCTAAATCTATCCATTCTTTAGAACCTTTAAAGCCACCAATTAATGAGGGTTTTAAGATGATGAACTGAGGTTTAATGGATGTTAGCATTTCTTCTTTTTGTTCATAATCAAATAGTCCAATGAGTTCTTCATCTAAAGCAATAGGAATAGGAGATTCCTTGCAAAGTATTTCCATTTCATTCCACTGTTTTTGTTTTATTGGTTGTTCAATGGAGTGGATGTTGTATTGTGCTAAATCATGTAGTTTACTTAACGCCTCTGTAGGCGAAAATGCTCCATTAGCATCTACTCGGATGGTGATATCTTTAGATTTTGATCGTATGTATTCAAGTAAATCAAGTTCTTTTTGAAAATCTATGGCTCCAATTTTTAACTTAATACAGGAGAATCCTTGGTTTATTTTTTCATCAATAGCCTTTTTCATTTTGGCATAGTCATCCATCCATATTAAGCCATTTATAGTTAACGAAGACTTTCCTTTTGAAAAAGAGGTGTCAAAAAGGTTAAAACTTTTCTTTTCTAAGTGTTTTAGAGCTGTCTCTAATCCAAATTGAACAGAGGGCCAATTATTTAACCCGCCATGAATATAGCTTCCCCACGAATTGATATTAGTACATACTTCTTTAATTTTGTCTTCATAACTCCCCCAAGGCTCTGGACTTAAACCTTTCAAATAACTACATTCTCCAATGCCAATATTTCCTTTATCGTCTACTAATTTTATATAAAAAGAGGGTTTTGATTTTAGAGAATCTCTAGACGTATGTCGAGTTTCTGTAAAATGTAAAATTCTTTTATGATAGGTAGCTGTTAACATTACTTTAAAAATTCTTGTAAAATGAATAGTACGGATAGAATAAATGTTGGAATAGCTACTTTTTTAAGCTCTGGATCAAAATCAGTGTAAATTCCTTTTTTAGTTAGTCGAATTAAGTGATGAATAATAGAAGGAACAATAATAAATGTGAGGTAAGAGTAGTATTCTTCACCTTTCGTATAACTGCAATAAGCTGTTAGAGAAACAATACTTCCTATAACTAAAGCAAAATGATAAATAAATGCATTCGATAGCCCCAATTTGGTAACTAGGGTGTTTTTTTTGCTTGCCTTGTCGTTTTCAATATCTCTCATGTTGTTGAGGTTCAAAACAGCTGTCGATAGCAAACCAAAAGTAATTGCTGGATATATGTCAACATATTCTAACCCTTTTGTTAAGACATATTTTGTACCAAGTACACTAACTAAGCCAAAAAAAACAAAGACAAATAAATCTCCTAAGCCAGCATAACCGTAAGCATATTTGCCGACAGTATAAGCAATGGCAGCAAAAACACAGGCTCCTCCAATCAAAGAGAATACGAGTGTTGTAAGCGTTATATCAAACGCAGTCAAAGAAGTAGTAATACCAAGAAAGAAAGAGAGAAACGAAAAGAGGATTAGTACTTTTTTCATTTCTTTTTGTGTAATTAAGCCCTTTTGCATCGTTCGTTGTGGACCAACTCTAGAATCATTATCTGTCCCTTTGGTGAAATCTCCATAATCATTTGCAAAATTGGATAGTATCTGAAGGCAAACTGCTGTTAGCACACAAAGAATAAACAAGCCATATTTATCGGGTTGATTTGAAATAGCATATCCTCCAAAAATTCCTGCTAAGGACAATGGTAATGTTCTTAATCGAGCCGCTTCAATCCACTTTTTCACGTGTTATATTTTGAGAGGGTTACTAGATTAAAATTAAAAAAAATATTATATTTAATAAAATTTTTAAACTTTCAATCATTTTTGAAAATAAAGAACGATGGCAGTAAAACCTTACGATAAAAACTCTTCTAAGAAGCAACAGGTAGAAGAAATGTTTGATGGAATATCAAAGAAATATGATTTTTTAAATCATTTTTTATCTGTTGGTATTGATAAGCGCTGGAGAAAAAAGGTGCGTAAAATGATAGCAGAAAAAAAACATAAAAATATTCTTGATGTTGCAACAGGCACCGGAGATTTGTGTGTGGAGTTAAGTAAAATAGATGGAACTAAGCTTACAGGGTTTGATTTATCTAGAGGTATGCTTGATATTGGAGAGGAAAAAATCAAAAGAAAAGGATTAACGGATCGTATCACATTCATACATGGAGATGGAGAAAATATGCCCTTTGAAGACAATACATTTGATGCTGTTACTGTTGCTTTTGGGGTTAGAAATTTCGAAAATTTAGAGCAAGGTTTATCAGAATGTTACAGGGTACTAAAGCAAGGTGGAGAACTAGTAGTTTTAGAGTTTTCTAATCCTGAGAAATTTCCAATCAAGCAACTGTTTAATTTTTATTCGGGCAAAGTAATGCCTACTGTAGGTGGTATGTTTTCAAAAGATAAAAGTGCATATAAGTATTTACATGATTCTTCAAGAGCGTTTCCTAATGGTAAAGCATTTACTGATATATTAGAAAAAGTTGATTTTGTAAACCCAACAATTAAACCTTTATCCATGGGGATAGCAAGTATTTATAGAGCAACAAAAAAATGATGATTTCTAATAAAATAGCAGTCCAAGAAATCCTTAGGCAATCCAAAGCCTTTGGGGTATCGGATGTTGTTTTATCTCCAGGTTCTAGAAATGCCCCCTTTGTATTAAGCTTTACAGCTGATGATTTTTTTAAGTGTCACCAAGTAATTGATGAGCGCAGTGCTGGTTTCTTTGCTTTAGGGATTGCACTGAAAAAGAAAAAACCGGTGATTCTTTCTTGTACATCTGGGAGTGCAGCTTTAAATTATGCTCCAGCAGTACTGGAAGCATATAACCAAGGAGTTCCATTACTTGTGATTACTTCTGATAGACCTTCTTATGGGTATGAAATAGGAGAAGGACAGTGCTTTAATCAACAGTTTTGCTACGCTAATTTTATTCAATATCAAGCACAACTGGATGAAGATGAGCATGCTGATAAATCAGCAGTTTTTCAAGCAATAGAAGAGTCTTTTAACGTTTTGATCAAAGGAAATGGTCCTGTTCATTTAAATGTAGCGTTTGAAGAGCCTTTGTATGGTTTGGTTGATATGAATACACCTGTGTCTAACATTGTTGAAGAACCTCAAGATAACACAGGTATAGTTGATTATACTCCTTGGATTAATAAGTGGAAGACGTTTTCTTCAAAACTGACTATAGTTAGTCAAAATGCGCCAGAAGGTATAACAGATAAACTAGTTAAACTTCAAGAAATAGACTCTTCTGTATACGTAATACAAGAAAATTTATCGAATACTAGTCACCCAAAACTTAATAGCTGTATTGATCGAACATTAAAGCCATTAGGAAGTCAATTAGAAGCTTATGCTCCCGAATTAATTGTAACCATTGGAAATAATATTGTTTCGAAAGTTGTTAAACATGTTTTTAGGGATCATCAACCAAAAGCCCACTGGAGTTTTAACAACCATTTAGAGCAAAATACCTTTAAAGTCAATGCAGAACATTTTACTGGAGATGTTTCAATTTTTTTAGATCAACTTATTTCATTAGGAGAGAATAATCCCAGCCACTACAGGGATAGTTTTGAGTACGTAAATAAGGAGATCAAGCAATACCATGATTTTAATTTAGAGAAAATACCTTTTTCAGATTTAAAAGCATTTGAGATTATTTTAAATCATTTGCCATCGTGTGATTTACATTTAGGAAATAGCTCAGTAGTTCGTTATGCTCAGCTTTTTGATGCTAGGACAGATATTTCCTATTATGGTAATAGAGGAATTAGTGGAATCGAAGGATGTTCATCAACAGCAGTTGGTTTCGCTTTATATAATGATGAGCCAACTGTATTAATTACTGGAGATTTAAGCTTTTTTTATGATAGCAATGCTTTTTGGAATGAAAGTGATATCAACTTATTAGTAATTGTGATTAATAATGGAGGTGGAAGTATATTTAAAATTATAGATGGTCCAAAAAGTAACGAAAAAGCATTAAAATATTTTGTTGGAAGTCATATACCATCAGTGAAAGACTTATGCAAGTTACATGGAATAAATTATGATATTTCAACAAGTGAAAAGCAATTAACAAATTATCTTACTACCTTTAAAAATAATGGAATTTCGGTATTAGAAGTGGATACCAGAAATAGTGAGAATGAACAAATTCTTAGTGAATATTTTAAAGGGCTGAGTGTTGATCATTTAATTGCTGATCGTAGAAACGAGAGTACTAAAACGAACATGAAATCTACCTAATTTAAGTAGATAAGAAAATAAAATGTATGCTTAAAGAGCAAATAAATTTGCAACAGTTTCTGGAAGTAGAAATGGAGCAAATAGAAGATTTAAAAAAAGAATTAATCGCTGTAGAAGAAAATTCTAATCAGTTACTTGGGAGTTTTTTATCGTTTCTTTTGGAAACGAAAGGGAAAAGTCTAAGACCAAAACTAACTGTTTTATCAGCTAACTTATTTGGAACAACAAATCGTTCAGTTTATTTAGCAGCTATTTTACTCGAAATACTTCACCAAGCTACACTTTTACACGATGATGTGGTAGATGAAGCAAAAGAACGAAGAGGACAAGTTTCCGCTAACATTAAGTTTGGGAATAAGTCAAGTGTGTTGATGGGAGATTACCTGCTATCTAAAATGATTGAAGCGTGTGCAAAGGAAAAGGAGTTTAAGCTTTTAGAAATACTATCTACAACTCTTGTTGCACTATCTAAAGGAGAGTTAGTTCAGCTTAATGCAGATGCAGATTCATTACCAGATAAAAATCATTTATTAAAGATTGCTGCAATGAAAACAGGTAGTTTGATAACAGCAAGTTGTGTAAGTGGAGCATATGCTGTAGGAGCATCAGCTACTGATATTGATTTAGTAGAAAAATTCGGACAAGCTTTTGGTACTGCTTACCAAATTAAAGATGATATATTGGATTATAATCATACAAACAAAGAGCAGTTCAAGGATTTAAAAGAGAAAAAAATTAATATTCCTCTTGCACTTGCTATGGAAGGACTATCCTTAGAGGAGAAAAAAGAATTAATTAGCCCCTTTGAAGAAGAAGAAGTTTCTAACGAAGCAATACAAAAGATATACACTGTTATTGTAAATAATAAAGGAATCAACAAAGCAGAAGAATTGTATCAGCAATACATTGATCAATCAATTGATTACATTAACCAAATATCTTCTGAAGCTAAAGATGTTTTTATTGATTTTATAGCAGAGTTTGCTGATAGAAAAATCTAACTAAGGGCAATAGTAACTCTCCGTGTTATAATCGACACTGTCACTACAAAATAATTGATTACCGGTTAACTGTCCTTCACTTAGTTCTTCTACAGAAAATTTATTTAATTTACGATCTAAGGTTAGCACTTGTCGACTCGCAAATAATCCAAATCCCCCACTAATATTAGTGTATTCTGGTCTTTCAGTAATGATGTTTGTAATTGGTTCGTTTACCTCTATGTAAGTATTGAATGTTTCATTAGCAGCCGTAACTCTTACTTCTACGTTTCTAATTACTCGCTTAATTACGTCAGTTACATCATTTAACTTATCCAAAGAAGCTAAATACTGATAAAACAGTTCCCCATCAACTGTACGTTCTAGCAATCCAGAAGAGATACTATCATTATTTAATTTACCTACAAACCAGTCAACACTTCTTCTGTTAATTCCACTTGCAGTATGTTCATCAAAATATACCCTTAAAGATAAATCATATAAGGCAGCATTAGCGGCAGGTTCCCACTTAGGTAAAAAGGAAGAGTAGACACCATTACCAGCTGATAATGTTAGCCCATTTTGTGTAGATAAGATGGTGAAATTGCTAAAATTGAATGTGCCAATCATATCAGTCTCAGCAGAGAAATTTTTGTTGTCAGCTGTTCCAACTAGCTTATAAGTACTGTTACGATCCAAGTTAGGTTCTACAAAATAATATACTTTTTGAGAGTCTGTGTAAAAAATACCCTCATCTATGTTTTTAACCCATATTTCTTCAAGTGAGTAAACATTTCCTAAGCTACCATTTGTATATTGTTCTACACGTGCCTCAACATTTTTAAAAAGATTACTGTCGTTAATACCAGCATAAGCCTGATTGTTCTCACCAAGGAATGTCTTGTTTATTTTTATAAACTGTGTGTCCTTTGATTGGTCTAATATACCATAAACAATGGGTACAGTGTCGTAAGGGGCATTTACATCTACATCAGTTTTGCAACTAATGAGTAAACTAATTAAACCAACTATTAGTATAAATTTATTCATCACAACTAAAATACTATTTTAATTTTTTGTGTGTACAAACTCTCTTCATTTAATTATTAAGCGATTTCTAAAATTGAGAAAACTTATTCCAAAATGGTGTTTTTTTACTCGCTTTTAATTCTCTTAAAAAATATAAGCTATTGTTTTTTATGTTTTTAAGTTCTTTTTTTTGTTTGGCTTCTCATTTGTACTATTTAGCAAAACTAGGAGTCATGGTTAATTGCGGAGTATATATATTAGACGATAACTTATTTTTTAATAAGATGCTTACTTATGCTGTAGATAAGTATATGAAACATTATTTTGAATCACCCTTGTTTAATTATGGAATACATTCCTATACGGATGCTAAAAAAATAATGAAAGCAAGTAGAGATAATCATTCCATTTACTTTTTAGATTACTATCTTGGAAAGGAAGCTACAGCAAAAGATATTTTATTAAATATAGCGAATCCTTCTGATGAGAAGCAGTCAATAGCTGTTTTGTCGAGGAAATCAAACAATGAGACCGTAGGAGAAACATACCTTATGGGAGCCTCAACGTTTATATGTAAGGATAAAAATGTTATTCATAAGTCTATTACGTTTTTAAAGGAGACATTGAATAATTATGGAGTAGTTAGTAACAAATAAGGGCATGAGAAAAAAAGTTAAATTTCCATATATCATCATCATTGTATTGTTCTCACTGTTAGCAACGGTTGGTATTATTGGTGGTTTTACTTATCGAACCTTTACTCAGGTAATGAACGATGCTCAGTTAAATGGTCCAACGGATATACGCATAGTATTAAGTAAAAAATTCCTTACGAAATTATCACGAGCTGAGAATAGTGTTAAAAGTTATAGTTTAACAAAGGATTCTATCTACCTGAATAAATTTTATGTAACAGTAGAAGATTCATATCGAATACTCGAAAAGTTTAAGAGTAAGTTTGATACTAATGACACTAAAGTTGACTTTACAGTTTTAGATTCTCTAACCGATAAAAAAATCGACATACTTAGTGATTTATTAATCCTACAAGATAATTACCGAGTAGATATTGCATTAGATAAAGTTGTAAATAATATTGAGGGGATTATTGTTGATGCAAAGGCTGATTCAGAAGAAGATACCAAAAAAAAGAAAGGCTTTTTTAGAAGGTTGTTCAGAAGAAAAAAAGATCAAAGGGAAAAAATTAAGAAAGAAAAAGTAGCATTTTCTAAAATTGATGATGAAGTAAAAACTGTAAAGGTTGAAGAAGGTGCTATTAATAAAAATCAAGTTAATCAAGAGTTAGAATTAATAAGGCAGGATAAAGAAGTAACAGATAAAATACAAGCCATTATTAATGATTTTGAAATCCAAGAAAACTTAGTTGTAACAGAACTGGCTAAACAATCAGCTGTAAAAATTAAACGTACCAACCGACAAATTGCTATTTTTTGTATTCTAGCTGGGATTTTAGTTTTATTTATTTCATACTTAATTATTAGATACATTATAACTAATAACAGATATAGAAAAGCACTAAGAAAAGCAAAAAGAGAGGCTGAAGATTTAGCCTTTACTAAAGAGCGATTTCTTAATAATATGAGTCATGAAATACGAACACCAATGAATGCTATTTCTGGCTTTATTGATGAACTTGCAGATAGTCCATTAAATGATGGACAAAGATCTCAAGTAAATATGATTCAAAAATCATGTAATCATCTATTGCATATAATTGATGAAGTATTAACGTTTACAAAACTACAGCACAACAAAGCAAAACTTGATTTTTCAGGCTTTAAGGTTCACGAACTAATTGAAGACATTAAGAATATCCTCAATCCATTAGCAGAAGAAAAAAGCATTGATTTAAATATTACCTTTTCTAAGGACTTGCCTCAAATATTGATAGGCGATTCACATCGGCTAAGCCAAATATTAATGAATGTAACAGGTAACGCAATTAAATTTACTAATGAGGGAGAAGTTAATATCCATGTCGTATCAAAAAAAATGGATGATAATAAACTCGAAGTATCGTTTATTATTGAAGATACTGGAATTGGAATGTCTAAGAATCAAATTAAAAAAGTATTTGACGAATTTGAACAGGCAGAAGTTAGTACTACGAGAAATTATGGAGGTACTGGATTAGGTTTGAGCATAACAAAAATGTTGGTAGAACTTTATAATGGATCAATCGATGTTAAAAGTAAAAAAGGAGAGGGAACAACCGTTAATATCACGATTCCATTTGAAGTTGGCGAAAATAAGGATGTAGTTAAAGTCAAAAATAGTAATGGATATAAGTTAAAAAAGAAATCTCTTAAAATATTAATCGTTGATGACGAACCATACAATAGAATTTTATTGAAAACTATCCTAGAAAAAAATCATATAAAAACGAAAGAAGCAGAGAATGGTAGAGATGCCATTGATAAACTTAAAAAAGACAATTTTGATCTTATTCTCATGGATTCTAGAATGCCCATAATGAATGGTATTGATGCCACTAAAATTATACGTAGAAGTCAAAATGCTAAAATAAGAGAAATACCTATTATCGCTCTAAGTGCGGCAGTTCAAGAGCAGGATCAATTAGAGTATAAAGCTGCTGGAATGAATGGTTTCTTATCAAAGCCATACAAAGCAGAACAATTAATAAGTAAGATTAATGAATTGTTTGATAACGATAAAGACAACGCAGCTCCAATAGCTACAGATCATAAAAATGGAGAAAAAAAGATAGATTTTAGTCACCTAGAAGAATTAAGTGATGGAGATAAAGAGTTCTATTATGATATGTTACAAACATTTGTTGTTGGTCTTAAGGAATGCGTTGAGAGTTTAAGTGAACAAAAAAAAGTGATGGAGTATAACACAATTGCTAATGATGCACACAAAATGGCATCACCAGCAGGGCATTTATCTGCAAATAAATTATACACCCTATTAAAGTCTATTGAGGATGAAGCTAGAGGAAATAAAAATGATGATCTTATTATTCGTTTAATTACTCAGTTTGAAGAGGAAACGATAGAGGTTTTAGAGTTAGTTAATCAAGAATTAAATAAAACCAATGGTAACTGATGATAAAACATATAAATTATTCATAGTAGAAGATGACGATTGGTATAATCGCTTATTAGCTTACACATTAAACGGACTACATTCCTTTGAAATTGTTCGTTTTTTTAATGCTCAAGACATGCTAGCTGAATTACATCAAAGCCCTGATGTTATAACCATTGATTACCGTTTACCCGATATGACCGGGGATGAACTATTTAAAAAAATAAAAACTTTTAATGAAGAAATAGAAGTTGTTATTATATCCGAACAAAGTGATGTGGATGTAGCTGTTAGTCTACTCCGAAAAGGGGCATTTGATTACCTAGTTAAAAGTAAAGAGATTAAAGAGCAACTTCATCATACAGTAAAACAACTTAAGGATAAGTTAGACCTCAAGCAAAAAGTAGATCAATTAGAGAAAGAAGTCGATAAAAAATTCGGTTTTGAGAAATTTATTTTAGGTGATAGTAAGCAAATTCGAGAAGTTGTAAATCTCATCAAAAAGACACTTAATACATCCATACCAGTTGCCATTTCTGGTGCTACAGGAACAGGTAAAGAAGTTACAGCAAAAGCTATACACTACAATTCTAAATATAAAAAGTATCCTTTTGTTGCGATCAATATGGCGGCTATTCCCGAAAATTTAATTGAAAGCGAACTTTTTGGGTATGAAAAAGGAGCTTTTACAGGAGCTGTACAAACAAAAAAAGGAAAGTTTGAAGAAGCTAATAATGGTACCCTTTTTTTAGATGAATTAGGAGATCTTGATATTAGTTTGCAGGCTAAATTACTCCGGGCTATTCAAGAAAAAGAGATTACACGATTAGGAAGCAATAAATCAGTAAAAATAAATTGTAGAATAATTACTGCAACAAATAAAGACCTTAAAGAAGAAGTAAAAAAAGGTACTTTTCGAGAGGATTTGTATTACAGGATCAAAGGAGTATCAGTTCATTTACCTAATCTAGCTGATAGAGGGAACGATGTATTAATTTTAGCGAAGCATTTCATACAAAAGTTTGCAAAAGAAAATGGAATGGACGACAAAGCACTTACCAAAAAAGCAGTTGATAAGTTGCTTAAGTATTCTTGGCCAGGAAATATTCGTGAGCTAAAGTCGGTAATAGATTTGGCAATGGTTATGTCATCAGATAATATAATAGAACAAGAAGACATCACATTTGATACTCATGATATAGGAGAGGAACTTGTTAGCCAAAATAAATCCATGAGAGATTTTAATATAGCATTGGTCAAACATTACATGGATAAATATAATAATGACACAAAAAAAGTGGCAGAACACCTAGAAATAGGGCAAACTACAGTTTATCGCCTCTTAAAGGAAGCTAAGCAGAATTAACCCCATTTTGAGGATTTATTTTCAATATGAAAAAATAAAAATCCCGAAAAAACCCATAAAGTGCTGTTATACAATGGTTAGTGATTTTGGTATTTTATTTGGAATATAATTAGTAAATAATATTAATTTAAAAACAAATAGAGTCATGTTACGAGATAGAGAAATAAAGATTGTGATAGTGGAGGATGACCTCTATTACAACAAAGCGTTAAAAAAATACATTGAAACAATCTGTGATGAGCAGATATATAGAAAGTATAATTTCATTATTAAATCATATTTAACTGCCCACGAATGTATAGAGGAGTTGGAAGATGATACCGATTTAATGTTACTGGATTATTACCTAGTAAACAAAGATGATGATGAGGTATTAACTGGTGAAGATGTACTAGATGAAGTAAATAAACATTGCCATGATTGCAAAGTTATTATGATTTCTTCACAGGAAAACCCTGAAATCACAGATCAGTTAAAGCAAAAAGGTGTAGTACAATATATTGATAAACGAGTAAACACTAAAAACAGAATAGGAGCTGAAATTAAAAAATTAATTCAGCAGCAATACCATGCAGCATAATACATATTGCGGGAGTTTTTGTATAAATCAGATCTTCAAAACATAACTGAATCACCCGCTTAATTAAGGCGTCATATTTTATGGCGTCTTTTTTTTATAATACCCTCCTAGCGCTCGTTTGTAACGAGTACTAGTATAAAATAGATATCGCTAAAAAAGTAATTACCTTTAGCTTCGTACAATATTATATGTTGAAGCTTCAAAACAAACATATTTTCTATTTAATACTATTAGTTGCTCTGGCAACGAGGTGTTATCAATTGTTTGCAATACCATTTTCTGTTGACGAACTTAGTGCATTATCTCGACTCGATTATTCAAGCTTTTCTGAGTTAATTGAAAAAGGAGTTAAGGTTGATGGTCACCCTGCTGGTGTTCAAGTATTCTTGTACTACTGGGTGAAACTTTTTGGCAGTGTAGAATGGGTAGTGAAACTGCCCTTTATTTTTATGGGAATAGCTTCTATTGGCTTGCTATATGCTATCGGTAAACGATGGTTTAATGAATCTGTCGGATTGTTTTCCTCAGCTTTCTTAGCAACAATGCAGTATGCTATTATTTATAGTCAAACTGCCAGACCATATAGCTCAGGATTATTCTTTATTTTACTTATGGTTTGGGCTTGGACAAAGCTTATTCAAGGAAATAAACCTTGGTTTAGTTGGAATACAGTTGTCTATGTTTTAGCCGCATCGTTAGCAACCTATAACCATCATTTTAGTCTGCTTGCCGCTTTTATTATAGGTATAACAGGGGTGTTTTTCGTTTCAAGGGATAATTTAATGAAGTATGTTGGTGTAAATACAATAATTATTCTGCTTTATGTGCCCCATCTAACTATTTTTCTTCATCAACTCAACACTGGAGGAATAGGAGGGTGGTTGATGAAACCTTCTGCCGATTTTCTAATCCAGTATATTTTTTATTTGTTTCATTTTTCTTGGTGGGTAATGGGACTTGTTAGCGTCCTTTTCATTTTGAGTTTCATTTTTCGATCCAAAAAGAACAAAAATCAATGGCTAACGGTATCTGTTATATGGTTCCTCATTCCATATGTTACAGGATTAATCTATTCAATAAGCGTAGATGCAGTATTACAGTTTTCTGTTTTAATTTTTACTTTTCCATTTTTGTTTTTTATCCTATTTGGTCGATTTAAAAGATTAACTCCGAAATGGAATTTACTGCTTGTTATATCAATACTTTTCATAAATACGTTTACGCTTATTTACGTTAGAAAACACTATCAAGTGTTCTACAACCCTATTGATAAACAAAGTTTTGTTGATTATAAAAAAGTCACGGAAGAATATCAACCTGTACTTGCAGTTATCAATTCTCACAAAAACATAGCTAATTATTATCAAAAGAAGTACAACACTGATAGTAATTATTATTTCTATGAGGATGTCCCCAATAGTTTAAAAGAATTAAAAAAACACATCGAATTAAACCATAAGGAATACGATTACCTTTATTTAGCTCGCTTATCAGCAGCTTCTCCTTTGTTAGTGCCAATTATACAGGAATATTACCCTCGAATAGAGATAGAAAACCATTACTTTTTAGGCAGCACTTACATCTTTTCGAAAGATTCAAATGAGCAACATTTAATTAGTAAACTTTCCTTTGAAAACGAATTACCCAAAGGTTGGCAAGTCAAGGATATAAATAACAAAATCCTAAAGGATACTATAGCAAATACGCATGTTTATTCATATTCAGAAGAATTTGAGGTTTCTTATGAAACACCTATGGAAGCATTAAATGTTTGTCCAAAGGATTATATAGATGTATCGGTTGAGGTAACTCATGAAACCCCGTTGGAAGAGATTATTCTTTGCTTATCACTAACTAGTGGCGATGAAACAACATATTGGGGAGGAACTAATCTTAAAGATTTAGCTTTGGAAGATTCTACAATACGAAAAACAACTATGCATCATTCGTTTCAGCTTACCAAACAAATAATGAAAAATGATTCATTGATAGTAAAAGCATTTCTATGGAATAAAAGTAAATCTCAATTTATGATAGATGATTTTACGATATCTAAAAGAAAAGGAAATCCAGTTGTTTACGGATTGATTGAAAAAATCGAGTAATTCTTCTTAGTGCTCGTTTGCAACGAGTGCGTATCTTGTAGGTGTAATAAACACATTAAAGTATTTATCTTATAAACGTTGACGAAACATTATAAACTATCATAGGGTTATCGTAAAGGTTTAGTATTTTCATACTATGAAAATCATTTGTATCGGAAGAAACTATATTGATCATGCCAAGGAGTTAGGAAATCAAGTGCCTGAAGAGCCACTTTTCTTTCTCAAGCCTGATTCTGCTGTAATAGCTAAAAAACAGCCGTTATTTTACCCGGAGTTTACCAACGATTTGCATTATGAGTTGGAGCTAGTCGTTCGAATTAATCGATTAGGGAAACACATCGAAGAAAAATTTGCTCATAAATACTACGATCAAATAGGCATAGGAATTGATTTTACTGCTCGTGATATCCAGCAAAAATGTAAAGAAAATGGTTTGCCTTGGGAAAAGGCTAAAAGCTTTGATGGTTCAGCAGCCATAGGAAAAAAATGGGGATCAAAGGAAGAATTAAATCAAGAAAACATTCAATTCGAGCTTAAGAAAAATGGAACAACTGTTCAGCTCGGAAACTCAAAAGATATGATGTTTTCCTTTGATAAGATCATCGCCTATATCTCTCAGTTTTATACCTTAAAAATTGGAGATTTAATCTTTACTGGAACCCCATCTGGGGTTGGTCCTGTAAACATTGGTGATCGATTAGAAGGCTTTTTAGAAGGAGAGCAATTAATAAACTTAGCAATTAGGTGAATCAACGACAAAGAATAAAAGTTCACTACGATAAATTAAGAGAAAATAAAAAATCAGTTTTTTTCTTAATTATTGATCTACTCATGGTTTCACTTGTAGTGATTAGTTTATGCTGGATGATCCTTGATTGGCATTTTACAGTAAACTTTACTCGTAATTTCTTGCAAGAGCATTTACCTACTTTTTTCAATTGGTACGATACAAAGGTACATCCAAACTATTTTGAGTATGATTCTTACTTTATTGCTGTATTCATAACAGAATTAGTTATTCGTTGGATAGTGGCAATCTTCCAAAATAAGTATTACAAATGGTGGTTTTATCCTTTTATTCATTGGTATGATGTACTTGGTTGTTTACCTGTAGGTTCTTTTAGGGTGTTGCGTTTACTGCGAGTATATGGAATGATCATCCGTTTAGATAAAAAAGGATTTATTGATATCAAACACACGGGTATTTACCGACTAATCAAACGAAATGTAGATATCCTTTCCGAAGAGGTCTCTGATCGAGTAGTGGATAATGTTCTTGAGGGAATGCAAGAAGAAGTTTATAGCGATCAAGGAACTATTCATAAAATAGTAACCGAAGTTATTCAACCCAATCAAGAGCATTTAGTGGAATGGTTAGCCATTCAATTTCAACAAACCAATAGCTTACTCTATCAAAAATTCAGCAAAGATTTTGAGAAATACCTTAAAAAGAACATAGAAGAAGCCGTTCACGAAAACCGTGAAATGAAGCGTTTAGATAATATTCCACTAGTTGGTAAACAAATTACGGAAGCACTCGAACATGCCATTAGTGATATAACGTTTCGAGTAATAAATAAAACCATTAAAGACCTTGCTGATTATAACATGGAAGATCAGCTAAATGAAGTCGCTAATATTACCCTAGATAGCCTCAATAAAGATAAAATAGACGATAAACTGGCTATGGTTATTAAAGAAATGGTTGTTCAATCATTAGATGTAGTACGTGAACAAGTTGCTACTAAACAATGGAAAATCAAGGAGAAGATATAACAAAAGACAAAACCTGCGGTATTCTGTTAATGATTTGTTAATTTTAGTAGTAGCCTAAATTTCAAAAATGCCATTTGACCTAAATCATATTAATAGTTCTAAAGACAATAAAGAGCTCGCGCTTTATCACTGGAAAAAGGAAAATCCTAAAGCAGTGATTCAGCTTATTCATGGAATGTCTGAACATTTAGGACGTTATGATGATTTTGCAACTTTTCTAGTTTCTCAAGGTTTTGTTGTTGTTGGTCATGATCAACGAGGTCATGGAAAAACCGCTGGTGATATTCAACGTGTTGGTCATATAGCTGATCAAGATGGAGTGGAGTTACTAGTGCAAGATGTGAGGGATGTGGTGAAACATATAAAAGAAGTATATCCCAATAAAAAAGTAATAGCACTCGGACATAGTTTTGGATCATTTGTGTTAAGAAAATTCTCTGCAGATTATCCACAACAACACGATGCATTTATTTACAGTGCAACTGGCGGACACCCAGGTTGGAAAGGAATTGTGGGAGATAAAGTTGTTGGCATATTTAAACTCTTTGGTAAAAGAAAAAGAAATAAAATTCTTACCTCTTTAACCTTTGGAGACTTTAACAAAAAATACGAAGACCGTAAAACCGAGAAAGATTGGCTTTCTCGTGATCCCCAAGTTATCAAGGATTACATGAATGATCCATATTGCATGCAAGTATTTTCCACGCAATTTTACCAAGATTTGGCTAACCTAACTATGGAGGTAAGTGTTGAAACAACTATGCAAAACGTTAATTTTAATAAACCTACTTTCTTTTTTGCAGGAACAATGGATCCTGTAGGAAACTATGGTGAAGGTGTAAAGGAAGTTGTAGATAAATACAAAGAAGTTGGTGTAAAAGACGTTTCATTGAAGCTTTATGAAAATGGCAGACATGAAATGTTAAATGAAATAAATAAAGAGGAAGTTTACCAAGATGTTGTAAATTGGATCAACTCAAAAATTAGCTGATGGGTCCATCTACCATTTTATTAATCATTGGATTATACTTTTTAGGCTTAATTGCTATCTCATATTTTACTGGCAAAGGAGCCAACAACGAAACCTTTTTTTTAGCAAATAAATCAGCCCCTTGGTATTTAGTAGCCTTTGGAATGATAGGAGCTTCTTTATCAGGTATAACATTTATATCTATACCCGGTAGTGTAGGAGCAGGTGATCCTACCAAGCAGTTTGGATACATGCAAATGGTGCTGGGTTATTTAGTGGGTTACTTGATCATTGCCTATGTGCTCATGCCCATCTATTACCGACTTAATTTAACATCCATCTATAGTTACTTAAGAGATCGCTTTGGGAAAGAAGCACATAAGATAGGGGCTTTTTACTTTCTCTTATCAAGGATTACAGGGGCTTCTATCCGTTTACTTTTAGTTGCTAATGTGTTGCAAGCATTTGTTTTTAATGATTTAGGTGTTCCGTTTGAAGTTACAGTTTTGGTGTCTATTTTGCTCATTTGGTTGTATACATTTAAGGGAGGAATTAAAACAATTCTTTGGACAGATACCTTGCAAACCCTATTTATGTTATTGTCCTTGGGGTTTACTATTTGGATTGTAGCAGATGAATTAAACCTTTCTGAAGGGATAATTTCTGCAGTATCGGATAGTGGCTACAGCAAAATCTTCTTTTTTGAAAATGGTTTAGGAGGTAGTCATTTCATTAAAATGTTTTTAGGAGGAATTTTTATAGCTATTGGTATGACAGGTCTGGATCAAGATATGATGCAAAAAAATCTAAGCTGCAAAAATATTAAAGAGGCACAAAAAAACATGATGTCTTTTGCCGCAGTATTGGTTGTTGTAAACTTGATCTTTTTAGCCCTAGGGGCTTTATTGTACCTATATTCCAGTCAGCAAGGAATTACTGTTCCAGAAAAAACAGATTTACTTTTTCCTACCATTGCACTAAAATCGGTTATGCCAATAGGAGTAGGGGTGTTGTTTTTGTTAGGGTTGATAGCAGCAGCTTATTCAAGTGCTGATTCTGCTTTAACTTCGTTAACTACTTCCGTGTGTGTAGATTTTATTTCTGATGTGAAAGAAGTTACTAAAAAAGTCCGTCAGCAGGTACACATAGTAATGTCAATACTCCTGTATATCACAATCATTGTATTAAGCAAAACCTTGGATGAAAGTGCCATTTGGCAATTGATTCGACTAGCAGGGTTTACGTATGGTCCGTTAATTGGGCTGTTCTTCTTTGGTATCCTAACTAAACGTAAAATTGACCAAGGATGGACAATCATTTTGATATGTGTATTAGCTCCTGTACTTTCTTGGTTTGTTGATGCTTACTCCAAAGATTTACTCGGAGGTTTTTCTTTTGGAGCAACACTAATTATTGTTAATGCATTGATCTCTTTTGTTGGATTGTATGTAGTCTCACATAAAAGGATACCTGCATAAAAGTAGGAAGTAAAACTTTTTAAAGATGCAAAAAGTGGAATAACTCCAGCTCTTTGCATCTATTATTTACTTCTTAGCAAGGAAAACACTAATTTATGGATTCATGCTTTTTATGTTTTGGTTCCCATATAAGTCTTATAAAAGAACTCAATCGCTCATTTTCACGGCTAATGGGTACTCCAACAATAATACCAACTAGTAAGTTATCAGCGATACCCAAACGCATCTGCGGCCTAATGGTCATATCAAAATCAGATTTATTAATGGTTTTATTAAACTCCACACCAATAAAATTTTTCGTACCTGATATCATATAGTGAAAACTTGAATTTATATTATAGCTGGTACTGTAGGTCATATTTTTAAAATTCTGTTTGATTTTAGGTCCAGTGTATATCAATGAATGAAAATTGCTATTGAGTCTTTTTGCAATCACTAAAAAGGGATTGTATACATTTCCGCTAAAAAGAGGATTCCCAAAATTCTCAAAATTTGACAGCTTAAATTCATTAATGTAACCTAACGCCATAGAAGTTGCTAATTGTTCACTAACGAAAAACGACCATTGTGTTGCAACTTTTAAGCTATTTAACCTATGTGGTGGTACAGAGTCTCTTTGCGAAACTGTTGTAGGTGAATAAAACGTAAGGGGTAATTCAACTTCTAACCCTAAACGATCAATAGGAGCCCATTCATATTCAACAAGTGCTTCGTAAGAATCAAAAGATAAATTATCGGTAAGCCCTAGTCCTACGTTCCACTCTTTTTCACCTTTTCGTGCACCTAGATCCCTAATTAGGTCAATGTAAAGAGGCTCAGCATGTAATACTTTATCTGGTTCTTTATTATCTTCTATATGAGAAATATAGATGCTGTCTTTTTCTGCATCAGTTAATTGTGCTAGTCCGTTTGTTGCAGATGCAAAGGCAACAAAAAGCATGAGCGATTTTTTTAAATACATTTTTAATTTGTTTTTAATTTTTGATAAATAACCATGCACTAACATGGAGGCAAAAAACAAATTATACTTTTGGAGGAGGAATATCGACTTCTATGTAGCGACTAATGAGAGAATTTTCGAAATTGTAAAAACACTGTTTTTTTTCTTTTAAAAGCGGATTAAATGAATTGAATTTTTCTGTCCAACTCATAACCAATTCAATTTTTATGGTTTGTTTTTTACGGTGATCCTTGCTATCGTTGTCATCGTATTCTGCAATAGCATCTTCAAATCCTAGCACTTTTTCAACAAAGATCTCAATGATACTTTCTTGATCGTTATAGGTTAAATCTTCAGGTACAGATTCTGGAGAAGGATCAGGAGTATCAACACTAATGTTAAGCAAGTAAACTCCCATAAGTCCCCAAAAGAATTTCTTAAATAGCTGATGTCTTAATGTGCTTAACATAGTTAAATGTACGGGGCTTTTTGTTTAGAACAGTATCTAATATCAAATAAACTATAGAAAGATGATTATTCTTTATTTAAAAAGGATTCGTTGCATGAACAGTAACCTCAGGAATATAGCCTCTATTATCCATTTCTAGTGCAGTTACAATGGTATGTGCAATTTCTTCGGGAGTAAGCTTGTTTTCTTCAAGTGCTCGTTCCTCACGGTTTTTTTCGTCTCCAAATGCTGTAGGCACTTCACTCGGGTTCACTTGAATTACACGAATATTATCTCTTCTAAGTTCTCCTTGCCAACATTGGGTTAATCCACGAAGAGCAAACTTTGATGAAGCATAAATACTTCCAGTAGGATAACCCTTTAAAGAAGCTGTAGAAGCAATATTTACAATGTTACCAGCTCCTAGCTTTTGAAAAAATGGAAGTGCACCTTGAGCAACCATAGTAGCTCCAAAAACATTTACTTCATAAATCTTTTGCATTTCTTCACGTGTAATTTCAGCAAGCGTCATGCGTTTTCCTATTCCAGCATTATTAATAAGGATATCTAGCCTCCCGAATTCTTTTTCAATGAAAGCATACATGCTTTTGATTTGCTCATCACTTGTTACATCGCAATGAAAAGGTGTTGCACCAATTTCTTTCGCTACCTGTTCCGTTTTGTTTTTATCACGACCCGTAATAATAACTTTTGCGCCTTTTTCTATAAGTAGAGTTGCTGTTGCTTTTCCTAAACCAGAGTTTCCTCCAGTGACTAATGCTATGCTATTTTTGATATTCATGCTGTAAATCTTAATTCTATTGAAGTTAACGTTTTTTGTAAACGTTTAAAAGTAAAGGTTGGTTAACAAAACATAACCTATCGCTTGTTTGCAATGAGTGCTACATTTACAGCTTAGAAAAATCTGTTAAAGAAATGGATACTCTGAGCACAAAATATAATACAGTAACTGATAGTTTCGAATAACTTTTTTTAGCTACATTTTTCAGGTAGAGTTCCATGAATCTTTAAGCATCTACTTTTTTTATCCCAAAATATATTTTCACTATGCTTTAACCACAAATCTTGAACTTTTGACTTAAGTTTTTTTCTGCCATTTTGTTTTATGAATTCATCATATTTTTCCCAAATTGGTATTTTATTATTAGCGTTTTCCAAAATTTCATTCCAACATAGTCCAGGCATGGTAGATTCTAACCACGTTTCATTTCTAAACAAGTTATTTATAATTATAAAAGAAATATCACCAACTCTAACATCTGACCAAAAAGTTAAAGGAGATGAAGAGTATTTAGTGGTATCTTCTATTAATTCTATAAGCTTCGGCAAATAGGTTTCCCAATTATTTATAATTGTATCTATTAGATAAAAATTAGGTTGGTAATCTTTATCTTGTAATCGGCCTTTAGGCTGAATTCTTGGAATAGCAAGTAAGAGTTCTTTAGAAATAACTTTTTTATGCTCAATTTCTGTTTGACTATTCAAAGTAGAACAACAAAGAGCGATAGTTAATAACGAAAGTGTTAATTTTTTCATACTTACTAGATTTAAATATTTTTTGTAAAAAATATAACAAAAATCATGCCGTACTTTTATGATTTATTAATAGTTTAAACTAGGGTTAATAGTTTGGGGGTGTAGATAATTTTGTATGTACAAATCAAATTGAGAATTCGTTAGTTTTTTATTTCAAACACATATTAATCAATTGTTAATTGATGTTTGATGTTTGATTAAGGCCTTTTGTTATATGTTTTATGGTTAAATTCAGCTAGCTTATCGCTTGTTTGCAGCTAACAAATTTTATAAAAAACTATCTCTTTGATTTATCGATAATTCGAACATTTGGAATTAGACTTTTAATTTCTTCTATGTTTTTTATTTTGTGAGCATCTACTAAAAAGTATCCTAAATTTTCTAGGTTTTGTATTTGCTTAGGTATCGTTTCAAATTTATTGTTGTGAATCCATAAATTATGCAGGCTTAACATTTTAGTACATTCTTTAGGAAAAGTTTCAAAATTGTTATTGTCTAAGGTGAAAAATGAAACATTCTTCAAGTTAGAGATAGATTTAGGCAAACAACTTAGTTTGTTAGAAGCTAAACTTAAGGACCAAAGAGTAGTTAAGCTCCCTATTTCTTCTGGGATGGAGTCTAATTTACATGCAGATAAATTCATTTCTCTTAATCGTTTTAATTTGGCAATACTTTTTGGAATTTGTTTAAGTCTGCTGGCATTTGCACTAAGTATTATTAACTTATCTAGATTACCTATTGATTCTGGTAATTCGGAAATTAGTGTTCCAGATATGCTTAAATATTTAAGATTTTTTAATGTGTCAATATTATCAGGTAATTTTTTTGTTGTTCTTTTGGTTAAGATTAAACTGTATACCTCGTTTGGGTTTTTCAAAGCTTCTTCAAAAGAAGATGCTTTTTTCATGTTTTTACAATCAAAATCAACTAAAAGCTTTTGATTAACTATATCGCTTAGTAAATCTTGTAGTTTTGTGAACTTAAATATTTCATCTTCATTTAATAAGGAGTATTTAATTTTTATATCAGACCTTCTATAATCTGTAAATTGTTGGGTAAAGGTGGTATCGTTTATATTCTTACTTATTTTCATATAGCCCATTTTTTTTACGAAAGGGTTATAATAGAAGTTAGTGTCTCTAAAGTCATCAATTGTAAATAATTTAATGACACTATCTAATGAGTTGTTTTTACCTAGGTGATAGGTTTCATTGTGATTAAGAGTTAAGATTACACTATCCTCGTATATATTAAACTTTGCATTTGGACTAAACAGACCAAATTTTTTATAACTCTCGATTTCTCCCATTAATTTTACTTCTAATGGATATAAAGGATTTGTAATTTTCTCTTTTTCAGTTTTCAGTTGTGAACAACTGTAATTAACTAAAAAAGTAAGTAGAATCAATTGATATAATTTCATATAGAAGTTTTAAAAAATGTTTAATCAACTTATGTTTAAAATTAGTGTCCTCAAACTAATAATAACTGTTATTATTTACAAATCAATCACATTCCAAAAGTCTACTTTACCTTTTTTACTGGTTTGATAAAAAATAGCAAAATCACTAGAAACCATCCAGTCGGTATCTGGAATATACAGGATGGCATTAAAATACAATCTATTTGATCTAACACTAGTAAAACTGATCTCTTTTAATATGGATTGTTCAAGAAATTCGCCCGACAAACTGTCTTTAAACGTGTGCTTGTTGATCGGCTTTGATAAGACAAGTTGATCTTTGTACATTAAAAATATATCAGACTGATAATCATGATAAATGTCTTTGTAGATACTTGGTTTGTTTAAGGTGTTAATTCTTGTTATAGAGCTGTTATTTAAGGAATATGACTTAATAATTAAATCATATTTGTCATTACTAATCCGAATGGTTTTTCTTTCTGTAAGTGTATCTAGGTTTTTGTCCCAATAGATAATAACTGTGTCGCTTTTCTTAGAATTGAAATTTCTGATTTCCTTTTTAAAATTAGCTTTTTCAGAAACTGATACTACATTTTCAATCATAGCTTTTTCACAGGCTCCAAATTTAATGAAGTTGTTTCGAGCTTCACGTAGTGTTAAACCACTATTTGGAGCTGATGGAACATCTAATTGGTCGATAGCTAACCCATCATCCTCCCAAAAGCAAATAGGGCAAATGTCGTAATTAGCTCGTTCACTAAGTGTGAAGTAATCACAGCAAGGACATTGAAGTTCATCACTTATTGAATTTTTAGTCTTCCACTCTCCAGATTTTTCCAACTCATTTAATTGTTTTTCAAAAGCCTCATCAATCTCAATTTTATTCTTTTTTGATGAATTAGAAGTACAAGAAAAGAGCAAGCTAAGAAGCAGTATTACAGGTATGTTTTTCATTGAATGGGAAATATGAAGTTAACGGCAGGTTTATGATTTTTTTGAATAGAATGGTTAAATAAAATTTAATCGGCATAGCCATGATAGCTTATTTCTTTGATTATTTTGTTATTAAGGATAAAGCTGATCCAGGTTAAACCTTCAACTTCCATGAACACAAATTTTCTCACGTTATTATCTATTGCTTGACAACCAACTTCTTTAAGTTTCTCATCAGTCATCTTGTCACCAACTTTAAGTCCAAACCTAGTGGTTAAAATAGGTGATTTAAGAGTCATGTTATATACCCAAATCTCAGACGAAGTTTTATAAAATTGAATAAAAGAAGAGTCTTTGTAGAAAGTAAATACAGAGTCTATTTCTGAATCAACGTGTTTATTTAAGTACGTTTTGATTTTCTGTTTGATAGCACTATCATGTCTTAAATTACTGAATATGGCAGAGTCTGTTTCAAATGGAAAGGTATTTACTAAATCTGCATAGCAAACAACAGAGTCTAATTCAGGTGGTTCTTGTATCACAACCTCTGTTTTGCTCTTTTTTATTTCACTTTGACATGATATTGCAAAAAGAATGCCTATGATGATAAATGATTTTTTCATGTCATTCATAATTCGTATTATAATCTTCAAATTGAAGATACTTAATTATCATTAGTGTGTTTTTGCAAGGGAGTTACTTTATGATATAAAAACGTTCTACCTGGTCCAAGTTCACCTTCATCACCCATAAGTTGTGGTTCTTTGTAGAATTTACCCGAAAATTTAAATGTTAAGTCGGAAGAGGAGTCTCTAAAATCAAAAGGAGAAAGTAGCGAGTCATTCACTGGTAATACATGACAAAATATATCTAAATTCTGTTTATCTATAGAATTTAGTGAGTCGAATTTTACTAAGCTATCAGGATTGATCCACTGTGGACATGGACAACCCCAACCATAATATTGTAATATTAGATTAACAGTATCTTTTTCTAGTAATTTGTCATATTTTTCTGACTTAAAATGATTGACACTGACTTCGGTAAATTTTGATTCGATAGAGTGGTTGGTGTCTGTTTTTGTTACAATATTTTCAAAAGTCTCATTAACCTCAAGTTGGTCCTTTTTTGATGAATTAGAAGTACAAGAAAAGAGCAAACTAAGAAGCAGTAATACGAGTATGTTTTTCATTGATAGTAAAATACTAAGTTTAACTTAGTTTATGGCAAGCTTATAGCTTAATTTCATCTTTATCTAATTTATTATGCTCAGTTTATGAGGTGCTATCTATTCTTCCTTTTCTTTTTCTTCTTCTTTTCTTTTACACCAAAATTTGAAGATGCAGCAGGTTCCATTTTTTTATTAAAAACAAGAATAGCAGATTTTTTTAAACTTGGATAGTCAATATCATCAGTAGACCAACCGTAGGGGTAAGTATGATGTACACCGCTTTTTTCTCTTTCACATAAAAGGTGTTTAGCTCCATCTTCTTCTAGTTGTAAGGTCTTTTCTGTCATTAGAGTTCTATCGACTGATTTACCATCTTTACTTAATAGATAAATCTTGTACATAATATCAAGGGTTTCTTCAGCTTCTTTAAAGTAACGGTAGGTTACTGCTTTTTGCTCTTTCCATTCAAATTCATCTATTGCTACACTACCATATTTTTGATATTCTTCGGATAAAGCTCCTTTTTCATATTGAATTTTCATTAATTGAAAAAGGCTATCTCCTTTTGAATAATTTTCATTTGCATAGTACGCTTTTATTAATTTAGGATATAAATCATAATTATCTTGTTCAAGTGAAACCATTTCGGAATAAGCTTTGATAGAATTTTCATAATTCTTGAATACAGTATACTCTAAGAGTCCAATTGATTTAAGTAACTCCAAGTAAATAGGATCTTTTTTATTTATTAAGGAAGCACTAATTCTATATTCTTCAAGGGCTTTATTATAATTTTCTTTAATATGATAAATACTCGGAATTTTAAGGTATGGATCACCCAATTCGAATTCTAACGCTCTTGCCTTATAAAAATATGTTAGAGCGGAGTCATACTGACTTTGTAAATAGAATGTATTACCTAACTCAGTATGATTTTTTTGTCCTTTAGGATTTCTGTTAATTGCAAGTTTAAAGTTTTCTATGGCTTTATCATATTGCTTATCATACCTCAAAGAGAGGCCTTTATATAAGTATATGTAATCATCATCTAATCCTTTTGCAATGGCCTTATCATACATTTCGATTGCTTTTGTATCATTTTCAAGTTGAAAAAAAGCATAGCCAACACAGTATAACTGATCTTTTGTTAGCTCTTCTGATTTATCTGCAAACTTTATAAGTTCTTGATAGTTTCGGCTACTGTATAATTCTTCAACGGTTTGTGAATTAGCGATAGTGAATGCAACGCTTAAAATTAGTCCGAGTATTAGTTTTATTTTCATTTCTTTAATTGTTTGTGTTGTGATGGATTACGTGTGTCCAGCGTATCCCGAAGGGTATGCACTATAGCCCTTGTTAGCTGTAGTTTTATCCTATTAATGTAATCATATCTTTTTCGTAGTTGTTATATATACTCCAATTCAATAAGTCGATTATCTTTCTAGCTTTATTTACTGTATAGTCTGTAGTAAGGTCGAACTCATTGCCAAAATCATTTGCCAAATTTGAGAAGCAGTCTTTTACTTTTTGCTTCGGATTACCTTCTTCGCAATGAATTGATTGATTTCTACCTTGCCAAATCACATTTTTTAATGTTTCTGAACCAATATTTCTACCTGGAGGACAATTCGAGGGAGCACCATGTACTGTCGAAATCCCTTGTTTAGCTATTTGCAATAGGCTCATGCTCAAAGAGTTCATGGAGTCATTTTTTGCCAATATTGATTTCGCAAGAGCATCCAACTCAGCTTTTTTACCCTTTAAATCATTTTGTTCAGCAAATTTTGCCATTTGGATAAACTTGTATTGAACCTGTATTTCATTGAAGTCTTCATGCATGTCAGCTGTTGAATAGTCCCAAAATAAATTGTCAAAGACTTTCTTTAAACTGTCAAATTTTTCAGTCAAAATTGAGAGTCTATTTTCTTCGTTATGAATTGTGTCAATTAGACTTTGAGCTGCATACTTTGTATCAAGCAAATATTGATTCATATATTTTCTATTTCCTTTTCAATTCGCTTTAAAACTCTATCCCTTTTTCTTTCCCAACTGGAATTGTCTATAGCAGATAGATTAAATAGCTTTTCCAATTTTTCTTTGAACAGATTAAGTTTTAAGCTCTCATTAATTTTAAATCCTTGAATCATTGGAATTACACCTTTAACGTCACTATAATCAAATGGAGGTATTAAAATGGGGATATGCTCATTAGTTTTAATCCATGTCGCACCCATTTCACATAGGCAAACTGGACTAGCGTAAAAATTATTTGATAAAACGAACAGAACAAGAATATTCTCGTTCAACTCATCCTTTATTCTATCTAGAAAATCTTCCCCTAAATCAATTCCATATCCATCAAAAGAACTACAAAATATTTGGGTACTACTTAAGCCGATAGTTTCAATAAGGTCAATTAATTCTTCTACAAAAACCTTGTCTTTTGAGGAGTGACTAATAAAGACTTTGTTAATAACCGCATTGTCATTATTCTGGTCGTTAATATATTCTTTTGGCTCTTCATCTAGCTCTTCTATGTATGCAGAAATGTTCTTTTTTGTCATTTCAAAGTCACGTCTGAAACATCTTATGTGCTCGGATGTATGGTCATCCCCAAGAATAGAAATCATAGGGCTGTAAAAGAATTTGAGCTTTCT
>CATLPG010000017.1 GCA_950054195.1 uncultured Saccharospirillaceae bacterium
ATTGATGGGCTTTTTCGGGTATCTATTTATTTCGAATTTTTTGAGGGAATCATTCTTTTCTATAAGGTAAAAGTTAGCCTCTGAAAACACAGAGTCTATTATACCCATATCATTAAATTCACGCCCTAGTTGATACCATTTATTAAATTTTTCAATAGAATAAAACTCTTTGTCTTTAACACCAACAAGGACTTGAAAACCAGCTTCACCAAAAGTGTTTAAATAATCTTTTAAAACTAGATGGTCTTTGTGATTGTTTGGTAGCAAACTCGGCATCTGATACTTTAATCGTACATCTTTTGCCAAGTATATGGATAAACCAGTTATAGCAATAACTACACCTAGAAGGAAGTATCTTTTAGATAAAATAAAGTGTGCTATTTTTTGACCTATCATCTTTTACAAAAAAAAGGGAACTTAGTTAAAAGGTCCCTTTATTTAAATTTACACGTGTATGCTTTTACTTTAATAGTTTTGCAATTGTTTTTTCAACTTTAGAACTTAATTCTTCAGCCAAATCTTGATCTACTAGAATTCTCCCACTATGCTCATCAACAATAATTTTTGTTCTAGTTGCAATATCCAATTGTCTTTGTGGTGGAATACTAATAAAAGAACCTCCAGAAGCACCTCTTTCAACAGGCACTACAGCTAAACCATTTTTGGCTCCAGATCTAATTCTCCTATATGCTTTTAATAAACGATCATCAATTTTCTTAGCTTCTTTTTCTGATTGTTCAATTAAAATTTCTTCTTCTTTTTTTGTCTCTGCAATAATTTCGTCAAGTTCTTTTTTCTTTTGATCTAAAAGCTCTTGTCTCTCTTCTACTCTACCAGCAGATTCGCTTAGCACTTCTTTCTTATTTTCAATCTGTGCTTTGTGCTCTTTAATTCTCTTTTCGCTTAACTCAATTTCTAATTGTTGAAATTCAATTTCTTTAGAAATAGCATCAAACTCTCTGTTATTTCTAACTTTTCCCTGTTGAGATTCGTATTTTTTTATCGCCTCTTTCGCCTCTTCAATCGTGTTTTTTCTTTTGTTAACAGCTAGTTCTAACTCAGCTATCTCCTCTTCGATTTTACCTTTTCTTGTTTTTAACCCCTCTAATTCGTCTTCTAAATCTTGAACTTCGATAGGTAGTTCACCTCTAACTGTTCTTATCTTATCTATGCTTGAATCAATTAATTGAAGCGTGTATAAAGCCTTAAGCTTTTCTTCAACAGTTTGTGTTTTTTTGCTCATTTTGCGATTGTTTAAGACTGCGAAATTAAGAAATAATAGCGATTTTTAATAAATTATCGACTACAAATGTTAATAAAAAAAGAAAGTCGGCAATTGCCGACTTTAAATTATGACTCAAAAACTTCTAGAATCACATCTTTGTACATGTGTCCGAATTGTGCCAAACACCATACTTTTAATATGGTTTTTTGACCGGGTTTCACCCATTTAGAAGCTTTGACTAGCTCTTTTTGGAAGAGCACTCTATCAAAGCTCATTCGCTTTAAAATAGTTTTACTTAGCTCTAACATAATTAATCTTTTTAATTGTTAGTCTAAATTACGCAATAAGGGTTAAAATATTATACTCTTTGTTAATTTTTCGTTAACGAATGGGTGTTAAAAAATGTTAAGCCTTTTGTTTTTCTAGCCTTTCAAGACCTGTTTTTAATCTATTAATCACTTCTTCTTTCCCTAACAACTCAGATATTTGAAACATCGATGGCCCCATCCCTTTACCTGTTACAAGCACCCTGAAATTTGGAAGTACAGCACCCATGCCTAACTCCTTTTCTGCTAAAAATGATTTAAACGTTTCTTCAATTTTTTTAGCACTAAAATCTTCTAATTGCTCGTAACGACTAGTTAGTTCAGTTATTATTTCAGGTGTTTGGTCTTTCCATTTCTTTTTAATGGTTTTTTCATCGTATGCTTGTGGTGCTTCAAAAAAGTAATCATCTTCTAACATCTCTTGAATAAATAAAGCTCTTTCTTTCATCAACTCACAAACGCCTGCCAAAAACTCATCCGATACATCAAAAGAAAGTGATGGTTTTAACAGTTGAGCGAGCTCTTCTCCCGATTTTTCTCTAAGGTATTGTTGGTTATACCACTTTGTTTTTTCAGGATCAAATTTAGATCCGGATTTTCCAACTCTTTCTAGAGAAAATGCTTCCACTAGTCCATCCAGACTAAAAATTTCTTGTGGCGTCCCTGGATTCCAACCTAAGAAAGCTAACATGTTTACGAAAGCTTCTGGGAAATACCCTTTTTCACGATAACCCGAAGATATATCACCCGTTTTAGGATCTTTCCATTCCAATGGAAAAACAGGAAAACCTAATCGATCACCGTCTCTTTTGCTTAACTTTCCATTACCGTCTGGTTTTAAAATAAGTGGCAAGTGGGCTAATTTTGGCGCCTCCCAACCTAAATATTGATATAGTAAAATATGAAGCGGAGCACTTGGCAACCACTCTTCTCCTCGAATTACATGAGTAATTTCCATTAAATGATCATCTACAATATTAGCCATATGATAGGTTGGCATTCCATCTGATTTGTAAAGAACTTTATCGTCCATGTTAGCTGTATTCACAACTACCCAACCTCTAATTTCATCATAAAAACGAACTTCTTCGTTTCTTGGAAGCTTAATTCGTATAACATAAGGCTCTCCTTCATCCAGCTTTTGTTTAATTTCATCAGCGGATAAGCTTAATGAGTTTTTTAAGTACTGTCGAGTAATAGAATTATACTGCCAGCCAGCTTTACCTTGCGATTTTGCTAACTCTCTTTGTTCGTTTAATTCTTCAGCCGTATCAAATGCATAGTAAGCATGTCCACTCTCAATTAATTGGTCAACATATTGTCTATAAAGATGCTTTCTTTCTGATTGTTTGTACGGACCAAAATCTCCTCCATATCCTTGTCCTTCGTTAGGTTCAATTCCACACCATTTTAATGATTCGATGATGTAATCCTCTGCTCCAGGTACAAATCGTGTTTGATCGGTATCCTCCACTCTTAGGATAAAATCTCCTTGGTGTTTTTTAGCGAACAAGTAATTGTATAATGCTGTTCTAACTCCTCCCATGTGAAGTGGCCCTGTAGGACTTGGTGCAAACCTTACTCTAACTTTTGATGACATATTTTCTAAATTGAAGAACAAAAATAAAAAATCTAGTCGAACTTATGGGTAATTGAACTGTTTTGAAGTGAAAGAAAAATGAGATAAATTATTTATTCAAGAGGTTTGAAAGTATATTTACGTGCACAGAAAAATACTTTAATGAAAATCTGGACAGCTAAAGACTTGTTATATGCCACGCTTGAATTTAAAGCAATGGTTCCTAACTCAAATCACTGGAATGAGAATTCTTTAAACTATAACAAACCAAGATTAATTCGACTAAGAAGGTTAAACGTGCTTTTAAACGCATTCGAGTTAACAAGGTCTAGCAAACAAAAGGCGAGCATTTGGTCATTAGTTGAGGGAAAAGCTAAAATAAAGGAGAGTGAACTAATTAAGAATGAAATAACTCCTTTTTTAAATGGAGACTTCATTATTAAGAGGCAGTCGACAGATTATCCAAAACTAAAAAAGTTCATAGAAGAAAAAAAAGAGTTTAATTGGGAATCATTTGGCCTAATAGATATTTGTTCATTTTACAGACACTTAATACAATTTAGAATGAAAGCTTATAATCTACTTCAACACAACAATGAAGTCATTGAAGCAAGTGGTTTAGGGCTAAGATCAGCTATAAAAATAGTAGGTGAATTTAATAGTGATCTTTATGAAAAAATCAAGCAAACTGATATGTTGCTTTTGGATATAATAGATCCTAAAGGGTTATCATTTGATGAAGAGGTAATAATTAAAAAACATGGATTCCCTAGAGAAAATCTAAATGAAATTGACATGGAAAACTATTAGAAATTTATTAAATATTTCCTAACATGACCAACATACAATCACTCTACAACATCTATTTAAAGCATCCCAAGGTTTCAACAGACACCAGAAAAATTGAAAAGGGAGATCTTTATTTTGCTTTAAAAGGAGAGTCCTTTGATGGTAACAAATTTGCTCAGCAAGCCATTGAAAAAGGCGCTAGCTATGCAATCATTGATGATAAATCATACGCTTCAGAAAAAACCATATTGGTTGATGATGTGTTAACAACCTTGCAAAATTTAGCTACTTACCACAGGAACCAACTAAAGATTCCTATAATCGGTATTACAGGGTCTAACGGCAAAACAACTACAAAAGAATTAATTAAAAGTGTGCTATCTCAGCAGTTTCATGTTTTTGCTACGCATGGTAATTTAAACAATCATATTGGCGTTCCTCTTTCCTTATTATCGATTACTAACGAACATGAAATTGCCATTATAGAAATGGGTGCTAACCACCAAAAAGAAATCGAATTTTTGAGCAACATCGCTCAACCAGATTATGGCTTTATTACAAACATTGGAAAAGCTCACCTCGAAGGTTTTGGAGGGGAAGAAGGCGTACTAAAAGGAAAAACCGAGTTGTATACTTACCTCAGGGAAAATGACAAAAAAGCATTTATTAACCTAACGGATAAAAAACTTGCTCCTTTTGCTACAACATTAAATCACATTGGTTTTGGAGGCAGGAATACCAACGTTTACGGAAAAGTGCTACAAAACAATCCAACGCTATCCGTAGAAATTACCGTAGGCGACAAAACACAACAAGTCCAAACCAACTTAGTTGGCGATTATAACCTAAGCAATATTTTAGCTGCAACAGCTATGGGAAATCATTTTGGTCTTTCTTTAAACCAAATTCATGAAGGAATATCTTCTTACGAGCCTACAAATAACAGGTCTCAACTTTTAACAAAAGGGACAAACAAAATCGTTATGGACGCTTACAACGCTAATCCTACCAGCATGAATCATGCGATTGAAAATTTAATACAGTCTGCCAATGAAAATAAAGTAGCTATTATTGGTGACATGTTGGAGCTGGGTGAACACACCAAACAAGAACATCAAAAAACAGTAGATATTCTCATTCAAAATAATATTACTGCTCTTTTAGTTGGCCCTCATTTTTCTAAAACAAAAGGACATTCATTTAAAACGTTTGTGCATGTAAATGATGCCAAAGAACACTTAAAAGAACATCCGCTTAAAGATGCATTGATTTTGATCAAAGGCTCAAGAGGCATCAAGCTAGAAGAAATATTGGATGTTTTATGATAGCAACTTTGGTAAAATTTCATCAATTGATTAACTTGCATACAAAGGTTTATCATGGCTAAAAAAATTATTACGTCAAAATCAGTTAAGTTTTTAGAAAAATACTTAAACAATGCTTCTCCTACTGGGTTTGAAAGCGAAGGACAAAAACTATGGTTGGATTATATCAAACCATATATTGACGAACACTATATTGATAATTACGGAACTGCTGTAGGTATCATTAATCCAAAAGCAAAATATAAAGTAGTTATTGAGGCTCATGCCGATGAAATTTCTTGGTTTGTTCACTACATAAATAGTGATGGATTCATTTATTTAAGAAGAAACGGTGGTTCTGATCATCAAATCGCACCCTCTAAAACAGTGAACATTCATACTAAGAAAGGAATAGTTCCTGCAGTATTTGGTTGGCCAGCTATCCACACAAGAAAAGGGGGAAGCTCAGAAAAACCACCAAAATTGGATAATATCTTTTTAGATTGTGGTTGCACAAGCAAAGAAGAAGTTGAAAAACTAGGCGTGCATGTTGGTTGTGTGGTTACTTATCCAGACAAATTCCACATTTTAAACAAAAACTATTATGTAGGTAGAGCCCTTGATAACCGAATTGGTGGGTTTATGATTGCTGAAGTAGCAAAATACCTACATGAAAACAATATAAAGTTGCCATTTGCTCTTTATATAGTGAATGCGGTTCAAGAAGAAATTGGTTTAAGAGGTGCTCAAATGATTGCCGAAAAAATAAAGCCTCATGTAGCTATCGTTACAGATGTTTGCCATGACACCAACACACCAATGATTAATAAAATCGAACAAGGAGATATTAAAGGAGGTAAAGGCCCTGTTTTAACCTATGGTCCTGCTGTACAAAACAACCTTTTAAACTTGTTGATTGATACTGCTGAAAAGAAAAAAATACCTTTCCAACGTTTAGCAGCTTCAAGAAGTACAGGGACTGATACGGATGCTTTTGCATACTCAAATGATGGTGTACCTTCTGCATTAATATCTTTACCACTTAGGTATATGCATACTACAGTTGAAATGGCTCATAAAGATGATGTAGAAAACATTATTAAACTATACATAGAGAGTTTAAAAGCAATTAAAAACAACCAAGATTTTAGATACATAAAATAACCCCATGATGGGGCTCAGTTTTTAATTGAAAAATGAATAAAAAATACAACTATATAAGTAATAATTAATGAAGCGAATCTATTTAACCCTTTTATCATCATTTATTCTGTTTTCATGCGGTGATGATGTAGAAACACCAGATAATACAAACACCAATACTGTTGACGAAAATGCTGTGGCTACAGATTTATCAGAGTATGAGTTGCCACTAACGATTGTTACAGAAAAATCGTGGGATCAATCAGGTGAAGAAAAAACGCTAAAGGTAGAACACGAAGAAGCTGATATAATATGGTCGTTAACGTTAGGAGATCGTTTTAACATCATCATTGAAGATTGGACTGGTGTAGATAAAAATGCAACTGAAGAAGTTGAAAGAAAAGCCGAAACGCAACAACCTCTTGTTTTTGATTATGTTTCGAAAGATGATGAATTAGTTGTTTACAGCATTAGCACACCAGATTCTGAGAAAAAAGAATTTCACTTTTATAAAGTTATCAAAGGAGAGGGAGACCAATTGTTTACGGTTGTTTCTAATCCAATGAACACCTACACAAAAGAAGAAATTGACATTATGTTAAAAGCAGCTAACACGTTAAAAGTTGCAGAACAAACAAAAAAGGAAGATCTAGAAAGTTAAGCATGGCAAAAACAACTTATCCAAACTTTGATGCTTCACCTACTGTTGATCAAGTAGGCATTGGAGATCGCATTACGCGAATCCAAAAAAGAAGTGTAAAAAATGACGCTAAAATCCAAGGATTAAAAATGGCGTTAAACATGATCGATTTAACAACGCTTGAAGGAGCAGACACCACAAATAAAGTAAAGCAGCTTTGTTACAAAGCAAAGCATTTACACGATGCATTGCCTGGGTTACCAACCGTAGCAGCAGTGTGTGTATACCCAACCTTTGTTGGAATCGCTAAAAAGGAATTAAAAGGAACTGATATTAAAGTGGCTTCTGTAGCTACTGCCTTTCCTTCTGGACATTCTTCTTTAGAGATAAAAAAACAAGATACTCAAATAGCTATTGATAATGGAGCTGATGAGGTAGACATGGTCATCTCTAGAGGACGATTTCACCAAGGAGATTATGCTTATGTATTTGATGAAATTGCAGCAATAAAAGAAGTTTGCGGAAAAAGCGTTCGGTTAAAAACTATTTTAGAAACGGGAGAGCTTGGCACATTGGATCGTGTAAGAAAAGCGAGTGATATTGCTCTTTATGCTGGGTCTGATTTTATTAAAACATCTACTGGAAAAATAAAACCAGCCGCTACATTGCCTTTTACGCTAACTATGCTCGAAGCAATAAAAGATTATTACTACGATACAGGCATTCAAGTAGGAATGAAACCTGCTGGTGGAATTTCCAACGCTAAATTGGCATTACAATATTTACTTCTAGTTAAAGAAACCTTAGGTAAAAACTGGTTAACTAACGAGTGGTTCAGATTTGGAGCAAGTTCGTTGGCAAATGATATTTTGATGCAGTTGGTAAAGCAAGAAACGGGTGGATACCAATCAAAAGATTATTTCTCTATTGATTAATGGCAACATTGTTTCCTATATATAGTGTTATTTATATTCTTATTGGTTTTTTAGTACTTATAAGAACCAAAGGGAATACTAAAAAAGCGTATCTCAGTATTTTGGGAGTAGCTCTTTTACCTAATATTATATTATTGATTTTGTATTTTATTCAAGGTCAAGAAGCAGTTTTAACACTAAAAGGTTACGTAATGGCATCTCATATTTTAATTTATGAACTGCTCATTTTAATTGTAAATATAATTTTTCTTCCCATTATGTGCTTGCTCATTAGCACCACATTTTATAAGGGAATGACATATCCTAAATAAGCTTAGTAAACATGGCTAAAAAAGAAAAAATAATTGATTTTAATTCTGGTTGGGATTTAGCTCCTGCTCCAGAAAGCACAAGTCACATTCGTTTAAAAAAGAAGTATGATTTGTATATCGGTGGAAAATGGGTTAAACCATCTTCTGGAAAGTATTTTGATACGATTAACCCAGCTACCGAAGAAAAAATTGCTGAAGTTGCTGAAGCTGATGCAAAAGACATCGATAAAGCGGTGAAAGCTGCTAAAAAAGCATACGATGAAGTATGGTCGAAGCTTTCTGGAAAAGAAAGAGGAAAATACATTTACCGTATTGCTCGAATTATGCAAGAAAGAGCAAGAGAGCTTGCTGTTATAGAAAGTATTGATGGTGGTAAACCAATTAGAGAATCAAGAGATATTGATGTTCCTTTAGCTGCAAATCACTTCTTTTACTATGCGGGTTGGGCAGATAAACTAGAATATGCTTTCCCAAATAGAAAAGTTAAACCTTATGGTGTTGCAGGTCAAATAACTCCTTGGAACTTTCCTTTACTGATGGTTGCTTGGAAAATAGCTCCTGCTTTAGCCTGTGGAAACACAGTAGTTTTAAAACCTGCTGAAACAACTCCTTTAACTGCAATTAAACTTGCAGAAATTTGTGAGCAAGCAGGCTTACCAGCGGGTGTAGTAAATATTGTTACGGGGGCTGGTTCAACTGGTGCTGAAATTGTAAACCATAAGAATGTTGATAAAGTTGCTTTTACTGGTTCTACTGGTGTTGGAAAAATTATTCAACGTGCAATTGCTGGTACAGGTAAAAAAGCTACACTAGAATTAGGTGGTAAAGCTGCAAACATCATTTTTGAAGATGCCCCGTTAGACCAAGCGGTAGAAGGTGTAATTAATGGAATTTTCTTTAACCAAGGACATGTGTGTTGTGCTGGTTCTAGGTTATTTATCCAAGAGTCTGTTTATGATAAAGTAATGCGTAAACTAAAAGACCGTATGGAAAGCTTAGTAGTTGGTGACCCACTAGATAAGAATACAGATATAGGTGCAATTAACTCCAAAGAGCAATTAAACACCATCAATAAATACCTTAAAATTGGTAAGGAAGAAGGAGCTGATATTTATCAACCTTCTTGTAATATTCCTAAAAAAGGATACTGGTGTAAGCCAACCTTGTTTTACAACTTAGCGCAATCAAGCAAAATCACACAAGAAGAAATTTTTGGACCTGTTTTAGCGATTCAAACATTTAGAACGGTATCAGAAGTTATTGCAAAAGCAAACAATACTCCTTATGGTTTATCTGCTGGTGTTTGGACAGATAAAGGATCGAAGATATTTAACATGACATCTCAAATGAGAGCTGGAGTTGTTTGGGCAAATACCTACAACAAATTTGATCCTGCATCTCCGTTTGGAGGATATAAAGAAAGTGGGTTTGGACGTGAAGGAGGGTTACATGGATTATCAGCTTATTTAAAATTTGATTAGCAAAAAGAAAGTACAAATGGCTAGACTAGAAATATTGAAAACGTATAAAATATATATTGGAGGAAGTTTCCCTAGAACAGAATCTGGGAGGTATTACCCTTTAGTTGATAAAGACGGAAAAGAGATCGCAAACATTTGTTTGGGCTCTCGAAAAGACTTTAGAAATGCTGTTGTTGCGGCACGTGGAGCTTTTGGCGGATGGAGCAATAAAACAGCTTTCAACAGAAGTCAAATTTTATACCGTATTGCAGAAATGCTAGAAGGTAGAAAAGCTCAATTTATTGAAGAATTAGTACTTCAAGGCAGTTCAAAGGCGGATGCTGAAAAAGAAGTAATCACCTCTGTTGACCGTTTGATCTACTTTGCTGGTTGGGCAGACAAGTTTCAGCAAATTTTTAGCTCTGTAAACCCAGTATCAACACCACATTTTAATTTCTCTGGGCATGAGGCGATGGGAGTTGCTTCCATCTTAGCCCCAGAAGATAATGGACTAATTGGATTAGTTTCAACAATTGCTCCTGTAATAGCATCTGGAAATACCTGTATTGTTATTCCATCAGAAAGTAAGCCATTAACAGCTATTTCTTTTGCTGAAGTATTAAACTCAAGCGATGTTCCTGGAGGGGTTGTAAATATTATTACAGGAAAAAAAGAAGAGATTTTACCGCATATTAATAAACACATGGATGTAAATGCCATTCTTTATTGTGGAGACGATAAAAAGCTTATTAAAGAGCTTGAAGAAGAATCTATCTCCAACCTAAAAAGGATTAGAGTAAAGAATTATAATTGGTTAAAAGACGATGCTGAAAACCCTTATTTCATTACCGATTTTACAGAAGTAAAAACTACTTGGCACCCAATAGAGCAAGTTGCTGGTGCTGGAAGTGGATATTAAAAAAAACTACTTGAAACAACAAAAGGGATGCTTGTGCATCCCTTTTGTTGTTTATTATAAGTTTATTTCCACTAGAACTTAGCCGTTAATCCACCTTGAATTACTGCTTTTGCTATTCCTACTTCAACATACGCACCAATTTTTTCTGTAAACATAAAGCGAGAACCAATTGTCATATCTATAGCGTATTTTTGAGAAAAGACAAGAATTGATGTTGATGGACTAGATAAATAATCTCTCTCAGGGTCAGGATCATTACTCTCTACTTTCCAACTGTCTTTTCTATAACCTACTCCCATACCTATATATGGGTCTATTCTATCTCCTTTAGCAAAGTGATAATTAAACCTTAATAGAAAGGTAGTACTACTCCATTTCCCTTTTTCTTTGAGTAACGCAGAGCTATCGCTCGTATAAATGCTATTGAAATTATAATTTATCGTTCCAGATGTATGAGCTACATTTATACCAATGCCATAATTATCCTTAATACCATACTCATATTTAAGAAAAACAGGACCTAAAAAAGATGCTTTAATATCAACATCATCTGTTAAAGCAGGTGTAGTGGTCCTTAACATTGTTTGAGCGCTACTACCGTATCCATAACCAATACTCACATAGTGTTTACTTGATTCAAAAACTTGTGCATTAGCACTTAAAAAAGACATTCCTAAAAAGAGTGTATATATAATGTAATTTTTCATGTTAATTGTTTTGTGTTTAAAAATTTGAAAAGCTTAGCCCTAAGCTAAAACAACTATTAAAAGAGCTAGTGTAATGAATACTAAACTAATTTTAACAGCTGTTCTACCAAAAAATTTAGTGTGCTTTGTATCATATTTAAAGTTTTCTCTTGCAGTAGCCTTTAAGGATAAAAGACCTAAACCTAGTGACGGTAAAAAAAACAAAAATGTCAATAGCATAATCCATGGTGCCCCTCCAAAAATTACTCCAAAACCTGTAATAGAAAAAGTTATTATTCCAATAATAGAAAATACAAAAGCAAATACTGATGTTCCAGAAGCACCTCTATTATATTCTTTTTCTTCAAAATTTTTAGAAATATTATTTTCTTTTTTTATCTGGTCATTTGTCAATCTTGTGTTTAGCTGTTTTTCTGAGTGTGTTATTAAGGCTGCACGCTCATTATTTACTAAAGTGGGCTTAGATATATTCAAATCGCTTTTTATATCTGCTAAATTATCCGTTTGATTTTCTGATGTGTTTGAGGTTATAATACTTATAGCTTCTTTGTTTTGAATCTCCTCTTCGATAAAAACCTTATCCTTAATAATATTTCTCTGATTGGTTTTGTTATTCTTTCTATACTTTTTGGAAGAGTTAATGTAGTAACCTTTTGTGTATTTTCTTTTTTGAAAAATTGAATTTGATACTACGTCATTAGATGTTTTACACGATGCCAGTAGAATTAGCACAACTACACTAAAAAGAGTGTTTTTCATTTTAATTTTTTTTGAATTGTTAACAAGCCTATTACAAATGACATGCCAAATTAGTTTTAAATAGAAAATATTCAAAATCAACTTTAACATTTGATCACTTTCTTGATTAGAAAAACAATCTCTTTTTATCTCATTTATTGCATATAGAATATTAAATAAGACATGAAAAAGGAGATGAAATTCATCTCCTATTAATTATAAATTAATTGTCAATCCTCCTTGTACTAGAGCTTTTGACAAGCCAATTTCCGCATAAGCCCCAATGTTTGGTGTAAACATGTATCTACCTCCCATAGTTAACTCAAAACCAAAAGGGTTTGCACCTGGTATATTAAAACTATCGAATGGCTGTTCTGGATCATTGGTTGACGTTTTCCAAGTTCCTTGACGGTATCCTGCCCCCATTCCAAAGTATGGATCAAATTTATCGTTTCCGCCTAAATGGTAATTAAACCTTAGTAAAATACTATAATTGCTCCAATCAAGTGTTTGTTTTAATTGATCATTTCCATCGCTTGTTGTTTCATTATAAATCCATTCGGTATGTGCAGAAGCATAAGCAAAGTTAACCCCAACTCCAAAGTTATCAGTTACTGCTTTTTCTACTTTAACAAATAAAGGATTAAATCCCGGTGAATAATTTATTTCCCCACCACTTATGGCATCAGCGGTTTTAAATGCAAACTGTGTTCCGTTTAAATAACCCAAACCTCCACTAATTAATAAATCCCCTTCTTGAAAGGCCATTCCATCAAAGTTTTCTTGAGCACTTAAATTAAGTCCTAAAACTCCCATCGCTAGTATTAAAATTCTCTTTTTCATCTTTCAAAAATTTTGTGTTTGCATGAGGTAAAGCAAGGGTTATACCAAAAAGTAAAAAGATTATTTACTTAACTGTTTCTTAACTTTTATATCCAGCATTAAAATAGCTGAAAAGCTAAGCCATATGGGGACTGAGGCTTTATCAGTATCCAGGTAATTATTTAAGAATCCATGAGCAAAATAGGAAGTTAATGCCATAATAATTCCTAATACCATCCACTTTAGGTTTGGATCTTCCAGTCGGATATATAACATAGATGCTTTATAAAAAACAAGCACTAATAAGGTTAAGAGGGAAAGTAATCCTATAACACCAGTTTCTGCTAAGGCTCCTAAATATTCACTGTGGGCGTTTCCTCTATCTCCAAAATTTGTACTGATAATGGTTAAATCTCCAGAGTGTTGAAAAGGTGCATATTCAAACGCATACGTTCCCCCACCCCATCCAAAAAACGGACGTTCTGCAAACATTTTATACGCAGATTTCCAACGATTAATTCGCTCTAGGTTTGATGCATCTGTAGAGATGTTAGAGATTGACTCGATATGCTTTGAAAAATTATCCGATGAATCGGTATCGTTTTTACTAAGCTTCATGGATATTTCGTTATAGAACCCAAGAGCAATGATTCCTCCAAGAAGCGTTACCCCAAGTACATACTTAAATTTAATTTTAAGTTTAAACAGTAAAAACACGCCAAAAGAGGCTAATAAGCTTAACCAAGCTGCCCTGGTATATGAATACACCAAACCTATAATTAATATCGTTAGTATGCTCCCTAAGGTTAACTGTGTGGCAGCGGTATTTCCTTTTCTAAATAGCATAACAGCTGCTATTGGAATAAAAAAGGCTACAATGGCTCCATACGAAGTATGGTCTTTAAAAAACGGACTCATAATCCAGTGAGCTATTTCTTGATCAAACCCATGTCCGTAATGTCTTACTAATGTGATTAAAACGACAATCGCTAGTGGGATAAGGTACAACCACTGCACGAGATAGATATTCTTTTCTTTCTTAAATAATCGAACCCCAAAAAAGAATAAAGGAATAATAAACCACAGTTTAGAAATAAAGAACTTTAAAGAAACGATAGGTCGTTCACTTGTAAAACAAGTAATGAATATCCAAGCTAAATAAAAAATTACCGCATAACTAATGGGATGATTAATAATTTGCTTATTATACGTTTTACTTTGTAGCCATTTTAAACTAATTAGTACCGTTAAACCAAAAAGTATTGGTTCGGTAGGAAGATAGAATCCAAATGAGGCATCTAAATCCATGCTCTCTAAGTTTAGCGAAAATGGGGTACAAAACACAACAAAAAGTACTACTGCTTTCGTATGATAAACAGAAGCATAGATGATGGCTAAAGCTGGTGGCAAAAATACAGCTAAATAGTTTTCGGCATAGATACTCCACACGCATAGACATATAAAAGTAATGCTTATACCATATAACCATCCTTTTTTATGTAATCCTAGTGCTTGCAAAATAACGGGTAGTTATTTTAACTGTTTGATTTTTTGATTTGCTAACAACAATACAATTGAAAACAAAAACGCACAAAATGTAGAAATAACCACAATTAACCAGCGAATTGGATAAGCTTTCTTTTCTGCTGGGTTCGCTTTTTCTACCTCAAATTTATGGGAGAATGTAGAGTTAGCATCAGATTTTGCTTGTTCATAAACAAATTCCATTCGTGATAAACGCTCATTCATGTTTTCCAGCTTGTATTCCATGCTTGTGTATAAACTACCGTATTTATCGGTTGCATCAATTTTTTGTTTAATTAAGTTTTTCGTGCTAACATCGGTTGCACTAGCTAAACCAGAAACTAGGTAAGGACGTGTTTCTTTATCAACTACACCCTTTTCACTTAACGAAGCCATAGAATCAACAATGGTTGTTATTTCTTGCATCAGTTTTTCTTTTTCTGATTCTGCAATAGCCATGGCTTGCTTGGCTCTTATTTTAATCATTCGGTTTTTAGCACTATCCAAATATGCAGAAATATCGTTTGCTATATTTGCTGCATAAACAGGGTCTTTATCAAGCACGGATATTTTTACTGATCCATACGGTGTTCTTTTGAAAGAGATGTTATCGTTATAGGTTTCATTTAATTCTGTTAGTTTTAGTTTGCTATCAGGATCAATATCGTAATGCTCGATAAGGTTGTATTTACTTATGATACGATCTCTAATATCTGCAGATTGTAGTACCTGAATCATTTGTTCGGCTTGTTCTTCTTCTCCAAACTGAGTAGAGCTTTGCTCTGCATGGATTTCATCGGTAAAAGCTACGGTATTTGTCATTGCTGGAAAAACAATCACTTCTGATCGGTATTTTTCTTCAATCATAAAAGAAACGATAGCAGACAAAACGGCTGCTACGAAACAAATAATGATTAAAAAAACTCTTTTATCCCAAATAAACTGCACCAAGTCGGATGCATTGTCTTGATTTTGGTTCATGATTTCGTTTTGGTTTAGGAATCAAAAATAGTAATATCTCTTTAATTATCGACTTAACCGCTAATAAAGGTAGTTAACTGTGTTTTTTAATAATTATTTTGCGTGTGGGCAATAAGTTGGGGAAAGGAGTTTTCTTGAAACTATTTTAGACCAATAATTTTAAATTCTACCCTTCTGTTTTTAGCATGAGCTAATTCTCTGTCTTGAATATCTTCAATCTTAATTATTTCTTCATTTTTAACCAACGCCTGTGCATTTTTGTACCCTTTACTGATTAAACGATCACTTTCAACTCCCTTTTCAACTAAATAGCTCTTGATATTTTTAGCTCTTTTCCTATCGATTCTATTGGCATATCTATTATACCTGCTATCTAAATGAACTCCTATTTCCACAATTAGACTATCATGTTTTATCAAAAAATCAGCTATACTATCCAATAATTGAAAACTCTCTGGCTTAACTTCATATTTTTCAAAGTCAAATTGAATGCTTGTTGGAGGGGTATACGTATCTCCAATCTCAAAACTTGATGTATTGAAGGTTATTATTCCATAATTGTTGTTTTGAATCAAAGATGTATATCTATTAAAATCCTCATATAACACTGATTCTATTTTCAAAAGATTTTTTTCTAATGACAACTCATCAATGGGCTGTTTATTTGTTAAAAAACGGTCATATCCAAGTATTTCAGAATCAATTAGTTTTGCATTAACAAAATAAAACTTCCCCATATACTTGTTTTCTAAACTCGAATAATCAAAAGAGTCATTTGCTACATCATAGGAAAACGTGCCAAAACTCTCACTTATATAAATTAATTTATTTTTATTTATATAATACTTGTTATGATGGACACCATTTGAAACAAAAGTCTTAACCTCAATTTTTGCTAAAGAGTTATTGATGTATGAGGCCTCTAGAGTTCCCCCTCCATCTGTCACTTGGTTTTGAAACTCTTCATTTTCAAATACTACTGTTTTTGAGAATTTAGCACTATCAATAAAAGCAATTACTTTATCGATAGAATTATAAGTTTTGTTTAGTTGTCCAAAATAATTTACATTAATCAATAATAGTATTATCGTCAAAGCATTTTTCATCAAAATAAAAATTAAACAATCATTATTTTAACCCTAAAAATCAACCGTCAACCCACCCATGATGTTCAATCCTTGGTTTGGATATTGGTAGTACCTGCGGTAGCGTTGAGAAATGATGTTGTTAAAGTTTAAGAATAAAGAAAACCTTTTCGTATAGCGGTACTCAAAACCTAAGTTAAAATCAACAAATGACTTTAATTCTACAAAGTAATCGCTTCCTTCTTTTTGTACGTCATTAATTGTTGTATCTAATACCTTAGCGTTTCTGTTACCTACAAAAAAGATATCTCCACGAACAATTATTTTGTCTTGTAAATCGTAAATACCCCCTAATGTAACTTCTATTGGGGATAAATTCCATGCGTACGCTTGGTTCACTGTTGAATACATGTTATACTCGGCCTTACCATAAACGTTTAACTTTTCTCCAACCCTGTATGATAATTGCCCAGTAACATTAAAAATATCAAGTGTATCATACAACACATCAAAGCGATTACCAATGGAGTAGGTCGTATCGCTAAAGTATAAGGGCATATCTACCACTCTACTTTTAGATGCTGATAAGTTAAACGAGGTTTTATTACTTATGCTTCCTCTAACACCCCCATAAATATTATACTTCGTGTTGGTGTTTTTAAGATTAACACCCGAAAGCACAAACGGGTTTTCCTGTGTTAATGAGTAGAATGTATTTTGCTTAAGGTTACCGTTTACCCCTACGTAAGGAATAAAAATATCATGAAAGCTGTATTTAAATTCTGCATTAGGATAAAAGTGAAAGCCTGTTGAGCTTCCCATATCAATAGCTATATCCAAACCTACTCTTGCTTTAAGGCGGTCACGGTTTGTAATTACATGAGGTGCTAACCTTAGGACTCCGTTTGTTTGTCTTCTATCCGTACTTATGAATGTAGAATCTTGGATAAGTGGCGTGTTGACGGTTGCGTTATAGCTGTTAATTAATAACTCTCCATCAATACCATAAAGCTCCTCATCAATGATTGTTTGAACCCTACCTCCAATGTTAAACTTGTTTTCGTTTGCTCTGTTACTGTCTCGGTAATTTCTAAAGCCAATTTCCCCGGTGTAATTAAATTCTGGAATATCTTGTAGGTAACTAGCAATTTTAGCTTTTGCTCCAATGGTTTGGAAACGCTGTTTAATTATGTCTCGATCTATTGATGTATCGGAAGTGTTAAATCCATAGAAATAGTTTACATCACGATCGTAATACAAATCTCCTCGGATAGACATATGATCCAGAAAATGTTTGTAGAAAACATCTGCATGGTTTTGACTGAGTCCGCTGTAACCAAAATCTTTGCTTACTGCTTGATGCGATGAAAAATGATTGTAATTAATTCCCCAGTTGTTATGTCTTGACCTTTCTGAACCGTAATGAAGCTCAACCAAAGGAGTTAAATACATACCAATACCAGCTTTAAGGTATCCTCTTTTCAAACGATCTAGTGGATCGATAATTTTTACTTTGGCAGGTTTAATTGTATCAACTGTAAACTCAGATGGTGCCATGTATTCGTAAAACACATAGTTCATCTTGAGTTGTTTTTTGGTAGTATCCAAAATAAGTGTAGGCTCCGTTACTAGTTTAGAAGAAGGTTTTATATTTCTATTCCCTTCAGTTCCGGATACGATTACTACACCATCCCCCAGTCCTTGAGCTATAGCATTATCTCCTACGATAAGCGTAAAAGCCAATAACATATAATATGTAAGTATTTTTTTCATCTGCTAATGAATAAGATTGATGCCCATCATGGGCTTATCTGTTTGAACCATTAATTTCTATTTCTTCCTCCTCTCCTTGGTTGTCTCCGTTTATTTCGTCTTGCTTTATTTTATTTAGTTTTTGCTTTGCTGTAGGAACGATATCATCGTCCAACACGTAATTATCAATTACACTTTGCAGCGTTGCTTTCGCTTGGAAATTATCGCCTAGTTTTACATATACATCAGACAATAAAATATATCCTTTTCCTAACCAGTAATCGTATGTTGGTTTTTGTTGGAAAAGATCAAATAATTCATCTTCAGCATCTTTATATTTTGATTCTTTAAATAGAATTTCACACACACGGTATTTGGCAATTGCCTTATCTACATCGTTAGATTTTTTTACTACTTGCTGATAAATAGGTTTTGCTAGTGTATAGTTTCTTAACTCATAATTTGAGTTTGCTTTGATCATTAACGCTTCCTCTTCCAAGCTACCCTTAGTATCATCATTCGATAAAATTCTACCTGCATACAAAATAGCTTTGTTGTAGTCTTGAATTTCATACGAGGTACGCATTAATCCCTTTTGAATAGCAGGAATACGTAATTCGTCTCGGTTGATTGGCTCCAGTTGTGTTAAATACTCATTTGCTTTTTTATAATCTTTTCGTTTGTAAACAATATCTGCCGCTCTAAAAAGTGCATCCTCCAAATGAGAGCTCTTAAAAGCGATAACCAAGTTATAATAAGTAAGTGCTTCGTCCTCATTCCCTGCTAGGTTTGCACATTCTGCTAAATAAAAGTTTGCTTTAACTTTATTTTTGGGTCGTTTAATTTTCGTTAAATAAGTCTCCAAAGCTCTTTTTGCTGCATCACAATCTCCGCTAATGTAAGCTTCTTGTGCGGGTATCCATAAGGTTGAATCCAACCTACCTTGTGAGTACTTAACCCCTAGTGTGCTCAGCAAATCTGGAAATTGATCAATTTTATTTTGCAGCGCATACGCTCTTTCAAGTTCATTAATTGCTGCTTCGCTTTCGCTAGTTCCAGGGTAATTACGGATGATGTTTTCGAATACATCCTCTGCTGATCCAAAGTTTTCGTTTCTTAGGTGAATACCTCCAATGTTTAGTAGAGCCTTTCTTTTCTGCTCACCATCAGGATTGTTATCTACTATTTGCTGATACATCGCTAAGGCTTCATCATCCTTTCTTTGATTCCTGTAAGTATTTGCTAATTCATATTGTGAGTTTTTAGCATAAATAGAATTGGGATACTCTCTTAATAAGCGAGCAAGTAACTCTTCCTTATCATCATTATCGCCATTGTATCCTTTAATAATAGCTTGCTGGTATAAAGCATAATCATTGTTAGATGTACCTTCTACTACTGCTCTGCTGTAATATTTTAATGCATTAGCATCTTCCTTTTGTGTGTAGTATGCATCTCCTAAACGTAAGTTAGCATCTGCTTCTCTCTCATCGTCTTTGGCTCTTCTTACAAAATTTCTAAAAGCGGTTATGGCATCATCGTATTTCTTTTGATTAAAAAAGGCATAACCAATATTATAATCTACTAAATTATACGGCTCGGTATTAGCGGCTCCACTAGTAGTTTTAAATGTGTTATATGCACTAATTGCTTCGGTATATTTTCCTTCGTTGAATTTTATTTCGGCAATCCAAAACTTGCTTAATGCGTTAAGCTCTGGAGAAATCATATACTTTTTTACATTATTAAAACTCGCGATTGCTTTTGCATATTCTTTCTTGAAAAACGATTCAACTCCTAAGTTGTAACTAAGTGTTTGGTATGCTTCTTTTATTTGAAAGTTTTTATCTTTTATTTTATCGATGGATTTTAACGCTGCTTCAAAATCTTTAGTTGTTGAATACATATCAATTAGATACTGATATACGGTTTCCTTTTTTGAAGAATTAGGAAACTCATCTAAAAATTTATGGAAAATATCTACTGCACCATCATAAGGATTGTAAGAGATTTCGTATGTTGTTTTTGCATAACCAAAAAGGGCATCTTCGTTAATTAGTTCATCGTGACCTAAGTCGTAGGCTCTTTTAAATGCTGCTTTAGAGTATTCCTTATTATCGGTTTTGATGTAACACTCTGCTAAAATGTAATTCACTATTTGTGCACGCTCATCGTCATTTGCAGCAACTCTACCCAGGTATTTAATTGCTTTATCATATTCGCCTGTTTTGTAATAAGCAAATCCTAATTGATAGTAATCATCCTCGGTTCTACTTTTAGCTTTTTTAAAGTACCCTTCTAGGTAAGGAATTGCCTCTTCGTATTTGTCCTGCTTGAAATACGCTGAGCCCAGAATACCTTCTAACTCTCCTTCCCTCTTCACTTTTTCGCGCTCAAGAATTTTAGGTGTATAGTCAATTACTTCGTCATACTTTTCCTGATTGAATAGTATTTGGGCAATATAATAAGGTACTATTGGTCCGAAACCAGGCGTATCATCAATTTTTCTAAAGCTTTCTAGTGCTGTTTGATAATTACCTTTTAGATAAGCTAAATGCCCATAATAGTAGTTTGCTGGTGCATAATACTCGCTTTCAATATCTTTTATTTCATAGAAATGTGTTTCTGCTAAATCGTATTTATCTTTTACGAAAAGACTATACCCATATTTAAAGTGAAATTCTATGATTTCGAAGCGATCCAAATCGTACTCATCTACTTGTTCAAACCACTCAATCGCGTCTCGGTAATCTTTTTTTCGGTAGTAGTCTCTACCTAGGATAAAAGGTACTTTTTTGGTTTGGTTGGCATCAGGATGATCCAGCATAAACTGCTTAAAGAGAAACTGCGCATCAAGGTTGAATAAATACAAAGCACATTGTGCTTTCATATACTCGGCATTTACCTGAATTTCATCTTGCTTATTATCAATTTGTAGTATTGTATTATTGAATTTTTCCTGAGCAGCTGAATATTTTTGCTTATCAAAAAGCTCCAAACCATCTCTGTAATCTTTATACTCATCGGTATAGATTTTGGTTTGCTGCCCCAATAACATTCCGCTAAAAAGTATAGCTAAAAGAGCAAATGATATGTGTTTTTTAAGAAACATACTTAATTAAACCTGTTAAAAAATAAATTATTATACAAACCTAATGTTTAAGTGAAAATTAACAAGCGGGTACTTGTTAAAGTAAGTAACAATATAATGTTAGCTGTAAACAAAAAAGGAGGGATAAAATCCCTCCAGTATTGTCTGTTTTATTTGTTTTTTTTCAATTAGAAGCAATATTCTCCTTTATCGATAATAGATGTAGCAATTTGTTGGTGAATGTTTTTGATATTGATTGGGTCATGCTTAGTAAAACGTTTTAAACCCATTAACATCATTCTTAATTCATCACCTTCTGCGAAAGAGTTTAATGTATCTTTTCCAGCCTTGTTGATACGATCAGCAGCATCATAGATAAATGCTTTTGCTAATGCAATTTGATCAGCAGCAGCTTCCTCCCCGATTTGACCAACTAATTGCTCTACTCTTAGTAATACAGATTCTGCTAGGTAAGTATCGATACTCATATCAGCAATACCCATTAATACTTCTTGCTCTTTTGCAAGCGTAGCCATTAACTTTTGAACTGCAGAACCAGCAGTCATTAAGATGGTTTTCTTGAAGTTTGCGATGTATCCATGCTCTTTTGCGAATAATCCTTCTCTTTCTTCAGCAGTAGGAACACTCATTAATTCGCCTGCAACTTTCATTGCTGGGCCCATTAAATCTAATTCTCCTTTCATTGCTCTTTTAAGGATCATATCAACAGTTAACATACGGTTGATTTCGTTAGTTCCTTCGAAGATTCGGTTAATTCTAGAATCACGGTAAGCTCTTTCGATTAAAGTTTCGGCAGAGTAACCCATTCCTCCATGAACTTGTAGCATTTCATCTACAGCAAAATCTAAACACTCGGAACCTGCAACTTTTAAGATTGCACACTCAGCGGCAAACTGCTCAATTCCTTTAAGTGTAGCTTCGCCTTTATCCATACCTTCTGCAATGTAAGCAGCTGTTGCATCATCAATGTTTTGACCTGCTCTGTATGTTGCTGACTCAGTAGCATAAGCATAGATAGCAGCTTTAGCAATTTTTTGACGGATAGCTCCGTACTTAGCAATTGGTCTGCCAAATTGCTCTCTTTCGTTCGCATACTTAGTACCTTGTGTTATTGCCATTTTAGCAGCACCAACAGTACCAGCACCTAATTTAATACGACCGATATTTAAGATGTTTAATGCAATTTTGAACCCATTTTCTCTTTCAGAAAGCATGTTTTCAACTGGCACTTTAACATTGTTGTAGAATACTTGACGTGTAGAAGAACCTTTGATCCCTAGTTTTTTCTCTTCAGCGTTTAATGTAATTCCTTCAGAGTCTGCTTCAACTAAGAATGCAGTTAATTTTTTATCGTCATCGATTTTAGCAAATACCGTATGTAGATTTGCAAAACCTGCGTTAGTAATCCACATTTTTTGTCCGTTAAGGATGTAGTGTTTACCATCTTCGCTTAAAACTGCTTTTGTTTTTCCTGAGTTTGCATCAGAACCTGCGCTTGGCTCAGTTAAACAGTAAGAAGCTTTCCATTCTCCAGAAGCTAGCTTAGGAATGTATTTTGCTTTTTGCTCTTCGTTTCCATAATACAATAATGGTAACGTTCCAATTCCTGTATGTGCTCCATAAGATACAGAGAAAGAGAAACTCCCTCCTAATGCTTCGGTTGCAAGAAGAGATGTTTTAAAATCAACACCCATTCCTCCTAATTCTTCAGGAACTGAAAGACCTAAAAGACCTAATTCTCCAGCTTTTTCAACAATAGCAGGCATTAAACCTTCTTTCATTGAATCAATTTCATCCAAGTTTGGTAAAATTTCTGCTTTGATGAAATCATAACACATTTGAGCAATCATTTTTTGCTCTTCTGTCCAATTTTCAGGAATAAAAATTTCTCCCGCTTTTGTTTCACGGATAATCCATTCTCCTCCTTTGATCGCTTTTTTTTCTAATGTTTCCATTTTTATTTTGCTTTAAAAGTTAGTTTAATAATTCAAATATACCAGCAGCTCCTTGACCTGTACCAACACACATTGTTACTGCTCCGTATTTTTGATTTCTTCTTCTCATTTCATTAAATAATTGTACACTCAGTTTGGCTCCAGTACAACCAAGTGGATGACCTAATGCAATTGCTCCTCCGTTTACGTTAACGATATCAGGATTAATTCCTAATTCCTTAACTACCGCTACTGATTGTGATGCAAATGCTTCATTAAGCTCAACTTGCTCTAACTGATTTAATTCCATTCCCGCAGCTTTTAATGCCTTTGGCAATGCGTAAATTGGCCCCATTCCCATAACTCTTGGCTCTAAACCAGCTACCTGATAAGATACTAGACGTGCAATTGGTGTTAAGTTATTTTCTTTCATGAATTTTTCACTCACTACCATAACAAAAGCAGCACCATCTGATGTTTGAGAAGAGTTACCAGCAGTAACTGAACCTCCTTGAGCAAAAACAGGTCTTAATCGAGCTAATGCTTCCATGTTCGTTCCCTTTCTTACTCCTTCGTCTGTTTCTGCAACGTACTCTCTTGTTTGCGTTTTCTCATTTTCATCAAGGTAAGTTTCTTTTACATGGATAGGAATTATATCCTCTTGAAACCTTCCTGATTCGATTGCTGCCGCAGCTTTTTCATGCGATTTTACTGCAAATGCATCTTGCTCTTCTCTTGAGATGTTATATCTTTCCGCAACTGCTTCGGCAGTAAGTCCCATTCCCCAGTACCAATCCTGGTGCTTTTTTGACACCTCAGCATTAGGAGTAAGTCTCCATCCTCCCATTGGTAGCATACTCATAGATTCTACACCTCCAGCAATAATACAATGCCCCATTCCTGCTTTAATTTTTGCAGAAGCGATAGCTATTGTTTCTAAACCAGATGAACAGTATCTGTTCACCGTCATACCTGGTACTTTGTCGGTATTTAATCCCATTAATGAAATTAAACGCCCAACATTAAGTCCTTGTTCTGCTTCTGGAGTTGCATTACCAACAATAACATCATCCACTTGATCGTGAGCTACGTTAGGCACAGCATTCATTACTCCTTTTATTACATCTGCTGCAAGATCATCAGGTCTGTAAAATTTAAAGACACCTCTTCCTGCTTTACCAACAGCTGATCTATATCCTGCTACTATATAAGTTTCCATAATTTTTTTTAGATTTTAGATTTTAGATGCTAGACTATTAGACTTGATCGTTTTTTGAAAACCTCTGGTCATTTTTATCAGTTCTAAAACCTGATTTAATATTTTATCTGATTCTTTTTCTTTAATAAAACCTAAGCTTTTGGCAATTACTATTTGAGTATCAATTTCAAATAATGAACCAATAGCCAGTGATAAAAAGTAATTAAATTCTTTTTGAGAGTCTCTACTTGATCCCTCAGCAATATTTGACGCTACAGACACTGATGCTCTTTGCAATTGAGATACTAAACCAAATTTTTCATTGGAAGGTAAATCAAAAGTTAATTGATAAACCGATTGGGTTAACTCAATTGACTTTTGCCATATTTTTAATTCTCTATAATTATGCATAGCATCTTCAGATCTATTGTCTAATATCTAATAATCTAATTTCTTAAGATTTTTCCTGTTTTTAAAATGCTTTCAATTCTAGCAAGAGTTTTAGGCTTTTGGCATAACTCTAAGAATGTTTTTCTTTCGAGATCAAGTAAGTATCTCTCAGAAACCTTCGTTCTTTGAGAAAGCTCTCCTCCACACATTACTGTACCAAGCTTTTCTGAAATGATTCTGTCGTGCTCAGAGATGTATTTACCAGACTCCATTGATTCTGCTCCAACATAAACAATACCAATTCCCTCATTACCTAATACTTCAATATCTTTTCTTTCAGGTTGTTGAACATATCCTTTTTCAGCTAACAACAGTGCTTGCTTTTTAGCATATGCAATTTGATGCGCTCTACTTACAATAATTTCATCAACACCTTCTCTTAAGTAACCTAGTTCAAATGCTTCTTTAGCTGAAGTTCCAACTTTTGCTTGCCCAATAGTTAAGAATCTATTTCTTAATTGGTTTGTTCTAATATCCCCTTCATTTAAATCATCATTTAATCGAAGAACAAATTCTTTTGTTCCTCCACCACCAGGGATAAGACCAACACCAAACTCAACTAATCCCATGTAAGTTTCGGCATTCGCTACAACTTTATCAGCATGTAAACATAATTCGCAACCTCCACCTAGTGCTAATCCGTGAGGAGCAGCTACTACTGGAATAGACGAGTATCTTAATCTCATCATAGTATCTTGGAAACTCTTGATTGCAAAGTTTAATTCATCCCAATCTTGCTCTACAGCCATCATGAAAATCATACCTACGTTTGCACCAGCTGAAAATTGTGCTCCTTCATTAGCAACAACAATTCCTTTCCATTGCCCATCAGATTCAGCTAAATCAATAGCTTTGTTTAAACCTTCAATAATTTCGCCTCCAATCGTATTCATTTTGGTATGGAATTCTACATTAAGAATACCGTCTCCTAAATCAATAATATGAACACCACTGTTTTTCCAAACTGTGTTTGTTTCTCTTAAGTTATCAAGTACAATTAAATCTTCTGTTCCTGGAATAACTTTGTATGATTTACTATCTATATCATAATACTTTTTAACTCCATCTTCTAGTTTATAGAAAGATGTATTCCCAGCATCTAGCATATCGTAAACCCATTGAGCAGGCTTATCTCCAGCTTCTTCAATTTTAGAAATTGCAGCTTTAACGCCAACAGCATCCCACGTTTCAAAAGGACCTAATTCCCAACCAAATCCAGCTTTTAATGCATCATCAATTTTGTAGATTTCGTCTGCTATTTCTGGGATTCTGTTTGAAACATAGTTAAATACTCCATTGAAAGACTTTCTGTAGAACTCACCTGCTTTATCCATACCATTGTAAAGCATTTTTGTTCTTGTTTTTAGGTCATCAATTGACTTAGTCATTTCCAACGTTGGGAAGCTAACTTTTGTTTTTGGTTGGTATTCTAATGTTTCTAAGTTTAGTTCTAAAATGGTTTTCTTTCCATTTTCATCTTTTGCTTTTTTGTAGAATCCTTGACCAGACTTACTTCCTAACCAACCATTTTCCACCATTTTAGTTACAAAATCTGGTATTTCAAATAAATCTCTTCGTTCATCGTCTGGGCAGTTTTCCTTAACACCGTTAGCTACATGAACCAATGTATCAAGACCTACTACATCGCAAGTTCTAAAGGTTGCTGATTTTGGACGCCCCATTACTGGACCAGTAAGTTTGTCAACTTCTCCTACTGTTAATCCCATTTCTTGAACCGTATGGAAAAGTGCTTGAATAGAGAAAACCCCTACTCTGTTTGCAATAAAAGCAGGTGTATCTTTACATAAAACGGTTGTTTTACCTAATATTCTCGCACCATAATCCATCATAAAGTCAACTACTTTTTGATCTGTTTTAGGTGTAGGAATAATTTCTAATAGTTTTAAATATCTTGGTGGGTTAAAAAAGTGTGTTCCGAAAAAGTGTTTTTGAAAATCTTCGCTTCTTCCTTCTAACATCATATGGATTGGAATACCAGAAGTATTAGAAGTTATTAAAGAACCAGGCTTTCTGTGCTTTTCAATATTAGTAAAAACTTGTTGTTTAATGTCTAAACGCTCAACAACAACTTCGATTACCCAATCACAATCAGATATTTTAGGCAAATCATCATCAAGATTTCCTGTTTCAATTCTTGAAACATAGCTTTTGCTATAAATAGGTGATGGATTAGATTTTAAAGCAAACTTTAATGCATCATCTACGATTTTGTTTCTTGCAGCTTTATCAGTGGATTCTTTCGCTTCTTTTGGGACAATATCCAATAGCAAAACATCCAAACCAACATTAGCAAAATGACAAGCAATTCTTGAACCCATTACTCCTGAGCCAACAACTGCTACTTTTTTAATGTTTCTCTTCATTTTCTTTAACTGTTTTTCGTGTTAAAATATATTGTTTTTATCAATTAGTTCATTTATCTCATTCATCACTTTAAAAAAATGATCTATATCCTTTTCAGGTATATTTTTTCTTAAATGGTGATTAAATTTTAAAACCTTATACTTAGACAAGTCTCTTTTTTCTATTCCAAGCTCGGTTAAAAATATTCTTACCATCCTGCCGTCATTTTTGTCTGCCTCCCGATAGATTATCCCGTTTTCCTCAAGCATTTTTAAAGGCCTTGACAAGCTTCTAGACTCCATACCCATTTTAGGCCCTAACTTCGTAGAAGGAGTGCCTTTCTTGGTGTCAATATTAAGTAATATCATTCCAGTTGCCATACTAACACCATACTCTGCCGCTTGAACATTATACATTCTTGCAATCTTGTGCCATGTAGACCTTATGGTAAAATCAATTGTTTCCTCTGGTTTCAATTTCTACTTAATTTTGTATGCAAAGTCATAAAACCAAATATACAAAAAATTGTTATGCATGCATAACAGTTTGTGTTGCTAATTTCAATTTATCAATAAAATAGCCTTCTCTAGTTCTGTTAAAAATTAATTTTTATTACTTTCGGTCCTTAAAATTATCTCTTATAGATCATTAAGATTACGATTATGAATAAATTTAAACTTATAATACCACCTATAACAATTATGTTATTAGTTGGCTTTAGTTGTAAAAAAGAAGTCGCTATTGATAAACTAGGCAGCGATACTGTATCTCCAAGTTTTGGTATACCATTAGCAGAAGCAACACTTAATTTAGGGAGATACTTTGATAGCTCAAAAAATGTTTTTATTGAAACAAACCCCGTAACAGGAATTCTTGAGTATGTATATCCCAAGGCTTTATTTGATTTGAGAGCTGCAGATTTTTTTAATCTAAACTTGAACCCTATAAGCCAGTCTGCAAGCATGCCCCCTCCGGTAGTTACAGCTTTCAACACAGGTGGTGCAGGAACAACAGTTTCATTTTCCCAAGCTGGAACTGAAACTTTAAGCTTTCCTAATAATGAGCAATTGGACTCTATCTCTGTTTTGTCTGGCAATTTAGTAGTTGATATCCAATCAACTTTTACTCATGACGGGGTAATAACCATTACTATTCCTTCACTAAAATCTCCTTCAGGAACAATCTATTCAACGACAATCCCTCTTGATTATGTGGCTACAGTTCCCGTTACAGGTAATTCTTCTTTAAACATTAGTGGTTATACGTTTGATTTAACAGACTCTTCAACCACAAGTAATACAATCAATTATGAGATAGCAATTCAATTAACTAATAGTGGAACCGGAGCAACTGGTGCTGAATCTATTGACATAACAATTGATCTTGGTATTAATCAATTTCAAACTATTTATGGCTACTTTGGAAATACAACAAATTTTATTGATCAAGATACATTAGCTATAGATTTCTATCAAAATCTAATGGGGGGCACAGTACATATAGCCAACCCTAGAATTGAGCTTGATTTCACTAACAGTACAGGTATTCCTGTTCAAACCATTTTTAATGGTGTTTATTCTCCAACACCAGGAACTTCTGTTACTCTTGGAGGTCCGGGTTTAAGTTCTATTCCAATAGTTGCTGCACCATCTACAGTTGGTGACTCGGTTATAACGTCTCATATTATTGATAACAACAATACTTCTCCTACATTAACAGCTTTAATTGACGAAGCTCCAGATGAAATTATTTACGATGGATCAACACAAATTAACCCTTCAGGTGTTACAAATAATTTTTTAGATATCGATTCTAGAGTAAGATGTGATAGCCGATTAATATTACCGTTACACGGTTGGGGAAGTGGTTTTAACTTAAGAGATACAACAAACTTTAATGCAAAAGATATTTTAGGTGATAGTAGTAGTACAGAACAAGTGAAATCTGCCACAGTTAGAGTTTTTGTTACAAACGAACTTCCTGTTGGTGCTACAGTACAGTTATACTTTGCAGACTCAAACGATATCATTGTTGATTCTCTTTTTACAACTGCTAATGGTGAAAACATTATTGGATCCGCTCCTGTTAACACTACTGTTCCTCCATCAAATACTGATTATGGTACTTCAACTGGCTCTACAAAAAAGATTACTGATGTTACTATGAGCAAAGAGAAACTAATGAGTCTTTCAAATAACGGTGTTACTAAAATATACATTTTGGCTGCTGCTAATACCACAGACGCTTCAAACGCAACTGATGTCAAATTTTTACCACGTTACAACATAATAGTAAAAGTGTCTGCTAGGGTCAACCTTGAGTTCACTCCTGATTTCAACTAGTTTTAAAACATTCAAATAAAGAAATGAAAAGAATTTTATTAATTGTACTAACATTAAGTATTGTTAAATCATTTAAAGCCCAAGAAGATTTAACTATATATTACATGGAAAATGTAACCCAGCGAACCTATTTAAATCCTGCTTTTAGTCCAAAAGCTAAGTGGCACTTAGGCATCCCTGGAATTTCTTCTATCCATGTTACGCACTCCAACTCAACATTAACTCCCGCAAATCTATTAAACGATGATTTTACTGCACTAGCACTAAACGAGTTTAAAGAAAAGATTAGAACAAATAATTTTATTGATTTTAATACTAAAGTTGATCTAATCTCATTTGGGTTTAGGTATAAAAAAAGGAATTACATTTCTTTTAATGTAAGCCAAAACCTTTTCGGTAGGTTTAATCTACCTGGTGGTCTTTTACGTTTTCCTCTAGAAGGTAATATTGATGAAAATGGTAATGGTGTTGATGTTGACCTAAACAACCTATCGTTTAATATAAATGCTTATACTGAATATGGAATAGGTTTCCAACGTGAATGGAATGACAAATTAAGTGTTGGAGCAAAAGTTAAGTACTTAAGAGGACAAGCGAATGTTTTTACAAAGCAGAGCGACTTTAACATTGTAACCAACCCTGAAACATACGATTTAACCGTTACTGGTGGGTTAGATATAAGAACTTCTCTACCTACTGTTGATTTTGAAGTAACAGATTCTGGTATTACCGTTGTTGATGGAAACGAAATAACTACGGGTGATATTATTGGTAAAAACCATGGCTTAGGTATTGATCTTGGTGCAGAGTATAAATTAACCGATAAAATCAATGTTAATGCTAGTATAGTTGACCTAGGCTTTATAAGATGGAGTAACTATGCAAACAGACTTACTGTAAAAGATGCAGAAGTAGTATTTTCTGGAATTGATTATACTGAGGCATTATATGCACCAGATAGCGTTAGGCAAGACAGTATAGACGCTGCTACAGAAAGAGCTATTGATGAATTACAAGAAGGATTAGACGGTAATGCGGAGAAGAAAGCTTATAATGCCCCATTACTAACTAGGCTTCACTTTGGAGGTACTTATCAGGTATTTAGCAATGATAAGTTTGGAGGTAAGGTTGGTGCCTTATTACAAGCTGAAGTTTACCGTAAGCGTATTAGACCATCATTCACTTTATCATATAATCAATCAGTAGGAAGATGGTTAAATGCATCATTATCATATTCTGCAATTAACAGAAGTTGGCAAAATATTGGGGCTGGGTTAAGCCTTAATCTAGGACCATTACAATGGTATATTATTGCTGACAACTTATTAGCAGGAAACTTAGTTGATTTTAAAGACGAAGGTAAAACAGTAGCTATGTATCCTGCAAGTGCTAAATACGTGCATGTTCATACAGGTTTTAATTTAACTTTTAGAGGCAAAAAAGATAGAGACGAAGATGGTATAGCTGATAAAAGAGACGAATGTCCTGATACTCCAGGCTTAAAGGAGTTTAATGGTTGTCCTGACACGGATATGGATGGAATTCCTGATAAAGATGATAATTGCCCAGATATTCCTGGAGTAAAAGAATTAAATGGTTGTCCAGATGCCGATGGTGATGGAATTACAGATGCTAGTGATGAATGTCCTGAAATTGCAGGGTTAAAAGTATTTAACGGCTGTCCAGATACCGATGGTGATAGCATTGTTGATGCATTAGATTCTTGTGTTGATGTTGCTGGATTAGCAGAATTTAACGGATGTCCTGATACCGACAAAGACGGAGTAATGGATAAACTAGATCCTTGCCCAAATGAGTTTGGCCCATTAGAAAACAATGGCTGTCCTTGGGGTGACAAAGATGAAGACGGTGTTAAAGATAATGTCGATAAATGTCCAGAAGATGCAGGAGTAAAAGAAAATAATGGCTGTCCTTGGGGCGATAAAGATGGAGATGGAATTAAGGATAATGTTGATAAATGTCCTGATGTTGCAGGAATTCCAGAGAAAGATGGATGCCCTAACAATGATAACGATAACGATGGAATATTAAACGATGTAGATAAATGTCCAAACATACCAGGTGTTGCTGAGAACGATGGTTGTCCAGAAATCAAAAAGGAAGAGCAAGAAGTCATTAAAAGGGCTTTTGACAACCTTGAGTTTGAAACAGGTAAAGCTGTTATTAAAACTAAATCATATAGCTCATTAAAAGAATTGGCTGATTTACTTAAAGAGCATGATGATTGGAAACTTTCTATCGCAGGACACACAGATAATGTTGGTTCTGATGCTGCAAACATGAAACTTTCTAAAGAGAGAGCATTGGCTGTTAAAAAATTCTTGGTTAACAAATGGGTTAAAGAAGAAAACATTAGAGCAGCTTGGTTTGGAGAAACCATGCCATTAGCTCCTAACGATACACCAGAAGGAAGACAAAAGAATAGAAGGGTTGAACTAGACATTCAGTTTGAATAATCTCACTAATTCTTTTTAATTAGTTAAAGGTGGTCAAATGACCACCTTTTTTGTTCTATAATTGTTTTTCATCAATAGTATATCTAATTTTGAATTAATCTAAATAATACTATGCCATCTATAACAGAAATAGAACAAGAAATAATTGATGACTTTGATTTTTTTGATGATTGGATGGAGAAATATGAGCATCTAATAGAATTAGGAAAGGAGCTTCCTTTATTGGATGAGTCAGAAAAATCAGACGATTTATTGATTAAAGGTTGTCAATCCAGAGTTTGGCTTAAAGCCAATATAAACAATGGAAAAATCAATTACCATGCCGATAGTGATGCAATTATTACAAAGGGTATCATTTCATTATTGATTAAGGTTTTAAACAATCAACCGTCTCAAGATATAGTTAATGCCGAATTAGGCTTTATTGACAAAATAGGTTTAAAAGAACACTTATCTCCTACTCGATCAAACGGATTAGTGAGTATGGTTAAACAAATGAAAATTTATGCCTTGGCATTAGCTGCTAAATAAAACCAACATGGATAAAAAAGAATTAGAAAATAAAATAATAGAGGTTATAAAAACAATTTATGACCCAGAGATTCCTGTAGACATCTATGAGCTAGGACTAATTTATGATGTTCGAATAGATGATGGCGGTGCTGTTGATGTTGATATGACATTAACTTCCCCTTCTTGTCCTGTAGCAGAATCACTTCCTGTAGAAGTTGAAGACAAAATAAAAACAGTTGACGAAGTTACCTCTGCTAAAGTAAACATCGTTTTTGATCCACCTTGGAGTAAAGACATGATGAGTGAGGAAGCAATGCTGGACTTAGGTTTTATTTAAATTAATGATAAAAATTAAGGAATATTACCAACTTCATGAAGCTTACATTGATAAAGCTTTTTTAGCCGAAAACGGAGTAGAATCATTTGTTTCGAACGAAAACTCAAACACAATTAAACCTGATGGCTACACACCCAGTGTGTTTTTAATGGTTAACGAAGCTGAAGTAAAAAAAGCCATAGAGATATTAACTGCTCCACACAACTAACATGATTGATGTAATTGAAAATAAAATCGAAAAAAGCGGTCTAATAACACTAGACTTAGGAGACTATTACCCAAAGGGAGCTATTATTAGCTTTGACATAAGAGATTTTTTGTACGAGGGTATGATTCTTAGAGAAAAAGAGTTTAGAGCAAATCTAAAATCACATGACTGGGATAAGTATAACAACTGTTTCGTGCATATATCAAAAGCAGATGATCTTATTATTCCTTCTTGGGCATACATGCTCATTGGCTCTTACTTAGCGGAATCAAGCAAAGATTTTTGCTATGGAGAAAAAAATGATCTTATTGATTATTTAATAATTAAAAACCTAAGACAAAATATAAGTGCTAGTGACTACTCTGATAAAAGAGTTTTAGTAAAAGGTTGCAGCACTTTTGAAATACCTCAGTCCGCTTACATAGAAATCTTCAAATTATTAAAACCAGCTACGAAAAGCTTAATGTTTGGAGAAGCCTGTTCTTCGGTTCCTGTATACAAAAGACCTAATTAGAAATTTCTTGGCAAAGCTCTACTAAAACACCATTAGTTCCTTTAGGGTGTAAAAAAGCGATAAGTTTATTGTCAGCACCTTTTTTAGGCTCTTCGTGTATTAATCGAAAACCTTCAGCCTTTAACCTTTCTAATTCTTTGTAAATATCTTTAACATCAAAGGCAATATGGTGAATTCCTTCTCCTTTTTTTTCTATAAACTTTGCTATTGCACTTGATTCATCAGTAGCTTGTAAAAGCTCAATTTTAGATTCTCCTGTTTTAAAAAAAGATGTGATTACATTTTCTGATTTTACTTCCTCCCTCTTATACGGTTTTGTTCCTAACAACGATTCAAACAAAGCCTCAGAAGCATCGATATCCTTAACAGCTATTCCTAGATGTTCAATCTTTTTCATAAAAATTTGTAAATAAAAGGGACTTTTGCTTGCGTACTACTTCTTATTAAAAGTAGCCGTTTCGTTATCAAAACTTAGGTAGTAGAATCCTTTTTTTAGGTCTGTACAATCAATTTTAGCTGATCTTCCTTTAACAACTGTATTTCCAAAACGATCCAATATTTTGTAAGAAGTTTCATTTGAGAAAACAATATCCTTTCTAACTTTTTTAGGATAGAAAGTAACCTTTTCCTTATCAGATCTGTAAATAACTTCTTTAGAAGGCCTTACTTTACCTGTATAATCCTTTTGACTTACTCTATATTTATTCTCTCCAGAGTGAGGAACAATTTTGAACTTGTATCGTTGTTGACTTTCCTTTCCTTCTCCCATTACTCTTCCAACTTCTACCCACTCTCCCCACTTATACTGCTCAACAACAAAATCTAATTTTCCTTTTTCACCAGTAGTAGTCCAAACTAAATTTTGATCTCCATCAACAGCAATTTCACCTACTGTGTAGGTACTTTTTGGAGTTAATGCCTCTGGATTAATTACTTTAGGCTTACAATTTTTATCATGATAAATAATAATCTCAACTGGATCACCAATTACAAAACTGTATAAACTTAAATCTATTTCGAAAGACGATGAATTTATCTCATCTGTAGTTACATTTCCATTAACCGTTACTTTAGAAACACAAAAACCAACTTTTTCGCTTCTATACGGGTTTTTAACAAAAACTGGACGCTCTTGATACGTTCCACTTAGTGTTAACGGCACTTGCTGAGAAAAAACAGTAATCCCAGTTAGTTGAAAAGCACTTATTAATAATATATATTTTAATCCCTTAATCATAAAGCAAGTGTAAAAATATTGTTTTTTTGCAGAAAATTGCAAATATATCAACGAAATTTAATCTTTAATTGTATGATACTCTAAAAAAAAGTATTTTCAATCAATCAAAAAAGATAAATAATCATGCTTAATACAAAAATAGAAAACGCATTAAATGAGCAACTTAAAATAGAAGCTTTTTCATCACAATATTACTTAGCAATAGCCTCTTGGGCAGAAAATAACGGACTTAACGGTACGGCTGAGTTCTTCTACCAACAGTCAGACGAAGAGCGTATGCACATGCTAAGAGTATTAAAATTTATTAATGAAAGAGGAGGAACTGCTATTATAAGTGCCATTAAACAGCCAGATGTTACTTTTAAATCATTAACAGAAGTTTTTGATAGTTTTTTAAATCACGAACAAATGGTTACTCAAAAAGTGCATGATATTGTTGCAATTTGTTTAGACGAAAGAGATCATGCAACAAATAACTTCATGCAATGGTTCGTTTCAGAACAAATAGAAGAAGAAGCCTTAGTTAGAACGCTAATCGATAAACTTAGATTAATTGGTGAAGAAAAAAGTGGTTTATATTTCTTCGACAGAGACTTACTTTCTGCTAAAAACCCTAATGTTACAGTAAACAACGAATAATTTTAAAAGTAGTGGTTACGTTTTTTAAAATCTGCTATAAACCACTAAAATCAACATATGGGATCATTTAGTAACATGACAACAATGGAATTAGCTTTTTGGATAATAGCTATTATTGGGTCTGTCGTATTTATTCTTCTTTTTATCTTGAGTTTAGCTGGTGCTGATGCTGATGCCGACATGGATGTAGATATGGAAGTTGAAGCTGATACAGGCATTGGTCTCCAATTTTTCACATTTAAAAATGTAATGGCGTTTTTCACCTTGTTTGGGTGGACCGGTATTGTTTGCCTTGATAATGGACTTAGTAATACAGCAAGTATTTTAATCGCATCTGTAGCTGGTCTACTAATGATGACTTTAATGGCCTTTCTCTTCTTTTGGATGAGTAAATTAGCCGAAGATGGATCATTGAAAATTATTAATGCTGTTGGAGCTGTTGGAGAGGTTTACCTTTCTATTGGTTCAAACAGGAGCAAAATCGGTAAAATATCTATTGACGTTCAAGGATCAAGAAGAGAATTAAGCGCACTAACAGATGAAGATATTACACTAAAACAAGGAGATGTTATAAAAGTTTTAGGGGTAGTTAGTGGAGAAATATTATTAGTAGAAAAATTAAAAAACTAAAAGAAAATGGAATCAATCATTTTATTACAAGCAAGCGGTAATCTATCGTATTTAGCTATACCAGCAGCAGTTGTTGTTATAGTAGCCGTTTTTATCTTTTCAATCATAAAAAGATATAAAAGGTGTCCTTCGGATAGGGTATTAGTTGTTTATGGTAGAACAGGAGGAGGTTCTGCAAAATGTGTTCACGGTGGAGGTGCTTTTATCTGGCCAATTATTCAGGATTATGAGTACTTAAACTTAACCCCTATTTCTATGGATGTTAACTTAACAAACGCTTTATCAAAGCAAAACATTCGTGTAAACGTTCCTTCCAGCTTTACTATTGGTATTTCTACAGAGCCAACTGTTATGCAAAATGCTGCTGAAAGACTTTTAGGTCTTGATATGAACGCTATTAGAGAACTTTCTAAAGAAATTATTTTTGGTCAGTTACGTATGGTAGTTGCCAGTATGGATATCGAAGAAATTAATAGCGATAGAGATAAATTTTTAACGCATATTACACATAATGTAGAGGTTGAACTTCAAAAAGTAGGGTTAAAGCTTATCAACGTAAACATTACAGATATTCATGATGAATCTGGATATATTGAAGCTTTAGGTAAAGAAGCTGCTGCAAAAGCCATTAACGATGCAAGAGTATCGGTAGCTCAAAAAAACAGAGACGGTTCTATTGGTGAGGCAAATGCTATGCAAGAGCAAAGAACACTAGTTGCTTCAGCAAATGCAAAAGCGGTTGAAGGGGAAAACACAGCAAAAATTCAAGTTGCTAATTCTGATGCTGCAAGAAGATCCAAAGAAGCAGAAGCAGAGAAAATTGCTATTGCCTCTGAAAAAGTACAATCGGCAAAGGCGCTTGAAGAAGCTTACGCTGCTGAAAAAATTGCAGAAGAAGCCAGAGCACTAAGAAAAAAGGCCGAGCAACAAGCCGATATAGTTATCCCAGCAGAAATTCAAAAGCAAAAAGTAGAAATTGATGCGGAAGCGGAAGCAGAACAAATTAGACGAGTAGCTAAAGGGGAGGCAGATAGTATTCTCTTTAGAAAACAAGCAGAAGCACAAGGTTTATATGAAATATTAACTAAGCAAGCAGAAGGATTAGATCGTATCGTTAAAGCTGCTGATAATAACTCTAAAGATGCAGTATTGTTATTAATTGCCGATAAACTACCAGAACTGGTTAAACTACAATCAGAAGCTATTAAAAACATTAAAATTGATAAAGTTACAGTTTGGGATGGCGGAAGTAATAAAGATGGCAAATCATCAACTGCAGGGTTCCTTTCTGGGCTATACCAATCGGTTCCTCCTTTACAGGATATGTTTAACATGGCGGGAATGCAATTACCGGATTACCTAAAAGGTAAAGATGTAAACAATAACAACAACGAAACTGTTACAGAAGAAGAAAACAATTAAAATTATAACGAATGAATACCATCATTTTACAAGCAAGTCAATTACCATTTAACCTACCCTTGGTTATTGGTGTTATCTTATTACTAGTTCTAATTATCATGTCGATAGTTATAGTACCAGAACAATCAGCAAAAGTTATTCAGCGACTTGGTAAATACAAAAGAGTTGCTCACTCAGGATTGAGTTTTAAAATTCCAATTATCGATGGAGTTGCTGGTACGGTTAATCACCGTGTACAACAATTAGATGTACATGTAGAAACTAAAACAAGCGATAACGTGTTCGTTAACATGCAAGCTTCGGTACAGTACAAAGTAATTAAAAGCAAAACCAGAGCAGCATTTTATGAACTTGATGATCCTGCAAGACAAATTTCTTCGTTCATTTTTGATGTAATCCGTGCAGAAGTTCCAAAACTAGAACTTGATGATGTGTTTGCTAAAAAAGACGATATTGCTATTGCAGTAAACGAAAGCTTATCCAACTCTATGGATGATTATGGGTTTGAAATTATTAAAACCTTAATTACTGATATAGATCCAGACGCACACGTAAAAGCATCTATGAATAGAATTAATGCGGCTAAGCGAGATAAATATGCTGCACTTGAAGAAGCGGAAGCTAAAAAAATCCAAATTGTTAAAGAAGCAGAAGCGGATGCAGAAAGCAAGCGTTTACAAGGAGAAGGTATTGCTAAGCAACGTATAGAAATTGTTAGAGGATTTAAAGAATCTGTAGAAGATTTCAAAGACTCTCTACAAGATATCGACTCGGCAGAAGTGATGCAATTTGTATTGCTTACACAATATTTTGATACCCTAAACAACATTGGAACAAAAGAAGGAAACAACACCATTATGGTTCCTCACTCTCCAAGTGGCATGAAGGATTTTCAACAACAAATTATTGATGGAACCTTTATAGGAAGAAAGCTGGGTGAGTAGGGTTAGCTAATTATTTAACTCTGTCAAAATAGTGTGTTTATTCGCATGTTAGGGTGAATGATGGTAAATCAAATAAAAGAAATCAACCTATGTTAAAAATTAACCCAGTTTTATATATTACATTATTGTTTATAGTTATGGCTTGCTCTACTGATAAACCAAGTTGCAAAACTGGTAACTGCGAAAACGGTTATGGAGTCAAGATATATCCAGACGGTGGTTTTGATAAAGGATATTGGAAAAACGGAAAACTTGATGGGTATGGGGAACAATTGTTTGGTAAAGATTCAAAGTTTGCTAGAGATACTTATAAGGGTGAATTTAAGAATAGTAAATATCATGGATACGGTGTATACATTGATATTAGTGAAGGTAATACTTACGAAGGAGAATGGAAGAATGGGGCGCCAATTGGAGATGAAATATTAAACCATGATGTTGCACATAAGAAAGCAACTATTAAGCCAAAATTAGAATGGGAGTCTTTTGTTAATCATGAGCTTTCATTCCAAGCTAAGTTTCCCAAGTTAATCGAAGCTAAGATTGAGGTTAGTGAAACATTACAAGAAGACACAGAGTATGGGGATATTAAATTAACATCATATAAATTAAACTGTCAAAAAACGGAACACTTGAATATGGGATATTCTCTATCAATATTAGATATTGGAAAGGATAATTTTAAAAATTATGATGACCATGATTGGAAAGTGTTTTTTAATAAAACTGCATCAAGCATTCAAGAAATGACTGGTTTTAAACCCTATGCCAAACTAGTAATTGACACTGACAAATTTCGAGGCAGAAAAATCTTTTTTAAAAGTGAAGATCATAAACTTCGCCTATTATCTAAAGTAATGGTTAGAGAGGGCTATGAATATAGAATGAATGTTGTAGTTCTTGAGGGAAATCATTTAAACCCATATATCAATATGTTTTTTGATTCTTTCAGTTTTAAGTAAACAAAACTCACCCTAACAGTTTGTAAATACCATTTTGTCGCCTAGCATGAGTATTTGAATCAAACAAGCCAATCAATTAACCCGCATTCTGTTGCTTATTACAAATTAACTTCGTCTTAATCAACTAGCAAAAAACGGTCTTTAAGTGGAGTTATCTCCAATTATCCCAAACGATCATCTATCTTTACCCTCCCAAAAAGCCTTAAGCAACCATGCCCATTCGTATAGTTCCTGATAAAAAACAAAAGCACTCAATAAACAACACAACAACATCAACAAGTAACTAAATGAAGGCATTTCTTTCCAGTTTTATAGATTTTACGGATCAAGAATATGAGTCGTTTATAGCTATCGCTAAGCTAAAGGAGTTCAAAAAAAATGAATACCTGCTTCGTGCTGGAAGCCCCGTGAAAAAGCTGTTTTTTGTAAACTATGGTTTCATGCGTGGATACAGAATCCAAGAAGGTATGGATATTACCCATCACTTTTATTTAAGCAACTGGTTGGCTACCGATTATGAAAGTTACCTTAGTGGAAATCCTGGAGAATTATATATAAAAGCTCTAATTGATACTTCTGTCTATGAGTTCGATTATGATAGCTTACACGCATTCTTTAAAACAAACCAAAAATTCGAAAAAATTCGTACAATACAAGCAGAAGACGCTTACCTACGAATGGTTAAAAGACTTAAAAACTTCCAGTATATGGAATTAAAAGATCGTTACCTAGCTCTAGTAAATGAAGATCCAGGGCTATTTAATCTTGTTCCACAAAGATACATTGCTTCTTATTTGGGAGTTACTCCTCAAAGCTTAAGCAGAATCAAAAAAGAATTATAGTTAATTATTCTTAAATATGTAATTCGTTAACATATGCGAATGCTTATGGGTATTCTTTCATTTAGTTTTGTATAAAGCTATCAATTAACACAACACTTTATGAAAACTTGGCTCTCTATTTTAATCTTATTATTAACACAGCAAACCATTTCTCAAGAACTAATTAAACGAGAAATAAGTAAAGACGACCCTTATAGTTTTTATATAAATGATAATGATTCAACAAACCTCTTTTATTACAAAATGGTTCCTAATAAAGCACCAATTGGTGCTTTAATCTTACTACCAAGTGGTGGTGAGTCAATTGAAAGTATGCTAAATCAAATTACATTACATAAAGAGGCTTTAAAAAATAATTTACTTGTTGTTATACCATCTTACAACTGGGGAACAATACAACAAATTCCTGAAATTTCCTTTTTTGATACCATTTTTGAACAGGTGGTAAACGAACATAAAGTTTCTAAAGATAATTTTATTTTTTGTGGGCTTTCAAATGGAGCTATGATAGCTTTAACTTATGGCGTAAGATCGGTAAGAGATAGCAATACCTATATTATCCCAAAAGGCATAATAGGTTTAGACCCTCCTGTAGATTTATCAAGATTTTACAACTATTGTGAGCGTGAAATTGAACGTAACTTTAGTGAAGCTGGAGTTAATGAAGCTAAGTGGCTAAAAAATGTTTACAACCAAGTTTATGGAGGTTCTCCAGATAGTTTTCCAACACAATATCAAGAAGCTTCTGTTTTCTCGTACGGATCACCAAAAGGTGGAAATGCAAAATACCTAAATGATATTGGTATACTCATGTATTCCGATTTAAACATTGATTTTTTATTAAACCAAAGAAAAAGAGACCTCTATGATTGGAACGGTACAGACATAGTAGCATTTGTAAACCAATTACAAATTAATGGTAATAAAAATGCCGAAGTAATTATTTCTCAAAATAAAGGAAAAAGACCTGATGGTACATTGCACCCTCACTCATGGTCAATTTTAAACACTAAAACTACAATCGAATGGATATTAGAGTTATTAAAAGAAAATAAGGCTGATCACAACAAACAAACCCACAAGTACTTTGTTAATGAAAAGTTGCAAAAATCTGATTATATAGAAGATTTAAATCAATTAGTAGACTCCCTACAAACGTACCACCCTCAACCGTATGAATTTATCTCTAAAAATGATTTTGAATCTTTTATTAATGTAACAAAAAATAAAATTACTGATTCAACAACTGTTAGCGAGTTTGCATGGATTAGCAGTGAGGTTGCTGCCAAAGTAGGCTGTCTACATACCAATACATCAGCTTCAAGCATTTTAAATTTTAGTTCTGAAATGTTTTTTCCTCTAAATGTAAAATATGTAGATTCTAAACTTTACTTAACTGATACTTACAAACCAAATACCGAGTTAAAAACACATACTGAAATAGTAAAAATAAATGGAATTGATGTTCTTGAGCTAAAAAATAAAATTGCAAATCATATATCATCAGATGGATACAATGAAAAATTTTTAGACGAAATAATAAATAGAAACTTTGGTTATTTCTGTACACTTCAACTCAACTTCCCAACTGGATATAAGCTAGAAATCAAAGAGGATAATATCAAGAAAGAAGTACTCTTGAATAAAAACCTAAACAATCAGACATCAGACAACTCAAATACTCAAACAAAGAACTTAGAGTTTGAGATTAACACACCCGAAAATTTAGCGGTTATAACTATTAAAAGCTTTGTATACTATGATGATCAGTTGCCTGTTTTCAAATCATTTGTTGATAGTTGCTTTAAACAAATTAAAAGTCAGCAAATTAAAAATGTAGTTATAGATTTAAGAGATAATGGAGGTGGCGACCCTTATTGTGCTACTCATTTATTACAGTACATCTCTAATAAATCATTCCGATACTATAAAAAAGGCTCTACTGATGCCTACAAAGATTTAGAAAAGAAAATTAAACCTTTTAAAAACAATTTCTCAGGGAAACTTTACATCTTAATCAATTCGCTCTGCTGTTCTACTACAGGACATTTATGCTCTATTTTAAAATACCATAACATAGGTACGCTAATTGGAAGTGAAACTGGAGCAACCTATAGTTGCAACGCTAACAACATCAACTTTAAACTTAAAAACACTGGCATCAGTGCTTCAGTTGCTACAAAAACCTATCAAACAGATGTTACTGGCTTTAAAAAAAACAGAGGTATTATACCCGATTATCAAACAACTAAAAACTTAAAAGACACACCAAATAAAGACATGGAAATGAAACAGGTGATGGAGTTAATTAATGCTAAATAAACTGAAATACTGGGCAAACTAGATTAGTATCTAATTAGAAAAGCATTTTTTAGCAGACTGAGTTAGCTTAACTAACAAATATTTTATGGTGATATTCTATATTTGTTTTCTCAAAAGCCTTAAGCAACCATGCCCATTCGTATAGTTCCAGATAAAAACAAAAAATCAAGCAATCGTAACAGTCCGCCTAGAAGAAACTCTAATCAAGGAGGAGGAAATTTAGCTAGTACACTGCTTCCTGTTGTTATGAGCTTATTTTCTAAAAAGCCTAAACTCGCTATTGCGATAGTTATCGCTGGAATAATTATTTTCATAGTCGTTGGAAAAGGCTGTGGAGAAGGTGCTGGAATTACAAGTGCTTTTGCAACTGGTGGAAAATTCGATCTTGAAAAATACGATGCTACCGAAGTATTTGAACCTTTAGCGGATAATAGAAAAAATCCCCTGCCAGAACGATATTCACTTCTAAAATATGCTCCTCGTAGATTAAACCAAGGACAACAAGGTTCGTGTGTGGGTTGGGCAACATCCTATGCTGCACGCACAATTTTACATGCTCGTATGACAGGCAAAGATCCTAACGAAGTAATTTTTAGTCCGTCTTTTGTGTATAACCAAATTGCTTTAGAAAATTGCCAAGGCACCTACCTAAGTGAAGCTATGCAGACCTTAGAAACAGTTGGTGACCTTCCGTTTACACAATTTGCTTACGATGAATATTCTTGCGGACGAACACCTAATAACGATGAAAAAAGAGCAGCTAATCAGTTTAAAATAAAAGGATATAATCGCTTAACTGTTAGTGGTAACAAGTACCAGCCCGATATGCTTGCAATAAAACAAAACATTGCACAAGGTGCTCCTGTTGTTATTGGTATGATGGTTGGAGGTTCGTTTACCAAGCAAATGCAAGGAAAAAAAGTTTGGTTTCCAACCCAAGCAGATTATAACCAACGTAATTTTGGCGGACATGCCATGTGTGTGATTGGCTATGATGATTACTTAGAAGGTGGAGCTTTTCAAATCATGAATAGCTGGGGGCCTGCCTGGGGAGAAAATGGTGTTGCTTGGGTTAGGTACAAAGATTTTGACTATTTCAACAAAGAAGCTTTTGGTTTATACCCAATGGGTAGTGCTAACCAAAAAAACGAAACAAAACTAAACATGAAGTTTGGTATTGTAGATAACAAATCGGGTAAAAACATACCTTTTGTAAAAAGCAAAGGCATTTTATTTAAAACAGAAAAACCAATAAAAAAAGGCACAACATTTAAAATAGAATCCACAAACTCTATTCCTTGTTACACCTACGTATTTAGTCAGCAAACAAATGGTTCAAGCGAAGTTCTATTCCCTTACACTCAAAAACATTCCCCTTACTGCGGAATTACAGGAACGAGATTATTCCCAAAAGATCATTCGCTCGAAGCTGACGATATTGGCACAAAAGACTTTATGGCTGTTGTAGTAACCAAAGAACCCATCGATTACATAAAATTAAACGAACAATTTAGCCAAGCTTCTGGAAGTTCCTATGCCGAAAAAATTGAACGTGTTTTAAAGTCAGAAATGATAAAAGATATTAGTTTAAGCACATCAAGTACAATCAACATTTCTTGCGATACAAAAGGAAAAAATGCATTAGCAGTAGTGTTAGAAATCGATAAATATTAATTGTTTTGTGGAATAAAAAAACCATAGACATACAAACTCCCATTAGCAGTCTATTGCTAAAAAAACTAGAGAATAGTTACTCCCACATAGCTTACCTCAACGGGAATAAATCGAACAAATTATTCCTCGCACTTGGCTCAAGAGAACTATTTTCTTTTGATAATGATTTGTTTGACGAACTAAATGCTTTTATTAACAATAACTGGGTGTTTGGTTATTTTGGTTATGACTTAAAAAATACTATTGAGCCTTCACTTTCATCAAAAAATGAAGACTTTATCAATCTTGATGACTACCACTTTTTTATTCCTGAAGTAGTAATTGAAATAGACGAATCGGAAACATATATTCATTATCAAAATGAAACTGAGGTAGAAAAATTTGATCAAATAAGTAAATCAAACCTGGATCAACAGTCGAATCAAAATTCTAATATTAATCTTCATCATAAAGTTTCAAAGACCGAATATTTACAACACGTAAAAGATATAAAGCAAGAAATTCAATTAGGTAACATCTACGAAATGAATTTTTGTCACGAGTTTTTTGCAAGCGATGTTACGCTAAATACGGTTGATACTTATTCCAAATTAAATGAATTAACACAAGCTCCTTTTTCTTGTTTTTATAAAAACAAAGATCAATTCATATTAAGTGGAAGTCCAGAAAGATTCCTAAAAAAAGAAGGAAATACTATAATTTCTCAGCCAATTAAAGGAACTGCTAAACGTGGAAACACGAAAGAAGAAGATGAAGAAATAAAATTAGCCTTAGAAAATGATCCAAAAGAGCGATCAGAAAACATTATGATTGTTGACTTAGTAAGAAACGATCTTTCAAAAACTGCTGAGAAAAATTCTGTTACCGTTAACGAGCTATGTAAAATATATACGTTTGAAACGGTACATCAAATGATTTCAACAGTTACCTCAAGAGTAAACTCCAAAACCAAAATAACGGATATTATCAAACATGCTTTCCCTATGGGCTCGATGACAGGAGCTCCTAAAGTTGAAGCAATGAAAATCATTGAACAACACGAGTCTTCCAAAAGGGGTGTTTATTCAGGGGCGATTGGTTACTTTACACCTTCCAGTGACTTTGATTTTAACGTGGTTATCCGCTCAATTTTGTATAATAAAGCATTAAAGAGATGTTCTTTTATGGTTGGTGGAGCCATTACGCTAAAATCTGACCCCGAAAAAGAATACGAAGAAACACTAACCAAAGCGCAAGCACTTATCAAAGCATTATCATCAAATGAAAAATAAAAAATTATCGCTTAGCGAGCTAAACCGAGTTACTGTAGACGAATTCAAAGAAAAAGAAAAAACGCCTTTGGTAGTTATTCTTGATAACATCAGAAGCCTGAATAACATTGGTTCTGTTTTTAGAAGTTCGGATGCTTTTGCTATTGAAAAAATCTATTTGTGTGGTTACACAGCTACTCCTCCACATCGAGAAATACGTAAAACAGCTATTGGAGCAACTGAATCTGTTGATTGGGAACACCAAGAAAACATATTAGATGTGATTCAAGCATTAAAAAATCAGCAATACGAAGTGTTTGCTATTGAACAAACAGAAAACTCCATTAAGCTTCAAGACTTTAAACCAAAAGGAAAGTTAGCTATCATTATGGGTAATGAAGTTGAAGGGGTCCAACAAGAAGCTATTGATTTATGTGATGGTGTAATAGAAATCCCACAAGAAGGGACCAAACATTCATTAAATATTTCGGTTTCTTGTGGGATCGTACTTTGGGATATTTATCAAAAGCTAAAGTCTAGCTAGCTCATAAGATATAAATTGGTCATCCAGTGACCTAAAACGGTAAATCAGCTTTCTCTTTTTTATCAAGCTTCACAAAACTTCCTATGCTAATTTCTGTAATGTAGTGCATCACACCCTTTTTGTCTTCGTATTTTTTGTTGATTAGCTTCCCTTTAACCAAAATTTGATTTCCTTTTTCAACTAACTCAGTTAAAAGTTCTGCTGGTTTGTTCCATGCTACAATTTTATGCCAAGTAGTTTCTTTAACACGCTCGCCTTTTGCATTTTTATAGAACTCATTTGTAGCTAAAGAAAAGTTTAAAAACTTCTTTCCGTTTTTAGTTTCTTTTAACTCTAAGTCTTGTCCTACTCTACCGATTAATTGTACTTGATTGTTTAACGTAATCATATTTTTTTGTTTTTATGCTTGTATGTAACAAGCGGGTTATTATTTAATTTATAAAACGGTTAACCAATTGGTTGATGCAAACTTAGGACGAGATAAAATTGTTAATCGTTAATTAATTGCTTAGATTCGTTTGTAATCGTTTACAGCCGTTTGAAAACGACTTTAAAAATAGTAGCAACATGAGTGATAAAGCCTGTTTAGAGTGTGGCGAAAAGGTTTTTGGTAGAGCAGATAAAAAATTTTGTTCCGATCAATGTAGAACGTCATATAATAACAAAAACAACAGTGATAGCTCTAACTTTATGCGTAACGTCAATAATATTTTACGCAAAAACAGACGAATTTTGGCCGAATTAAATCCCAACGGAAAGTCAAAAGTATCTAAAACCAAACTTATGGATCTCGGCTTTAAGTTTAGTTACTTTACCAATACCTACACAACTAAAAACGGAAATGTATACCACTTTTGTTACGATCAAGGTTATTTAGAACTGGACAATGATATGTTTGCATTGGTTGTTAGACAAAGTTATGTGGATTAAGTATTTAACTATACATAAGGTTAGTTTGGTGTTTTTATTTGTACTAACTACAACACTTTTAAATGCCTTTGATAGTGCTTTTGATCCAATCGATTCATACGTAAGAAAGGTTGGCTTCGGAGAAGCTTACCCCAAATGCAAAAAACTATTAATGTTTCTTAAGCTAAATTATTCCTCGCAAGAAATAGCAGATATTCTATTCGTATCCATACATGCAGTTAATAAATCAAGGCAAAGACTTAACAAAAAAACGCAAGAAAATCTGTAAACCAATGAGTTGTTTGTTTGTCTTATTATTGTACTAGTCTAATTATATGGTGTTGTCAATTTGTTAGTGTACATTTATTCTAAATAAATTAAAATCTAATGAAAAAAATCACCTTATTACTAGCCCTAGGCATTACACTCCTTTCCTGTGGATCAAAATCCGAATTAAATCAATTAGCAGAAGCTTCCGTTGCAATAATCGAAACAATTAAACTTGGTGAAGAAAATGAGTCTTTAGATCCAAAAAGAATTGGAGAATATACGTTTAAAAATGAATCTGGTGATCAATTTGGATTAAGTGTAAACCCAACCTATTTCATAACAGGAGAAAACCTAAGCGATAAACTGAGTTATACGTTAACCAAAAATGGAGGACCAAAAGTTGAATCAGTAACTATAGGTGTTCTATTCGATCTAGAAACTGAAAAAGAAATCTATAGAAAAGAGTTTAAAAATCACTTTTCAGATCTTTTAAAAGAAAAAGGATACGTATATGATGAAAAAGAAAGCCTAAAAGAAATGCTTAAAAACCCTCAGGCTCCTCAGCCATACTTTTACAACAACGATAAAGATAAAAGATGGATTGATCTATTTATTGATGAAGAAAAGAAAACAGCAACCATCTATTATATCATCATGAAATAATCTCTTTTATTATTTCTCAACAAGTTCTTTTAAGGCTTTATTCATTGCAATAAAGCCTTTTTTGTTTTCTAAATCATTCATTTATTTACTACCTTTTATCATCATTCAAAGGAATACAAAAATGCACAAACTACTCGCTTTAAGCTTCATTTTATTCGTCAACACAGTCGTATTTTCTCAAAAAGACTATGGAAAACAGCTATTAGACTCCCTAGCTTCTGATCAATTTTATGGAAGAGGTTACGTGAAAAACGGAGATAAAATAGCCGCCAATTTTATCGTTAAAGAATTTAAAAAGCTAGATGCTCAACCTATTGGTAGCAGTTTTTTTCAAAACTATATCCTTCCTGTTAATACCTTTCCTAATGATGTTGAAGTTATCATCAACAATAAAAAACTTAAAACAGGTGAAGATTTTATTATAAGTCCATACTCAGGCTCTGCTAAAGGAACCTACAAACTCGAACTCATTGATGAAAAACAAGTAACAAATATCATCAATACCTTTGACCCTGAAAACAACTTAGTTGAAAAAGACATTGCTTATCTCGTTAACTTTGAAAAAGTAACCGACCGAAAAGATCGATCCAAACAAGAATACCTAAAACAATTTCTTGCACAGCTTGCTCCAGTTATCGTTCCAGATGATGAAAAATTCACATGGTCTGTTGCTCGTGAAGCATTACCCAACCCTATAATTCAGGTGCACTCATCCTTTCTTAAAGAAACTAAAACCATCACACTCAATATTCAAAACAAACTTGTATCATCCTATCAAACGCAAAATGCAATAGGTATAATTCCTGCAAAAAGAAAGTGTAAAAGAGATAAATACATCTTCTTTACGGCTCATTACGACCACTTAGGTATGATGGGAGAAAATGCCACATTTAATGGTGCAAATGATAACGCTAGTGGAACGGCTCTTATGCTCTCTTTAATGAAACATTATAGCCAAAAAAAACCAGAATACACCATGGTGTTTATCGCTTTTGGTGCAGAAGAAGCTGGTCTGGTAGGCTCTAAATACTTTGTAGAACATCCTTTAGTTCCTTTAGACAAAATAAAGTTTTTAGTAAATGTAGATTTAATGGGCACAGGCGAAAATGGAGTAACGGTAGTAAATGCAACCGAACACGAAAAAGAGTTCGAATGGCTTAAAAAAATAAATAAGAAAAAAAACTTATTAAAAACAGTAAACCCAAGAGGAAAAGCAGCGAATAGCGATCATTATTGGTTCGAAGAAAGTGGAGTTCCTTCGTTTTTTATTTACGCCATGGGAGAACCCAGCCACTATCACGACATCAACGATCGACCAGAAACTCTTCCACTAACTGAGTTTGACGATCTTCAAGAGCTCATTATCCGATTTGTAAAGAAGTTTTAGACAATATAAGCTTCCATCTTAAGCCTGCCTTTGTCGGCAGACAGGAGGGATTGAGGGTGTGTAAAATAATTCAATACATTTTTTTAATTTTCAAATTAAACCTTTTCAAAAAGAAACAGTCTTAGATGTATAACAACCCTGCATGGAGGTGACCGATCAACAGATACTAGAAACCTATAAAAAAGGAAAACAAGACTTGGCTTTTAGTCAGCTAATGACAAAATACCAAGAGCGTATCTATTGGCATATCCGAAGGATGGTACTCAAACATGATGATGCAAACGACATCATCCAAAACACCTTTATAAAAGCGTGGAAAGGACTCGAAAAATTTCGAGAAGAAGCAAACCTGTACACTTGGTTATACCGAATCGCTACCAACGAAACTATCACCTTCATCAATCAAAACAAAAAGCGATTAGCACAAAACATTGATGATGTTGCAGAGGTATTACAACAAGAAAAAACAGACAACCACTACACCGGTGAAGAAATAAAAATAAAATTGCAACAAGCCATAAGCACATTACCTGAGAAGCAAAAACTGGTGTTTAACATGAAGTATTTTCAAGAAATGAAATACCAAGACATGGCAGATATACTTGGTGGATCTGTAGGCTCGTTGAAAGCTTCCTACTTTCATGCAGTAAAAAAAATAGAAGAATTTTTAACCAAATGATTAAACCTTTTGCAAAAAAAGGAGTCATACTTACAAATGGACAAAAACAACCAACATATCAACTTTTCTAGTAACGGTTCAAACAATGATTTTGAACTACCAAAAAACTACTTCGATGAAATGCAATTAGAAATAAAAGCAAAAATCATCGAAGAGAAATTAAAGGCATTGGTTACTAACTCAAACGACTTTAAAGTTCCACAAGGGTATTTTAAGCAGCTTCAAAGTCATATTCCATTAAAGAAAAAAACACCTATTGTTTCGTTAATTTCGTCAAGAGTTATAAAATATGCTGCCGCAGTAGCGATTATTCTTACACTAGGAATTATCGGTTACCAAACATATAGTACTACAAGTACAGCTGATGAATTTTTACTAGCCGATAATTTCGCCACAACCTCTGTAGAAGATTATTTTAATGACTTAACAGAAGACCAAACAACGATTGAATTAATTGAATATAGCGAAGAAACAAACGCTCCCGTAACCAAGGAACAAAACACAACAGTAAAAGAAGTAGAAGATATTATTGATGACCCCATAACTATCGACCCTACTGACCTACTAGAAATTGAAGAAGAGGATTTTGATATATTATAAAACACACATAAAATAACCTTAATGAGTCATCATACTAATTTAATAGAAAAAATCATACAAATTAATTTCCCTCTTGAGAGGGATTTAAGGGTGTGTAAAATAAAAATAACCTCATGATTTTTTCGATTATAATGCACAAACGGACAATCAAAAAACTATTATCATGAAAACATTTAACTACATATTAGCCATACTTTTCGTTTTTAACGGATTAATAGCCTCTGCCCAAGGCGGAGATGAACAAACCAGACAAGAAACACGCAAAGCAATGAAAATTGCCATTATTACTAAGCGAGTAGGATTAACCGAAGAAGAATCTAAAAAGTTTTGGCCCATCCATGATGCCATGGAACAGGAAATGAAAGCGCTTCGAAAAGATTATAAAAAGAAAAACAAAAGCGACAAAAAACTGGAAGACTTAAGCGATCAAGAGTTAGAAGCTTTGTTGAATGCTTCGTTCGAATTCAAACAAAAGCAACTAGATCTTAAGCGAAAGTATCATACCAAATACAAAGAGGTGTTGCCTATTCGTAAAATAGCTAAGTTATACCATGTGGAAAAACGCATCAACCAAGAAATAAAATCCCGAGACCAAGGCAAACCAAGAGGTGATTTTAGAGGTAGAAGATAACATGAGTTTGTATGTTCAAAAAAAGCGTTCATAGAACTCATATCAATACAAACATTTTGTTAGGATTTTTTATTCAGCCTATTACATTTCTTTTGATTGTCTTCTTAACTTCTTGTGGGGCATTAACAAGTGAAGAAAAAAAAGAACCAGAGGATGAAAATAAATTTGAGCTCAAAAACAATTTTAAAGATTTCTCAAAGACCTTAAGCGATAATGATTCGATCAAGTTCATGTTTGACTTATCCGTTTGTACTAGTGTATCAAATGCTTCTTTTGTTTTTGAGAAGAACGACAAACAGATCATTTGGAAAGGCTACTTTTCTGATGAATTTATGGATACCATAGCTTATTTAAAACATCCAATAGAAGATTTCTCTTTAGACGCTTCCTTAGCACAAAGTATCAATTATTATTTCACAGAAGTTAGCAAAGATACATTGAGGTACCACTTTAGACCCGACCTAACCATAACAAACAAAAGTGATACACTGTTTTATGTAAATAAGGGTAATTTAATCGATAAGCTAAAATTCTTAGCTAACTTTAATAAATCATTTAAACCTTACTTGGGAGAGATTGGTTTAGTAGAGACACCTCAAAAGTAAGGTTATCTCTTTTCATAAATCGAAAAGCACTTATTGAAAGGTGAATGTTTACAGAAATAGCTGTACATCAAACGGAATTGCGTTCCGAATGGAACATAGCATGAAGTGCAGCATTTAACAGCGGTTTTGTGATTGGATCATCACAAAAATTTCCTTAAATATTCTTGATTTTTTTGATTCGTTTTTTCATCAAGGAAAAAATGAATACACAAGGCTTGAAGAAATTGTGTTTATGTAAACAACATAAGTACTTCAATTATTGTTATTTTTATATCAATGAAACTCATAGAATCAAATATTGACAAAATCATTGAGCTTTGTAGATTACACAAAGTATCAAAGCTATTTGCCTTTGGATCTGTCCTTTCAAAAAATTTCAAGCAATCAAGCGATATTGATTTACTAGTCGACTTTGAAGATATGGATGTAATCGACTATGCAGACAATTATTTTAATTTAAAAAGTGCACTAGAAGCAATTCTTAAAAGACCCATTGATTTACTTGAACAGCAAGCAGTAAAAAACCCTTACCTTAAAAAATCAATTGACACAAATAAACAGTTAATTTATGGATAAGCATATCAAAACATGGCTTTATGATATTCTTCAATCCATTCATGAAATTGAAAGTTACTTTGATAATGATCAATATGGTTATAACGATTACGTAGCTGACACGAAAACAAAACGAGCTGTTGAAAGAGATTTAGAAATAATTGGTGAAGCTATTAATCGAATCCTTAAACTAGATGATAGCATTAAAATTTCTAATGCTCGAAACATTATTGGCACACGAAACAGAATCATCCACGGTTATGATACCATATCTGACCAACTCATTTGGTCTATCGTTCAAAAAGATCTCCCTATTTTAAAAACAGAAGTTGAATATTTGCTGGGTGAGTAATTCCCTAATCCCTAAAAAGAATTACCAAACAACAATTAAGTTACCCTCTAAAGGACGAATGTTTACAGAAATAGCTGTAAATCAAACGGAATTGCGTTACGAATGGAACATAGCCTGAAATGCAGCATTTAACAGCGGTTTTGTGAGGGGATCATCACAAAAATTTCCTTAAACATTCTTAATTTTTTTGATTCATTTTTTCATCAAGGGAAAAATGAATATCCAAATACTTGGATAAATTGTTTTAATTTGTGATCCATTATCTTCTAAAATGAAATTTAATAACAAGAATTATATAATAGAAGTCTCTATTGATGACTCAAGTATTGATGAGCCTTTTGGGAATAAGTTTAATAAAGTATATTTTGAAGAATCAGAATATATTTTCCCTACAAAGATTGGGATTAAGATCTTTCAAAATAATAAAATGATAAATTCCGCAATAATAGGATCTGTTGGTGGCGGAACTGGAATCCATAAAAACTCCCTAATAATAGAAGACAATAGATTGATTATTTGTTGCTCTAATTATGTTTTTTGTATGACAATTCCTAATCTAGAGTTGGAGTGGAAAACAAAAGCTGATTTTGCAACTTGCTTTGCAATATTTAAACTCGATTCTGACTATATCGTCCATGGAGAATTAGAGATATCAAAACTAAATTCCAAGGGAGAAATCATATGGAAACAATCGGGAGCCGATATTTTTACTACAGAAAAAGGAGATGATTGTTTTGAAATAACCAAATCTTATATTCAAGCTAAAGATTGGAGTAATAATATATATAAATTCAGTTTTGATGGGGAAATAATAAAATAAGAATCAAAAAACCACCAAAACCCCTGCAAAAATAACCGTACCAATTACCATCAAAAACAAACAATAAGGAATAATCTCTTTTACGTTTAATTTGGTAATACCAAGCAAAGGCAGTGCCCAAAAAGGTTGTAACATATTCGTTAATTGATCTCCGTAAGCAATCGCCATAATGCTTTTGGGTAAAGAAACACCTAACTCATTCGCTGCTTGCAACACAATAGGTCCTTGTATTGCCCACTGTCCTCCTCCACTAGGCACAAAAACATTTACTAAACCAGCACTAACAAAGGTGTATAATGGAAAGGTTGCTTCAGTAGATACCTCAACAAAAAACTGCGAAATTTCATTCATCAATCCGCTATATTTCATTACTCCTAGTATTCCAAAATAAAAAGGAAATTGAATTAATATCCCCGATACACTTCCAATAGATTTTTCAATGCCTCTCAAAAAAGTGAAAATGCTTTTGTAAGAGATAAAACAAAGTCCCAAAAGAAAGAGATTAATAAAATCGAGCGTTAAAAACTTAAGCGATAAGCTGGCTGGCTTAATAATAGCTACATAAATCGCATAACCAATAATAATGGCTCCTATAAG
>CATLPG010000018.1 GCA_950054195.1 uncultured Saccharospirillaceae bacterium
GGTAATAACCATCAGCAGTTGTTTTAATGTATTCACTTCTTAAACCAGCAGTTATGCTTAATCTATTGGTTAAATAAATCATGTTTTCTCCAAATAAAGCTAAATTCCAACTCGGAAATTGATAATCGGAGCCTTCTAATGAATCAGGGTTTAAGTAGTAAAAGTCCGGACCGCTTAGATCATTCGCTAAACCTTGTTGTTTTACAGTATTTCCTCTGTAAACTCGGATACCCAATATGCTTAGGTTGAGTTTGTCTTTTACAGTATAACGTTGTAGCCACTTGGTTTCATTACCGAAGTTTTGGTACTTATCTAAAAGGTAATCACGCTCTTGTAAAGGATCTATCCGTGTAATATTACCTAAAAAGCCTAAAGCCTTTCTGTTAGCAAATAAGCTAAAGAATTTGGTTTGAAACTCACGGTTAGGAGAAGGTTTGTAAAAAAGAGTAGCACTTGGTAAATTCCATGCTACAGAAAACCAGTTTCGATCTCTTATGGAAGTAGATGGATCATTTTCAAACATGGCATCGGTTAAACCACCTGGTTGTTTAGTTAAATAGTAAAAATGGGTGTACTCAACATTTAAAAGTAAGCGTCTGGCTAATTGTAGTTCTCCTTGAAAATAAGCGTTTTTCGAGTTGAATGCACTGTTAGGTTTCCAATCATTGCCTTTTTTGTAACTACCATAAGCATAAAAATTCCCTTTTCCGTTTCTACCGTAAATGGAATTGTAAGTATTTAAAAATTGATACGATCCATAGGTGTGGTAGCCTTGATAACCAATTCTTTTGAAGTTGATAGGAGCTTTTTTCTTGATGTAGTTAATCATTCCACCGAATTGTGTGCCATATTGCAAAGCACCAGCTCCCCGAACAGATTCAATGCGTTCAATAGATTCTCCAGGAGGAACATAATAAGCATCAGGATAGCCGAGTGCATCAGCACTAATATCATATCCGTTTTGACGGATGTTTAAGTTTGATGATCGCTCAGGACTTAGTCCTCTTACTCCAATTTCTGTACCTAAGCCTGCGGATGATGTTTCAATATAATTTAATCCAGATACATTCCCATAAATTTGTCTGGAATTATTGGTAGCTAAATTCGCTTTTGATTGATCTAATTGAATACGTTCAGATTTTTTACCGTGGTAAAAGAACATTTTTTCCACTTTTCTTAAGAAAGTTGGAGCTAATTCTTTGTCATCTTTCTTATCAGAAATGATAGAAGCTTTTAACTCAACGTGTCTAGGTAGCAAGTAAATAGTTTTATTAGTTGAAACAGAGACCTGCTGTGAAAAATAATCGGGGTGACTTATTAATAGTAGTTCTTCTTGATTAGAAGAGAAGCAACTGATGCCGTCTTTATTGGAGATGTAATCCTTTTTTGTAGATAGTATAAAAATATCTACATACTCAACAGAAGAACTGTCTTTCGAAGATTTGATAGTAACACAAACCTCTTGAGCGATTAATTGCTGGATGCAACAACTAACTAGAAGTATGAACTTAATACTTTTCAAGCCAATCGATCGGTTTTAAAGAGTTTTCAATTTCGGTCAAATTTACATCTTCTTTCACATATCGTTGGCTTCCTTTACCATTTAATGATACAAAAGAGAATGCCGTAACTTTGGGAGATGGATTTTTAGTGCTTTTATACAGGCTACTTAGGTAATGTGCATATTGTAAAATGAAATCAGGCTGAGTCGCCATCATTTTTTCTTGAATAGGTGTTAAGTAATCAGCGTTATTTATGATGATGTATTGGTTATCATTTTTAGGATAAACTTTAAACTGAGCGTAACCAGCCTTTTCCATAAGCATCACTCGCCAAGAAAAGCGATACCCTTGCTCTGTCCAAAATAAGTTGTTTGGATAAAGTAGATGCCTAAAAGGGAAGATTAGTTGAAATCCAAAAAACACGATTAAAAAAGAACGAACAATAACTCTTACTGATTTTCCAATCGTTATCTGTTGCTCGTCTTTATTCCGAGCTATTTTCCAAATACGTTCGTGAAGCTCAATAGAGAAAAAGATGGTTGTAGATAAAATCATCACAAAAGGAAAAATTCCAATGGGGAATAACCAAGATGTAAATCCATGAAAGAAAATAACTAAGAGGTAAGCAATTCTACGAGTTTTTTTAATCAAGAGTAAAAAGGGGATAGAAAGATCAAAAATAGCTCCTCCCCAGCTAAAAGCATAAGCTAACCAATTATCATCCATAAAAGAGCCTATTAATGGCAAATGGGTGTGAGCAGCCAACCAAATTTTCAAAGGTTGAGCTTCTATAAGCCAATGGTAATTGAGTTTTGCTATTCCGGCATAAAAATAAACGATACTAAGCATCAACATGATGCTCCAAATATGCCAATTAAACACGTGTGTTTTTCTCTTGGTAAGTCCTAAATAGACATCCAACGATCGATTTCGATTAGCTGGCAAAAAAATAAGTAGAAAGCTTACTAAACTCACGAAATAATAATGATTTAAATAAAAGGTAGCATCAATGAGTTCAATATAGGTGAAGAGTAAAAAAAAAGTTACACAGGCCCATCGATAAAGAAAACCTAAAGAAATTGCTAAAGCAGCAAAAGCTGTAACAATAAATATAGCATAAAGCAGCGTAGGGGAGGGGACTGTTACCCAGCTAAAGCCGTAAAATTTAAAATGGAAGTTAGGGTTAATATAATTTTCTTCAATCCATCCATTCAACCAAAAACGAAGGGTGCTAAAAAACATCATTGCTCCAAACAATACGCGAAACGTAATGAGTGGAGCAATTGAAGTGGGTTGAAATATTTTATTCCAAAGTTGATGCATGGCTCTTAATCACCATCATTGTCTTGGTAAGTAATTAAAATAGATAAAGCGCTAGTTAAGTCTAACTTTAGTAAAACAACTAACTTTTGCATTTCATCATAGAGCTCTTGAACTTTCGATTGGTTATTTAATACCTCTACATCAATACTTGCTTGTAAAGCATCTATTTTTGTAATTACAGATGAAAATTGAGTGTTAATTTTATTAGAAAGTAACTCACTACCGTGTTTAGCCTCTAGATGATCTAAATAGTCATCAAAGCCAATGCCAGATTCAGAACCATTTCCATTAATGTAGTTTTGTAAACCAGTTACCGATGTTTTTAAAAGCACTAACGAGTGTTGACTATAGATTGCTTCAGCTTTCCCAGGGATTGGTATACCTAGGCTTCTAACTCCTAATGGAATACCAACTTTACCATCTCTGATGTACTTTTCATAATCCATGTTTAAGGCATTAACCATTAGTCCAATCGAACTTCCAACATCAGTACCATTTGCAGCTAAAAAGGTCGTTTTATAACTGCTATTCCACTGGTTAGCGACTAGCTCTACTTGCTGGTTAGCATTAGCAACAACATCCTTAAGGTATTGCAATCTATTAGCCCCAATAGCATTGTCGTTAAAATAATCAACTAAGAGATTAACGTTATTATGAAATAATAAATAGTCAACTGCTGGAAATCCAATAGCAACCAAATTGCTAGCAGCCCCTAAATTGTATGAGCCACTTGTAATATTGGATTTAATAACTAAGGTGTCGCAAGGATAGGTATTGATGCTACCTTTTAAAGCGATACTTTCAGCCGGTCCAAAATCAAACGAACTGCAAAGTTGCCATGTTTGGTAAGCACTTTTAAAACTAATTTGTGCTTCAATAAGGTCATTTGCACTTACAGGTTGACTTAAAGCTTGAATTTGTTGATTAAAATTGGAGACTATGAATTTTAAAGAATCATAACGAGGAATAATAACATTGTTGGCGATATTCTCAAGCAAGATGCTTTTGTTGAATTCAGCCTTAGTAATATCATCATTTTTTTTATCCTTTTTACATGACGAAAGCAATAATAAGTTTAACGTTACCAAACAAAAAAGACTACTGTTCAAAAGTTTAAAATTGCTAACTCTTGTTTTATGAATTAGGTTCATCATGTATAATAAAATTTACACTTAAGACTGTTATGAGTTTCTATTTAGAAATCACAGCCTCCAAAATTAAAAAATAAAAATTATAAACTTGTTTTAACTGCGTCTAACTCGTAGGTAGAACTTAAAAGGTCTATAGCGTTATTAATGTCAGCTACAGTAATGCTTACAAAGTCAGGTATACTTGTAGGACCAGCAGTAGTTTCTAAATATCCCATAGTTGTTGATAAATCAGTAGTTGATATTTTTTTATCACTGTTGTAAGCCAAAGAGAAAATAAATCCATAAGCTTCAGAAAGTGCATGACATCTCAATGCGTCATCTGCAAAATTAGCTTTTGCACTATTTAAATAATGGATAGCTGTAGTAACTAAAATCATTTCATATTCTTTTCTTACTTGAACAGCTGCTTCGTCTCTCATGGTGTAATCATTTGTTGAAATACCATATCTTCCTTTAATAAACTGGTTCATTACTTTAGTAGAGGTATTTAAGCCTACAGCATCCCCTTTTGTTGAGTATTTACCATGAAATCTTCCACCACTATTGTTTGTTGAAGAGAAATCCGTAGGAACTCCCCAATAACCGAACGCTTCATCCCAATGATGTTCCATATCCGTTCCTTGAACTGGATCAGAAGTAGTGTTATCTACAGCGTTACCAATTTTACTATCTCTTGTATATGTTTCAGCAATTTGATAATAAAACACGGCTCCCATAAGACCTTTTTCTACTATTTGAGTATACTCAGCACCATATTCATCTAAAAAATATTTTTTAGTACCACTAGTAGCTACACCTGCGTTTCCAGCACTCCAGGTATTTCCAGCATTAGCACTTATTTGCCCTTGTCTTTTTAAAAGATACTCAAAGTAAGCTACATCTTTAGCGCCAACATTATTATAGCACTTATTCTTAAGTTGCTTAGTAGAAGCATTTAGATTAGCATCACTAAATGGACTGTTTGTATTAGCAAACATATTAAGCAATACAGTAGAATCAACTTGATTACCATCGTTTGCCTTTTTCATTTCTGCAGAAAGCTCGGTTAACATATCCAAGCGATCTGTTTGTCCACTATAATCAGCTGGGCTAAAATTATAAGTAGTTGGCATTTGATTTTGTGGCGTAGTGTCCTCAGGAGTGGTTGGCTCCTCTTTTTTCTTACATGCAGTAGCAAATAATCCTATTGCTAGTGCAGATACAAATACTTTTTTCATAAGTTATTTAGAATGGTTTTAAATAATGATGAGTCAAATGTAATTCTTATTTAGAATAAATAAAAATAAGAAAATTATTAATTATGTTTTTGTCTTAAAATCAACCTGTTAAATTGTGATTATGTAAGATTTTTTTGTTTTAATTATAATTATTGGTTGATTAAATGTCCTATACTCAATATTTATTATCTTAGTTTAAATGAAGCTTTCTAAAGAACATATTGCTCAATTCGGAAACCTTGAGTTGCTGGCTAAACAAGTAGTAGAAGGTTTTATTACGGGATTACACAAAAGTCCTTTCCACGGATTTTCGGTAGAGTTTGCAGAGCATCGTTTATATAACAAAGGAGAATCTACGCGACATATTGATTGGAAATTATACGCTCGTACAGAAAAACTATTTGTTAAAAGGTATGAAGAGGAAACAAACTTAAGGTGTCAAATACTACTAGACACTTCTTCTTCGATGTTATTTCCATTAGATGAGGGAAGGCTAAATAAACTTGAGTTTTCAATTTTAGCTGCAGCTTCTTTGATAGAATTGCTTAAAAAACAAAGAGATGCTTTTGGTTTATCTTTATTTACAGATAAGTTACAAATGGAAACACCAGCAAAAACAAGTGTTTCACATCAACGATTTATTTATCATGAATTAGATAAATTACTTGATAAGTCAAATCAAGAACAGGGAAAAGAAACCAATGTTATTGAGAGTATCCATCATTTCGCAGAAAAGATTCATAAACGCTCAATGGTTATCATCTTTACCGATATGTTTGATAATAACTTGCATGAAAACGAAGAAGCATTTTCAGCATTACAGCATCTTCGACACAAAAAGCATGATGTTATTTTATTCCATGTAAGCGATAAGAAAAAGGAAATAGAGTTAACTTTTGATAATAAACCTTATGTTTTCGTTGATTTAGAAACGGGGGAAGAATTAAAGCTAAATCCATCTCAGGTGAAAGAAAAATATAAAGAAATTACTAAGTCCCAACGAGAGATGGTGAAATTAAAATGTGGACAGTTTGCTATTGATTATGTGGATGTTGATATACAAGATGGGGTTCATAAAGTCCTTCAGCAGTATTTAATTAAGAGAAATAAGCTCGTCAAATAGTAATATTTTATTGAAATAAATTTTGAGAAACGAAATTATGTATTAATTTTGTCGTGCTGTTGAAATAACGGCAACCAGTAGGTCTGGTAGTTCAGCTGGTTAGAATACATGCCTGTCACGCATGGGGTCGCGGGTTCGAGTCCCGTCCAGACCGCTTTAAAAAGCCTCTCTTTTGAGAGGCTTTTTTAGTTTAAAGCCATTCTGATAAAATTCAAAATTGAAAAAAGCTTTTTTATTTTTATTTTTTTTGCTGCTACTTGCTAGCCTCGTAGGTCAAACTCCAAATTATGTTAAAGTAGGAGAAAAAGAGTTTGAGGGGAAAGATATTTATTCCTTATATCAAAAGAAAGGCTTATTATATGTAGCGACCAATAAAGGGGTGTATAAGCAACATCTAAATACTTTTAATAAATTACCTTCTAATTCTAATATCCAATCTTTTTTTGATATAAAAGAAGATAACTACGGTAGAATATTTTGCAAATCCTTAGAAGGGGAGATTTATGAAATTAAAAACGATTCACTAGAACTTTTTTATAAGCTTAAAGACACTTACTTTACGAATTTATTTTATTTCTTTTTTGATAAAAAAAACAGATTAATTATTTCAGGAGATAGTATCATTAGAGTTGGGCCAAAGGGAGAAGAAAATTTATTAAATAATTTAGTCACCGATTATACTAAACACACAAGTATTTATTATTCACATCGAACGATTAATGACCAACTATTTTTTTCTAGTGCAGTAGATGATCGGTTTGCTTTTTTATATGAAGATGGTCAATTGAAAAAAATTGCCTTTGAATTTACCGAAGGTTTTAGAGGAGACATGTTTTTGTATCAACAAAATGGTTCATCTTATATATTTAATCAATCAGGAGATTATTATTCACCAACGGGTAGTCATCTTGAAACTAGAATGGAGAAGAACAGTAGTTTTTTTACACTAAAAATGGGAGAGTTACTCGTAACTAGTGAGGTTGGAGGAGTTAAAATTTATACGTTATCAAAAGACACCTTAAGGCTTTCACATCAATTTTTGCAGAATGAATTTATTTCTTTTGTCTATCAAGACAGAAGCGGGAGTTTATATTTAGGAACTTTTGGAGATGGAATTTATATTATTCCTTATTACAAGCAGCAAAATATAACATTCGAAGAAACGATTACTGGTCTAACCAAAAACAGAGCCCAAAATCCAGTAATATCTACAAACACAAAACAAATTTTTGAATTTTCAGATAATCAACCGAAGGTTATAGCTGTAAATGAAAAAAAAGTAGAGAATTTAGGTTTCAGTAATATTCCATATGGGAATAGCTTTCAGCAAAGACAAAATTTAATTTATTCGAGTGACTCTTTAAATTTTGGAGCTCTTAAGCATACTTATTTAGCTAATGATAGTTTAATGCTAATAGCTACTAACATAGCTGTTTTAGCGTTACAACCTAAATTTGAACCTCCACTAAAAAACTTTAAACCCTTTACACAAAACGATAAATACAAACTAAGTAAATATAAAATACCAGATCGTTATTATAAAGTCGCTTATGATAAAAAGAATGAAACAATTTTAGCGGTTACTCAAAAAGGTGTTTTAAACTTATTATCGAAAAAACTTTATTTTGTAGAAGGAAGACCGGTTAAAGCTTTCGATATAGAATATTATAATAACCAGTTAATTTTTTATTTAAGCGAAAAAATAATTTTTGTTAAAGATAAAAAGGTACTTGATAGTTTAACTAGTAAAGACGGTCTAATTGATGGAGATGTTATAAAGTTACTAGTAAAAGATGATTTTCTTCATATCCTTACCAATAATGGGTTTCAATCATATGATTTAGCAACTAATAAGTTTTACAACCTAACTAAATCTAAAGGTAAAGGAGATGAAACAATTTCTTATTTTGAGTTGATTAGCGATGTTTTTTGGTTTTCAACAAAACACGATTTGTATAATGTACCTTTTGATTTGCTAATAAATAAAGAAGAGGTAGAATTTAACGTTGAGCGTTTACTTGTTAATGATATATCTGTTGATAATACAAACAATATATACGCTAACAATCAATCTAATTTTCGATTTTTTGTTTCCTGTGATGATCTTTTAAAAAGGCAAGATGCTTACTTTAACTACCAACTTAAAGGATTTGATAAGAATGTAAGGAAAATATCAGCACTCAATAATGAAATAGCTTATGAGTACTTACCACCAGGAAGGTACCAATTTAACTTATGGTTAACTTACAATAACACATCTTCAAAGTCCTATACCTATAACTTCAACATATTGAAACCCTTTTACCAACGGTGGTGGTTTTACACGATCATTATTTTGTTACTTGTATTATTATTTTATAGTGTTGCTAAATACAGAATAAACCAAATAAATAAGAAGAATAAAGAAAGACTAGAAAAGGAGATTTTATCAAAAAACTTATTGGACAGTGAATTAAAAGCTCTGCGTTCACAAATGAACCCCCATTTTTTGTTCAACTCACTTAATTCGATACAAAATTTGGTTTTGAAGCAAGATGTTGACTTATCTTATGACTATATCACCATGTTTTCTGAGCTTGTTCGAAGTACTCTTAATTATTCTGAGCAAGAATTTATTCCTATTGAAAAGGAACTTAGATTTTTGAAAGTGTACCTAGATTTGGAAAAACTCAGATTTAAGGACGATTTTGAGTATGAAATCAATTGTTCTGACTCAAAAAGTATTCAAATCCCTTCAATACTCATTCAACCGTTTATAGAAAATTCTCTAAAACATGGTTTGCTACATAAAAAAGGTAAGAAAAGAATCGATATCACATTTCAGCTTACGGATGAACTCATTTGTACGATTAGAGATAATGGGATCGGTAGGGAGGCCTCAACAAAATTTAACCAATCTAATAATGAGGAACACCAATCATTTTCAATGAGTGCAATTGATAAAAGATTAACTATTTTAAGTGAGCAGTATAACGATGTTTTCAACTACAACGTTCATGATCTATACGAGGGTGATAACCCCATAGGTACAGAAATCGTTTTAAACCTTCCTTTTAAGAAAAATAATGTCCATTAATTAATTCAGAGATTCCATTAGTTAACTTTATGTAGTAACAAGTAAGTAAGATTTTACATTTACATATGTCTATAAAAACAGTAATCGTTGATGATGAACTTGATGCCGTTGAGGTGATGAGTATGCTTTTATCCAAATCAACAAAAGAAACTGAGATTGTTGGAGTAGCATCTAGCGTTAGGGAAGCAGTTGAAGTTATTAATCAAACACAACCTGATGTCGTCTTTTTAGATGTTGAAATGCCAGAACTTCCTGGTTATGAGTTGATCCAATTCTTCGAAGAAGTAGAGTTTGATATTGTATTTGTAACAGCTTACGACCAGTATGCAATAAAAGCTTTCGAAATCAATGCGATAGATTATCTTTTAAAGCCAATTAACAGAGGCAAGCTGGATCAAACACTAGAAAAAGTAACAGATACAATAAAATTAAAGCAGCAGTACCACAAGTATAAAAAGCTGATTGAAAGTCTTTCATCTAACCAAGAGGTGAAAATTACGCTAAATGAAGTAGGTAAAAAACGGGTAGTAAATCTGGATTCAATAATAGCAGTAGAAGCAGAAGGGACTTATTCAAAAGTATATACACTAGAAAATGAAAAACCTATTCTTGTTAGTAAAAATATAGGAGCATTTGAAAGCTATTTTCCAAGCAATAACTTGTTTTTTCGTTCGCACAAATCTTGGTATATCAACAAAAACCATATTCTTTCTTATGCTAAAACAAAAGGGGTTATTGAACTTTCCAATCACGTCACAGCTAAATTATCCAAATACAAAAAAGGGGAATTAGAAGCTTTTACCAATAAAAAAATAAAGAAATAAGAAAGTCAAAAGAATAATTACTTTTAAAGGTTTCCATTTAATACTAGAATAACCACGTAATGGCGATCAAAACTCAGTATTTACTAATTACAATATCAATAGTTAAATTTTTTTGTCCATTAGTTTATCGTTTTAGCTCATTCATTCATATAATTTGTCTGATGCTTTACGCTAGACTTTCTTTAGAGAAATTAAAATACACTTATGAATATTAAAAGTATCTTACTCGTATCCGTAACCATGTTTTTTGCTGTACAGCCAGCAAATGCCCAAAAGTGGAAAGAAAAGCTTAAGGCTGCAAAGGAAAAAATGAATGCTTCTCTGGATGGGGGAGCAAGCAATAATAAAGATTATAGCTCAGATTATGAAGGTGTTGTGTTTGAGGATATGATGACTTATGTCGATGCATGGGACGGTAAAAAAAATGTTAAACATAGTTTTTGGAGCTCAAAAGACAATAAATACTACAGAAAAGATCCTGTGAACATAATTGTTAAGAAAGATGGAGACTCTTATCAACAATTCGCAATAGATAATAGAAAATTTGGACCAATAAAAAATGACGACTCAGATAAAGTGATCGGCTTTAAAGGAATAACATCTGGCAGGAAATTGTATTTAAATGAGAATACAATAGTTACGTATGCTACGAATGATGAAGGAAAAATTTTCATAGCTTCTGTATTGGGAGAAAAACAGCCAATGAGTAAACTAGTTGCTGAGATTGAAGCGTATCAAAAGTATACTTCAACAATTATTAATAAAGATGTAGCTTCTGCAAATGCAGAAAGAAAGAGAATAGCGGAGGAAAAGGCAGCCGATAGAAAGGCAAAGTATGGCTTACACGACAAGGATATCAAGTCAGCGAAGGTTATTATTAAGCTACCTAAAGAAAACGGCAACTTTATGTCTGTAAATTTTGATATTGAAACAACACTTACGGATGGAACGGTCATAACAACAGCTAACCAAGGATTTTATGAGGATTATGAAATAAATAAAAATTATAAGACTGATTTCAATGGAAATTTGGAGTCTGGATTTATAAAAGGAGATGCTGTAGAAGTATCAATAGTATCTAAGCACAACAATAATATTAAAGCAAATGCAAGTGAAGCATTAAGTTATAACAAAGGACCCGTGTTTTATTTGTACGGAAGAGGATGGAGCGGTTCTGCAGGCGAAGATGGAGAGGATGTGGAAATAGAAATAAAGCAAGAAAAGCATGGTGTAACTGGAAAGCCAGTGTTAAGGGTTAAATTAACTAGTACAGCTGATCGTGCTAAATTAAAAGAGTTTTCTTTAGAACCAACAGCAAGCATGGTAGTGAAAACTTATGGAGGTAAAGGAGGCAAAGCAGATGGTAGACCCTATGATGGAGGTGATGGAGGTGATATTATCGTTTATAAAGATCCAAGTGTACAGTCATTTAGGATAAAATATGACGTTAAAGGAGGGGCACCAGGTGGTATTTCTGCAAATTATGGTAGAGACGGTGAATATCGTGAAGTAAAACAAAAGGTATCTTTTTAGTACGATCAATATTTTCGTGCTTTATAAGCCACTAATTAACCAATTAGTGGCTTTTTTATGTCCATTAGTTCCCTTAATTGTACCATTGGTCTATTAGATTAATAAACACACATTTTCTATCCTACTTTTAGTTCGAATTAATAAAATTTTAATAAATGAAAAAAGTATTACTTTCTGCGGCATTGCTTTGCGGATTATCCTCTATTTCAAATGCTCAAGTCTCTAATGGCTTACTAGCTCACTATCGTTTTGACGGAAATGTAAATGACTCATATAACAGTAATGATGGATCTTTGGTTGGTACAACTGTAAGCTATGTTACCGACAGGCATGGGAACATAAATAGCTGTATCTCATTTAATTCAAACGCATATGTGAACTTACCTACTGGATTAAGTGATAGTCCAGAAAGATCAATCTCTCTTTGGTTTATTACTTCAGAGCCAGGAGGTTTGATAGGTCATAACGATGGACCAGGAACTTATGCGCCCATCTTATATATTGGAGAAGATGAAAGGTTGCATGGAAAATATTGGGATGGTAGCCAAGGAAGTGTAAGCCAAACGAACTATGTTTTAACAGACTCCTTATGGCATCATGTAGTGATAACTGGAGATAACAGTGGTCAAAAATTATATTTAGATAATCAATTAATAGGTACTACTACAGTGCCTATATCTACTGATGCTTTTCCAAATACTAATATTGGCATAGTGGATGCAACGAACTGGCCATCGCCTCCTTCAAATAATAATATTAAAGGGGCTATTGATGATGTTAGATTATATGATACTGTGATAGACCCAACAACGATTGATTTAATTCAAAATACTCCCGCTTGGACACCTCCTGCTTATCCATATGCTTCTAACATTGTATACGTAAATCCAAACGCTACAGGAAATAATAACGGAGCCTCATGGGCAGACGCCTTTACAGATCCACAAGATGCTTTCTTTAGCACGGTAGATGGTAACGAGGTTTGGATTGCTCAAGGAGAGTATAAAAGAAATACAACCGATAGATTTGTAACCTTTGGATGGTTAACTGATTCCATAAAAGTATATGGTGGTTTTTCTGGTAATGGAACAGAAACATCAATTAATGAGAGGGATTGGGATTTATATCCAACAATTTTTAGTGGAGATATAGGTTTAGTAGGTGATACTAGTGATAACTCTTATACTGTTTTTTCAGGACCGTTTGGCTCTTCTTCTGATGTTATAAATTATTCTTATATCGATGGAATTAAAATAACAGGTGGTTCTGCAGATGGCGGTAATTATCCTAATTTTGAATCCGTAGGAGGAGGAATAGATGTTAATGATTATGTTACACACGTTGTATTAAATAATATTGAGTTTTACGATAATTATGCTATCCAAGGAGGTGCTATGTCATTTGTTAATGAGGCAGGACCTAGTGATATGAGAATTGAACTAAACAATATCATAGCTCACGATAACTCAGGTAGATCTTCGGTAGTTGGTCACTTTAGAGCATTTAGTGGAAGACAAATAGATTTAACTATTACAAACTCCCTTTTTCATAATAATTATGCTTTGAATTCCCTAAATGGTCAAACTCAAGATTTTGGAACTGTGTTATTTGTTGGTGCTAACAGTACAAACTTTGATTTTAAGTTTATCAATAATACAGTTGCTAACAACAGTTATGGTGATCAACATGACTCATGGGGAGTATTAAGATGTTACAATCTAAACTCAACAACATCAATGGTAGCTCAAAATAATATTTTTTATGGTAATGGTAATGGAAATGGAGTAAATAGTATAATGGATATCACTGATATGGGGGCTAGTTTAACCAAGCGTCCTTTTGATAATGTAACCCTAAGAAATAATATACTTGAAAATGGACATAATATTGATTCAGCAATAGATATAAATAACTCTACAAATGATCCGTTATTTAATGATCCGTCTAATGATGATTTTAGCTTGTCAGCGGGTTCACCTGCTATAGATTCTGGCTCATTAGTTGGCGTACAGTCTTGGGTGCCGATAGTTGATATATTAGGGAACGATAGAGTGTCAGGAAATGCAGTTGATAGAGGAGCTTATGAATATGGTTCGCAAGTTTCAAGTATAGAAATTACAACCAAATCAGACATCGTTTTATATCCAAACCCAGCCGTTGAGGCATTTTCAATTAAAGCTGATCAACCAATCAACCGAGTGAATATTTATTCAACTACAGGTCAGTTAGTAATATCAGAAACGAAATCAAACATATCAATTGAAAGCTTAAATACTGGCTTATATCACGTAGAGATAGTAACAGGTCAAAAAACAACAATCAAAAAGCTTGTAAAAAATTAATTTGTTTTAGATCAAGTAGTTTACTTGTCTATTTTGATTGATTAAAGCCTCTCATTTGAGAGGCTTTTTTAGTTTGATACAGTTTCTTTATTTATGGTTAAATGATAACTATAATACACCGATCCAATCAACAACCCAAATAAAAGTGTAAAACCTCCAGCTTCAAATAACATCTTTTTAGATTGAAAAATATGGACAATATCAACAAATAGTCCTTTAGGGTTTGTAACTATATCCCAACTGTTCCACCGTAGTATTCTGCCTAAGTAGATGCCAAATCCTGAAAGTAAAATGAGGTTAATTAGAATAACATTACTAATTAACCTATTAAAAAATTGATGTAATACTTGGTGCACTTTCTTTAGGGAAAGAGTAGCTAGCATAAAACCAGCGACAGAAAACATAGTTAATAAGCTTAAATCAATCCAAAAAGTAGGCGATGTTCTATGAGGAAGATGAACAAAATCTGTGATAAGGTATGGGGCATTAGGAAAAAAGGCCAGCCATATTCCTCCATAGGCCAATAGCTTCCATTTAGATTTGGAAACATCCATTTTAAGAGAAATACCATAGGGTATAAAAGCCAAGAATAAATTCCATATCAAAAAGATATATGTTATTCTTCCAGTGTGTTGTACTCTAAATCCTAATAAGATAATACAAATGACAGATAAGATTAAAATAGCAATTGTTTGCTTTGATTTATTCATTTAGGTTAAGTTTTAATTAATAGCTGAAAAGTCATGAGGCAGTGTAAGAACAAACATGATTAGAAAGTAAAAAAAACATACTAGTATAGTTCCGATTGCAATAAGTATAATACGTTTGACTTCTTTATTCATAATGGTTGAAAATACTTTCGTTTGTCTTTAAATAAGTCAACGTGTAAGAAGGCCATTGTATATTGTCTTTCGCTAAAAAGAGTCGGGTTTTACGCCTGTTGTAACGTTCTAATGTTTTGTTGTTTGGTAATTCTTCTTCTAGAGCTAGAAGTTTAGGTATTGTTCGGTCACTAAATGAAAATAAATACCTCCAATCTGGCTCTATACCTTTAGCTAGTGCAGCATGTACATTGTAGTCAATAATATAATTTTCCCAGTCAATCGGACTTAAACAAGCTATGCAAACGATAAAACTAATAGTTAGTCTATTGAAATAATACCAGTTAGTTTTGTTTTTGGAAATTTTGATTATCGTAAATGCTAATCCGATTAAACACAAACCTAAATAAACATACACGCCAATTCGTTTTAAGGTAAGGTCGTACTCACTGATGTATAACCAATTTTTGTATACACAAATACCTACTAAAACAATGTTTTGTGCAATCCAACCGTAGGTAAGCATATCCATCCACTTTCTATTTTCACCAAGTAATTCTCGTTTGTAATTAAAGAGCAGGACAATAGATATCGCTAAAATGATGGAAAGAATAAGCATGTTGATTGCTGAGTGAAGCATACGGCTATAAGAGGCATCTATTTCTTTTTGAGTCAGGCTATAAATGTCTAGTACATTGGATAGTAATAGAATTATATTCAAAGAACCTAATAAGAATAAGCCAGCAGTAACTAAATGACTATTTGTTTTTTCATTAGTGATACTTATAGTTTCACTAAGTTTATTAGCATCATTTGTCTCTTCAAGCCACTTTAATTCTACATTATAAATTAATCCATATAGCCAAATGATAACATCTACATTAAACAATATCCATTGAATAGAAATAAATGATAAGTCAATGGATGCTATAAAGTCAGCAAAGAGTTTATTTGAAAAAGCATACATAGCTACAAAAAGCATGATTACTGGTATCGTGGTTATTACAATCCAATACTTTTTTAGAAGCGTATTAATTTTAGGTGTTCCATTATCTTTAAAAAATAAAATTGGAGCCAAAATGAAGGATAAAAACTGATGCAATAATCCCGATAATAGTTGATAGTTTTGATACATTAATGTCCCTTGTAAAATAATAAGAGTAACGAGATAAATACTGAGGCTATAGCCATCTCCATAAAAAGCAATGCAAATACTTGAAAGAGTAGTAGCTCCTAACAATATATAAGAGGAAGTTTTTAGATTATCCCTTTGAGAAACTAATAAATAGATCAAATAGACCAAGTGGAAGAGAAGAAAGTTAACTCCAATACCTTGCTTGTAAAACACAATATTACTAAGGACTAATAAAATGGAAAAAAAGATGTTTTTTGTTTTCATAGCGTAGGTTTTAAATTGATAATGTTTAAGCTGATTTCGGTACTACTAATTATTTTATAGACTAAGAAAGCTTCAAAGATTATTACAAATGATACTATCACATTTAATACAAAATAAAGGATGGTTTTATCCTGATAGTACTTTAAATAAAAGACTAAAAGGAATAGCAAAAAGGGACCATTAATGAAGAATAAGAGAAAAGGTAAATTTATAATGACTAGAATATTAATTATCATTCCTATGATAATAAAGTTCTTTTGAAGATGATAAATGATACCTATTGAATGCTCGATATTCGAGGTAATGATTGAGAAGAAGACAAGCAAATACAATAGTATCATTATCTCTTCATGAACAAAGACTTTTCCATATATGCCGAACACAAAAAATAGTGTTGTGAGTTGAAGCACTATTGTTTCTAAAAAATAATAAGATTCTTTAGATGAACGGTCATAGCTGTAAAGCCCCGCTAATATCAATGATAGTATTGGTAAAGTAACTAGAAATATAATGCCAAAAGGGATAATTAATAAAATCCAAAATCTATCAAAAAATAGAAAGATAGATAAGGATAATAATAGGTTAACTATTATATAAACAGCCTTCATAACTCCTGAATATTATATTGATCAATCAAATCGTTCGTATTTATATGAAGCATATTCTCATAAGAGAGGTGATGAAAGGGGAGTGCTAACCTTCCTTTTCTGTACGAGCGAATAAATAGTGGCAGCTTATTAATAAAACCTATGCTAGAGATCAATACAAAAATTTGATAAACACTGAGCTTTCCGTTACCCAATAAATAGTATTGCAGAGCAACTTCATTTTTCACCTCTGTATTGGTTGAGGTAAGTACATGCATGATATCGTGACGCTCAAATTTTGGAAGAATGTCCAGTTCATTATCAAGTAAAAAGGAATAATAAGCATGCCCTAATTGATCATCTTTAAATACACTCAAATCACTCTTGGTAATATTCCAAGCTCTTTTCTTTCGCTTAAAATAGCGTCTATACAATCCTTCGGATGCAAAAAATAGTATTTTATAAAATTTATTCCTCATAATTCAAATAACTTTGAAATTCAAAGTAAATAGATCAAAAAAATATTATATCCCTTTGATAAGCTTTTCTAATGCATTAATGTGTTCTTCAAAAGCTTCCTTTCCTTTTTTCGTACAAGCATAACTGGTGTTCGGTTTTTTACCAATAAATGCTTTCCTAACAGTTACAAACTCTTTCTTTTCTAGTGCACTGATATGACTAGCCAAATTTCCGTCTGTTACACCTAACAACTCTTTCATTTCTTTATAATCCACCCAATCGTTTACCACAAGCACCGACATGATACCAAGGCGAACCCTGCTTTCAAAAGCTTTATTTATTTGGTCAATCTTTCCCACACGTAAAGTTAACGTATTCGCTCGTATTTAAAATAAATGTAAATTCCGTAAACAATATGCATCAACCCAAAACCAATCGCCCAATAAACAATACCGTAACCTAAATCAAACAGACTTAATAGTCCAATACACGATTGAACAATACCCAATCCCTTGATCTCTTTGAGAGTGTAGTGGCTTGCATTAATCAAGGCTAATCCATAAAAGAGTAGAGTAGCGGCAGGGATTAATATATAATATCTGTGATAAATAAGTCCTAAAACAACAATTCCTCCAATAGCTAGAGGTATAGCCATGTTAATTATCATCTTCTTTGCTGTTTTATTCCAAAAAGGAAATTGCTGTTTTTTAGCTTTTCGTTTGCTTAAAACATAAGCAGTAGCTAAAGAGAGTAATAGAACTCCAAGAGGAATAGCAAACATTTGCTTAATAATATCTTTAGTTATTCTAATATGACCATTGTAAGCTATAAAATGATCTTGAACAATAAAATAGGCTAATATTGCTCCAATAATAGCATATAGTCCAATGAAAATTCCTGATAACCCCGAAAGCGACATAAATTTTGTCGAGCCTTCCATCATTTTTCTGATGTGGGTGATGTCTTGATGATGTTTATTGCTCATAAAAAGAACTTTGTTTTTCAAAGTTATTAAATTAACGTAACCTTCCAAATAATATTTTAATCGTTTAAGTTTTTTTAAGAACTGCATTTCAACGTAAAAAAAATGCAGTTCACAGCATTATCTTTTAGCAGATGTGTGGTATTTCAATATATCATATATATTTATGGTATAAATATTGCAGTGTTATGAAAAAAATAATTTTCTTATTTAGTTGTATAGTGTCAATTGGAATAGTGTCAATTGGATATAGTCAAAATGTAGGTGTTGGTACAACCACTCCTTCTACTTTTTTTCATGTTAAACCACCTGTTACTGTTGTTGATCCAGTTAGGATAGAAGGTTTAGCCAATGGTTTGGATTCAAATTTTGTTGTCGTTGATGCGAATGGTGTTTTAAGATTACGACCAGCTAGCACATTACCAAGTGGTAGTGGTGGAGGAAATAATATTTCTTTTCAAGTCAATGGATCTAATCTAGAAATAACGGATAATGGAGGAACGTTAACTGTACCACTTTCTTCTTTGCAAACAGGAGGTTCAGGAAACGATTTAGATACTGTTGTAGGTAATGAGTATAATACTACTTTCCAAGTAAACGGAGCAAACCTAGAAATCATAGATGGTGGTGGAACATTATCTGTACCGTTATCTTCATTAGGAGCAGGAGGTAGTAGTTGGGATTTACTAGGAAATGCTGGAACAAACCCTGCGACAAATTTTTTAGGAACGACTGACAATAATGATGTAGTTGTTAGAGCAAATAATACGGAAGTCTTAAGAGTTTCAACAGCTGGTGAGCTATTAGTTGGAACTACAACCACAGGAGGTGCAAATATTGTTACGAGAGCAACAGGAACAACTGGAGGTGTATTTATTGTTCATGATGGAAATGCACCAGCTTTTCAGGCAGTTAATACTGGGGTAGGAACAGACCCACCAATTACTGCGGTTACAGCTTCTTTTTCTCCAGCTATCGATGGAAGAAATACACAGTCAAATGGTAATGGTATTGCAACAGCTACAAGCGGAGTAACACCATTATTATCAACTACTGGTAGTGGAGGAGCGTTTACAGGTTATCATGGAGCACTTGGAGCGTCTGTAAATGTGCTGGAGGGTGTTGGTATTATAGGATCTGGTAACGGACAAGTTACTTACACATTACCTCTAAACGATGGGGCTGGAGGAGCTTTTACAGGGCAAAAGTATGGAATACTAGCTAGGGCAACAAACCCAACGGGTTTAAGTACTGGTGTATATGGTATTGGTAATCAATGGGGAGTTTTTGCAGGAGGTAATTCTGGTGCAACTGGAACCAAGTCTTTTGTAATTGATCACCCACTTGATCCAGATAATAAAATATTGAAACACTACTCTATGGAATCGCCAGAGGTATTGAACTTTTATAGAGGAAATGCTGTGTTAGATGCTAATGGAGAAGCAGTAGTTGAGCTGCCAAACTATTTTACTGCACTAAATAAAGACTTTTCTTATCAATTAACTGCTATAGGTTCTGCTAGTAACGCTTTCATAAAAACAGAAGTTAACCAAAATGGACAATTTGTTATTGCAGGTGGTCAACCCGGACAAAAAATTTCTTGGAATGTGTATGGACAAAGAAACGACAAGGCTGTTCAAGCTAACCCATTTAGTACAGTAGTAGAGTACGACAAACCTCAAGAAAAGAAAGGTAAGTATCTCTCTCCAGAAGCTTATGGACAATCATGGGAAGATGCATATTTCCCACTAAAAGAAGAAACGGGTGTTCGAGCTGATTATCAAGTGAAGGATAAAAAGTAGTAAGTCTAAAGCTTCACAATTTTTTGCTGATGAATTTTTCCATCTGACAAAAATAGTGTTACAAAATAAGTTCCAGAGATCAACTCAGTTAATTGGATTGAATGCTCACTGCTTGATAAAACAACCTTGCCAGTAACATCCATAAGTTGTATGGTTTGAACAGCTGTTGTTGATTTTATTGTTAATTCGTTGGAAGTTGGATTAGGATAAATGCTTATGTTAGTCTCGTTAAGATTATTCATACTAGTTGATTGGTTACAACTTGTAGCGCACCAGTTTCTTGTATTTAATTCACATTTAATGGTTTCATAGGCTAGTTTATTTGTTCCATTTCCAGGATACGTTCTAATACCTAGCGTTCTTAAATACTCATAAAAAGCAGTGTCTGAGATGCCATAATAGGGAACAAGTGCGGCAACTTCAGCATGACTCCAATCATTTGTTTTAAAAATAGTCAAATACTTAATGTTTGATTGATATGTGTCCCATGCGTCAAACACATTTTCGTAAAACTGCGCTTGCAAAGCTTCACTGCTATTACAAACATCACTAGAGGAATACCCACATTCAGCAAAGTAAATAGGTTGATTGGTATCGGGATAAGCAGTAACCAACTCTTGAAAATCTGTAAATACAGCTGAAGGTGGCTTCATGGTGAAATTACTTTCCAAAGGGTAGTAAGTAGTTGATACGATATCAGTTTTATTATTTACGATTTTACAAAGGTTTGAAAGGTAAGGATCAACTAAACTGTGATGTGTTAATGTAACCCCTATGTTTAAATCTTCTCCATGTAAGGCAAAATACTTTTGTTTAGCATAGACGCGAATAGAATCAATAAAAATACTATAATCTACATATTGCAAACTATCAATTCCCCAGTAAACGTCAGTTTCATTTCCGATTGTTAATGCGGATAATTTTAAATTGGGAAGATGAGAAAAAACCGTATCTAGTGCTCTTTTAAAGTATGAAATCATCAGTGGATCCGAAAAATTAACGGTATCTAATCCATTGGGCAACGTTCTGGAAACAGTATTTATCGTTGCCATTTGAAGTTCAACTTCTAAATTATACGCAGGGTAATAAAAATCAATTAGATCTAGAAATCCAGTAATAAAGCTTTGGTTAAAATTGCCAGTGTCACTTTCTAGATCGTTCCATGTAAAAAACAAATGAACAGATTCCATGCAAGCATCAATGGCATAAAGTAAAGAAGAGTCATAGTTGCCATTTTCTGCCAAATCGACTTGGTAGGCTAATGTTCGATTCCCTTTAGACTGCTGACCGTAAACAGTTATCGAAAATAAAAAGGATAGAAGTAGAATATAATTTTTCATGGATATGATTTTCAACCATTTTTACGAAAATTATTTTAGTTTGTTGCAGAAAATTACTCCTGAATTAAGCCTCCTGTGATTCTGGTAAGCTCTGTGTTTACGTCAATTAATTCATAGGTCGCTTCTAATGAAGCAATACCCGTATTTAAAAATGCAAGCTGTAAATCACGGTAATCAAAAGAGTTGATAATTCCTGCCTTAAAGCGTTCTTCAGCCAAAGATAGATTTACTCTTGCGTTATTAAAGATGTCTCTAGAAAGCTTTAAGATTTGTTTTCTTGCCTCAAATAACTGGTATTGAGTGTTTAGTTGGGTTGTTAAGTTTACTTTAGCATCTTCTATGTTCAAATTAGAAATCTCTTCTTGGATTTTTGTGTTTTGAATTTGAGTTTTAACTTTTCCACCGTTAAATAGGTTATAGCTTAAAGAAAAGTTCGCATAATAGTTAATGTTTAAACCATTTTGAGCAGGAAAATCTGCAATTTTAAAACGACTATTTGTTGCATTAGCTCCAAGTGAAAAATCAAATACAGGATATAAATTAGATCGAGCAATTTTTAGTTCTTGCTTCATAATCGCCAAATTGATGTATTGGTTTCTAATGTTTGTGTTGTTGGTTAACATCTTTGTTTTTAAATCAGCTAAATCATAGGATTGGGATTCAAAACGTAGTTTATCTGTTAACTTAATTTCAGTATTCTCATCAACAAGCATGAGTTGCTTTAGACTTCTTAACGCATTTTCATAAGCTAATTCTTGTAATAAGTAGTTCGATGAGTCGGTTAAAAAAGCATTTTTAAACTGTAACGTTTCAAAACTAGTAGATGTTCCGATGTTTTTACTTAATTCATAATACTCATATCGATCAAAAGATAAACTCATTACTTCTCCAATTAAAGTAAGTTTATCCTTCTGTAGCAAAGCATTGTAATAAGCCAATGTAATTGCTTGTATAGTGTTTTCAACTACCATTGCTTCATTCCCTTTAGATTGCTCTTTTAGTTGTGCTAATTTTTCTTTGTTAGCCATGACAGCAAAACCATTAAATAAGGTCCAATTTAATTGAACACCTCCCTGTACCGAATTAGAGATGAGTAATTCCTGAATAAAAGAAGTAGGGTTTTGACTTTGATCTGAGATATTATTGTTTTGTGCAATGCTCACACCAATAGAAGGATATCTACCTGCCATTCCCCAATTATCATTATTCTCTGCTATTTCTGTTTGCTTTTTTACAATTTGAATTTGATAATTATTAGCTAAACCTAATTCAATACATTGCGATAGCGTTAACTGCTTTTGACTATTTCCTGTTGAGGAAAGCAGTAACAAAATAGATACAGTGAAAATATATGCTAAAATCTTCTTCATAGGATTAATCATTAAATTCATTTAGTCGTCTAATGGTTCTTTGTGTTGGCTCTGATTCTGTAGCAGACATTCGTTTGCCTCGCCATAAGTAAATGAATATTCTTCTTAAATCATTAACAAAGCATATAAGAGGAGGGAAGAATACTAAAATAAAGAATGTACCAAATAATACTCCATAAGCAATGGCAATAGCCATTGGTTTTAAAAAGGCTGCTTGAAAACTACCTTCAAGTATTAATGGGTATAATCCTGCAACAGTAGTGATGGATGTTAAAATAATCGGTCTAAATCGTGCTTTACCAGCATAAATGGCAGCGTCTTGTACTTCCCATCCTAATTTAATTTGTCGATTATAGGTATCTAATAGCACTACAGCATCGTTAATTAAGATTCCAAGTAAAGCAATAAATCCCCAAGCACTTAACATACTCACTTGATTGTCTTCAATACCATGTCCAAGCACACCACTTGCAAAACCAACAGGAACAACTAGTAATATCATTAAAGCCTGAGAAAAAGAGCCAAAGTTCAGGGATAATATTACCATAATGATGATAATGGCTAAAATAAACATAACCATCATAGATTTACCCGATTTTTCTGCTCTTTCAGCTTGTCCTTTAAATTTGAAGGTTACTTCAGGATATTGAGCTGTATACTTTTGAACGATTTCGTTATTAATTTTACTTGTTAACTCGGTAGTAGAAGCTTTTGGATCTACTTGATCTGCATAAACGAAAATATTATTAACTCCGTTGATATGTTTTATCGCTACGATTCCTCTTTCGATAGTTAAGTTAGCTAAAGTCGATAATGGATACTTGTTTCCTTGTAAATCTTGAATTTTTAAATTCTTTAACTGATCTAAACTTTCTCTGCTTTCCATGGGAAAACGAACCCAAACTTTTACTTCATCAACACCAACAATAAGTCGCTGTGCTTCTTGTCCATAAAAAGCTTGTCTAATTTGATTGGATAAACTCAAATGAGTAAAGCCTAATAGTTTTGCTTGGTCTGTTAGCTCAAGATAAATTTCACGCTTACCAACACCTTGATTGTCCCTAACTTCTTTTAGTTCGGGCATTTCTTTCATTTCTGCTTTTATTTTGTCGGTAACTTCTCTTAGTTTATCCGTATACTTTGACGTTAAAGACAATTGGATTGGAAAACCCCATCTATTTTCTCCAGAAACAATAAGTTTTTCAGGAATGGATTTTTTTTCTCCAAGCTTTTCACGAATGGCATTCGCTAGTTCATTACTAGAAATGGACTTACCTTCCATATCTAGCATAATATCGATTTTCCCTGCATGACCACCAGCTTCTCCTAAACTTTCAGTAAAACCAATACCAACAAAACAATTTGTTATTAATGTGTCGCCAGTTTTATCAATAAATTCTTGATTAACTTCCCAAATGTCTTGCTCACAAGCTTTCAAAAAGGCTTCTGTTTTCATTTCACGTTCACCAGGTTTAAAGGCAACTTCTAAATTTAATTTATCAAAAGGTATGTTAGGGAAGAAGGTACTTTTGATATAGCCAGTAGCAAATAAACCCATTATGATAATGATGAATATCAAAGGAATGTAAGTCCACCCCCAAAAACGCTTAACAATTTTGGTTAGTTGTTTACCGTACCAATCAGTAACTTTCGTAATACCTTTATTTATTTTATCTCTCGTTTTTTTGTACCATCCAACTTTGCTTTCACTAAGCATTGATTTATGTGCTAAGTGGGAGGGGAGAATTAAAAAAGCTTCAATTAGTGAGAACAATAAACAGGCGACTACCGCAAAAGCCATTTCCTCCATCATTTCCATTTCACCACCAACAAATAAAAGCACACCAAAAGCAACAACTGTTGTAAGTACTGATGTAAATACGGAAGGTAACACTTCCATTGTACCATCGAGTGCTGCTTGATAGGAGGTTTTTCCTCGTTCGAAATGGGCATAAATATTTTCGGCTATTACAATACCATCATCAACTAAAATTCCTATTACTAAGATCATCCCAAACAATGAAATCATATTGATTGTCATGCCATAAAGCATTCCAATAGCAATCATGCCTAACATAGAAAAAGGAATTCCAAAAGCAACCCATGCCGATAAACGTAAGCTCAAAAAGAATCCTAAGGTTACCAGTACTAAAAACAATCCAACGATACCATTTTTACCTAGCAAAGCAATTCGCTCATTTAGCATATCGGTAAATTGAAAGGTGATTTCTAGTTGATGTCCTTTTGCTTTGTTTTTTCGATTAAATTCTGAAACGTAATTTTCGACTCCTTTTGAAATAGTAGCTAAATCTTCTTCGGGAAGCTTAGAAACATTAAATGTCATCATCCGCTTTCCTTTTGAAGTAATCTTAAAAGGTGTTTCGGAGAATTTCATGCTTACATCAGCAATTTGACCTAAAATGATTTTTTGTCCATCCGGAAGTGATCGAACAACTATTTGCTTGATTTTTTCTGCTTCGTTTTCCCGTGCGTTGGACCTAATAGTAAATTCTTCGGTTGGAGTTTTAATAGTACCTGCTGATAGATCTAAATTGTTTGCTTGTATGGCATTAGAAATTTCATTAATGCTGATGTTATACTTGTTTAATTCACTTTCCTTTACTTCTACAACAATTTCTAAATCTGGTAGTCCGTTTACAGTAACCTGTGATAATCCCTCAATATCCCTAAAATCATATTCTACATCATCTGCAAGTTTTTTTAGTTCGAATAAGTCATTAGGACCGCTTAAAGATACAACAGCAACCATGGAAGACATTCCTCTGGTTTTTTGTTTTGTAACAATTGGTTTTTCAGCTCCAGCAGGATAGGAGTTGATGGAGGATACAGCACTTTCAACTTCTTGTTTTAGTTCTTCTAAATCGGTTTCAGTATAAGCTGTAACTGTAATTGAAGAGGTGTTTTCTGATGAGGTAGACTCAATCTCTTCAATTCCATTTAATCCTTTTAATGCTTGTTCAATTTTAATGGTAATACCTTCTTCCATTTCCTGTGGAGATGCACCAGGATAAAAGGTATTAACAAACACTTTTCTTGGAGTAGTCTCTGGAAAAAAGGAGTGGGGCATAATAAATAAACTAATCAGCCCAAATAACCCCGTTAACACAATAATTGCGTTAGACCATATAGGGTTTTGTATAAAAAATGCAACTACTTTTCTCATAAATTAGTTCTTTATGAAAACGGGTGAAACTTTAATACTATCACTCACATTCGTGTATGTTTCCATGATAATCACATCATCATTAGAAACTCCAGAAACTATCGCGTGTGTATTGTCAGACGATAAAATGTTCACTTGTTTTGGAATGGCCAAGCTATCAGTTAACAAATGAATAGTTGAATTTTTAATTACATCTAAAGGTAATTTAATTGCATCTGGATGTTTAAAGGCATCAAAACTAGCCTCTAAATACATTCCATTTAATAAACCTTCTGAATTATTAACCGTTACATAAACTGGAATCGATTGCGTATTCGGGTTGATAAACTTCCCCATACGATTAACCCTTCCGGTGTATTTTTCTCCAGTGCTTTTATTAACTAATTGAGCAGTTTGACCAACTTTTATTGTTTTACTTTCTTCTTTTGATAGCGGAACTTCAATTTCTAAAACTCCTTGTTTGATCAAATCAACTAATGGACTTCCAGGGTTTACAATCATACCTACATCAGCATAAGAGTTTGTTATGGTCCCACTAAATGGAGCATAATGTATATATTTAGTGAGTCGCTCTTCCATACCCCTTATGGTATAGTATTCAGTAAGTATTCCTTTGGAAGCGATAAATGTTTTTTCCTTAGTTGTACTAAAAGAAGGAATTTCAGGTAATGCTTTATCAGGATCAATAGAAGCATAGTAATCATTCCATTTTGAAAAACTAGAAGAATAATCGAGTTGAACATCTGGTAAAATACTAGCTATTTGAGTCATAAAAGCACTTTTTCGAGCTTTAATAGATAAAATATACTCTTGTGCGTCTATTTTAAATAGAATTTGTCCTGCCGAAACTTGCGTTCCTTTTTTTAGATTACCAGAAATAATCTTCCCTTGGACTTCACTACTTATTTTAATTATGGTGTTACTTGAAACACGACCTTCTCCTCGAATAATTGTTTGTATTTCTGCTGGAGATATTTTTGAGACTCTAACTTTTTGGATTTTAGGCGCATTGTCATTGTTTGTTTTTGGTTTTAGTTGTTGTCCGCCAAAAACAAGAACAAGTACCCATATTATCACACCTGTAATAAATACCGATAGGATAAAACCTAAAATGACTAAAATTTTTCGAATCATAATAAAAAAAATTGTCACTTCGAGTGTCACGCTTTTTGCGTGATGTATCGAGAAGTGAGTTTTGAATTTATATTTAACTTTAAATAAATAGGTTTACTCGTTTTTTAATAGACTCGCCCTAATTATCTAATTAAAAATAGTTGTTTTAAACAGATATTTATTACCAAATAATGTTAAACGGTATTTTTTTTTGATGAAAGGGATTTTCGTTTTAATATTGACAAAAATCAGTTAAACTGATATTATTGGATGTTAAAAGAAAACCTCATAGTATTTACAGGTCCTGAATGCTCAGGAAAAACAACTTGGAGCACGTGGTATGCAAACAAAATTGGAGCAAAATGGGTGCCTGAATACGCAAGGGAGTACCTTAACAAACTTAATAGAGACTATGTAAAAGCAGATCTTTTAGAAATAGCTAAAGGACAATATAATCTTATTCAAGATGCTATAGAAAATAATGGAAGAGTAGTAGCAGATACTGATCTACTTACGATAAAAATTTGGAGTGAAGTAAAATATGGGGAAGTTGATCAAGAAATCATTGATTTATGGCAAAAACAAATTCCTCAGCGATACATTTTAACTTACCCAGATATTACTTGGAAATATGATCCGTTAAGGGAGAGTCCTAATGATAGGGAAGGGTTATTTAAAATTTATCATGAAATGATTAACCACTACAATTTCCAAATTTTAGAAGGGGAAAAACGTAACCGTGAAGAAATTTTAAATGCTTTATAAAGCAGGATACTCCCTAGGTCGATACTCATGCATCATCCCATAAGCAGTTTCTATAATATCCTCAATGTTAGGTTTTGAAAAGTAATCGCCATCAGTTCCATATGCTGGTCTGTGCTCCTTAGCTGCTAAGGTAACTGGTGCTGCATCTAATAGTTCAAACCCACCTTGTTTAACTAAAATCTCATCTAACATAAAACCAGAAGCTCCTCCAGGAACGTCTTCATCAACAATTAATAACTTGTTAGTTTTAGCCAGAGAATCTTTTATTAAATGATTTATATCAAATGGAAGCAAAGTTTGGACATCTATAAGTTCTACACTTATCCCTAAAGCTTCTAATTCTTGGGCAGCTGTTGCACATAAGTTAAATGTAGATCCATAGGATACTAAGGTAATATCACTTCCTTCTTTAGTTACTTCAGGTATTCCTAAAGGGATAGTAAACTCGCCTAAATTAGTAGGTTTTTGTTCTTTTGTTCGGTAGCCATTAAGTGGCTCCACAACAAGTGCTGGATCGTCCCCTTTGATTAATGTATTATACATTCCAGCTGCTTGTGTCATGTTTCTAGGCACACAAATATGCATTCCTCTAAGCGAGTGAATAATCATTCCCATAGGCGAACCACTGTGCCATATACCTTCCAAACGGTGACCTCTGGTTCTAACAATTAGCGGAGCTTTTTGAGTTCCCTTTGTTCGATAACGTAAAGTTGCTAGATCATCACTCATAATTTGGATGGCATAAAGCAAGTAATCCAAATATTGTATTTCAGCGATAGGTTTTAAGCCCCTTAGTGCTAACCCAATACCTTGACCAACAATAGTGGCTTCTCTGATGCCTGTATCTGTTACTCGAAGTTTTCCAAATTTTTCTTGCATGCCTTCCATGCTTTGATTAACTCCTCCAATAAACCCTGTATCTTCACCAAAAGTGACTATTCGAGGATCATTTTCAAATAACTTTTCAAAATTGTCTCGTAGTATAATTCGACCATCAACCTCTTCATTATCATTATAACTCGGAGCGATGTAAGTTGAATTATTTGAAGTTTTTGCTATTAAATGAGAACTGTAGCGTTCATTGTTTTCATCTTGTTTGGCTGATAACCAAATGGAAACCTCTTTTTTAACCGCAAGGTTTTCTGTAATTGTATACCTAAATCCTTTTTTAACGATTGAATAGATATCTTTTCTCTGAGGTTCAGTCAAAGCAGATAATTCATTAATTAAAGGCTTTATAAAAACTCCATTAGTTGATTCTTCAGCTAGCTGACCTAATAACTGGATAGCTTCTTCTTGTTCTTTTTTTATAGGTGTAATAAAATCAGACCAAGCCTCTTTTTTAGCATCTCTAGCTGTTTTCTTTGCTTGCTTTTCAATATTAGCTAACTCTTCTTCTGTAGCGAGCTCTTTACCGTATTCTTTTTTATATCCTAAAATCCATTTTCTAAACTGAGCAATCCCATCATATTCTTTTTCCCATTCTAATCGCTCTTTGGATTTGTATCGCTCATGCGAGCCAGAAGTAGAATGTCCTTGAGGTTGAGTTACTTCTTCAACATGAATAAGAACAGGTGTATGATGTTTTCTAGCATAATTAGTTGCATCAAGATAAGTTTGACAAAGTCCAGGGTAATCCCATCCTTTTACTTTATATATTTTGTAGCCAGATTTCTCTTCAGTTTCTTCGAAACCTTTTAATATTTCTGAAATACTTTCTTTAGTAGTTTGGTATTTTTTAGGTACTGATATCCCATGGCCATCATCCCAAACAGACATCACCATTGGTACCTGTAAAACCCCAGCAGCATTTATTGTTTCAAAAAATAGTCCTTCGGAAGTAGAAGCGTCTCCAATAGTACCAAAAGCTACCTCATTTCCTTTGTTTGAGAAACTTGTTAAATCGTGTAAATCAGTATTTTTTCTATAAAGTTTTGAGGCTAATGCCAATCCTAATAATCGAGGCATTTGTGATGCGGTTGGAGAGGCATCAGCACTAGAATTTTTTCTGTCCATTAAATTTTTCCACGAACCATCTTTGTTAATAGTATGTGTACTAAAATGACCCCCCATTTGCCTCCCTCCTGAAAAAGGCTCGTTTTCTTGATTTGTATCAGCATACAATCCAGAAAAAAATTGTTTAGGAGATAATTCTCCTATAGCCATCATTATCGTTTGATCCCTGTAATAACCACTTCTAAAGTCTCCATTTTTAAATTGTTTAGCTAAAGCAATTTGAGGAATTTCTTTTCCATCTCCGAAAATTCCAAATTTTGCTTTACCAGTTAAAACCTCTCTACGACCTAGTAAAGATAACTCTCTACTCGTGCAAGCTAACTCAAAATCTGCTAAAACTTCTTGCTGGAAGTCCTTAAAAGAAACTTCACTTGTAACTTTTTCTGTGGCTGTTTCCATAGATAAACAAATGATTATTGATGATTCAAAGATAGGATAAAATTAGCATTTCTCTTAAGTACTGTAAGGATCGATTTTTAACAGTGGTAACTTCCTACGCCAGAGATTGTAAAAGTGTTTCCTTTAACCAATTGAAAATTTTATGATTAAGATAGGGTTGTTAAAAAAAATATAACGCTAACAATAACTTACAGCTTATTAAAAATATCTTTGTCATATAATCAAAGCAAATGAACCCCAATAATATTAAAATAGGAATACTAGGAGGAGGTCAACTTGGAAGAATGATTATCCAAGAAACAATTAATTACGACCTATCGATTGATGTTCTTGATCCAAATAGTGAGTGCTCATCGGCTAAAATATGTAATAATTTCACAAAAGGTGATTTTAACAAATACGAAGATGTATTAAGTTTTGGTAAAGATTTAGATATTGTTACAATAGAGATAGAACATGTAAACACAGAGGCTCTTTATGAACTTCAACGTAGAGGTGTAAAAGTCTATCCTCAACCAAATGTTATAGAGCTAATAAAAGATAAAGGAACTCAAAAAGAGTTTTATCAAAAAAATAATATACCAACTGCACCCTTTGAGTTTATCGATAAAGATAAATTAGAGCATAAAAGTTTTCCTGTTGTAGCTAAGACGAGAAAAGGAGGTTATGATGGTAAAGGAGTTAAAATAATCAATGATTTAAAAGATCTAAAGAGTGATTTTTTTAAGAATGACTTTTTTATTGAAGAGCAAATAGATTTTGTAAAAGAGCTTTCAGTAATAGTGGCGAGAAATGAAAGTGGAGAAGTCAAAACGTACGATACTGTTGAACAAGAATTCAATCATGAAGCAAATCTTGTTGAGTTTTTATTTTCACCAGCAAATATTTCAGAATCTGTAAATGAAAAATGTCAAGAAATTGCTAAAAAGATTATAACTTCTTTAGAAATGGTTGGTTTATTGGCAGTAGAACTTTTCCTGACTAAGGAGGGAGATGTATTGGTTAATGAAGTCGCTCCACGTCCTCATAATAGTGGTCATCATACAATTGAAGTATGCGAAACTTCTCAGTTTGAACAACATATGCGGAGCATTCTAAATTGGCCATTAGGTAATACAAACCAATCTAGTGTAGGGCTAATGGTTAATTTGTTAGGAGAAAAAAATAATAAAGGACCAGTATCATATCAAGGATTAGAGCAACTCATCAAAAAAAAGAATATTTTTGTTCATCTCTACGGTAAAAAAGAAACGAAACCTTTTAGAAAAATGGGGCACGCAACTATAATCTCAAAAGATTTAAATACTGCAAGAGAAAAAGCAAATTGGGTAAAGGAAACACTTAAAGTAGTAAGTAATGGGTAAAGTTGGAATTATCATGGGGTCAAAATCGGATTTGCCTGTCATGCAAGAAGCTGCCGATATTTTAACAGAGTTAAAAGTTGAATATGAGTTAACGATTGTATCTGCTCATCGAACTCCTATTAGAATGGTCGAATACGCCCAAAATGCAAAGCAAAATGGGATTGATGTAATCATAGCAGGGGCAGGAGGAGCTGCACATTTACCTGGGATGACTGCTAGTTTAACTACTCTACCTGTTATTGGTGTTCCTGTTAAATCAAGCAACTCAATTGATGGATGGGATTCTGTTCTGTCAATTCTGCAAATGCCAGGAGGAGTTCCTGTAGCAACCGTTGCACTTAATGGAGCAAAAAATGCTGGTATATTAGCTGCTCAAATAATTGCTCTAAATAATAACACAATAGCTGAAAATTTAGTAAACTACAAAGAACAGCTTAAAACGAAAGTTCTAGATTCTATTAAAACATTATAAACTACGTTGAGTAAACTTAAAAAATATAGCATTCTTGTTTGGAAACGAATAAAGAACAAATGGATTCTAGCTTTTCTAGTGCTGTTTGTTTGGATACTATTTTTTGAAGATGTTAACCTAATCGCCCTTGTTAAAACCCAAAACAAAATTAATCAACTAGAAAAAGATTGGGCTTATACTGAGCAACGAATCAAAGATGTAAAAGAAAAAAAAGAACTTATATTAAATGATGTGGAGAAGTATGCTCGTGAAACATATTGGATGAAAAAAGACAATGAAGAAATCTTTATCTTTCCTAAAGATAATAAAGAAGACAAATAGAAAAGTATTCCTCTTTTTTGTGCCTAACTATAGAGCTTTAAAATTTTTTTTTAACGTAAATATTTGTTATTTAGTTAGATAAGTGGTTTGGCTCAAAAAAAAGACAATAATCTTAAAAAACAATACTAAAAGGGTTGGTTTATTTAAAAAAAACTGTAAATTTGCACCCCATTATAGTGTAAAGAAATAAGGAAAATATGCCTACAATACAGCAATTAGTAAGAAAAGGAAGAACATCTAAAGTGAAGGTGAGTAAGTCACAGGCTTTAACTTCTTGTCCACAGAGAAGAGGGGTTTGCGTGAGAGTTTACACAGCTACGCCTAAGAAACCAAACTCAGCAATGAGAAAGGTTGCAAGGGTTAGATTAACTAACGGAAAAGAGGTGAATGCCTACATCGGAGGAGAAGGACATAACTTACAAGAACACAGTATCGTGTTAGTTAGAGGAGGAAGAGTGAAAGACTTACCAGGTGTTAGATACCACATCGTTAGAGGAGCTTTAGATACAGCAGGAGTAGAAGGAAGAACACAAAGAAGATCTAAATACGGGGCGAAAAGACCTAAGAAATAATCAATTTAAGAGATAGATTAAAAGATGAGAAGAAGAAAAGCAAAACAGCATCGAATACTACCTGATCCACGTTTCGAAAACGTTAGGGTTACTAAGTTTGTTAATAACCTTATGATGCACGGTAAAAAAGAATTAGCGTTTGATATTTTTTACAATGCAATGGATATTGTAGAGCAAAAACTTGAAGAAGAAGATGCCTTAACAGTTTTTAATAAAGCACTGGATAATGTAACGCCTCCAGTTGAAGTTAGAAGTAGAAGAGTAGGTGGTGCAACTTACCAGATTCCTGCCCCTGTCAGAGATGCAAGAAAAGAATCTTTAGCGATGAAATGGTTGATTGGTTTTGCTAGAAAAAGAAATGATAACTCTATGGCACAAAAACTTTCAGCTGAAATCATCGCAGCTTTTAAAGAAGAAGGTGGAGCTTACAAGAAAAAAGAAGATACATTAAGAATGGCTGAGGCAAACAAAGCATTCTCTCACTTTAGATTTTAATAAATAATAATAATGGCAAAAAGAGATTTAACATTCACCAGAAACATTGGAATTGCTGCTCATATTGATGCGGGTAAAACCACTACCACTGAGCGTATTCTTTATTATACTGGAATGACGCACAAGATAGGGGAGGTTCATGATGGTGCTGCTACAATGGACTGGATGGAGCAAGAGCAAGAAAGAGGTATTACTATTACTTCTGCTGCAACTAAAACATTCTGGCCTTTTGAAAATGATAAGTACCAAATTAACATTATTGATACTCCTGGTCACGTTGATTTCACTGTAGAGGTAGAGCGTTCATTAAGAGTATTAGATGGTGTTGTTGCTCTTTTTAGTGCTGTTGATGGTGTTGAGCCGCAATCTGAAACTGTTTGGAGACAAGCAGATAAATATAGAGTTCCAAGATTAGGTTTCGTTAATAAAATGGACCGTCAAGGAGCTAATTTCTTAAATGTGTGTACGCAAGTTAAAGAAATGTTAGGGGGAAATCCTGTTCCATTACAAATTCCAATTGGAGATGAAGATAACTTTAGAGGAGTTGTTGATTTAATTTCAATGAAAGGAATCGTATGGAATGAAGAAGATAAAGGGATGACTTTTGAAGAAGTTGAAATACCAGCTGATCTTCAAGATCAAGTTTCTGAATACAGAGCGAAGTTAATCGAATCTGTAGCTGAATATGATGAAGCTTTATTAGAGAAATTTTTCGAAGATGAAAATTCAATCACCGAAGATGAAGTAATTGAAGCTTTAAGAAAAGCGACAATTGATATGTCAATCATACCAATGATGTGTGGTTCAGCGTTTAAGAATAAAGGTGTTCAAGCTATGCTTGATGCGGTGGTTAGATTCTTACCGTCTCCTTTAGATGTTGAAGCTATTGAAGGTTTTAATCCTGATACAGAAGAAGCTGATTCAAGAAAGCCAAGTGTAGAAGAACCATTTTCAGCTTTAGCATTTAAAATTGCTACAGATCCTTTCGTAGGTAGATTATGTTTCATTAGAGCATACTCTGGTAAACTAGACGCTGGTTCTTATGTGAAAAATACTAGATCAGGAAATAAAGAAAGAATTTCTAGAATTTACCAAATGCATTCAAATAAGCAGAATCCTGTTGATGCGTTGGAGGCTGGAGATATAGGTGCAGTTGTAGGATTTAAAGATATCAGAACTGGGGATACGCTTTGTGATGAAAAACATCCAATCGTACTTGAGTCTATGTCTTTCCCAGAACCAGTAATAGGTATAGCTATTGAGCCTAAAACACAAGGTGATTTAGATAAATTAGGAGTTGGTTTAGGTAAATTAGCTGAGGAGGATCCAACGTTCGTAGTTAGAACGGATCATGATACAGGTCAAACTGTAATTTCAGGAATGGGAGAGCTACACTTAGATATCTTAATCGATCGTTTAAAAAGAGAGTTTAAAGTAGAGGTTAATCAAGGAGAACCACAGGTATCTTACAAAGAAGCTATCAGAGGTTCTGTTGATCATAGAGAGGTTTACAAAAAGCAGTCTGGTGGACGTGGTAAGTTTGCCGATATAGTTGTTACTGTTGAGCCTAGAGATGATGAAAAAGAAGGGTTAGAATTTATCAATGTAATTAAGGGTGGTAACATTCCTAAAGAATTTATTCCATCTGTCGAAAAAGGTTTCAAAGAAGCAATGAAAAACGGTGTAATGGCTGGTTTCCCTGTTGATTCGTTAAAAGTTACATTAAAAGATGGTTCTTTCCACGCAGTGGATTCTGACCAATTATCATTTGAATTGGCAGCGAAGATGGCATTTAAAGCAGCTTGTAAGCAAGCTAAGCCGGTAATTCTTGAGCCAATCATGAAATTAGAAGTGATTACTCCTGAGGTTAACATGGGTGATATCGTTGGTGACCTTAACAGAAGAAGAGGTCAAGTAGAAGGTATGGACGATAGAAATGGAGCAAAAGTTGTTAAGGCTAAAGTTCCATTATCTGAAATGTTTGGGTATGTTACTCAATTAAGAACATTATCGTCTGGTAGAGCAACTTCAACAATGGAGTTCTCACATTACCAAGATACACCAAGCAACGTATCTGAAGCTGTTTTAGCTAAAGTTAAAGGAGAAATAGAAGCTTAATATTATAGAGGAATTGAGATGAGTCAGAAAATTAGATTAAAATTAAAGTCGTACGATCACAACATGGTAGATAAATCTGCCGAGAAGATTATTAAAACTGTTAAAGCTACAGGTGCAGTAGTTAGTGGACCAGTTCCATTACCAACTCACAGAAGAATTTATACAGTGTTGAGATCACCGCATGTAAATAAAAAGTCAAGAGAACAATTTCAATTGGATTCTTATGTAAGATTGCTTGATATTTATAGCAATTCTAACGTAACTAAAACAATTGATGCGTTGATGAAATTAGAATTGCCAAGTGCAATTAAAGTTGATATTAAAGTTTTATAATTAGATAATTATGGCAACTGGATTAATAGGGAAGAAAAGAGGGATGACAAGCATCTTTGATGAAAATGGTAAGGCTTTGCCTTGTACTGTAATCGAAGTTGGTCCATGTTATGTAACTCAAGTAAAAACTGAAAAAACAGATGGATACAATGCTGTTCAAGTAGGTTTTGGTGAAAAGAAAGAAAATAGAACAACTCAACCTTTACAGGGTCACTTCAAAAAAGCTGGAGTTTCTCCAAAGAGAAAATTAGTGGAATTTTCACACTTTGCTAAAGAGATTAAAGCTGGTGATGAAATCACTGCTGCTGATGTTTTTGCTGAAGGTGAGTTTGTAGATGTTATCGGTACATCAAAAGGTAAAGGTTTTCAAGGTGTTGTTAAAAGACACGGATTTGGAGGAGTTGGTCAACAAACGCATGGTCAGCACAACAGACTAAGAGCGCCTGGATCTATCGGTGCAGCATCTTATCCTGCAAGAGTATTCAAAGGAATGAGAATGGCTGGTCAAACTGGTAATGAAAGAGTGAAAGTTCAAAACCTACGTGTATTAAAAGTTTTAGAAGACAAAAACTTAGTTCTTGTTAAAGGAGCTGTACCTGGGTTCAATGGAAATACAGTAATCATCGAGAAGTAAGAAGTATTATGAAAGTTCATAACATAGAAGGAAAGGAAACATCAAAAAAAGTTGATCTAAATGATTCAATTTTCGGAATTGAACCAAACGATCACTGTATTTATTTAGATGTTAAGTGGTACTTAGCTAATAAAAGACAAGGTACACACAAATCAAAAGAAAGAGCTGAAATCGCAGGTAGTACTAAAAAGATTAAAAAGCAAAAAGGTACTGGTACTGCTAGGGCAGGTAGCATTAAAAACCCATTATTTAGAGGAGGAGGTACAGTTTTTGGACCATCACCAAGAAATTATGGTTTTAAGCTAAACAAAAAAGTAAGAAAATTAGCTAGAAGAAGTGCTTTAGCTTATAAAGCTAAAAATGATTCTCTAATCGTTTTAGAAGATTTTGACTTTGAAGCGCCTAAAACAAATGAATTTGAAAGTATTCTTAAAAATTTAGGGATTGTTTCAGAAAAATCACTATTTTTGTTGCCCGCTAGAAACAGCAATGTTGAAAAATCTGCGAAAAACATTCCTAACACACAGGTAATGTTAGCAAACACTTTCAGCAGCTATGAGATTTTAAGAGCGAAGAAATTAGTAGTAACCGAATCTGCTTTAAAAGAGCTAGATAGTTATTTAGATAAGTAAGATGATTGAGATTTTAAAAAAACCAGTAGTAACCGAGAAATCGGAAAAACTTATTGAAACAAATAACACCTATACGTTTGAGGTAGATCCAAAAGCTACAAAGACTGATATCAAGGAGGCTATAGAGTCTCTTTATGATGTTAAAGTTGATAAGATTAATACCATCAAAGGTGGTGGGGGTAAGAAAAGCATGAGGTATACTAACCAAGGTGTGATTTACCAAAAGAGAAAAATATATAAAAAAGCGTTAGTTACATTGGCTGACGGTGATGAAATAGATTTCTATAGCAATATTTAATTATGGGAGTAAGGAAGTTAAAGCCAACTACGCCAGGGCAAAGACATAAAGTAGCTAGTGACTTCTCTGAGATTACTGCAAGTAAACCAGAGAAATCTTTATTAGCTCCTTTAAAGAAATCTGGAGGTAGAAACAATCAAGGTAGAATGACCATGAGATACAGAGGAGGTGGTCATAAGAGAAGATACCGTATCATTGATTTCAAAAGAAATAAATTTGGTGTTAGAGCTGAAGTTTTAACAATCGAGTATGATCCAAATAGATCTGCTAGAATTGCTTTAGTTAAATACACTGATGGTGAAAAAAGATACATCGTTGCACCTGCTGGGTTAAAAGTAGGGCAAACAATAGCTTCTGGAAAAGGTGTTGAACCAAACGTAGGTAATGCTTTATATCTTTCTGAAATACCATTTGGATCTATTATCCATAATATTGAATTAGAGCCAGGAAAGGGAGCTGTTCTTGCAAGAAGTGCAGGATCTTATGCTCAATTAAATGCTAGAGAAGGTAAATACGCTGTTATTAAGCTTCCCTCAGGTGAAACAAGAATGATTTTACAAACTTGTTTAGCTACAATTGGAGCAGTTTCCAATGGTACACATAACCTAGAAAGATCAGGAAAAGCTGGTAGAACTAGATGGTTAGGAAGAAGACCTAGAGTTAGAGGTGTTGCTATGAACCCAGTTGATCACCCAATGGGAGGAGGTGAAGGTAAGTCTTCAGGAGGTCACCCAAGAAGTAGAAACGGGATGCCTGCTAAAGGTTATAAGACAAGAAGTAGAACAAAAGCTTCAAACAGACTAATCATTGAAAGAAGGAAAAAATAATTATGAGTAGGTCATTAAAAAAACCACCTTTTGTATATTATAAATTACAAAACAAGGTAGATAAGTTAAAAGAGAGTGGAAGAAAAGACGTAATTAAAACATGGTCTAGAGCTAGTACAATTACTCCAGATTTTGTTGGTGTTACTTTCGCTGTTCATAATGGAAATAAATTTATACCTGTATTCGTAACTGAAAACATGGTGGGGCACAAACTTGGAGAGTTTGCACCTACTAGAAACTTTAGAGGTCACGGAGGAAAAAAAGGTAAGAAATAATTGAATTAGATCATGGGTGCAAGAAAAAGACTTTCAGCAGAAAGAATTAAAGAGGAAAGGAGAAACATCGCCTTGGCAAAATTGAATAATTGTCCATTACCTCCAAGAAAAATGAGGTTAGTGGCGGATATGATTAGAGGTGTAGAAGTATCTAAAGCTTTAGTACAATTAAAGCATAATCCAAAATTAGCTTCTAACTACATTGAGAAATTATTATTATCTGCTGTAGCTAATTGGCAAAATAAAAATGAAGGAGAAGATCCAGAAGGATTATTTGTAAGAGAAATATTTGTAACTCCTGGGCCAACATTAAAAAGAATTAAAGCTGCACCTCAAGGTAGAGCACACAGAATTAGAAAAAGATCTAATCACGTTACACTAACAGTAGACAAGATTTAAGCATGGGACAAAAAACAAATCCAATAGGAAATAGATTAGGATTCATCAAAGGATGGGACTCAAACTGGTACGGAGGAAATGATTATGTTGCAAAGATTGGAGAAGATGATAAAATCAGAACATACATCGGTGCTCGTTTAAGAAAAGCAAGTGTAGCGAAAGTTGTTATTGAAAGAACGTTAAAATTTGTTACTGTAACAATACATACTGCAAGACCTGGTGTAATTATCGGTAAAGGTGGAGCAGAAGTTGATAAGCTTAAAGAAGAGTTAAAAAAATTAACTGGTAGTGAAATTCAAATCAACATATTTGAAGTTAAAAGACCAGAATTAGATGCAAGATTAGTGGCAGATGGAATTGCGAGACAAGTTGAGGCTCGTATTTCTTACAGAAGAGCTACTAAAATGGCTATTGCTTCAACCATGAGAATGGGAGCAGAGGGGATTAAAGTTAAAGTGAGTGGACGTTTGAATGGAGCTGAAATGGCAAGAAGCGAATTATATAAAGAAGGTAGAACTCCTTTACATACATTCAGAGCAGATATTGATTATGCTGTAGCTGAAGCACATACTACTTACGGAAGAATCGGTATAAAAGTATGGATTTGTAAAGGTGAAGTTTACGGTAAAAGAGATCTTTCTCCTAACTTCGTTAAAGGAGGGAAATCTGATAAAAGAAGGGCTAAGAGAAAATAATATTTAGTTATGTTACAACCAAAAAGAGTAAGGAGACGTAATTGGCATAAAGGTCGTATGAAAGGGTTGGCTCACAGAGGGAGTCAAGTAACTTTCGGGTCATTTGGTTTAAAAACGTTGGAACAAGGATGGATTACTTCTCGTCAAATTGAAGCAGCTCGTATTGCTGTTACAAGATACATGAAAAGAGAAGGTAAAGTATGGATCAGAATATTTCCTGATAAACCAGTAACATCTAAACCTGCTGAAGTAAGGATGGGTAAAGGTAAAGGTTCTTTAAGTCACTATGTGGCTCCTGTTAAACCAGGTAGAATCATGTTTGAGTGTGAAGGTGTAAGTGAAGAAATTGCTAGAGAAGCAATGAGACTAGCCGCTCAAAAATTACCTGTGAAAACTAAATTTGTTGTAAGAAGAGATTACGTATAATAGTAGAGAGTTATGACGAATGCTGAAATCAAAGAATTAACAACTAAGGAGTTGTTAGGTACGTTGGAAGAAAAAAAGACTACCTTGGTTAGAATGAAATTAAACCACAAAGTGTCTGATATCGAAAATCCAATGATAATTAGAAGTACTAGAAGAGAAATAGCTCGTATTAAAACGGAGCTTACTGCTCGTAAAAAGGCAGATAAATAATTGGTGTAATGGAAAGAAATTTACGTAAGGAAAGAATAGGAATAGTTGCAAGCAACAAGATGGAGAAATCTATTTCTGTTTTAGTAGAGAGAAAAATGAAGCACCCTATGTATGGGAAATTCGTTAATAAATCTCGTAAGTTTATTGCTCACGATGAAAAAAATGAGTGTAACGAAGGAGATTTAGTAAAAATTATGGAAACAAGACCAATCAGCAAGAACAAATGCTGGAGACTTGTTGAAATCTTAGAAAGAGCAAAATAATTTGTTATGGTACAGCAAGAGTCTAGATTAAGAGTAGCTGATAACAGCGGAGCTAAAGAAGTTTTATGTATCCGTGTATTAGGAGGAACAAAAAGAAGATATGCTTCTGTAGGTGATCAAATAGTAGTTTCTGTAAAAGATGCTACACCTAATGGGAACATAAAGAAAGGAACGGTTTCTAAGGCAGTTGTAGTTAGAACAAAGAAAGAAATCAGAAGACCTGATGGTTCTTACATCAGATTTGATGATAACGCAGCAGTTTTATTGAATGCAACAGGTGAGATGAGAGGAACTCGTATTTTTGGCCCAGTTGCTAGAGAATTAAGAGATAAACAATACATGAAGGTTGTTTCTTTAGCACCAGAAGTATTATAATATTTATAAAGAGATGTTAGGAAGAAAGTTACATATCAAAGTAGGCGATAAAGTATTTATTACTACAGGTATTAATAAGGGGAAAAAAGCTGAAGTTATTTCTATCAACAGAAAGTCTGAAAGAGTAACCGTTAGAGGCCTTGAAGGTGAATCTCTTGCTGGAATAAAAAAGCATGTTAAGCCAAACGCTGACAGAGAAAACCCTGAAGGAGGTATCATTGAAAAGGATCCAACAATCCATATTTCAAACTTGATGCACATTGATCCAAAATCTGGAGAACCTACTAGAATTGGAACAAAAAGAGTAGAAGCTACAGTTTCTGGTAAAACTAAAACATTGCCAGTTAGATTCGCAGTTAAGTCTAAAGAAGATATAGATTAAAGATGGAATATAAACCAAGATTAAGACAAGAGTATTCAGATAGAATTGTAAGTGAATTAAAAAATAAATTCAATTACAAAAATGTGATGGAAATCCCAAAGCTTACAAAAATTTGTTTAAGCCAAGGATTAGGTAGTGCTGTAGCTGATAAAAAATTAGTTGAGTACGCTGTTAACGAAATGACTATCATTTCAGGGCAAAAAGCAATTGCTACACATTCTAAGAAAGATATCTCTAACTTTAAATTAAGAAAAGGGATGCCTATTGGTGCCAAAGTTACTCTTAGAGGAGACAGAATGTATGAGTTTTTAGATCGTTTAGTATCTATTTCTTTGCCTAGAACAAGAGACTTTAGAGGAATTAATGCTAAAGGCTTTGATGGTAGAGGTAACTATACAATGGGTATTAAAGAACAAATTATTTTCCCTGAAATTGATATAGATAAAGTAAAATCTATAAATGGAATGGATATAACTTTTGTTACTACTGCTAGAACAGATGAAGAAGCAAAAGAATTATTAACGCAATTTGGAATTCCATTTAAAAAATAAATTATGGCAAAAGAATCAATGAAAGCGCGTGAGCGTAAAAGACAAAAATTGGTTGAACAATATGCTGAGAGAAGAAAAGCATTATTAGAGGCTGGTGACTATGAAGGGTTACAAAAATTGCCAAAAAATGCGTCTCCTGTGAGGTTACATAATAGATGTCAGTTAACTGGAAGACCAAGAGGTTACATGAGACAATTTGGAATCTCAAGGGTAACGTTTAGAGAAATGGCAGTAGAAGGTAAAATTCCAGGTGTTAAAAAAGCAAGCTGGTAAAAAAAAGAGTTATGACTACAGATCCAATAGCAGATTATTTAACAAGAGTTCGTAACGCAGTTATGGCTAAGCATAGAGTGGTAGAGATACCTGCTTCTAAGTTAAAGCTTGCGATTACAAAAATATTATTTGAAAAAGGGTATATCTTAAACTATAAGTTTGAAGAAGATTCTAAACAAGGAATTATTAAAATAGCTTTAAAATACAATAAGCTTAATAATAAGCCTGCTTTCGCTAAATTAATTAGAGTAAGTAGACCAGGTTTAAGAAAATATACTGATGTTGAAAACTTACCACGTGTACTTAATGGCTTAGGAATAGCTATTATTTCTACTTCTAAAGGTGTAATCACTGATAAAGAAGCAAAAAAAATGAACGTTGGTGGTGAGGTATTGTGTTATGTTTATTAATTTTGCAAAATGTCTAGAATAGGAAAAGCACCCATAGAGTTAGCAAACGGAGTAACATTAGATGTTAAAGATAATGTGGTTACTGTAAAAGGTAAGCATGGAGAATTAACACAATCTATTGACTCTAGAATTGCTGTAGAGGTAGAAGGAACAACGGTAAACCTTACAAGATCAAACGAAGATAAAGAGTCTAAAGCTTTACATGGTTTGTATCGTTCATTAATTAATAACATGGTTATCGGTGTAGCCGAAGGGTACACTATCCAGCAAGAATTAGTTGGTGTAGGTTACAGAGCTAATGTAAAAGGTGATTTACTTGAATTAGCTTTAGGATACTCTCATCCGATTATTATGCAGATTCCTAAGGAAGTTAAGGTAACTGCTGATACCGTTAAAGGTCAACCACCTTTGGTAACATTGTTTTCACATGATAAACAATTAGTTGGCCAAGTTGCTGCTAAAATTAGATCATTCAGAAAACCTGAACCATACAAAGGAAAAGGTATTAAGTTTAAAGGTGAATTATTAAGAAGAAAAGCGGGTAAAACTGCATCTAAATAAATATTCTAATGGGTTTAAGTAAGTTAGAGAAAAGAGAAAGAATTAAAAGAAGAGTAAGAAAAAATATCTTTGGAACGTCTGATAAACCAAGATTATCAGTTTTCAGAAGTAACAAAGAGTTTTATGCTCAACTTATTGATGATGAAAAAGGACATACAATCGTTTCTGCGACATCACATGTGAAAAATTTCCCAGCAGGTTCTAAGTCAGAAAAGGCAACTGAAGTTGGTAAAATTTTGGCTAAGAAGGCAACTGAAGCAGGTGTTGATACTGTTGTTTTTGATAGAAATGGTTATATATACCACGGAAGAGTAAAGGCTTTTGCTGAAGGTGCAAGAGAAGGTGGTTTAAAATTTTAAGAAGTTAGAACGTAATGAGTAAGCAATTAAGAACAGCTGGCGACATCGAATTAAAAGATAAAGTTGTTGCTATTAATAGAGTAACCAAGGTAACTAAAGGGGGAAGACATTTTAGTTTTTCAGCAATAGTAGTAGTTGGTGACGAGAATGGTATCGTAGGTGAAGGTCTAGGTAAGGCTAATGAAGTTACAGAAGCTATTACTAAAGCAATTGATAAAGCAAAAAAGAACCTAGTAAAGGTTCCATTGCATAAAGGTACTATTCCTCATGAGCAAGTAGCTAAGTACGGTGGAGCAAAAGTATTAATCAAGCCTGCAAGTACTGGTACAGGAGTTATTGCTGGAGGTGCGATGAGAGCAGTTCTTGATAGTGTAGGAGTACATGATGTATTAGCAAAATCTCAAGGTAGTTCTAACCCACATAACTTGGTTAAAGCTACTATTAAAGCACTAAGTGGTTTAAGAAGTGCTAATGATATTGCTAGACAAAGAGGCGTATCTTTAGATGTTGTTTTTAACGGATAATTGTTAGAAGAGATGAGTAAGATTAGAATTAAGCAAGTAAGAAGCGTTATCGGGCGTCCAAAGAAACAAAAGGATACGATAAAAGCTTTAGGATTTAAGAGAAATCAGCAGATTATTGAAAAGGAATCTAATCCGCAGGTTTTAGGTATGATTAAAAAAGTTTCTCACTTAGTAGAAGTGTTAGATTAATAATATTATGGAATTACATTCATTAACACCAGCAAAAGGTTCTAACAAGAGTAAAAAAGTTAGAATAGGTAGAGGAGAAGGTACTGGAAAAGGTGGTACTGCTACAAGAGGTCACAAAGGAGCAAAGTCTCGTTCAGGATACTCAAAAAAGATTGGATTTGAAGGAGGTCAAATGCCTTTACAAAGAAGAGTTCCTAAATTTGGGTTCACTAATCCTAACTCTAAAGTGTATAGCGCAATCAACCTTGATACATTACAAGCGTTAGCTGAAAAATTAGATCTTACAGAAATAACAAGAGAAGATTTTACATCTAATGGATTAGCTTCTAAAAAAGACCTAGTTAAAGTTTTAGGTAGAGGCGAGTTGAAAGCAAAATTAAAAGTAACAGCAGATGCATTTTCAGCTTCAGCTAAAGAAGCTATTGAAAAAGTAGGCGGAGAAGCTGTAACATTATAAAATTAAATGAAAGGATTAATAGAGAAAATAAAGCAGATTTGGAGTATTGATGAGCTTAGAAAAAGGATCATCCTTACTCTTACGCTTATTTTGGTATATAGGATTGGTTCTTATGTTGTACTACCAGGTATAGATCCAAGTGAGCTGAAACCAGCTGGAGGTTTATTAGGTTTACTTAATATCTTTGTAGGAGGTGCATTTTCTAGAGGATCGATAATGGCTCTTGGTATTATGCCTTATATTTCTGCATCTATTATTATGCAGTTAATGGGGATAGCTGTTCCTGCTATTCAAAAAATGCAGCAAGAAGGTGAAAGCGGTAGAAAACGTGTTAATCAAATTACACGTGTTTTAACTATTGCAATTTGTGCTGTCCAAGCACCAGCTTTCATGGCTCAGGTGCCAGCAGAAGCACTTCCTGCTAACCCTTCTGGATTATGGTGGATATCTACTGTAACTCTATTAATTACCGGTACCATGTTTGCTATGTGGTTAGGTGAAAAAATTACAGATAAAGGTATAGGTAACGGTATCTCTATCCTTATTATGATTGGTATTATTGCTGGTCTTCCAGGTGCTTTTGGACAAGAAGTTGTAGAAAGAATGAAAAGTGGAGGATTTGTGATATTATTAATAGAAATGGTTTTCTTAGTAGTTGTAACAATGTTAGCAATTTTACTAGTTCAAGGAACAAGAAGAATTCCAATTCAATCAACTAAACGTGTGGTTGGAGCAAGAGGAAGTCGTCAAATGGTTGAAGGTGGAGCTAGAAGCTATATTCCTTTGAAAGTTAATTCAGCTGGTGTAATGCCAATCATTTTTGCTCAAGCATTGATGTTCTTGCCATTATTCTTGTTTCCTAACAATACATCTCTTGCAAATATTAATGGATTTTTGTATAACTTTATTTTTGCTGTATTAATCATTGTATTTACGTACTTTTATACTGCAATAACAGTAAATCCTAACCGAATAGCTGAGGATTTGAATAGGAGTGGTAGTTTTATACCAGGTGTAAAGCCGGGTGCAAGTACTGCTAACTTTATTGATACTTTGCTATCTAGAATAACATTGCCAGGTAGTATTTTCCTTGCTTTAATAGCAATTTTGCCTGTGTTTGCTTATCAAGCAAACATTAACCAGCAATTTGCTTTATTTTATGGGGGTACTTCTTTATTAATTTTGGTAGGTGTTATGTTAGATACTTTGCAGCAAATTGAAACACATTTATTAAACCGTCAATATGATGGTTTAATGAAGACTGGTAAAATTAAAGGCAGAAGCGGAGCAGGTACGGCTTTTGCTAGTAGTGGTAATAATGCTAGTTCCTTTTAAGTAATTAATGGGAGTTATATATAAAACGGAAGAGGAGATTGAATTATTGAGAGAAAGTTCTTTGCTTGTTGGTAAAACTTTAGCTGAAGTAGCTAAGATTTTAAAACCTGGAGTAACAACACTTCAGATGGATGCAATTGCAGAGGAGTTCATTAGAGATCATGGGGCTAAACCTACCTTTAAAGGATATGATGGTTTTCCTGGTTCACTGTGTACTTCTGTTAATGAAGTTGTTGTTCATGGAATTCCAGATAACAAACCTCTAGAAAATGGAGATATTGTATCTGTCGACTGTGGAGTGTTTATGAATGGTTTTAATGGAGATTCTGCTTATACCTTTAAGGTTGGTGAAGTAAGTAATCAAGTAAATCAGCTACTAGAAGTAACAAAAGAATCTTTGAACAAAGCAATTGAGCAATGTGTAGAAGGAAATAGGGTTGGAGATATTGGCAGTGCTGTTCAAACTTATGCAGAGTCTTATGGTTATGGAATCGTAAGAGAACTAGTAGGTCATGGCTTAGGGAAAGATTTACATGAAGCTCCAGAAGTACCAAATTATGGTAAAGCTGGAAGAGGGTTAAAGTTAAAAAATGGCTTAGTAATAGCTATTGAACCGATGGTTACAATGGGCGACAGAAGAATCAAGCAGTTGCGAGATGGTTGGTCAATTGTTACCTTTGATGGTTTACCAGCGGCACATTTTGAACATGATGTAGCAATTATTAATGGTAGAACAGAAGTTTTATCTACCTTTAAGTATATTGAAGAAGTATTAAATAATTAAAAATTAAATGGTAAAACAAGCAGCGATAGAGCAAGATGGAGTTGTGACAGAAGCGTTATCAAATGCAAAGTTTCGTGTTGAACTAGAAAATGGGCATGTTATTACAGCTCATATTTCAGGGAAAATGAGACAATTTTACATAAAAATATTACCAGGAGATAAGGTAAGAGTTGCAATGTCTCCATATGATTTAACACAAGGAAGAATTAACTTAAGATACTAATTTAGAATTATAATGAAAACTAGAGCATCTGTGAAGAAAAGATCTGCTGAATGCAAGATCGTGAGAAGAAAGGGGCGTTTGTACGTTATTAATAAGAAAAACCCTAAGTTTAAACAAAGACAAGGATAATATATGGCAAGGATTGCAGGAATAGATTTACCTAAAAATAAGAGAGGAGTTATTGGTTTAACTTACATCTTTGGTATTGGTAAAAGTACGGCTAAAGAAGTATTGAAGAAAGCCGATGTTAGTGAAGATATTAAAGTTCAAGATTGGACTGATGATCAATTAGGTCGTATTCGTTCACTAATTAATGACGAAATTAAAGTAGAAGGTGCTTTAAGATCTGAAATTCAATTAAACATTAAGCGTTTAATGGATATCGGATGTTACAGAGGTATTCGTCATAGAGCAGGACTTCCGTTAAGAGGACAAAGAACTAAGAACAATTCTAGAACAAGAAAGGGTAGAAGAAAAACTGTTGCTAACAAAAAGAAAGCAACTAAATAATTAGGTAGATGGCAAAGTCAAACGTTAAAAGAAAAAAGAACGTTAAAATTGAAGCTCAAGGTCAAGCGCATATTCAAGCTAGCTTCAATAACATTATTATCTCGCTTACCAATAATACTGGTCAAGTTATTAGCTGGTCTTCTGCGGGGAAAATGGGATTCAGAGGTTCTAAAAAGAACACACCTTATGCAGCTCAAATGGCAGCAGAAGATTGTGCAAAAGAAGCTTTTGAATTTGGTTTAAGGAAAGTGAAAGTTTTTGTTAAAGGTCCAGGATCTGGAAGAGAGTCTGCAATTAGAGCAATCCACAATACAGGTATCACAGTTACTGAAATAGTTGATGTAACTCCTATGCCACATAATGGTTGTAGACCACCTAAAAGAAGAAGAGTATAATTTAAAGGATATTAAGAAGAAGTAGTTATGGCAAGATATACAGGCCCAAAATCGAAAGTAGCGAGAAGGTTTAGAGATCCAATTTTTGGTCCAGATAAAGCTTTAGAGAGAAGAAGCTACGGACCAGGTCAACATGGACCAAATAAAAGAAGACCTAAGCAGTCGGAATACGGTATCCAATTAATGGAGAAGCAAAAAGCTAAGTATACTTATGGTATATTAGAAAGACAATTTAGTAACCTTTTCAAAAAAGCAACAGCTGCGAAAGGTATTACTGGTGAAGTTTTGCTTCAATATTGTGAAAGAAGATTAGACAACGTGGTTTATCGTTTAGGAATTTCTCCAACAAGAAGAGGTGCTAGACAATTAGTTTCTCACAAGCATATAACAGTTAACGGACAATTAGTTAACATTCCTTCCTATTCTTTAAAAGAAGGTGATGTTATTTCTGTTAGAGAGAAATCAAAATCACTTTCAGCAATATCTAGTTCAGTAGTTAATAATTCTAAATCATATGATTGGTTAGATTGGGATGCTTCAACTTTAACAGGTAAATTTGTTGCAATTCCAGAAAGAACTCAAATTCCTGAAAATATTAAGGAGCAATTAATCGTAGAATTATACTCTAAATAATCATTTATATAACAAAAAGCTAAGCATGGCAATTTTAGATTTTCAAAAACCTGATAAGGTAATAATGCTAGAGTCTGATGAGCACGTTGGAAACTTCGAGTTCAGACCATTAGAACCTGGGTACGGAATCACAGTAGGTAACGCATTAAGAAGAATTTTACTTTCTTCTTTAGAGGGGTTCGCAATCACTTCTATTCATATTGAAGGGGTTGATCACGAGTTTTCTTCTATTGATGGTGTTGTTGAAGATGTTACTGATATAATCTTAAATTTAAAACAAGTTCGTTTTAAAAGACAAATTGAGGATACTGACGAAGAAAAAGTAAACTTTACAATTTCTGGTCAAACTAAATTCACTGCAGGAGATATAGGTAAAGCAACTTCAGCTTTCCAAGTATTAAATACTGACCTTGTAATTTGTGAGTTAGATAAAAACGTTAAGTTAAATATTGAGCTTACAATTAACAAAGGGAGAGGATATGTTCCTGCTGAGGAAAATAAAAATGACAATGCGAAAGTTGGAACAATTTTTATTGATTCTATCTATACTCCAATTAAGAATGTTAAGTATTCGATTGAGGATTACAGAGTTGAGCAAAGAACAGATTATGAAAAATTAGTTCTTGAAATTCAAACGGATGGTTCAATCGATCCAAAGAGCTCTTTAAAGGAAGCAGCAAAAATTTTAATTCATCATTTCATGTTATTCTCTGATGAGAAAATAACATTAGATATTGACAATAAAAAAGAAGAAGAAGAATTTGATGAAACTTCTTTACATATGCGTCAATTATTGAAAAAGAGATTAGTAGATATGGATTTATCTGTTAGAGCATTAAATTGCTTAAAGTCTGCTGATGTAGAAACTCTTGGTGAATTAGTATCTTATAATAAAAGTGATTTATTAAAGTTTAGAAACTTTGGTAAGAAGTCTCTAACTGAGTTAGAAGAATTAGTAGAGTCAAAAGGGTTAACTTTTGGAATGGATGTTTCAAAGTATAACCTTGACAAATAGTCGTAAAAAGCGAATTAAGACAAGATGAGACACGGGAAGAAATTTAGAAGTTTAAGTAGAACTAAGAGCCACAGAAAAGCTCTTTTAGGGAACTTAGCAGCAGAGTTAATTAAGCATAAAAGAATTAAAACTACGCTTGCTAAAGGTAAAGAGTTGAGAAAATATGTTGAGCCAATTTTAACAAGAGCTAAGCATGATACTACTCACTCTAGACGTATGGCTTACAAATATTTATTGAATAACGAACAAGCTAAAGGTTTAGTTAAAGAATTATTCGCTGAAATAGGGCCAAAGATTGCTGACAGACCAGGTGGATACACAAGAATCATTAAGTTGCCACCACGTGTTGGTGATAATGCAGATATGTGCTACATTGAGTTAGTTGATTATAACGAGCTATTATTAGCAGATGCTGGAACAGCTAAGAAGAAAACAAGAAGAAGTAGAAGAGGTGGTGGAAGTAAAACAACTTCTAGTGCTCCTAAAGCAACTACTGAGGCTGATGATTTAAAGAAAATTGAAGGTGTAGGTCCCAAAACAGCAGAAGCATTAACTGCTGCTGGACTTGGAACTTTTGCTGCTATAGCTGCTGCAAGTGCTGATGATATCAGAAAGGTATTAGATCAGGCTGAAGGTAACTTTGGAGCATTCGATCCTGCTACATGGCCAGAACAAGCGAAACTTGCTTCAGAAGGTAAGTGGGATGAGCTTAAGAAGTGGCAAGATGAGTTAGATGGTGGTATGCCAGCTAAAGATTCAAATTCTGAAGAAGAATAAAAAGATGTTATTATCTTTTCATAAAAGAGGATGTTTTGTTAAAGCATCCTCTTTTTTTATTTAGTAATTTTCGTAAACAAAAAATAAATACCACTTCATGGAAAACAACAAAGCTATTTTAGTTCTAGAAGACGGAAAAGTTTTTGAAGGAAAAGCTATCGGTGCTAAAGGAACCTATACTGGAGAAATTGCTTTTAATACTGGTATGACAGGCTATCAAGAGATTTTTACAGATCCATCTTACTATAATCAGTTATTAGTGATGGCTACTTCTCATATTGGGAATTATGGTACTATTGATAAAGAAACTGAAAGTAATGGCGTTAAGGTTTCGGGTGTTATTTGTAAAAAATTCTCAGCTACACATTCTAGAGCTGGAGATGTTAAGTCTTTACAACAAACATTTGAAGAAAATAATATAGGAGGAATATCTGATATAGACACGAGAGCTTTGGTTCGTTACATAAGAGATAAAGGAGCTATGAATGCAATTATCTCTTCAGAAAATTTAGATGTAGAGTCTTTAAAAGAAGAAGTGAAAAATATTCCAAGCATGGAAGGTTTAGAACTTTCTTCAAAGGTATCTACAACAGAAAGCTATACTACAGGAAATGAGACTAGCGAAATAAAAGTAGCCCTTATTGACTATGGAGTAAAGACTAACATTGTTCGTTGCTTAACAGATAGAGGAGCTTTAGTTAAAGTATTTCCATACAACACAAAGAAAGATGAGCTTTTAGCTTGGTCTCCTGATGGAATTATGTTATCTAATGGACCCGGAGACCCTTCAGTAATGACTGATGAAATACAAGTTGTAAAAGAGTTGGTAGAAACGAATATTCCAATTTTTGGTATTTGTTTAGGACATCAAATTTTGGCTTTAAGTCAAGGTTTAACTACCGAAAAGATGCATAACGGACATCGAGGAATTAATCACCCAGTTAAAAATTTAAAAACTGGTAAAGGTGAAATTACCTCACAAAATCATGGATTCGTAGTTAGTAAGTCATCAGTAGAGAATAATGAGGCTATTGAAGTAACTCACGTTCACTTGAATGATAATACGTTAGCTGGGATTGAGTTAAAAGGAAAACCTGTTTTTTCAGTACAATTCCACCCAGAAGCTTCTCCTGGCCCACACGATTCTAGGTATTTATTTGATCAATTTATTTCTAATATTAAACAAACAATAAACGTAAATGAGTTACATAGTTAATATTCACGCAAGAGAAATCTTAGACTCAAGAGGAAACCCTACAGTTGAAGTTGATGTACTAACTAGTGATGGTAGTATTGGAAGGGCAGCTGTTCCTTCGGGAGCTTCTACAGGTATTCACGAGGCAGTTGAATTAAGAGATGGTGATAAAGGAAGGTTTTTAGGTAAAGGAGTAACAAAAGCTGTAAATAATGTAAATACAGTTTTAAATGAGGAACTTAAAAATGTTTATGTAGCGGATCAACGTCAAATTGATCAAATAATGTTAGCCATTGATGAAACTGAAAATAAGAGCAACCTTGGAGCAAACGCTATTTTAGGTGTTTCTTTGGCAGTAGCAAGAGCTGCAGCTGATTCAATTGGAGTACCGTTGTATCAATATTTGGGAGGTATCGTAGCTAACACTTTGCCAATACCAATGATGAATATTTTAAATGGAGGATCTCATGCTGATAATAAAATAGATGTACAGGAGTTTATGGTTATGCCTATTGGTGCAGAAACATTTTCTCAAGGTCTCCGTATGGGAACAGAAGTATTTCATCACCTCAAAGCTGTATTAAAATCCAAGGGAATGTCAACGAATGTTGGAGATGAAGGTGGTTTTGCACCTAACATAGGTTCAAACGAAGAAGCTCTTCAAGTTGTTATAGAAGCCATTGAAAAAGCAGGTTATCGCCCTGGAGAAGATATATATATCGCTTTAGATGCAGCGGCATCAGAATTTTATAACGATCAAGATAAAAAGTATCATTTGGAATCTACGGGTGATATATTAACTGCTGAAGATATGGTAGGCATGTGGAAAGATTGGTGTGATAAATACCCTATCGTTTCTATCGAAGATGGATTACATGAAGATGATTGGGCTGGATGGAAAAAACTAACTGAAACATTAGGTAAAAAGGTTCAATTAGTTGGAGATGATTTATTTGTAACCAATACGAAGCGTTTACAACAAGGAATTGATCAGGGAGTAGCAAACTCAATCCTAATCAAGGTGAATCAAATAGGAACACTTTCAGAAACAATGGATGCTATTGCTCTAGCTTCTCAGCACCAATATACATCTGTTATGAGCCACCGCAGTGGAGAAACTGAGGATTCAACAATTGCTGATTTAGCCGTAGCATTATCTACAGGACAAATTAAAACAGGTTCTGCATCACGTAGCGATAGAATTGCTAAATACAATCAATTATTAAGAATAGAAGAACAACTAGGCTCTTTAGCTTACTATCCAGGTAAGGATTTTAAGTTTGTATAGTAGCCAATAAATATTCAAGGAAAGAGACTGACTTTTGAAAAGAGTTCAGTCTCTTTTTTTACCTTTATATAATAGATAAAGAATACAATGGTCTTTAAAAAATTATTTAGTCGAGAGAAAAAAGAAACACTCGACAAAGGGTTAGAAAAAACAAAACAAAATGTTTTTTCAAAAATCTCAAGAGCAGTAGCAGGTAAAGCTACTGTTGATATTGACGTGCTTGATGATTTAGAGGAAGCTTTAGTAACCTCTGATGTTGGTTTAGCTACTACGATTAAAATTATTGAACGAATAGAGGAGAGAGTAGCTAAAGACAAGTATATTAATACTTCTGAGTTAAATACCATTCTTCAAGAAGAAATAGCAGGTTTATTAGCTGAAAGCGACACAGACAATAGTTTAGGATTCAGTGTACCTAAAAGAGCGGATGGTAACCCATACGTAGTTATGGTTGTTGGTGTTAATGGTGTAGGAAAAACGACTACTATTGGAAAGTTAGCTCATCAATTTAAGCAAGCTGGTTTAAGTGTAACACTAGGAGCAGCAGATACCTTTAGAGCAGCAGCTGTTGACCAATTAAAAATATGGTCTGAAAGGGTAGGAGTACCTATTGTTGAACAAGGAATGA
>CATLPG010000019.1 GCA_950054195.1 uncultured Saccharospirillaceae bacterium
ATCAAATGGAGCAGTTCTATGATCAGATTAATGAAGAGCTTGATGCGTTACAATTAGGAATTAATCATGAGCAACAACACCAAGAATTATTGACTTATGATCTAAAAAAAATAGGCTCATTGGCTGGAAAAGACATGAAGCTAGTTGATGGAATCAAAAATGAAGAAGATGAGCTAACCTTTCTCTCTGTATCAGAAGGTGTTTATGATATCGGATTTTGTGATGAGGGTTTTTGTTACGATAACGAACTAGGTAAGCATAAAACCTATATTCACCCTTTTGAAATAGCGTCTAGGTTAGTTACTAATGGTGAATACCTTGAATTCATTGAGGCTGGTGGATATAAAGATTTTAATTTATGGCATTCAGATGGATGGGATTTTATAAATAAGCATAAAATTAAAGCGCCATATTATTGGAAAAAAGTGGATGGTGAGTGGAAAGAGTATACGCTAAAAGGATTAGAATCTATTGATAAACAAAAACCAGTGAACCATGTAAGCTTTTATGAAGCTTTTGCCTATGCTAGTTGGAAAGGAATGCGTTTACCTACAGAGTTTGAGTGGGAGGTAGCAAATGATAAATTTTCTTGGGGAAACCTGTGGGAGTGGACTAATAGTGCTTACTTACCTTATCCAAATTACAAGAAAGCTGAAGGAGCTATTGGAGAATATAACGGTAAGTTTATGGTAAACTGTCATGTATTGAGAGGTGCGTCTTTTGTAACGCCAAAAGCACATAGTAGATATACCTACAGAAACTTCTTTTATCCTTCATCTCGCTGGCAGTTTTCAGGAATACGATTAGCAAAGTAAACGTTTATGGCTGATTTTTTAAATGATTTTATAGAAGGTCTAGAAGATCATCCCAAAAGGATATCTTCTAAGTATTTATATGATGATGTTGGGAGCGCAATTTTCCAAGAAATCATGCATATGCCTAGCTATTACCTAACAGATTGCGAGCTTGAGATATTTAAAACGCAATCGAAACAAATAGTAGAGCAAATTACCTGGAAAGAAAAGTTTAAAGTTATTGAATTAGGAGCAGGTGACGGGTCTAAAACTTCCTATCTTATCAAACAACTCATTGAGGCTGATCTAAATTTTGAGTTTAAGCCGATAGATATCTCTGAGGCAGCTAATACTGAATTGTGTTCAAACTTAAAAAAACAATTTCCAACCTTAGAGGTTACACCTGAAACAGGAGATTATTTTAAAATTCTTAAAGACCAAAAATTTTCAGATGCACCTATTTTACTGCTATTTTTAGGAGGTAATATAGGTAATTATGGAAAAAAAGACGCTATAAATCTTTTACGCTTATTTAGTAATAATTTAAAGTCTGGAGATCTCCTTTTATTAGGAGCAGATCTGATGAAAAATCCATTGATTATTCATCAAGCATATCAAGATTCGTTTGGAATTACTAAAAGATTTAATCTTAATTTGTTAAATAGAGCAAATCGTGAATTAGGAGCTGATTTTCAATTAGATTATTTTGATTTCTATTGCTATTACAATCCTGAAAATGGAGACCTTAGGAGTTATTTAATTAGTCTTCGAGACCAAAAGGTATTTATTGAAAAAGCCAATAAAACAATTCATTTTAAATGGAATGAAATCATTTGGACAGAACGTTCAAGGAAATATAGTCTTGATGATTTAATTGAAATGGGTGAACAAGGAGGCTTTAAGTCAGTAAAGCAATTTTTAGACTGCAAGCATTATTTTACAGATAATTTATTCATTAAGAGTTAACTCTTTTGACGATTTAGCTGGCTTGGATAAACTTAAAGTTATTAAAAGTCCTAATGATCCATAGGTTAGGGTTTTGAAATGTGTGTAGTATTCTCTGAATTCTCCTAGCCATAATTCTAGATTGATAAGAACAACTGACACAATCAATAGAGCGACTACATATTTTTTTTGATGCAAGTTTACATAGGTCAAAATGTAATAAATTGCAGGAAGTAATAAAACAAAGTTGTAAGGTCTTTGCTGGGGGAAAATTAAAGGAATAACTAAAAACAAGTAACTGATTTCCCATGCAAAATACCTTTTGTCTTTAGCTTGTTTAAATGGTAATGTTCTTATAAAATAAAGAGTGAATGATATCAATACAACTTTTGCAGTACAGATGATAATATAAACATTTTCTTTACTTAATTCAATTATGTGATTTCTTACAGGAACAGCTTCCTTAGGCAGGTCTACAATGAATAAACTAGAAATCAATGTTCCAATTCCATGATTGTTTTCCATTTCAATTTCCAATAAATAATCCCATTCATTTTTTGAAATTTGACTGATCCATCCTTTCCATAATTGATTGACATATTCAATATCAAAAATAAGATACGTAGCTGAAATAGATAAAAAAGCAAAGGCTCCACTGTAAATAACAGGTTTAAATTTACCTCTGTAAAGAAAGTAGGGGATAAGTACGATGGTATATAGCTTTATAAATAATCCAAAGGCAATAAGGAAACCAGCAAATAACTGTTTATTCTTGATTTTTTCTTGGTAAATGCTTTCTAATCCTAAATACATCGTTACGATAGTAAATTGCTGAAAATGAAAATGACTATATATAGGAAAACTTAAACAAAAAACAGAAAGCCAAAAAAATTTAATCTGTAGACGATTTTTTGCTCTTGATGTTATGAAAAAATCAATAATGACCAAAGATCTAATGATTGCTGCAATACTTACACAGCCAAAAATAATTGCTGCTATTTTGGCGGAAAAAAAGGTGAACGGAACCATTAGGTAGGTTAAGACAGGCGAACCAAAATACCAAAACAAGCCATCTACATAAAGTTTTTGATAAATATTTTCACCATTTAAAAAATCAGTAGAAGCTTCGTAATAGAATCCGAAATCTCCAACACGATGATATTCTGCCAATAAAAAAACAAAAAGAAGAGCTCCCAGTAAGAAGTAATGAAACTTTATATCTTTTATGTTGATTTTCATTTTATTCCACAGTGAAAAGTTGAGGTTGCATTGCTGATCGTAGATTCATTAATCAATCAAAATTTCATCTTTTCCTTTAAATAAAGATTCGATGTGTGGATAGTTTTGATAAATGTTTTCAATAATGAAATCTACTGGGACATCACCAAAGTAACTATAATCCTCTATGTATTCCATAAACTTCCCTCCATTTTTATCAAACTCTTGAAAAAGAGAGTCGTTTTCACCATCGAATGCTAATGGAGCTACATTGCAATAGTCGCAAAGTTCTTTATTAAATGCAGGAGAGGCTTTAATCCATTTATTATTCAAATAAACTTCAGCCATGCCGTGAGGTGTAATTTCATTTGTTTGAAACTTCTCTTCAAATTTTTCAATACCAATATGGTTTTTAACCTTTGCTAATCGCAGCCTAGCAGGAATACCTAAAGCCCTCATACAAGCAATAAAAATAATTGATTTTTCAATGCAATTGCCTTTAGTTTGTTTGCTAATTAAGCTAGCCTTATAATGTTCATCTTTAAGTCCTACACGGTATGGGTAATATCGGTAGCCGTCACGTATTTTTAAATAAACTTGCTTTGCTAGTTCTTTTTTAGATGAATTTTTGTCTTTAAAAGGAGCAATTATCTCTTGGATTTCGTCCGAATGATAATCAATAAATACGGTTTCTTTTAAAAAATCTTCCATGTGTAAGGTTAATCGCTAAAGTTATAAATTTTTAAAGTATTAACATTAAATACTGCTACTCAATAAACCAAGTTAAAATAAACTCATTAAAGAGGAATAACCCAGTTTTGAAAGGAATCTTTTTGTTAGGATAAACAATTTCTCCTGTAACAGTATCAGGATTTACTTGTTTAATAATTAATTGCTTTTTAAATTCTAATTTATCTTCAGAATATGCTTTGTACAATGTTTCTTTTACCGACCATAGTATATTTAACGTAGTTAATTTGTCGATACCTGGTAATAAGAATTCTTCCTCATTTAAAAATTTATGTTTTACACGATCAACGGTTTTAGAAATGTATTGAACATCGATTCCTGTTTTTTTTCCTTCTTCTTGGAGCATAATAAATACAAGCTCTTTTGAGTTTGTAATAGAAATCTCTTTTTTGCTACCTTTTAATAGAGGGCGCTTCTCAAAATAATGAATATGGCAACCTGGAAGTTGTTCTTGCAACAGAATACGGCTAACCATTAATTCTTTCTTGCGGTGAGGTCGGTTTCTAGCTTCTACTAAGTCAGCTTCATAGTTGTCTAAATGAACCAACTTAATTAAATCATTTACAGATTCTTTTATTTCCCAAGAAAATATAGAAGGATGATCAATTATTTTGACTTTAGGCATTTAGTTTTATGAATAAGTTGATTAAGTCTAAAACTAGCATTATCTTTATAAAGAATAAATATTTAAAACAAAAAAATGAGCGAAGTGCAAAACAACACGTTACCTTACAAAGTAAAAGATATTTCTTTGGCAGATTGGGGGAGAAAGGAAATTAGACTAGCTGAAGCAGAAATGCCAGGTTTAATGTCTATCAGAGAGGAGTACAAAGATGAGCAACCTTTAAAAGGAGCTAGAATTGCAGGTTGTTTACATATGACTATCCAAACAGCTGTATTAATAGAAACATTAACAGCACTAGGAGCTGAAGTTACTTGGTCTTCTTGTAATATTTTCTCTACACAGGATCAAGCTGCTGCTGCTATCGCTGCTACAGGTGTTCCTGTTTATGCTTGGAAAGGGATGAACGAAGAAGAGTTTGATTGGTGTATCGAGCAAACATTATTTGCTTTTGAAGGTGGTAAGCCACTAAACATGATTCTTGATGATGGTGGAGATTTAACAAACATGGTATTTGATAAATATCCAGAGTTATGTGCTAACATCAAAGGATTATCAGAAGAAACTACAACTGGTGTTCACCGTTTATACGAGAGAGTTAAAAATGGAACATTAGTAATGCCAGCTATCAACGTAAACGATTCTGTTACTAAATCTAAATTTGATAACAAATACGGATGTAAAGAATCTTTGGTTGATGCAATCAGAAGAGCTACAGATACAATGATGGCAGGTAAAGTTGCTGTTGTTGCTGGATACGGAGATGTAGGTAAAGGTTCTGCTGCTTCTTTAAGAGGTGCAGGAGCTAGAGTTATCGTTACAGAAATTGATCCAATTTGTGCGTTACAAGCTGCTATGGATGGTTTTGAAGTTAAAAAGCTAGAGTCTGTTATCGGACAAGTAGATATTGTTGTAACAACAACAGGAAATAAAGACATCGTAGTTGGTCGTCATTTTGAAGCAATGAAAGACAAAACAATCGTTTGTAACATTGGTCACTTTGATAATGAAATTGATGTTGCTTGGTTAGAAAACAATTTTGGTAGTACTAAAGTTAATGTTAAGCCTCAAGTAGACATTTTCAATGTAAATGGTAATGATATTATCTTATTAGCTGAAGGTCGTTTAGTAAATCTTGGTTGTGCAACTGGTCACCCATCATTTGTAATGAGTAATTCATTTACTAACCAAACTTTAGCTCAAATCGAACTTTGGAAGAATTCTGATAAGTACGAGAATGATGTTTACATGTTACCAAAACACCTTGATGAAAAAGTAGCTAAATTACACTTAGCAAAAATTGGTGTAGAGTTAACAGAACTTACAACTGATCAAGCAGAATATATTGGAGTAACGGTTGATGGACCTTACAAGCCAGAACATTACAGATATTAATTAAGTTTTATGCATATTCTTATAATAGGATAAGCGTTAATTTTAGTTTAAAAATTAGTTAAGCGACCCAAAAAAGGGTCGCTTTTTTTGATAAATACTGTATTTTCGAAAAAAATGGTTTTATAAAATCAGGATATTCATTTATTTGATTTAAGATTTAAACACAACCATTTGAGATCAATATTAAAAACAATTTAATTAATTATTTATAGATGAAAAATTTAATGAATCCATGGCATCATGTTTCTCCAGGAGAGAATACTCCTTCAGTAGTTACTGGAATAATAGAAATACCACAAAACTCAAGAGCAAAATATGAGTTAGATAAAGAGTCTGGAATGTTAAAGTTGGATCGTGTGATTTATTCATCGATGCATTATCCTGCAAACTATGGATTTATTCCTAAAACATACTGCGATGATAAAGATCCTTTAGATATAATGATACTGTCACAAATTAAGATGGTACCGATGTGCCTAGTTTCTGCAAAAGTAATAGGAGTAATGCGTATGCTTGATGGAGGGGAAATGGACGATAAAATCATTGCAGTTGCCGAACACGATATGAGTGTAAATCACTTTAATGATATATCCGAACTCCCTGAACATTTTTTGAAAGAACTTAGAAATTTCTTCGAAGACTACAAAAAGCTTGAAAACAAAACAGTAGAAGTTGAAGATTTTCAAAGTGCAGCACTAGCTAGAGAAATTATAGCTAAAAGCTTCGAAGATTATAAAAAAGAGTTTGGTGAATTAGCTGTTGTTTAAGACTTTCTTACAATAACTAGTTTTAGATCATCGTTTATTACAGGTAACCTATTAAAACCGTTAATTATGAAGATCAAATTTAAAAAATTAGTAGTAAGCCTTAGTTTAGTTATAAGTACTTGCTTGTCATTTAGTCAAGTAGAAGTAGGAGAGGTATTAGTGATTTATCCTTATGTAGGAGAGTATTCAGTAAAAGATAGTTTAATTAAAATAACTGACTTATTAGAAGTTGAAGGTATAACGGCTATACGCGAAGACGGAGCTGAATTTGAAGTTGTGAGATTTGATTTAACTATACTTGATTCTTCTAAAGGATATGTTTTAGTTGGAGGTGGTTCTGCCAATTCAAAATTTACTGGTAAGATGAGAAATTTAATAAAACACCTTAAAAAAGGTGATAAGCTTTATGTAGAAAATATAAAAGTCTTAAATAATGTAGGGAAAAAAATTCCTGTAGGAGGATTATCCTTTAGGGTTATTTAACTCAGGAAAAACCTTTCCAACCTTATTCAGAATATATTCACCGTAAGTACCTGATACTTCATCTAAATTTAAGTCATCCCATCGTTTTGATTGGATGGCTTTTTTGTTTGTTAAACTAGAAGTATCGATAGTTTTTAACTCGCTATCAAAATTTGGGTCAAAAAAGAAAGGGTAGGAGTAACGGTCTTTTCCACTAGTGTTTAATACACGATGTGGAGTAGAAACATAATAACCGCCTGTTAGTTTCTCTAGCATATCTCCAATGTTGCAAATAAATGTATTTGGAATATATGGAGCATCAATCCAATGGTTGTTTGATTTGATTTGTAAACCACCTACCTCATCTTGTTTAAGAATAGTTAATAAACCATAGTCGGTATGCTCTCCCACACCCCAGGGAGCTTGTTTTTTAACGTTTTCACTCATAGGAGGATAGTGAAAGATTCGAAATAAAGTAAAAGGGTCACTCGTGAAGTGATTATAAATATAGTTTTTTGGGAGGTCCAAGCTTAAAGAAATAAGCTTCATTAATCGGTGACCTAAGCTAGTTAGCTCATCCATGTAGGTTAAAATAATACCTCTCATTTTTGCAGGTGTCTCGGGAAATAGGTTTTTTCCGTGCATGGGCACTCCTGCTTTAACCTTTGGATGGTTATTAGGTAATTCCTTACCAAAGTAAATGCCTTCTTTGAGGTCTGCCTTACCTGAGGTCAACTCTCCCATAACAGGAAAATATCCTCTCCATGCTTTCCCCGCTTTATCCATGCTGATAGTCATTTTCTCATCTTCATCAAGAGAAAAAAAAATGTGAGAAGTTTTTTCAAGTTCCTGTTGTAAATCTAAAGAAACACCATGATTGGTTACATAAAAAAAGCCATCGAGAATACAAGCCCGATGAATAGAATTAGCTAGTTCTTTTTCATCTTTTGATGAAAGATCTATTATAGGAATAGACATGAGACTTAGTTAAAGAAATAAACAACTCTTTTCTGACTATCTGGAGTACCAATGATATTATTGATATAGTCTTTTTTAGGGACTAAATCACCACGTTTGATATATCCTTTACCCATTGGCATACAAGCTCCCCATGATCCAGAGGCTTTACAATCTTCTATATTGCTAATTTTAACAATCGTATGATCTTCAACCACAATAACTGAAAATGTATATTGTTCCATTTGTTCAATTAAAGATGAAACATTTTCTTTTGTTAAAGTTACTTTGTCAGCAGCTGTTTCTTCTGCTTCTTGAGCATAGTCAGCAATAGGAGTTTTAGAATCAAATTCTTCTAAAGCAGATATCTTTTTATTAAACGCTTTAACAATTTTAGGAGTTGACTCAGTATCATCAGTACTTTTCGTTTCGTTTGAACAAGAAACGAAGAACATGCCTGCTAAGATAAAAGGAAAGAATTTTGTCATTTTTTTGTTTTTATGAATGTAAGAAAGTCAAATGGATATTTGAAATGATATTAATAGCCGTATTTATCTCCCCAAAGTTTACTTAACACTTTGCGTAAATCATTTTCTCTGGCATTATTACCAGGCTCATAAAATTTTGAGCCACTTATTTCTTCAGGTAAAAACTCTTGGGCAATAAAATTTCCTTGTCCACTATGAGAATACTGGTAATCCTTTCCATAGTTTAATTCTTTCATCAATTTAGTAGGAGCATTTCTTAAAGCTAAAGGAACAGGTAAATTACCATGCTTATTTGCTACTTGTTGAGCTAAATTAATAGCTTGATAAGAAGCGTTACTTTTTGGAGAAGAAGCCAAATAGGTTACACATTGTGCTAATACAATTCGAGATTCTGGCCAGCCTATTGCATTAACTGATTGAAAGCAACTGTTAGCAAGCACTAAAGCAGTAGGGGTAGCATTTCCTATATCCTCTGAAGCTAAAATTAACAGTCTACGAGCAATAAATTTAGGATCTTCTCCTCCTTCAATCATTCGAGCTAGCCAATACAAGGCTGCATTTGGGTCACTTCCACGTATTGATTTAATAAAAGCTGAAATAATATCGTAGTGTTGTTCTCCTGATTTATCGTAAAGTAATGTTTTGTTTTTTATTAACTTATCTACAAGTTCATTATCAATAACAATATTATCTTGATTGGCACCACTAACAACAATTTCTAATAAGTTTAAAAGCTTTCTTGCATCACCACCACTTAAACGGATGAGGACATCTGTTTCTTTAATCGTAATATTTTTCTCCTTTAAAATTTGATCTTCTTTAATTGCTCGAAGGAGTAATTTATCTAAATCATCTTTAGAAAAATGTTCTAAAACATAAACTTGACAGCGTGATAGTAATGCTGATATTACCTCAAAGGAAGGATTCTCTGTGGTAGCACCAATCAAGGTGATAATTCCTTTTTCAACAGCTCCTAATAACGAGTCTTGTTGGGATTTACTAAACCGATGAATTTCATCAATGAACAAAATAGCATTAGATCCTCCAAACATCCCTTGGTTTTTTACTTTCTGTATCACTTCACGGATGTCTTTCACTCCCGAGTTTATAGCACTTAATTCATAAAAAGGACGTTTTAATGAGTTCGAAATAATATTTGCCAAGGTTGTTTTTCCAACTCCGGGAGGACCCCATAAAATTAAAGAAGGAATATAACCCGAGTCAATAGCTTTTCGTAACGGAGCATCTTTTCCAACAAGTTGCTCCTGACCAATATAAGTATCTAAGTTTTGAGGTCTTAATCGTTCTGCTAAAGGGATATTTGTACTCATAGATTACGTTTTATTTGATCAGCGACTTGCTTTGCAATTATTCGTTTTCCAGTAAAATTATAGTGTTCTGTTGGAAAATCTCTATCAACAAAGCAAGAGTCTGGAACAGCATGAAGGTTATTAACTACTATTGCTCCTTTTTTTGAATACCTATTAATAAGAAATTGTGTGTTTTTTTCAATTAAATAAATAAGTTTTTTACCTACTAACTTTTCAGCTTCTTCTACATTTTCTCCAAGAATATTAAAATATATGGTGTATCTTCTTTTTTTTGCTAACTCCATAATAGCATCAAAATCATGAATTCGTTCATTTGTATTGGTATCAATGATGAAAGAAAAACTTTTAATGTATTGAGCAGCTATTGGAATGTTTTCTTTAGTGAGATTTGGGTTTGATGTTAACCAAGTTTCCCAAGCCATTGCCGAATCCCATGAATGAGTGGTGTGGTAATCAAATTCAGGGATATTAAACGTATCTTTTTGCCAAGCTTCATGCACTTGATTTTCACGCTCGTGATCGCTTTTATAATCGTAAGCTTTTAAAGAAACCATAAAACGATTGATAATAGGTAGTGTAGGGGAAAGCATGCGCTCAGTTTTTGCTAAGTAATTCTCTGCTCCATTACCAGCATATCGCCATCCAGCTCCAAATGAGCGTAAATTCATAGTGATGATGAAGATATTTACTTTGCTATCTTTAGGAATATTCTTCATTACAGCCAAATAGGTGCCAGCGTGTAATCCTGAGTTGTCTACATGATGAACCTTCAGCTGAGGAACCATAGTATCTATTATACCACTTATTCGATATTTCATGGTGTCTCCAGGAGATTCATGGAAATTAGACGACTCACCAAAGTAAATTGCTTCAGTATCAGAAGGAACTACCCATAAATTTTCTAGTATATCTCCATGCTTAGCAACGTCTTTTTTGTAAAAGCTTATACGATACAAGAAGTTGGCGATAACAACGAGTAAAGCAATTAATAGAATTCTTATAGATATGTATTTGACTAAATGCATACTAAAATTGAAAATAAATAAACGGTCTAACATCAGTTCCAGATCGAGCAAGTATCAAGAAAATTAAGATAAAGTAAATCGTCCATCGAATGATGGGGGGAATACTTTCTAAACGCAGATGAAAAGGTTTTTTTCGAGTAAACCAATCAAAAAGGATAAATAAAATAACGTATACAATTGGCTCGTAATTGATTTCTGTAAAAGCTAATTCCCATTGGTTAAAAATTCCCCTTATAAAATCTTTAGCTATAGAAAAGTTAGGACTTCTAAAGAAGATCCATAATATACTCACTAAACCAAAAATAAATAAGCTGCGAATAGTATTTACTAATTTAGAGGTGCTCTTTTTATCTGCTCCAATGATTTTTTCCAAAAGAGTTAAACCGCCATGTAGTGCACCCCAAACAATAAACGTCCATTGAGCACCATGCCAAAACCCACTGATTATAAATACAATCATAATCGCGATCATCCATTTAAGTTTACTTCCTTTGTTTCCTCCAAGGGGATAATAAATATAATCTCTAAACCAAGAAGTGAGCGTGATGTGCCATTTTCTCCAAAAAATAGTTAATGAAGGAGAAAAGTATGGGGCTTTAAAGTTCCCTGAAAGGTTAATGTCAAAAAGCTTAGCAACACCAATAGCAATAGTACTGTATCCATGAAAGTCACAAAGTATTTGAAAAGAATACAAACAAGCAGCGATAATTAAGTTAAAGCTTGAAGTGGTTGAAATATTTTGATAGGTATTGTCAACAATAATCCCAATGTTATCAGCTACAACCATTTTCATAAAGAAACCATATAGTATTAACCTAAATCCATGAGATAAGTTTTCTCTTGTTAGGTAAGCTTTTTGTTTAAACTGTTGAATAAGGTCAGAGAAACGCTCAATCGGACCAGCGACTAATTGTGCAAAAAAGCTTACATATAAAGCAAAATAAGCAATGTTCTTTTCTGGTTTTATCTTTTGATTGTATACATCAATAGTATAGCTGATGGTTTGAAAAGTATAAAAAGAAATACCTACAGGAAGAATAATATCTAATAATTGGATTGACTCAAAAGGAGAGCCAGCTTTATAATTTACTCTGTTAAATGTGTCAATAAAAAAATTAGCATACTTAAAATAAATAAGCATACCTAAATTGATAACCAAACTACTCCATAAGATGAGTTTTCGAGAAGACTTTTTTGTTACTCTTTCAAGGCTTAGCCCTGCAAAGTAATCTGTAAACGTTGATATTAGTATTAAAGATAAATAAGCAGGGTTCCAGCTAGCATAAAAATAATAGCTCGCAAGTAGTAAAATAAATACCCTGTACTTGTGAGAGATGATATAAAATAACCCAAAAACTACAGGTAAAAAGTAAATAAATGTTAATGAGTTAAAATACATAAATAGCTAGTGAAATTGGTGTTAGCTGATTGGACAAAAATATAAAAAATGAAGGTATTACTTTCTTTCATTTAACATTATTAGGAAAGTTTAGAGCAAAAAAAACACCGCTCGATGAGCGGTGCCGTAAATAGTTATAAACTAATTAAAATTAGTTAACTGTGTTAGCTAATTCAGAACCAGCTTTGAACTTTACTACATTTTTAGCAGCAATTTTGATTTCTTTACCAGTTTGTGGGTTTCTACCAGTTCTAGCAGCTCTTTTAGATACAGACCAAGTACCCCATCCAACTAAAGAGATTTTGTCACCTTTCTTTAAAGAACCAGCAACAGTCTCAGTAAAAGCTTCTAATGCTCTTTTAGAATCAGCTTTGCTTAAATTTGCTTTTGCAGCAATTGAATCGATTAATTCAGTTTTGTTCATTGTTATAAATTTTAATTGTTTAACTGTGAAGCAAATATATATGTAAATTTTTCAGAAACTCCCCAAAACCCTTGATTTTGTTGATAAAAGTGAGTTTTTGTGAATAACTACGTTAAAATTTAGCTAAAAATTGCCCGAAACATAACATATAGCAAGGGTTTAACGTATATACAAACATTATTTAAAGACTAAAAAAAGGTAATATAACCTTTAACTTTATTAATCAGTTGCTAAATATTAGGTGAGATATCAAATAAAAACTTATTTTTGAAAATATTAAAAGAAAGCTATGAAGAAGATTACTTTATTAAGTATATTTTTAATATCAATACTTACTGCTGGTTTTTCTCAAAAATCAAAAGCAGATAAATACTTCAGACTCCAAAACTTTAACTTTGCATTAGATGAGTATCTAGAGCTTTTGGACGAAGAAGAGGATGATTTAGAATACAATTACAGAGCAGCTGTTTGCTATCTTAATGTTAATGGAGATAAGGCACAAGCAATTCCTTATTTGGAAAAAGTTGTTGCAGCAGAAAATACTAACCCAGACGCTGTTTATTTATTAGGTAGAGCTTATCAATTTGGTTATAAATTTGACGAAGCTATCAAGCAATTCAATGTTTACAAGCAAACTGGTAAGGGTAGTTATTATAACCTAGAAGATGTTGATAGGCAAATTGAGCACTGCCAAAATGCAAAGCAATTAATGAAGACTCCTGTAGATGTTTCGTTCTTCAATTTAGGAGAAGAAATTAATTCTTCTTTTGATGATTATTATCCATTTGTTCCAAAAGATGAATCTTTTGTGATTTTTAATTCACGAAGAAGAGATAATAGTGTTCAACAAGATAATGGATTATTCTTTACTAATACTTTCATATCTAAAGTGGTAGATGGAGATTATCAAAAAGCTTCTTTAACTTTTGATATCAATGACCCAAAACTAGATAATGAGGTTGTAGGAATGAATGCTGATGGTACTAAAATAGTATTCTATAATAATAATTATAGAGGTATATCTGATCTAAGACTTGCGGATTTTTCTAGAGAGGGTAGAGCGAGTAACATTACAAAGCTAGGAGAAACTATTAATTCAAAATATACTGAAATCTCAGGGGCTTTGTCTGAAGATGGGAAAAAATTCTTTTTTGCTAGTGACAGAGAAGGAGGGTACGGAGGAACAGATTTGTATTTATGCCAAAAACTACCTAATGGAGAATGGAGTGAAGCTATGAATCTAGGACCTACCATTAATACTGTTTATGATGAAGACTTTCCAAACTTATATGACAATGGCAAAGTGCTTTACTTTAGTTCTAGAGGTCACTCTAGTATGGGGGGATATGATATCTTTAAAGCTAAATGGGATGAAGGTGAAAAACAATATGCCGCTGTTGAAAATTTAGGTTACCCTATCAATACACCAGAGGACAACATGAATTTCCGTTTATCTGATAATGGTAAATTTGGGTATATGGCTGCTGTTAGAGAAGATAGCTACGGAGGTTTAGATATCTACAGAGTAAACTTTAATGACATCGAATCTAAGTATACCGTTATACGAGGTGAGATTATAAATAAGTCAGAAAATAAGCCACAGAATATTTTTATTACCGTTTATGATGAAAATGGAGATGTGTATGGAGACTATAAACCAAACATGGAATCCATGAAGTATGTTATTATTCTACCAGCTGGTAACTACACAATGGAGGTTGAAAGTCCAGGCTATAAGTTAATAGAAGAAACGATTGCTGTTAAAGATAAAGTTTCCTACAAGCCTGAGGTTGTTTCCGATATCGTTTTGACTAAAAATTAGTAGGTTGATTGTCTAAAGGCTAATTTAGCTGTTGACTCTATAATTTATTCCATCTGACATTATCAATTAACATACTAATTATTATTATCACAGTTGGATTGTCTATTTACGCTTTCGAGCGGCAGGATGTTAAATACAAGCTGTTATTTAGTCCATACCAAGTAATCCATCATAATAAATGGTATAAGTTGTTTTCTCATGCATTCATCCATGCCGATTGGATGCACTTGATTTTTAATATGTATACCTTATATATTTTTGGAAGATTTATAGAAGCATACTTTACAAAATATTACAATCAAGGAAGCCTTTATTATTTAATTCTATACTTTGGAGGAATTCTATTTTCTTGTGTTCCTTCTATGATTAAGCATAAGAATAATGATCTCTATTTTTCATTAGGTGCTTCAGGAGCAGTATCTGCGGTATTATTCTCTACAATTATAATTAGACCTGATTTACAATTTTTCTTTGGAATTCCAGCAGTAATTTTTGGACCATTATATTTATTGTATGAGTACCTAATGGGTAAGCAAAGCCAATCAAGGATAGCGCATGATGCTCACTTTGCTGGGGCTTTATTCGGGATTATTTTTACGCTTATGCTGGATTTTAACTATTTTATCAATAACTTTATTATACAAGTCAAACTATTGATAAATTAAACCATTGTCGCTAGATTTAATATATAACGGAGAGTTTTTTCCTGAGGATCAACCAATCCTTTCTGTAAGTAACCGGTCGTTTAGGTATGGAGATGGATTGTTTGAAAGTATTCGAGTAGTCAACGGACATGTATATAATTTTGAAGGTCACTACAGGCGTTTGTTAGAGGGGATGGAAGCCTTTAATTTTGAGGTGCCAAGTAACTATTCGGTAGAATTTTTTCTTAATCAAATAAATAGTTTAGTTCAACGAAATGGTATAAAAGAAGGTGGAAGAATAAAGCTATCTATTTATAGAAAGGGGGTAGAATCAAGCTATCTTTCAGAAGTTAATGATCCTGGCTTTATTATTGAAGCAAGGCCTTATTTCAGTAATTACTTTACACTTAACCCAGAAGGAATTGAAATTGATCTTTTTAATGAAATTCCTAAAATTGTAAACAACTATTCAATTTATAAATCTTCTAATGCTTTTTTCTATGTAAATGCTTCTATAGAAGCTAAAAAAAGAGGTTTGAAAGACCTACTTTTAGTTAATAGCAGAGGAGGAATTATTGAGTCAACAAACTCTAACTTATTTATTGTTAGTAACGGTGTTTTATATACTCCACCTTTGTCAGAAGGATGTGTAGGAGGAACCATGCGGATGAAAATCATTAATCTAGCTCTTGAAAATGGTGTAAAAGTGTATGAGTGTACAATTTCACCACAACACATTCTTTCGTGCGATGAAATTATCCTAACAAATGCCATCCAAGGAATAAAGTGGGTGTCGAGTTACCGAACTAAGCGTTACTTCCATAAAATTGCTGATAAACTCATTAGTTTTTTAAATGAGGATTTAAAGGCTAATTATTAATCACTTCAAAATCCTTACATGGGTGTTAGATTTCTATTGGGAGCATTATTCGTATGTAACTTATTAGTTGTAAAAGCCAATATGGCAGAACCAATCGATAGAGGTACATTAGCTACTAGCCCATTTTTAAACCAATACGTAGATATTCTTCATGAAGATATTTATGTAACGCTAGATAGTGAATTTAAAAAAGCGAATTACGAAATCGTCTATAACATAAAAGCTCAAAAAGAAGGCGTTAATATTCCATTTTTGTTTTATGCTTCAGAGGTTGAAGGTAATTTTAAGGTTACAATAGATGGGAAACCTCTTGAGATAAGTCAAGTCCCAGATTTATACGTTGATGTTGATAGCACCGAGTTCAGAGATTTTTCTTATTTCTTTAGTACTGAGAGTTTTGATGATCATGAGAATAAAAGATGGGTACATCTTGATGAAAGTGAAGATAATGACGGGTTTTACATCACTTTAGATGATTTTTTATTTTTTGAAACTGATATTTTAGAAGGAGAACACCAAATAAGAGTAACGTATACAGCAACCAGCTGGAGAGATGGGTGGAATTGGGTAAACGAATATAGTTTTCGTTATGCACTCTCACCAGCTAAGTATTGGAAATCCTTTGGAAGTTTAACAATTACGCTAGATGCAACTAAATATGAAAATAAACTATCCACAACAATTGGGGAACCTACTTCTGGTAAAATAGATAGCATAGCAACATGGAAGTTTGATAGCCTACCAAGTAATATGTTTAACATTCTTTATATACCAGAAATAAGTAGTACTGCACAAACATTCATTAATATAGGTTCAACAAGATTTAAATATGTATTAACTGTATTATTAGTAGTTCTTCATATTTTATTCATTTTCATGTTTCGAAAAAGAAAGCCTAAAGCAAAGTTTTCTTGGATAGTGTTATTGGGTAGTCTTATTATCCCTTTTGTTTATTTGAGCGTATCAATTTTTTTCTACAGCTATGTTGATGATTTAATAGGAGAACATACGAGTGGAACACATGGCTATGCTGGTATCGAAATAATTTTATATCCATTACTAATGCCTATTTACTTTTTATTTGCTTGGCTAGTCGATCGATGGATAAAAAATAAAAGTAAATAAACCTACTATTTTTCTTTCCTTGTTAAATAAATACCGCTAATAACAAGAAAGATAAAGAGCATAGACCAACTTAATTTTTCATTCATAATCCAGCCCCATCCTATAGCTACAAAAGGAATTAAGTATGTCACTGAAGAGGCAAAAATAGCAGAGCTTATCTTTATTAAATAATTAAAGAGTATAAGCGCGATAGTGGTGCCTATAATAGCCAAAATAATTATATAGTATAACGCAGGGAGGTAAGATTTCGTAAAAACTGCTTCGGGATTAGGCTCTAATAAATACAATATAATACCTCCAGGAATTACTAAAAACAATGATAAACCAGTTATGGTTATTGAATTTAAATGATGTAATCGCTCACGGATTATATTTAAACTAAAAGCATAACATATAGTCGCTAAAACAACCATAAGGATAGCACCGATAGAGTATGAAGAAAAATCTCCATCTTTAAACATGATTAAGCATATTGCACCAATAAATCCAATAAATACTCCGGTTATACCAAGCTTACTTACTTTTCTTTTAAAAACAAAAACAGCAACTAAAAACGAAAAAATAGGGACCAATGAATTAAGCGTTCCCGTATAAGAAGTGGATAAGTGCTTTTCTGCGTTTGTAAATAAAAGAGCAGGAATCAAGTTTCCTAATAAGCCTACACATAAAAGCCAAATCACATCTTTTGTAAAAAGAAGTTTATACCGTTTGATTAAAACTGGAGAAATAACCAATCCAGCAATAATTACACGTAAACTTCCAACTTGATTTGGAGAAAAGAAAAGATTCCCTTCTGCATCTTCCATTCCTAGCTTCATGAGGATGTATGAACTTCCCCAAATAAATGCAAGGCTAGCTAATAATAGCCAGCTTAATACGGGTCTATTCATCTTATCTTAACCTATCCAATGATGAAATTAATTTTTCATCATTTTTAATTCCTCTATTTGCTAAAAAGTTAAAAACTAAGGCAGCCAAAGGTAAAAAGAACCCTGCACCATAAGCACTGGCTTTTTTAGATTCTGTTAACCCTTCAATGGTATTAAAATCTACAAACATTAAAGCAATAGATACCAAAATGATGAGGTAGTTTAACTTATTAAGATTTAGCTGTAGCTTTCTATTCTTATAAAGTCCAATGCTTATTAACGCTAGTAAAGCCCCAGGAATAAATAAAAGCATTAAAGGAAAATATGTTTGATTTTCGCCATTAAGCATAAATCCTTGTGCGTTGTAGTTATAAGTTGTATCTCCAATTTCATAATAACTGATAGCAAAAATATTAGCTAAGCCCATGCATACTACTACTAAAACAAGGTATATGGTTTGAATTCTTTGAATCATAGTTTTTTTATTTTTTTTCCGAAAGTATGAAAAAATATTTGTATCATTGCGTGTCGCATTCGCGATGTTTATATTATAATCAAGCAATCATTTGAAATCAGAAAATTAGGCGTTCGCCAAATAGTATTCAATTTTTAACATATTTACTAGATGCACGACATTTCATCGTTAAACGAAAAAAAGTTACCTGAGTTAAAAGAAATAGCAAAGGAATTAAAGATTAAAGGGATTAACTCGTTGAAAAAACAAGATCTCGTTTATAAAATATTAGATGAGCAAGCAGTAAACCCTCCAGCCAAACCTAAAGGTGAAGCTCCAGCTAAAACTGAAAATAAAGCTCCTCGTCAGAGAAGACAAAGAACAAACAATAACAATCCAAAGAGCACAAATGCTCCCAAAGCAGAAACATCTAAAGCTGATACATCAAGCAGTAAGCCTCAGCATGATGACAACAAGCGGAGAACAAATAATAATAAATCAAACGAATCAAAATCTAATGATTCAAAACAAAATGATTCAAGTTCTGAGGAAAAGAAAGAAAGAAAAGATAATCGAGTAAATCGTAACGATAATAACAACGATAAAAAGAGAAATCACAGAAATAATAGATCAGAAGATAAGCCTAAGCCAGGAGAGGAGCATGGATATAACTTTGACAACCTTGTATGGATGGAAGGAGTGCTCGAAACAATGTCTGATGGTTATGGTTTTTTAAGATCATCAGATTACAATTATTTGAATTCTCCTGATGATGTATACGTTTCTCAATCTCAAATTAAACTCTTTGGATTAAAGACGGGAGATACTGTTAGAGGTTCTGTACGTCCGCCAAGAGAAGGAGAAAAGTATTTTCCTTTATTAAAAATTGATAAAATTAACGGTAGAGAGCCTGCTTATATTAGGGATAGAATACCTTTTGAGCATTTAACACCTCTATTTCCAGATGAAAAACTAAAAATTACTGGACATTCCAAGCAAAGCTTATCTACAAGAGTAATGGATTTGTTTGCTCCTATCGGAAAAGGACAAAGAGGAATGATTGTAGCGCAACCAAAAACAGGTAAAACGGTTTTATTAAAGGATATTGCAAATGCAATCGCTGAAAACCATCCTGAGGTTTATTTAATCATCCTATTAATTGATGAGCGTCCGGAAGAGGTTACAGATATGGCAAGAAATGTAAATGCTGAGGTTGTTTCTTCTACTTTTGATGAACCAGCTGAAAGACATGTGAAAGTTGCTAATATCGTATTAGAAAAGGCAAAACGAATGGTTGAGTGTGGACATGATGTTTGTATTCTGTTAGATTCAATTACCCGTTTAGCTAGGGCATACAATACCGTTTCTCCTGCTTCTGGAAAAGTACTTTCTGGAGGTGTTGATGCAAATGCATTACACAAACCAAAAAGATTTTTTGGAGCTGCTCGTAAAATAGAAAATGGAGGTTCACTATCTATTATTGCTACCGCTTTAACAGATACTGGATCTAAAATGGACGAAGTAATTTTCGAAGAGTTTAAAGGTACAGGTAACATGGAGTTACAGTTGGATAGAAGAATTGCTAATCGTAGAGTTTATCCAGCAATTGATATCTTGGCTTCAGGTACAAGAAGAGAAGATCTTTTAATGAGCCAAAGTGAATTACAACGCATGTGGATTTTAAGAAAGTATTTAGCAGACATGAACCCAATTGAAGCGATGGAATTCATCAAGAATAAAATGCAATTAACGAAATCAAATGAAGAGTTTTTAGCATCTATGAATGGTTAAAAACTGGCTTAAGCATAACTTTGAGGGGCTATTAACAGTAAGTATTTTACTGTTAATAGCCTTTTTTTTTCATAATAATACCTTTAAAAAACTTCCTTTTGGATATCATGTTTGGTCAAAATCAGATCATTTAGCATTAACCTATGGCTTCTATAATAATGATTTGGATTTATTCCATCCAGAAACATTTGTAATAACTGAAAATGATACCATTAATCACGTAACTCATCCTGGAACTAGCATAACTGCTGCCGATATTTCAATTCATTCTTACATTCCAGCAGTACTAATGAAAGTAGTAGGGGAGAAGTCTCCTTTTTTTCATAGAGTCTATATGTTTTTAATCAGTTTCCTTGGATTATTTTATCTTTTTAAACTTGGTGAAACGCTAACAGAAGATAAATTTAAAGCTGCTCTTATAACAGTTTTTGGATTTGTAACGCCAGTCTTTTTATTTTATCAAACGTCATTTTTACCATCCATTGGAGCATTTTCTTTAGCAATTATTGGGTGTTATTTTTACTTCTCTTACCTCAAAACAGGTGGTAATCGTGTTTACACAGCTATTTTCTGGTTAACAGTAGCAGGCTTATCTCGAACACCATTTATTATCCCCCTATTTGCAGTGTTTGGTAATGAAGTTATGCGAATGCTTAGAAGTAAAGCTTCAGTAAAAGTAGTAACCGCTATTGTTACTTCACTGATAATATTATTTACTTATACAGTATATAAAAGCAGTCTGAAAAGTACCTACGGAACAATATTTTTGGGGGAGCTATTACCGCCAGCATCACTTGCAGAAGCTCAAAATATTTTATCAGAAATGATACGAAAATGGAAATGGACCTATCTATCCATAACACAATGGGGTGTTTTTATTCTGCTAAGCATTTATACACTGTTTCATAGTAATAAAAGTAAAAGGTGGAGCTATCCACAGTTTTTATGGATATTTCTGCTAGGCGAATTGGCTTTCTTTTTCGTAATGATGAAACAGTTTGTATACCATGATTATTATTTCATTGATAGTTTTTTGTTACTTTTTGTCTTGTTTTTTGCTTATTTAGTGAGTCTTATATCATTAAATAAAAGTGCCAAAAAGATAGTTGTAATATTCGTTAATGTAGTCTTATTACTTAGTGTTTTTAAAACATTCCAAAAAAAGCAAGATCGTATTTCAGCATCGCAAAACGATAACTACCATAAAACAGTTCAGAGTTATGAGCATGCTGGAGCTTTTCTAGATCAACAAGGTGTTTCTAAAGAAGCAAAGATTCTTGCGTTAGGAGCTTACGGAACAAATATTGCTTTTCTAAACATGAACCGTAAAGGGTATTTTATTCCGATTATGTCTAAAGAACGTATGCAGCATTCATTGGAATACTACCATTATGATTATATTCTTTTTCCTAAAGCGTTTTTTATGGATGATGTATATAGTCAATTTCCAGAGATATTAAACCAAGTTCAAAAAGTAGCAGCCAATGATCATTTGATTTTGGCTAAAAAAGTAGAAGGAGAGGGGACTTCGCTTAACGAGTTTTTAGGATTTACTAATGATAAACTTAAATATCAAGCGATTTTAAATAGTGAATTTACTAACAATTGGAATAACTTAGTATTCAATCCTTCTGATAGTTGTTATTCTATTGATTCAGATATGTTATTTGGACCTGCACATACATTGGCTATTGATGATAGCTTATTTAATCAATACTTAACTGTTATCATTACAGCTGATGTTAATTTATCTGATGAAATAAATAGTTCTATCATTTTTGGAATTTCATCTAAGGAAAAACCTGACCTTGTTTATGAAAATTTTGAATTAAGAGAATATATAAATCAGTCAAAAACTTGGAGTCAATTAAAAATTTTAACAGTAATTCCTGTTGTAAAGGGGACAGAGCTAGAGGCAAAATGCTATTTTTATAATCCTAATAAAGCTACTTTGTTTGTGAAAAATGTTGCTGTAGAAGTTTATTGATATATTTCGCTTGGAAGTTTTAAACCTTAAAAAATTATTTGTGCTAACTAGCAGCGTTATACTATAGAGTCATACTTTTAAATATCTTCATGCTATGAAAAATATAAATTTATCGTTAATTCTTGCAGGGTTGTGGATACTAACTAAAATGTTATTGTTTTATTTGGGATCAAGTAACCAAGAACTAATAGGTGTATTTATCAATATCTTATTTATTTTATTAATTACATTAGGTGCTATTTACCAAAAGGTTGCTAAGGAGAAAAAGCTGGATACCTATGGGAACAACTTTAAGTTATGCTTACGACAAGCAGGTATATATATCATACTAGTAACAGCCTATATAGCTATTCATTTCAAATATGTAAATCCAGATTACCTAGAAAGTAGAAAGAATGAACGTATAGAACATACAATAAATACACTGCCTCCTGAGAGTGAATTTACTGGAGCACTAGAAGGTAAGACAAAAGAAGAGGTGATCGAAGAAATAAAAGGAAACTTTGACATTTTTGGTTCAGTAACAATGAACACTAGTATTTATTTTCTTCTATTATTTTTCTTTTCTATTATCTATAGCATTCTATCACCAATACTTTATAAAAAGGTGATTTTAAGAGTTTGATTTATTTTTTTTTAATAATTATTGCTGTCTTTTAAGCAATAGGTGATAGCTATAAGTATCTAAACGATGGGTGTTTGTAATTGTGAATTTGTAGGGGAGTTTTTTATATAAGTCAACTCTTTGAATCAATAAAATGTCTTCATCATAAATGTATTGTTCTATTTTGTTGTAATCTTTTTGGTCAAAAGCATTTTGAAGAGAGTCGAAATTTAGCCTTACCATTTCTGATATGTTAGCGAAGGGAACATCATGATCCTCTTCAATAACTACAAGCAAAACTTGCTCAGTAAAAGGTATTACAGTTTGAATTGAATCTGAAAGATAAACCGTTTTTCTGGTAGATGAAATAACAGGTTTTATGGAATCATTTGCTATTGGATAAATCAACAAGTTTAATTCGTCATTTTTAGTTGATAAACGACTCATGTCTTCACTCAAATTAAGAGCCTTCAATGTGATAGAGATAGAGTCTGTTAAACTAGGAGATGTTTTTGAGGTAGCGTTGATATTTTTTCTAAAGGATTGACATCCAAAAGCTGCTATAAGCAAGAAAATTATTGCTGGCCTAACCAACATTATATTTTGAACTGTTGTTTTAAGCTCCAAGCAAGAGGTTTCTCTATAAACAAGGGTTTAACATTACTCCAAATACCTTTAAAAACATCAGACTTTCTATAATTTTCAAGATCTTGTGGTGTATTCCAATAACTATAGGTCATTAATACATTATCTTCTTGTAATAATTCTAAGTGCGTACAGCCATCAAACGCACGAATCTTTTCCATTCCAGCCTCATAAACGGATTTAAATTCAGCTACTTTATCTGGATCAATGGTCATTTTTACTATTCGGATAATCATAAATCAAAAAATTCAATTAATACAACTTCATTTAAGCGTAAACCTAATAGTTGAGCAGCACTTCCTCCAACGCCAACAACACCTCGGTTTATTGCTATTTCTAAGTGCCCTGTACTATTAAAAATAGCGAGTTTATCTCCATCAGGTACTTCAGAGTATGTTTTAGAAATATGCTTTATTTCATAATTCTTAAAGCGAATAATAAACTTTCTACCTCTTCCAACTTCTCTAAATAAACGTTCATTGATATTCGTAATAATATTTCCGTAGGCATCTGTATATATAATTTGTCCTCGAATAGAAATATTAGTAGTTGTAGCTCTAAAATTTTGGTAACGTTTATAGTCTTCGGTTTTTCTACCAATGATTTCAGGTGTTCCTCCGCGAGCTATATGACTTGCTACTTTAACAAAAATATTTTTTGTTGGAAAAGTTAAAATATCTGTTTCTTGATCTACTGTTATTTCATATATGGTATCTGGTAAACGATCAAACATTAATGAAAACAAACCATTGTCTGCACAAATGAAATAATGATCATCATAAACCATAAGTAAAGCTGGAGTCTTTGCAGATACTTCTGCATCTACGCTAATGATATGAATAGAACCCTTTGGAAAATCATCGTAACAATTTTTAAGAGTAAAGGCCGCGTAATGGATATTGAAAATAGGAACTTCATGAGTGATGTCTACAATATCATGATCCATATTTAAATTACTCAAAAGCTTTCCCTTTATTGAAGGCACGTAAAAGTCCTTTTGACCTAAATCAGTTGTAAGAGTTATTACAGACATAAAAATTGCTTCTTCCTTAATAAAATAGCCTTATTGTTCAAAAATAATACAATTTTAGGTTTTTAATAAGTACATTGTTTTTTAGTTTTGAGTTTGTTTAAAAAATACGTTCTTGCAAGAAAGAGAAATAACCATAAATGATGTTGAACCTATTGATTTATTAGGTGTTAACAATGAAAAGCTAAAATATATTTTAGATAAATTCCCTAAGGTCAAAGTTGTGTCTAGAGGTAGAAAACTTATGATTAGTGGAGAAAGTCAAGCGTTAGATCACTTTGAAGAGAAAATCCAAGTGATGCTTGTGCATATTAATAAATACAATAAACTTACCGAAGGTGATATCGATTCAATATTAGAAAACGAAGGACAAGAAAGTGTGAGAGATGGTTCTGGAGATGAAGTTCTTGTTTTCGGGAATAATGGATTAAAAGTTACAGCTCGTACACTCAACCAAAGAAGGTTAGTTGAGGCTTCTAACAAAAACGATATGGTTTTTGCGGTAGGGCCAGCAGGAACAGGAAAAACCTATACTGCTGTAGCATTAGCTGTTCGAGCACTAAAAAATAAAGAGGTTAGAAAAATTATCCTTACAAGACCAGCAGTTGAAGCAGGGGAGAATTTAGGTTTTTTACCTGGAGATTTAAAGGAAAAATTAGATCCTTATCTACAACCATTGTACGATGCTTTAAGAGATATGATTCCGCCAGAAAAATTAGCAGCATTTATTGAGCAAGGAACAATACAGATAGCTCCTTTGGCTTTTATGAGAGGTAGAACACTGGATCATGCATTCGTAATCTTGGACGAAGCACAAAATACTACAGAGAGCCAGATAAAGATGTTCCTAACTCGTATGGGGAAATCTGCTAGGTTTATTTTAACTGGTGATCCCTCACAAGTAGATTTACCCAGAAATCAAAAGTCAGGGCTAGTAAAGGCATTAGATGTATTAAGAGATGTAGAAGGTATTTCAATTATTAGATTATCTGAAAATGATGTAATCAGGCATAAATTGGTGAAAAGAATTATTTCAGCATTTAAAGAAGAAGAAAACAAAAACGAAACAAAAAAATAAAGATGAATATAACGAGTAGAAAATCAACAATAGAAAATTCGCAAGAAGAAGTATTCAATTACCTAACAAACTTAGATAACTTGCAGTATTTGTTGCCAAAGGGTAAATATTCTGATTGGGAAGGAAGTGAAGATAAATGTTCGTTTAAAATACAAGGATTTAAAATTCCTTTGGAAAAAGTTGAAACGATTCCAAACGAAAAAATTAAAATGAAAACGGCTAAAGGCTCTCCTGTAGATTTTGATTTAAATATTGAATTAACTGATAATGGAGATGGAACAACCACAGGTCAAGTAATTAGTGATTTGAGAGTGAATATGTTCTTAAAAGGAATGATTAAAAAACCGTTAACATCCCTTTTTGAATACATGGCAGAAAGATTAGAGAAAGTTGATTACTAGTTTATCAGCTTACTTAATCTATCTTCATTCACTAAATAAAACTCAAATGAAAAAAATCATATTTTTGATGGCTTTTTGGGCTGTTTCTCTGTCGTATTATGGACAATCTCCTTATATAATCCCTGTTGTTTTTCATGTAATTCATGAAAATGGACCAGAAAATATAAGTGATGCTCAGATCTTGGATCAAATACGTATTTTAAATAGAGATTACTCAAACCCAGATACGAATATCATTACTGATTCTTTTCGATCAATTGTAGCAGATTGTGATATTGAGTTTCGATTGGCAACTAAAGATCCACAAGGAAATTGCACAAAAGGTATTACTCGACATTACAGTTTACTAACACAAACGGGAGATCACGCAGTAAAGTCAATTGTTCACTGGCCTCCAAGCATGTACTTAAATTTTTACATTGTTGAAAATGCAGCTGGTCTAGCTGGTCATGCACTATTGCCCAGACAAGCTGATTCTGTTGAAGCTTGGGATGGTATTGTAATGACTCATTTATACACCGGAAGTATAGGAACATCAAGTGTTCAGCGTTCTGTGGTAGGGACACATGAAGTTGGACATTTTTTAGGATTGGAGCATGTGTGGGGAGGAAATAATGTACCTAATTTCCCTTACTTACAAGTTGGTCAGTCAACTAATTGTGGTACCGATGACGGAATAGGAGATACACCAAATACCATTGGTAACGTTGTTTGTAACCTAACCCAAATGAACTGTGGTTCTTTAGATAATGTGCAAAACTTTATGGATTATTCTTATTGCGGAGCAATGTTTACCGAAGGACAAAAAACAAGAATGCACCAAACCCTCAATAGTACAGTGGCAAATAGAAATAATTTATGGTCAGCCTCTAATTTAATTGCAACAGGTACTGATGAATCATCTACTCAACTGTGTGAAGCAATTCAAATGGTTAGCAGCCAAGTTGTGTGTGCGAGTGACACCATTTTTCTACAAGATAATTCTTATCATTATGTTGCTAGCAGGTATTGGGAAGCAGGACAAATTAACGATACAAGTTCTGTATTAGATTCATTACTTTTTGTAAGTCAAGATTCTTTGGCAATATGGCCTACATTAACAGAAGGTGTATATGGCTTAGTACTTGTAGCTACTGATAGTATCAATGGGTATCAACGTTCAGATACGCTAAAAATAATTGTTTTGCCAGCTTCAGGCCCTGCAATTACCCTTAGTGAAGATGTAGAAAATTTAGATTTATGGAGTACTCCTGATTGGTTAGTTACAAAAGAAGGTTGGGAAGTAAATAACGCTGTAGGTTATTCTGGAAGTCATTCATTATATGTAAATAACTTTGATAATAATTTCCTAACCGAAATCCAATCAAGAAATATAGATTTATCAACAAGCTCAACAGCAGAAGTCGCATTTAGATACGCCTACCAACAAAGAGAAGTAGGTTCATTTGACCGAATTAAGGTATATTTTAGTAACGATTGTGGAGATAGTTGGTCGTTGTTTTCAACAATGACGATAGGAAGTTTATTAACTAATTTCGATACGGATACCGTTCCATTTGTGCCAACACCACAAGATTGGTTACAAAAGCGAATCAATATTCCTGTATCCTATTTAGTAGATAACTTTAGAGTCAAAATTGAATTTGAAGGTACTAGCCAAGGAAATAATGTTTATGTTGATGACATAAATATAGGAAACCCTGATGATATAGGACTGGAAGAACTATTATTAGAGAATATTGTTGTTTATCCAAATCCAATGCAGGATGAATTAAAAGTTTCTAACCTACCAAATAAATCAGATCTTATTCTTTTTGATACAAAAGGGAGAGTGGTTTGGAATAGGTTAAATCTTAATCAAGATAATTATATTATTAGCACTCAGGGATTAAAAAGAGGTTATTATTATTTATCTGTTCGTCACAATACCCATCAAAAAGTAGTAAAGGTTAATAAACTATAAACCCCAACTTTTGAAATACTAGCCCTATTTAGTGAATGCTTACAAAATTCATATCTTTACACCCCAAATTAATCATTAATGGATAGAAATACCATCATAGGAATCGTTCTTCTCGTAGGAATCCTTATTACGTTTAATGTAATTACTCAGCCTAGCGAAGAGGAAATTGCTCAACAACAAAAAGAACAAGCCATTCAAGATAGCATAGCTCAAATCGAGGCTAAAGTTGTAGAAGTTCCTGAAGAAAAAAAATCAATTACTTCAGTAGTTCCTGATAGCTTATTACAAGGAAAAGATTCAGTAGAGAAAGAAGCTTTTGCTTTAGCTTATGTAGATAGCTTAAATAAGCAGAGACGCAATACTGCACTTGATATATTTGCTGTTTCAGGGGAAGGAGAGAACAAAGAGTATACGTTAGAAAACAAGAAAATAAAAATTCATATTTCTAATAGGGGGGGATTTATATCTTCTGCTAAGCTTAAAGAGTATCAATCGTACGATAATTACATGATTGCTCGTGAACAAAAGAAAGATGGAGAAATTGATATCATCGAGCCTTTAGAATTATTTGATAAAGATTCTTCTATTCAGTTTTTAGATTTCTATTTGAAAAACTCAAAACAAATAAAGACTTCAAGGCTATATTTTACACCTGTTAAGCAAACAAAATCTGAGTTAGTTTTAAGAGCAAATACTATTGATCCTAAAAAATATATTGAATACACCTATAGGCTAGGGGAAAATGGATATGATGTAAACTATAACATTGCTTTAGTTGGTTTACATGATGACGTAGATGGAAGAGACTTACAGTTAAAATGGTATGTTTCATCTAAAGCTACCGAAAAGCTTACTTTGGGAGAATCTGCTAATCAAAGTAGAATGAGTAGTGTATTCTACAAGCCAAAAGAGCTAGATAGAGAGTATTTAACAGAATTAATGCCTGATGCTAAAACAGCAGAAAACAATCTAGAATGGGTAGCCTTTAAACATTGTTATTTTTCTTCTGTAATCTTAAGTGATGAAGGATTTGATAAAGGAAGCTTTTTAGCTTCTGTACCTTTAAAAACAAGCAATTATTCGGATTATTATGCGGCTCAACTAAATATGTCGCGTACATTGAATAGTACAACCAATATTCCCTTAAAGTTTTACTTTGGACCAAACGACTATGAAACATTAGCTGTTTATGGGAATGAAATGGAAGATTTAATTGATTTAGGAATTACTCCTTTACGTCAAATAAACAAGTACCTAATCATGCCTGTTTTTAATTTATTCAATGGGTTTGGATGGAGTTTAGGTTTAGTGATATTTATTGTAACTATCATGGTAAGGATACTTATTTTACCATTAACCTATAAGAGTTACAAGTCAAGTGCAAAAATGAAAGTACTTCGTCCAGAAATTCAAGAGATAAACGAAAAATTTAAGGATAAAGACCCAATGAAAAAGCAGCAAGAAACAATGGCTCTTTATCGTAAAACAGGGGTTAGTCCTATGGCAGGTTGTTTACCAGCATTAATTCAAATGCCTTTGGTAATTGCGGTCTTTAGGTTTTTCCCATCCACGATTGATTTACGTCAAAAATCGTTTTTATGGGCAGAAGATTTATCAACCTACGAGTCGGTATATAATTTACCGTTTACGATTCCAGCTTATGGTTCGCATGTTAGTTTATTTACACTAATATTGGCTATAACAATGATTTTTTATACTAGAGTTAATAGTAGTCAGATGGCTATGCCACAACAGCAGGGAGCACCAAACATGAAAATAATCATGTACATGATGCCAGTTATGATGTTGTTTTTCTTTAATTCATACGCTTCTGGATTATCTTTTTACTACATCTGTGGTAACTTGATGATGTTGTTGATGATGTTCTTAATCAAAAAGTATATGGTAGATGAGAAAAAGATTCGTGCTGCTATTGAAGAGAACAAAAAGAAACCAAAGAAAAAGTCTAAATTTCAAGAACGAATGGATATGCTGGTTAAGCAGCAGCAAGCAAAACAAGCAGATCTAAAGAACAAGAAAAAATAAACTGGTCTAGTTTTTGAAGTAGAGATATGAGTAATCTCACTTTCAAAAGTGTTTAAAACGATTTAATCTTATGAAAACAATCATTTCAATTATCATAGCAAGTTCACTGTTAGTTTCGTGTAAGTCTAAAAAAGATGCTAAAGCAAAAGAGGAAACTAAAACAGAAAATACTACAGTTGCCAACACAAACAATAATGAAAATACCACCAACTCATCTGATCAAGGAAGAAGAGCAGGTTTAGTTGTTAGCATAGAGAAAACTCCTTGTTTTGGAAAGTGTAAGGTATATAAAGCCGAAATATTTAGTAATGGAGCAGTAACGTTTTATGGTGAGCAAAACGTGAAAAATATTGGTAAATTTTATGGTACAATTTCCTACGATCAAGTAAAGGAAATTTGGAAAAAAGCAGATGAAATAAATTACATGAAACTCAAAAGTGAGTATGATGATAAAATGGTAACTGATTTGCCTACAACCATTACTACCTTGCGCCCAGAAAACGAAAATAAAGCTAAAACAATTAGAGTTCGTTACAGAGCACCAGAGGAATTATATGATTTTCAGCAATACATTCATCAATTAGTAATGGATGTGCAATATACAAAAGCTCCAGAAGGAGATGAGTAAGTTTAATTGTTCTCGTCTTCATCAAACTTATTCAACCAATCCAATGCTATAGGGTAAACATCTTCCTCTGCTAACTTGTGAGTTAAGATGTTGATATGATTGTAATCATGAAGATTCCCATAGTTTTTACCAACTATAGAAAACTCTATGTCTTTGTGTTTACCTACTTCAGCAATTAATTTTTCTACATCTACTGGATTTCCCAATATTTTATCTTTAATCCCTGTTAGGTGCAGAGTAGGAGGCATTTCGGTATGCTTAAAGGCTTCATGATAATCAAATTGATCCTCTCTTGAAATCCATTTTTTTGTATAAACCCATTGGTTCATTCCTAAAAACACATGTTTTGGTTCATATTCACTACCTACAACTCCTTTTTTGAACTTTGTGTAGCCATAAGCGGTATTTAAAAGCTTTCCTCCAATATTCCAGACTAAATCAAGATGGATTAACCGTTTAGGGGAAAAAACAGAAACTCTTCTTTTAGAACCAAACATAACAAACGATTTAAAATCATTCGAATGTCCTAAACGACCTACTAATGAATAAAGCCAAACACCTCCCCAAGAATGAGCAACGGCATGTAGCTTATTATGCCCAGTTTTATTTTTTATAAACGAGATGCAAGAAGGAATATCTATAGTTATTGCATCTTTTTGTGTTTGATTTAGGTGTTTGTCAATTTTAGGGAAACTTTCTCCTTTACCTCTCATATCAACAATAAATACATCGTAACCATGCCTAGCTAAGTAAGGACCAATGCCTCTTTTATTCTTTGAATAAAAAATTTTACCATCTTCAATAGCACCATGTATCATCATTACAGGTGTGCCTCCAGAGGAAGTATGAAACCGATGAATCGCTAACGTATCCCTATCGTTAACTTGTAAAAGATGTTTTTCGTAAGTTAATTTATTGTCTTGTCCAGGCATCAAAATTAGTTTGCTGTTGCTTGGTTAGTTTTTCCATTTTTTCAATAGAAATAAGTGTTCTTTTTCTAGCGTCTAATTTTACAGGAATGGATCGTTTTACACCATCACGTAACAATTCAACAGTAACAGTTTCTCCCACTTTATATTTAGCTAAAATCTCAGAAACATTATTTTTTACTATCTCGTCCCCAATTTTAACGATATAGTCATTTACATTAAGTCCACTTTCATAGGCAGTTCCTCCTTGAGTCATTCTAGCAATTACATTACCTCTTAAACTAGCATCTAATTCTGGACTTTCCGTAGCGAAAGCAGTTTCTGTAAAATTTAAACCTATAGGAGCGAAATAATCTGAATAATTGGGCTTACCTGGTTCAAAAACATATTGCTCAAAAAAGCTATCCATTGACTTTTCCGCTATGTTCTCAACTGCTTTTTGAAACTCTTCATCAGTAAAACCTCTTTTCTTTTTTACTGCATATTCTTTATATAAGTATTGCATAAGATTGTCCAAGTTTCTCTTACCATTAGTAGAATTAATGATTTCAAAATCAATAAGCTGAGCTAAGGTTGCTCCTTTAGAATAATAAGAAATAGTAGTGTTCGCAATATTTTCATGCGGACGATAAGCTTTGATCCAAGCATCGAAACTCGCTTCGGTAGCACTCTGTACACGATTTCCTGGTGAATTTTCTACATAACTAAACTTCCCATTTAATGTTTTAATCATTTCTTCATCAGTGTAAAAACCGGCATCTCTTAATATGATGCTTTCATAGTAGCTAGTGAAGCCTTCCATTACCCATAACAAGTGTGTATAATTCTCTTTTTCATAATCAAACGGACCCAGAGCTTCAGGTCTTATTCGTTTAACGTTCCATAAATGGAAGTACTCATGTGCTACTAAGCTTAAAAAACCTTTGTAGTTTTCATCGTAAGTTTCTCTGCCAACTTGTAATGTTGTAGAATTGTGATGCTCTAAACCACCACTACCAACAGTGAGGTTATGAATAATAAACGTGTAATCTTTATTTGGGTTTTCACCAAACACTGCAGTAGAAGATTCACACACCTTTTTCATATCCATTTTTAACTGCTCAACATCATAATTAGCATCTCCATATATTGCTACATGATGAGGAATACCATTAACCGAAAAATCAAAGGTTTCTTGATTCCCAATTTCTATAGGGCAATCAACTAAATAGTCATAATTCGTGAAGGTGTAAGTAAAATCTTCCTTTTTCTGTAGGCTAGTAGTAACCTTTTTAAAGTTTTCATGAGGAACAACAGTTAGTGTGCCAGATTTTTGCATGAGATCATCTACATACATAAACACACTTGTTCCGTTAAAATAAGCATGTGAATCATCAACAAAACTAGTTCTCACAGATAACTCAAAACAATAAACACTGTAGGAAACCTTAATATCTTTAGCATTATTCGTGTAAACCCTCCATATATTTTTAGCTATTTTGTCAGTCTTTAAGTCTTTATTATCTCCTTGAGCTTTAAAATTCTCAACAAAACGAGGAAATTCCCTAATCAGATATGAACCAGGAGCCCAAACAGGCATTTTAACATCAATATACTCTTTACTGTAATTGTTGATTTCGTAAACCACATCAGCGAAGTGTGTTTCTGGTCTAGGTGTTGAAATAGTATAATTTATTTGAGCGTTTTTTGCTTCAACTGAAAGAGGTTCAGAGTAAACATAAATGTCGTTTTGCGTTTTGCAAGATACAATTGATAAAACCGATAGTAGAAAAAAGATGTATTTCGTCATTAAATGAATTTTTTACAATAGATAATAAATATAATACAAAGCAAAGCCAACTAAAAATATACTTCCAGTCCATGATACAATTTTAGTAATTGTTGAGGGATAATATTTCTTAGGAAAATCAGTTCGGTAAATAACGAGATGGTTCATAATTGCTAATACGGGAGCTGATACAAAAGAAATAGCTGTTGCTACTTTAATCATTTGTCCCATGTTACTAATAAATAACCCAATAATTACTAATGCTCCAGTAGCTATTATAAAGATCCACAACCAATAAGTATTTTTTTCTTTCGATAATTTCGAAAGTGTACGTGGAAAAGCATCAAAGCAAGTTAAAGTTGTACTAAACATAGTGGCTAAAGCACAAAAAGCAATAATGGGGTAGGACCAAGAGCCTATATTTTCAGTGAAAATAGAAATAACTTGTTGTGAAAAAACAACGCCACTACTTGATAAGTTTTCATTGGTGCCAAAAAAGACAAAGGCTCCTAAAGCTAAAAATAGACAAGCTAATAGAGCAGTACCCCAATAACCAATATGAAAATCAAATAAACTCTCTTTTAAACTACGTTTAACTAATTTTTGTTTTTCGGTGGTCCAAACCGAGTTCCAAACAGCAATATCAAATGGAGCAGGCATCCACCCAACCAAACCAACTAAAAAAATAATATCTAAAGAATTAGTCATTGAGAAGTCACCAAAAAGAGGTCTGCTTTCAAAAGAACCAACAGCACTAATTAAAGAAATAATAAGAGTAATACTAAGTAATATCACTACCCATTTCACTAACCGATCCAGCAATTGATACTGACCAATAAATAAAATAATTACACAAATAAATAAGATGATGAAAGACCACCAAAAAGGAGTTAACTCAGCTCCAAAGATGTATTGAAATAATCCCGCAGTTACCATCGTTACAGCTGCTACCACTGTAAACATAGTAGAAACAGTAACTAAAACAAACACAGGGATTCCCCATTTACCTAACTTTTTATACCCATCAAGTAAACTGTTTCCTGTAACTTGAGCATACCTAACCCCGAATTCAAAAAATGGATATTTTAAAAGGTTGGTTATTAATACAATTCCAATTAAAGTTAGTCCGTAAGTAGCACCAGCTTTAGTCGATTGAACTAAATGAGAAACTCCAATAGCAGCACCAGCATACAATAATCCAGGACCAAGTTTGCGAAATAAATTCATACTTTTGTGTTGAAGCTAGAAGCATGAAAATAGGTATATTATCAGACACACATGGTTATTTAGACGATAAAATATTCGACTACTTTAAAGATTGCGATGAAATTTGGCATGCAGGAGATATTGGAGATATCGCTGTAACAGATAAAATTAAAGCCTTTAAAAAGCTTCGAGCTGTGCACGGAAACATTGATGGTGGAGAAATTCGAAAGGAATTTAAAGAAACCATCCGTTTTACATTAGGAGGGGTTCATTTTTTAATGACACATATAGGAGGAAAACCTTATGTGTATTCTAAAAACATTAAAGATGAAATCACAAATAATCCCCCAGATGTATTTATTTGTGGACATTCTCATATACTTAAAGTGCAATATGATAAGCGGATAAATACACTTTATATTAATCCTGGAGCCTGCGGAAAACACGGTTTTCATAAAGTAAGAACCATTATTCGGCTAGAAATTAAAAACAGGAGACTGGAAAATATGGAAGTCATAGAGTTAGGTAAAAGAGCTTAAGTGAATCAAACAAAAGTACATATCAGTTTAGGCATTATTATTCTTGCACTCATTGTTCTCTCATTAGGTCTTGGGTCTGTGTTTTTACCCATCAATAATTGGTTTGATTTTAGTCATCCACTTATCCAATTAAGAGCAACAAGAACAGTTTCATCCATTTTTGCTGGTGCAGGAATTAGTTTGGCAGGGTTACTTATGCAAACGTTGTTTAGAAATCCATTGGCAGGTCCATCTGTTCTAGGAATAAGCTCAGGAGCATCTCTAGGAGTAGTAATTGCTTTGGCGTTATTTCCAATAATAGGGATTGTAACGTCTAAAATAGCTCTGTTGGTTTTAGGAATATCTGGTGCAGTTACAGTTCTTCTTCTGATTATTTTGGCTTCAAAATACATAGCAAACATCAATACACTTTTAATTGTAGGGTTAATGATAGGTTATTTTGCATCAGCTGTTGTTGGAGTTATTTCATTTTACACTGATAAATCTAGTCTGCAAGCTTTTGTTTTTTGGGGATTAGGAGGTTTTGATAAAGAATTACAAGCAATAACTGTTGCTATTTATGGAGTCCTGATTTTACTTTTAACAATTCTATCTTTTACTAAAATAAAGGTATTAGATACCTTACTTATTGGTGAAGAATATGCAAGAGCAATTGGAGTTAATACCAAAGCAAACCGTTTGGTTATTATTACTATTGTTGGGATACTAACAGGAGTGATAACTGTATGGTGTGGACCTATAGCTTTTCTAGGTATTGCTGTACCACATTTAGCTCGTCAGTTAGTTAAAACATCAAAACACTACCATACGATTATAGCCACTTTACTAATTGGAGGAGGAATTGCATTATGTTGTGATATTATTTCGAGAGTACCAGGGAGGTCAGAAATTTTACCTTTAAATGCCATTACTTCATTTATTGGAGCTCCAATAGTTGTCTGGATTCTGTTTAAAAATAAGTCAATCGTTTGAGTACTTTAAAGTATGCCATATCATTAAAAAACATTGAACTAGGGTTTAAAAATTATAGCTTGATCAGTGATTCAAGTGTTGATATTCCTAAAGGCAAACTTATTGGGTTAGTGGGGTTAAATGGCACAGGTAAAACAACTTTATTTAAAGCTATTCTAAAAGAAGTTCAACTTAGTAAAGGAGAAATCATCATCAATAATTTGAACTTGGAATCAGTAGCTATAGAAGAACATATTAGCGTAGTATATACACATCGCTTTAGAGCTTTTGGCTTAACGGTAATGGATGTAGTTTCTATGGGGAAACATAAATTAGCCAATTGGAAAGGAGAACTTTCGTCAACTGATATTGGGGAAGTCATGAAATACCTTAGCTACCTTGGACTTGAAGAAATAAAAAACCAAAAAATTAATACACTAAGTGATGGACAGTTTCAAAAGGTAATGATTGCTAAAGCATTGGTTCAAGAGACCCCAATAATTTTAATGGATGAACCAACCGCTTTTTTAGATGTGAAACAAAAAAATGAATTTTATAAATTACTTAAAGTTTTAGTAAGAGAACAAAACAAAACAATCATCGTATCTACTCACGATCAAATCTTTATTCAAGAAAAGTGCGATGAGTTATTAGTCATTGACAATAAGAAACTTTTATTAACAAGTCCCTCATATTTTCAGGAATTTATATTATCTTAAATCACTAGAAGCAACTCTATTTTTTTTAAAACGTTTTATGAGCGTGAAAAGAATACTAACCATAACATTATTTTTAATATCCTGTGTCAGTTATTGTCAAATGTATAATAATGCAGCTATGACAGTTACAAGTGGTGCAGCTGTTACTGTATCTGCAGGAACTTTACGTAATGATGTAACTGGTGATATAGATAATAACGGTAATATTTATGTTGATATCGACATTGATAATGGAGGTACTATTCAAGGAAGAAGTTTGGCTTCTAGTCAATTTAATTTAGGTCAAGATTGGGTTAACGATGGAACGTTCATTGCAGATAGCTCAACAGTAACTTTTTTTGGTAACGATCAATTTATAACTGGTTCATCAGTTACACGGTTTTATAACGTAGTTTTTGATGGTAATGGAGTAAAAGCTCAAACGATTGACGCTGAAACATACTTTATGGACCTAACTTCAAATGAGTTAGCAACAAATGATTATGTTATGACAGTTCTTTCGCCTGATGTTAATGCTATTTCAAGAACGAATGGTTTTGTAAGTAGTTTAAATGATGGTCATCTTGAAAGAATGACTAATAGCACTGATTCTTATTTATTTCCAACGGGTTCTTCGGTACAAACATTAGGTTTTTATCGCCCGATAGTTATGACACCAAATACAAGTGCTTTAGGAAGCTATGGTGTTCGTTTGGCTCATACAGATGCAACCTTTGAGGGATATGATCGTTCGATAAAGGCAGATAACGTAAAAAGTACGAATCCATATTTTTATCACCACCTTTATCGTTTTGCTGGAGCACCTCCAACTGATATTACATTTCAATACCTTCCAGTTGATGGAACATTCGAAAATGCGGCTCAATGGTGGTATACAGGTCAATGGGAGTCTAATTTCTTAGAGAATACAAGTGCTTCGGGAGCATTTAGTGAGGTGTCTTTGTATGAAGTTTCTAATTTTAATACAAGAGCATTTATTCTAGCAAATAGAATAGAACCAATTTTTATCCAAAACGCATTTAGTCCTAACGGAGATGTTGTGAATGATGTTTTTGAATTACAACTTAGTTACGAAGATTTCACAGAATTTGAGTTTGTGATATTTAACCGTTGGGGAGAAGTGATTTTCGAAACAAATCAACCTGATTTCTCATGGGATGGTAGCTATAAAGGAAAAGATTGTCCAATAGGTGTTTATCCTTACAGGATGACTTACCGCTATGAGAACCAAGCAGCAGTTCAAGAAGAGGCAGGACATATTAACCTAATCAGATAATCCAATACATTGATGTTTTTTGTATCTTAGGATATTACAGAAATATCCTATGGTCAAGTATTTATATTATATTATTGGTTTATTATTAGTTTCCTTAAATGGATTATCCCAAGAACTAAACCTTGAAGCAATTAGTAACTGGAGAGATACAGGTACTACTAGATATAACGACTGCTGGGCATGGGCACAAGATGGTAAAGAATATGCTGTAATTGGCTCAAGATTTGGAGCCCACATAATAGATGTAACTGATCCACAAAATATTTTTGAAGTAGACCGGGTAAGAGGTAGACATTTTGGTAGTAACGTTATCCATCGAGATTATAAAACATACAATGGATATTTATATGCAGTTGGAGATCAAGGAAATGCCAGTTTACAAATTATTGATCTCTCGTATTTACCCGATTCTGTTCATTTGGTTTATGATGAGGATTCTTTATTGGTTCGATCACACAACATTTTTATAGATACAGTTAATGCAAGGTTATATTCTGGAGGAGGTTCTAAGATAGGAGGAGGAAATCATCTTCGAATTATTGACATTAGCAATCCAACAAATCCTTTCCTATTGGTTGATTGTTTAACTGAATTCCCTTGGTGGCAAGTTTTTGTAGGGTACGTTCATGATTTATACGTAAGGGATAATATAGCTTACGTACACGATGAAGATGCTTTTCACATCATAGATTTTACCGATCCTTTAAACCCTGTGGTAACAGGACAATTATCGATGTATGTGGATGAAGGCTATAACCACTCTGGATGGTTACATGAAGATGGAAGCAAGTACATTATGTTTGATGAAACTATCGGTAAGCGTATTAAAATGCTGGATGTATCAAATCCAGTGGATATAAAAGTAGATGACGCTTTTGGAGTGTATACTGGTGATAATACGAATACAATTGCACACAATGGTTTTTTTCTAGGTGATTTAGCTTATGTAAGTTATTATGATGATGGTGTATATGTATATGATTGCACCGATCCTCAAAATGTTGAAATTGAAGGTTATTACTACATAAATAATGGTCCCTTTGGAACAGGTTCAGCAGGGGTATGGGGAGTTTATCCTTATTTGCCTTCAGGAAATATAATAGCTTCAGATATGGGATCAGGTTTACATGTGTTAAAATGGAAAACACCTGAGGTATTTATAGAGTCTGGTGTTGATACCACATATTTCGAAGGAGAAGTAACTTTTGGAGCTCCATTACGAGTATCTCTATCACATGCTACTTCTCACAACGATATTACTGTAGATTTATCTTTTGATACTGTGAGCTCTACCGCAGACACAAACGATTTTGACTTTATCTTCTCTGATTTAACTGGAGATTTGCCTCGATCAATAACGTTTGAGAAAAACTATACTAAAAGTTTTGCTTTTGATGTTTCAATGGAAGGTGATATGATTCCAGAATCGGATGAGTATATAAAACTTAAGCTATCAAATTTAATTGGTGCAACATTAGGTAAAGATGAATTAACGTTAATTATAAAAGATACCTTAATTACATCAGTAGAATCATTAGAAAAGGATCTTTTGAAAATTTACCCTAACCCTATTAGTCAAGGAGAAAACATCAACTTTAGTGAGCCAATCAGTTATGTGCTTTTTGATATTTCAGGCAATAAAATCAAAGAAGCAAACTTAGCCAATCAGTTGAATACAGCTAATCTTACTAGAGGAGTTTATATTTTAAGATCTTCCAAACAAACAGTTTATAGAATAATAGTGAATTAGCTGTGAAACGAGTTTTACTATTAACATATGTATTGATTTTTTGTAATGTTATATTAGTAGCACAAGACATCCATTTCTCACAGTTTTACCAATCACCTCTTACTTTAAATCCGGCACTTACAGGTCAATTTGATGGAGATTATCGATTTGCAGGTAATTATCGTAACCAGTGGAGCTCTGTTACCGTTCCTTTTCAAACATTTAGTCTTTCAGTTGATGCTCGAGAGCCTTTTAAGCAAAAAGACATAGGAGCTGGTATTTTGTTTGTACATGATCATACAGGAGATTCTAAGTTTAGGACAACTATTTTTAATGTTAGTGGGGCATATAAGTTCAAGATAAATACAGATTCTACTCAGTTTTTAAGTGTAGGGGGGATGTTCGGAGTTACAAGGAAAAGTTTAAATTTTCAATTCTTAACATTTGATGCTCAATACAATGGATTTCAATATGATGCTTCACTTCCCAATGGAGAATCATTTACGAACTCTCGTCAAACCCTTATAAACGTTCATCTAGGAGTTAGCCATGAGTGGAATTTTGGAACGAGAAATAAGTTAACTAGTGGTATTGCAGGTTTTAACCTAACATCACCAAAAGAATCTTATTTCGGGAATAAATCCATTGCTCTTGATCGAAGAATTGTACTTCATAGTCAATTAAATTATCAAGTAGCACAAAATTATGATGTTATACCTACGTTATTGTATATGAATCAAGGTACTTATAACGAGTTTGTTTTAGGAGCCTTAGGAAAGTTTGTAGTGGATGATACTCCAGGTGTTATGTACAAGGCAGCTTATGCAGGTATTTTGTTTCGAACAAGAGACGCAGGTTACTTAACTGCTGGGTATCAATATAGAAATTGGGATGTTAGTATCAGTTATGATTTTAATTTCTCTACATTAACGCCAGCAAGTAATGGTTTGGGAGGTATTGAGTTAGCTGCAATCTATATTTTAAAGCAGTTTAAGCCTCAAAAAGTTAAACATCGTATTTGTCCGGATTATATTTAAAATGAAGTTTTATTTACAAATAGTATTCATCTTAATGAGTTGTTTTGGACTTTCTCAAACCAAAAATCAACTAATAACTTTTGCAGATGAGCAAGTAGCAGAAGGAGATTATTATGGAGCTATCAATTATTATCAAAAAGCAATGAACATTGATAGTATTGATATTGATGTGTTATTCAAATATGCTGAGGCGTTAAGATTATATAAAAACTACCCCAAAGCAGAGTATTACTACGAAAAAGTGTATAAAAAGGGAAATGGTAGAATTCATCCATCGTGTGTATTTTGGTTAGCATCTATGCAAAAAATGAATGGAAAGTATAAGGAGGCTTCCAAAATGTGGAAACGGGCAAAAACAATTGCGAGAGATAAAGACTCCTTTGAACATCAAAAAGCCAAACAAGAAACGAGAAGCTGTACATTTGCTCGAAGGATATCCAAGTATATTACTGATGCTGAAGTTAAAAATATAGGAGAAGGAATTAATAGTTATGATTCAGAGTTTTCTCCATTTATACATAATTCAACGCTTTATTATTCTTCCTTATCATCTGATCGTATGGGAAGCGATCAACAAGTGTTGGATGAACAGTATAAAGTAGAAATATATGCTGGAAAAAAGATAGATTCTACATGGAACAAAGAAAAAAAACTTGAACGTTCAATTAATAATCTGACTCAACACAATGCAAATGGAACATTTAGTCTTGATGGATCAGAATTTTATTTTACACGCTGTAATAGCTTTGATCAATGTCAAATTATGGTTTCTGAAGTAAAGGATGATAAATTTGGAGAAGCAAAAACTGTAAACATTAATTCAGTAGGTTCCACTCAAACACAGCCTCAAATAGCTTTATTTGATGGAAAAGAAGTGTTGTTTTTTGTCTCTAATAGAAAAGATGGCTTTGGAAAGCTTGACATTTGGTATGCTGAGAAAAAAGGCAAAGGAAAGTTTGGTAAGCCCATCAATGCAGGTAAAGAGATTAATTCAATAGATAATGAAATAACACCTTTTTTTGATTCAAAAGAGAACGAGTTATATTTTAGTTCTGAATGGCATTTTGGCTTAGGAGGGTTTGATATTTTTAAATCAACGTTTAAAAATGGTGAATTTGGGAAGCCAGAAAACTTAAAGCCACCAATCAACACGAGGTGGAATGATTTTTATTTCACTTTAGATACAATAAACTATAAAGGTTATCTTGCCTCTAATAGGGAGGGGAGTCTTGCATACAGTCACCCTACTTGTTGCAATGACATTTATGTAGTAACATTTCCAAAGCCTGTTGTACCTGAAGAAGTTGAAATTGTAACTTTAGAGGATTTAAATAAGTATTTACCTGTGAAATTATATTTTCATAACGACTGCCCCAATCCAAGAACAGTAGATACAGTTACTAATTTAAATTATTTAACTACCTACGATGATTATATTGATTTAGTCCCTAAGTATCAGGAAGAATATAGTAAAGGGCTGTCAGAAGAAAAAGCTGTTGAAGCAGAGGTCGACATTACTGACTTTTTTAAAAAATATGTAGAGCAAGGTGTTGATGATTTGGAGTTGTTTACAAAGCTCCTCTTACTGGAACTTAAAAAAGGAACTAGAATTAATATGACAGTTAGAGGTTTTGCTTCTCCATTAGCAAAAACCGATTATAACGTTAAACTTACTGGTCGAAGAATTTCTTCATTAATGAATTATCTAAACGAATTTAATGGAGGTGTTTTTGTTCCTTTTATTCAATCCGAGCAACTTACATTTACTAAGATTCCATATGGGGAATATACAGCTTCTAATTTTGTAAGTGATAACTTAAATGATCAAAGGAATTCTGTGTATAGCAGAGCTGCTGCATTAGAGCGAAAAATAGAGATTGTATCTGTTAATTTAGCTCAAGAAGAAAAAGGAGAGCCTGTTTTTGATAATGAAATTCATGATTTTGGAAAAGTAACATCATTAGATACATTAAAACATGCATTTACCCTACAAAATAAAGGAACAAAACCATTAACGATTAAAGAACTTAAAGCAAGTTGCTCGTGCACTGGGGGAATTGTATCTAAACAGGTTTTGTTACCAAATGAAAAGACTAAAATCGAAATTTTTACTAAACCAAACCCATTTAAAGGAAAGCAAATCCAACGAGTTGAAGTCTTGACTGATGGTATTCCTGAAAAAATAGAATTATCGGTTGCTTTTGAGTTAGAATAAATGGTTTTTATTTACTCAGCTATGCTCTATAAATTGATCTGGGATAGTCAGATATTCGTATATGAGGCTTGGTAAGTTCTTTTAATACATCATTACTTATCCATTGTGCCGCTTTTGAGGGATTTTCCTCTTTCATTTTTTGAGCAAGTTCAATAGCTTTTGGCTTTAGATCAATGTTTCGTTTTCCTATATTTCTTAGTGCCCAGCTTACAGCTTTTCTAACATATATTCTGTTGTCATCTGATGCCTGTTCGATTAAAGGAAAAAAAGCTATAAATTTTTCATTTGAAGCCTTTTTATCAGCCATGCAATAAGCAGCAATGGTAGCAAAAGCAGCACGCTTAGTAAACTCATGATCCGATTTACTCCATTGCTCAACTTTTACTAAAGGAATATGACTTTTAGCAAAAACTTCCATGCAAAAAGAATCACAAATCTCCCAATTGTCAAAATGTGCTACCCATTCGTCCATTAGTTGTGGAGTTAGTTCTTTAGCAGGAAAAATTTTACTACACAAAAGTTTTGCTTCGTATATGTTGGTATTAAATAAGTCAATAGCTAAAATCTTATTTTTTCCTATTTCTTTGGCTATCGCTTTGATGTCTTTTTGATAGATTCCTAACACTTGAGCCTCTCCAGAAGAAATGTTATACTTCTCTTTTTTGAAGTTAACTTTTGATTGATCAGCAAATAAATGAAGAGCTTGAATAACATCTTCTAACTTCATGTATTCAGATTTTTAAGATACTCTAAACCGCTATTTTTACCATACTGATAATCAGTATTAATTGATTCAATAGAATACCCCATGATTGTGCTCGCAAGTACTTCTTTAGGGTCGATGATATCAACTTTTAAATCAGCAGGTGGATTTTTTGCGAATGTTAGTCCCTCATTGATTCTATTATGCATGTTTGCATACAAGTTCCGTAATACTTTAGAGCGATTGAGTTTGCTTCCTAAATAATTGGGCCAAGTTCGAGTATGTTGAAAATCTCTAGGGTAGGTACGGAGTAATGTAATGTGTTTAGCTCCTTGTTCGTAGGCTCTTTTCACAGGAATTGGATCAGACCAACCACCATCAAAATATGGTTTGTCATTAATGTATTGAGTTCCCTTTGTAACAAAGGGTAGCGTACAAGAGGCGATCACTTTTTCAACCCATAGTTTCCCTTCGGGGGATAAATATTCTGGTTTTCCACTTAATTTGTTGGCTACAACAAAATATACTTCTTTATTTTCTCTGTTTTTTTTGGCTGTGTCAATATCAAAAGGAAATTCTTTTGATGCGATTGTCTTCATATAGTCAATATCCATCATTCCCTTTTTTGAAAAGAGCCTAGAGAACTTTGTAAATCCTTTGGCTTCTGTCATATGCAGGTGTGCCTTGTAGCAATCCTCTTTTTGCTCACTTAAATAATAAGATATTGCTATTGCTCCTCCAGAAACACCGTAGTAAGATTGAAAAGGATTATACCCCTTTTCCAAAAAAGCATCTAATACTCCAGTAGTGAATGCAGTTTTAAAACCTCCTCCTTCAACAATAAGTGTTTTCTTAGTATTATCTGACATTTGAATTTGTAAGTGAACAACTAAAATACTGATTTTATTTTTTTGATGCTTTATAAGTTAATCAAGGAAAATTCTAGTTGTTTAGTTCAGCGATTTCTTTTAAGATAGCAGCCCAGTAAACACCTCCTGTTCTTTTGCCCAAACGTACAATAACAGTTTTTGATGCTGGATGCACATAAATATGTTGACCTAACACACCTCTAGCAAAATAGTCATCGACTGGCTGTATATCATACTGATCTAAATTTTCTCCTTTGTAGATGTTGAAGAAATCTTTTCTAGTCAATGGTTCGTTATTCTTTTTGGTTACATCATTGTTGTGCCACCATTGGTAGGAGTAGAGGTATCTATTTTCTTTATTTTTGTAAGACGTGCTTTCTTTCACCCAATCCTTAGGTACAATTTGCTCTCCGTTCCAGTTACCATCATGAAGATATAGCAAACCCAATTTAGCAAAATCCCTAGCACGAGCATTTATGCAACAAAACGTTTTGAAGTTTTCATGCTTTTTACTGTCTTGATTCCAAGTTGCTGCAAACTCTGGTTGAAGCGGTTGCCAAAGTTTTTCGTTAAAATAATCTAAGAAGGTTCTACCGGTTGAAGCTTCAATAATCTCGCTTAAAATTTGCGTGTTTACACTAATATATTCAAAATCACCTGGAGTAGATTTGACCTTGATATTGTATAAGTATTTTTCAGTATTTAGCCCGTAATAATATTTGGCTACATCAGCCAAAGGACTATAATAAACTTCAGTAAACTTTAACCCCGACTCCATCGTTAAAACGTCTTTAATAGTAATAGGTTTTATTTCTTCTTGATTTTTAAAATCTAAATAATGCGTAATGGGATCATTAATAGAGTTAATATGTCCTTCGGAAATAGCAATACCAATTAAAGCCGACACAAATGATTTTGCAACAGAAAAAGAAGGTACAATAGAGGAGTCAGCGTATTTATTTAAGTAGTTTTCATAAACAATTGAATCATTTTTGATAACTAGAAAAGCAACAGTCTTAGTTTTGTCTAATAACTCTTCGAAAGAATCATAATCCTTAGATTGGGGTAACTTAAGGGTGGTATTAGCGTAGGGAAATATATAAGGATTAGTGTTTGGTTCAATTTCTACTGAAGGGAACTTTTTATAATCATTAATATCAGCGAAATTGTAATAAAAATATCTTCCAACGTAACAACCTTGTAAAATAGCAGTTGCTGAGATAAAAAGGAAGAGCTTTGAAAGTGTATTTAATTGTTTCAAAGCTCTCAAAATTTTTAGTTAGCCGTTGTAAGCTTAAAGTTTAATCCAATTGCAACTTCTAATCCTTTAGCATTTAAATCTCCTGATAAATTACTAGGTGTATTTGTTGTATTACCAGAAGTAAAGGTATACTCTTTCAAGTCAAAATAATTACCATCATATCCCAAATGGAAAAACATGCCAATTGATTTGGTGAAGTATGCATTTAAACCTAAGCGTACTTGTAGGTTTGAACCAGCATATTTAGCTTCAGCTTTGGTATTGCCATCTTGTTCAGAAGTTCGAAGTCTTACAAAACCTAATCCTAAACCAGTATATAAATTGAACCTATCTCTATTTATTATATAGAACTTTGGCATTATTCCAAGCTTAAAAAAATGATTTTCTCTATCTCTAGTATTTGTGTCAGACTCTAAATAACTTCCAGATTGTAAATAAAATCCAGCACTAAAAAGTTTTGATACACCATAATCACCGGATAAATAGGCATAAGTAGTAGCTGCGGCACTGGTATCTTGATCTCTAATAACTAAAGAGCCCCCAAGATAAGTAGCACTAACTTCTGAGTTTGTTGCATAAAGACCTGCACCAAGTCCACCACTAAGGTTTAACGTTCCAAAAGAATTTGATTGTGCCTTACTACTGAGTACTATCAGCAACAAAGCGGTAGTAGATAAAATTTTATTCATAGCTTAATTCCAATCTGTACTTTCTCCTACTGCAACTTGCTTAGCATTGTAAGATTGTAAATTTTGATTAAATACATAATCCTCAACGATAGCCACAACTTTTAAGTTTGCTGAGTTATATGCAGAAATATCAATGTCATTATATTCTTTTAAATATTCAACTCTAGCCTCTGCTATGTTTAAGGCCTCACCATGGGGAGAAGAAGTCAATACTCTTCTTAATACATGTTGGTGAATATAATTAGGCCCAGCATCACCAGTATAGTCAGCTTGTGCATTTGGAGACGATTGCGGTACATTATCTTCTACTAAGTATAGTGTAATATACGCACTGCTAATTGCTTCATTAGAAACAACTTTTGCTTTAATGTCTAGTAAGCCATTGTCATCAATTTCAGTTTGCAAACGTATTCCAAGTTTTGCTGTTTGGTTTACAGATGCATCAATATCTGCTTCCCAACTAGGACTTCCATCCGTGTAATCATTTGATTTCTTACGATCAATTACGGCAGAAGGATAATATTGAACATTATACCTCATGCTACCATTAGATAAATAATTAGTATGCGTAGTTTCCATTGGATCACCACCATGCAAATCAACTAGAATCATTTGGTCTCCATAAATATCATTGATTCTCTTCATTTCCTTGTTTCCTCCAGGGCAGTATCCACACCATTCTCCTGTAAATTTTTCTACAACTACTCTTTTTGTAAATGTATCAGGAACCGTGTTCGGGTCAGGATTATTGTTAGGATCAGTTTTGGTAGTTTCTTCTTTTTCTGTTCCTTGCTTCTCTTTTTTACAAGCTGCAATAGAAAGAGTTGCTGCTAATAAAACGACAAATTTAAATTTCATAGTAAATTGAATTGATGTATACAATTTACGATTTTAAACGATTACTTCGAGATTATCATAGGATAAAAATATGTTTTTAGGTAACTCCCCTTGAATTTCCTGATGTTTTCCTAAGGTATGACTCATATGAATAAAGTAAGTCTTCTCAGCATTAATAAGTTGTGCAATCTCTATAGATTCGGATAATTTAAAATGAGAAATATGAGGTTCTTTTTGGAGAGCATTAATGACAAGCACTCTTGATCCTTTAATTTTTTCAATTTCCTTAGGCTTAATTCTGTTCATATCAGTTATGTAGGTAATATCACCAATCCGATAACCTAGAACAGGCAATTTGTAGTGATACCCTCTAATAGGAACAATTGTTTTTCCAAAAAGATTAAAAGGGCTTTGTGTAATTATATTTGGTTTTACTCTTGGAATACCAGGATAATTAAATTTCTCATCAAAAATGTATTCGAATTCTTTGGAAAGCCAATCTAAAACGGGTTGTTCTAGATAAATGTCCATTTCTTTTTTATGTTTAAAGCAAATAGGACGAACATCATCTAATCCCGCAGTATGATCTTTGTGACCGTGTGTATATAGAATAGCATGGACATTAGTTGTTTTACTCCTTAACATCTGCATACGGAAGTCTGGTCCAGTATCGATAACAATATTTTTATCATTGAAAGTAAACATCACCGAGGTACGTAACCTTTGATCCATTGGATCATTAGAAGTACAAACTTCACACTCACAACCTATTACTGGGATACCTTGGGAAGTCCCTGTACCTAAAAAGGTTATTTTCATGGATGATTCTTTCATGTACTATTTTAAAAGTATCTCTTTCAGTTTTTTTACGCAATAGTCAACTTCTTCTAGTGTGTTTAGCTTTGAGAAAGAAAATCGAATACAAATATAATTCTTTTCTAGTTCAGGATCCACTGCTTCTAGTACATGAGAACCTTGAAGGCTTCCAGAAGAACAAGCACTACCACTTGAGGCAGCTATTCCATTCATATCCAAGGAAAATAGTAGCATATTGTTAGCAATTTCTTTAGAAAAACCCACATTCAATATATTGTAAGCACCATTCTCTAAGGAAGAGTTAAATATAATTTGATTTCCAAATGCTTCTTCTAATTGATTAGCCATAGCTGATTTAATTGAAGCAATGTGCTTTTTATCTTTTTCAAGATTATTATAACATATTTCTAATGCCTTGGTTAATCCTTGAACACCTATAATATTTTCTGTTCCAGGTCTGAATCCTTTCTCCTGTCCTCCTCCAAAAACTAAGGAAGACATCCCGTATTTAATGTTGGCATACAAAAAGCCAATTCCTTTTGGTCCGTGAAATTTGTGTGCACTACATGTTGCAAAATGAATACCTAAATCTTCAAAAATAATAGGTTCATGCCCAATGTGTTGTACACTATCTGTATGGAAAATAGCTGCATGAGTTTTACATAAATCTCCTACACGCTTAGCATCAAGAATTGAACCTATTTCATTGTTTACAAGCATGAGTGAAACTAATGTTTTGGTTGACTCAGAAGCCAATAATGTCTCTAATGCTTGATAATCAATGTCTCCTTTTTTAGTAAGAGTTACATATTCAACCTTAACACCTTTAGAAGCTTCAACAGTTTCTAAAACAGCTTTGTGTTCGGTTTTTGATGTAATGATACGTTTAACACCTAAAATATTTATAGCATGGTTTATAACCATATTATTCGCCTCAGTAGCTCCCGAGGTAAATATTATTTCACTTGGTTTGGCACCAAAATGATTAGCTGTTGATCGCCTCGCTAGCTCGATACTATTTTTTGTTTTACGACCCAGACTATGAGTAGAAGAAGGGTTTCCATAAATTTCGGACATGCTTTTTGTGAGGTGTTCGATAACCTCAGGAAGCATTGCCGTTGTTGCTGCGTTATCAAAATAAACCTGTTGCATCTTTTACCCTTTTGCTATTTCAAGTGCTTTATTCATAATTGCTTGAGCAATTTTGTCAGCGTTTTCTTTACTGTTGCTCTCTGAGTAAACACGTATGATTGGTTCTGTATTTGATTTTCTAAGGTGAACCCATTCGTTTGCAAAGTTAATTTTTACACCATCAATGTCATTAATTTCTTCATTTTGGTATGCTGTTTTTATTTCTTCCAAAATGTGATCTACGTTTATTGATGGGGTTAATTGAATTTTATTTTTACTCATTTCATAATTAGGATAAGAAGCTCTTAATTGTGAAACCGTTGTTTTTTTATTAGCAAGATGAGTTAGAAATAGTGCAATACCAACCAAAGCATCTCTTCCGTAATGAAGCTCTGGATAAATAATTCCTCCATTTCCTTCGCCTCCAATAACAGCATTAACTTCTTTCATTTTTTCAACAACATTAACCTCTCCAACAGCAGAAGCATAATACGTTCCGCCATGAGATAAGGTAACATCTTTAAGAGCACGAGTCGAGGAGAGGTTAGATACCGTATTTCCTTTCTGTTTTGATAAGATATAATCAGAAACAGCAACTAACGTGTATTCTTCTCCAAACATTTCTCCATCTTCACTGATAAATGCTAAACGATCTACATCAGGATCAACTACGATACCTAGATCAGCTTTTTCTTCAACAACAACTTTTGAAATTTCGGTTAAGTGTTCTTTGAGTGGTTCTGGGTTATGAGGAAATTCTCCCGTAGGATCACAATATAGCTTGATTGTTTCAACGCCTAGTCTTTCTAGAAGGTATGGGATAAACAAACCACCAGTTGAATTTACAGCATCTACTGCTATAATCTCAATATCATACCTAGTAATATTTAATATTCTTCTTCTTAATTCTGCAGATAACCCTCCACCTGCAGAAGTAAGCAATATTATATATTTATTCATTATTTTGTAGATCTAAA
>CATLPG010000020.1 GCA_950054195.1 uncultured Saccharospirillaceae bacterium
GGAGGAGACACCTACACAATGAATGGTTTTTACGATGATACGTTAACCGCAGCTAATAGCTGTGATAGTATCGTAACGTTAGATTTAACTATTATAAATGCAGTTAGAGATACAGTTGTTCAATCTGTTTGTGATAGTTTTACTTTTGGAGGAACAACATACACAATGACAGGATTTTATGATGATACATTAACTGCAGCTAATAGTTGTGATAGTATAGTAACATTAGACTTAACAATTAATACAGTAAGAGATACCATAATTCAAGTAGCATGTGATAGTTTCACTTTTGCAGGTACAACTTATATGACAAGTGGCTTTTATGATGATACATTAACAGCAGCAAATAGCTGTGATAGTATTGTAACATTAGATTTAACAATCAACTACACAGTAAGAGATACACTAATTCAAGTAGCATGTGATAGCTTTGCTTTTGGAGGAACTACCTATACAATGAGTGGGTTCTATGATGATACATTAACAGCAGCAAATAGCTGTGATAGTATAGTAACATTGGATTTAACAATAAATACTACTGTTAGAGATACCGTTATTCAAGTAGCATGTGATAGTTTTACTTTTGCAGGCACAACTTACATGACAAGTGGCTTTTATGATGATACCTTAACCGCAGCTAGCAGTTGTGATAGTATCGTAACGTTAGATTTAACTATTATAAATGCAGTTAGAGATACAGTTGTTCAATCAGTTTGTGATAGTTTTACTTTTGGAGGAACAACATATACAATGACAGGGTTTTATGATGATACATTAACAGCAGCTAATAGTTGTGATAGTATAGTAACATTAGACCTAACAATTAATACGGTAAGAGATACGCTAATTCAAGTAGCATGTGATAGTTTTACTTTTGCAGGAACTACTTATACAATGACTGGTTTTTATGATGATACCTTAACTGCTGCTAATAGCTGTGACAGTATTGTAACGTTAGATTTAACAATTAACAACACAATAAGAGATACGCTAATTCAAGTAGCATGTGATAGCTTTTCATTTGCAGGAACTACTTATACAATGAGTGGATTCTATGATGATACCTTAACTGCAGCTAGTAGCTGCGATAGTATTGTAACGCTAGATTTAACAATAGCTCCATCTTATATTGATACCCTAGAAATGGATACAGTTTGTTCGGGGGATTCAATTTTAATTTTTGGAAACTATGAAACAATGGCAGGGTGGTATGTAGATACAGTAGCTTCAGTCTTTGGTTGTGACAGTGTACTGCATAAAGAATTAGTTGTTATTCAAAATGTAACTACGGTAGTTTATGATTCAATTTGTAAAGGAGATAGCATATTGATAGGAGGAGTTTATCAAAATCAATCAGGAACTTATAATGATACCGTTGGAAATACTGGTAGTGGATGCTTTATAATAGAACAGCATGAATTAACCGTTAAAACAGTATTCCCAGAATTAACTTTAGGTCCAGATGTCGTTGAATGTGTAGATGCAACGATTACACTATATGCAGGAGAGTACTATGATAATTATACTTGGAATACTGGAGATACCGACAGTACTATTATTATTGATGGACCAACCTACGGTGTAGGTGTTCAAACATTTATGGTTACAGTTACAGATGATTCAACTGGATGTACAGATTCAGATACAATGACAGTAACATTTAATAATTGTACCGATATCACCGAGATTGATGGACAATCATTTGTAAGTATTTATCCAAACCCAACGAATGGATTAGTAACGATTGATATGTCACAGCTTGAAACAACTGAAGGAGTTAGGTTAGATGTATTTGGGGTTCATGGTCAATTAATTTTATCAGAAGAAGTAGTTGACACTAAACAACAAATTGATTTACTCAATCAGCCAAACGGGATGTATACAGTGAGTATTAAAACACCAAATATGCAATTGGTTAGGAGATTGTTAATCCAACACTAAAACAATATTCATATAAATTATTTAAAGGAGCTGTAACCAGCTCCTTTTTTTATTAATTGTACTTTAATAATTGATCACTTAAAAGCAAATTTGAATTCTAAAAAATATATGTAAGTGAATTTTTTTAGACTTTATTATGTTCGTTTAGTTAAATGATAATTAAAACATTAACTTTGCACAACAAAAAAATAAAGTTTATTATGAAAAAATTGAATTTATTGCTGTTAACTACCTTTATAATAAGTAGTGTGTTTTGTTATACACAAACAGTTAGTGTTTCAATAGTTGGAGGAAACCCTGATAATTGTACATCAGACCCAGTTGCAGGAACATATAGTTTGTCAGGTACATCTAATGGGAGAAACCAATATGTAGATGGAGGTCAAACCATAAGGTGGGATGGAGCCAAGTGGATTTTAGAAGAAGCAGGTTTTGAGCTTTACTACAACAATAGTAACACAACATTGCCTCCTTGCGGAAATTGGTTAGGAAGTTTTGGTTGTTTTACAATAAATGTAACGGGTAGTTGCTCTAGCCCATGTACCAATCCAACAGTACCAACAGTAACATTTACTCCTTCAACGGTATGTACAGGAGGAACGGCAAGTTTAAATATTAGTGGTACACTAAACGATGCTACAGCATGGCAAGTATATACAGGCTCATGTGGAGGAACAAATATAGGTTCAACTACTACAAGCACATTTGCAATACCAGGAACTATATCTAGCTCTACAACTTACTTCGTTAGAGGAGAAGGAGGATGTGTAGCACCAGGTAGTTGTGGTTCAGTAACGATAACACCAACAGCACTGGATGATGCAAGTTTTAGTTATGGTTCAGCAGCATATTGTGTAAATGCAGCCGATCCAACACCAACGATAACAGGAGATCCAGGAGGAACATTTTCAAGTACAGCTGGATTGTCCATCAATACCTCAACAGGACAAATTGATGTTTCAGCAAGTACACCTAATACTTATACAGTAACGTATAATACAGCAGGTACTTGTCCTAATAGCTCAAATGTTTCGGTTACTATTAATGCTTTACCAACAGTAACTTTTACAGCTTTAGCAGACCTTTGTGTAAATGCAGGAGTTCAAGCTGGATTAGGAGGTGGATCACCAACAGGAGGAGTTTACTCTGGAACAGGAGTTACTGATGATGGGAATGGAATGACGTATTCATTTAATCCAGCAACAGCAGGTGTAGGAACCCATACAATTACTTACACATTTACGGATGGAAATGGATGTACAAATTCAGCTTCTGATAACGTAGAAGTATTTGCTTTGCCAACAGTAACTATTACAGCTTTAGCAGATCTTTGCGTAAATGCAGGAGTACAAACTGGATTAGGGGGTGGATCACCAACAGGAGGAGTTTACTCTGGAACAGGAGTAACTGATGATGGAAATGGAATGACATATTCATTTGATCCAGCAACAGCAGGTGTAGGAACACATGCCATTACTTATTCATTTACTAATGGAAACGGATGTACTAATTCAGCTTCTGATAATGTAGAGGTATTTAGCGTGCCATCTACTCCTTCAGTTACAACACCATTAACAGTTTGTCCTGGTTTTGATGTTATATTATCAGCAACAGGTTCTGGTACAGGAGACTTGGTGTTTTATGATAACACAATGACCGAAATAGGCAGAGCAACTATGGGCGGTACAGCAAACCAAGTTTTTAATAATGGAGCTTTAGCAAATGGAGCTTACACCTTTTTCGTTACAGAAGATAATGGTAGCTGTGAATCTCCATCTGCAACAATTAATGTTACAGTAGAAGATAATACAAACCCAACAGCTGTATGTCAAAATATAACAGTTTTCTTAGACGGAACAGGAAGTGCAACAATTACAGGATCTGATATTGATGGAGGCTCAAGTGATAATTGTGCAGTATCAAGTTTAACACCAAGTACAACATCTTTTACTTGTGCAGATATAGGAGCAAACAGTGTAACCTTAACAGTAACAGATGCAAGTGCAAACACAGCATCATGTTTATCAACGGTAACTGTAGTTGATACGACAAGTCCAACAGCTGTTTGCCAAAATATAACCGTTTATTTAGACGCAACAGGAAATGCCTCAATTACCGCTGGAGATGTAGATGGAGGCTCAACAGATAATTGTGGGGTTGCAGGATTAAGCGTAAGTCCAGCAATATTTACTTGTGCAGATGTAGGTGCAAATAATGTCACGTTAACAGTAACAGATGCATCAGCAAATAGTTCTACATGTACAGCAATAGTAACAGTAGTAGATACTAATAGCCCAACAGCCGTTTGTCAAAACATAACAGTTTTCTTAGACGGCACAGGAAATGCAACAATAACTGGATCAGATATTGATGGAGGCTCAAGTGATAATTGTGCAGTATCAAGTTTAACACCAAGCACAACATCTTTTACGTGTGCCGATATAGGAGCAAACAGTGTAACCTTGACAGTAGCAGATGCAAGTGCAAATACATCAACCTGTGTGTCAACAGTAACAGTAGTAGATACCACAAGTCCAACGGCTACATGTCAAAACATAACAGTATATTTAGATGGAGCAGGAAATGCAACAATCACAGGAACTGATATTGATAATGGTTCTACCGATAACTGTGGAGTATCAAGTTTAACACCAAGTGTCACTTCTTTCACCTGTGCCGATATAGGAGCAAATAGTGTAACGTTAACGGTAGCAGACGCAAATGCTAATACATCAACCTGTGTATCAACGGTAACAGTATCAGACACCATAAGACCAACAGTAGTTTGTCAAAACATAACCGTTTATTTAGATGCAACAGGAAATGTAAGTATCACAGCAGGCGATGTAGATAATGGAACAACAGATAACTGCGGTATAGCAAGTTTAGGTTTAAACCAAACTTCATTTACGTGTGCAGAAATAGGTGTTAATAATGTAACATTAACAGCAGAAGATGTTAATGGAAATATAGACTCTTGTATAGCAACGGTAACTGTAGCAGATACTACAAGTCCAACAGCTGTATGCCAAAATATTACTGTTTATTTAGATGGAGCAGGTAATGCAACAATCACAGGGACAGATATTGACAATGGTTCTACCGATAACTGTGGAGTATCAAGTTTAATTCCAAGCACAACATCCTTTACTTGTGCCGATGTAGGTCCAAATAATGTAACGTTAACCGTAGCAGATGCAAATGCTAATACGTCAACCTGTACATCAGTAGTTACTGTGGCAGATACTACAAGTCCAACAGCGGTATGTCAAAACATCACGGTTTATTTAGATGCCACAGGAAGTGTTTCAATAGTAGCAGGCGATGTAGATGGCGGTTCAACAGATAACTGTGGAATATCAAGTTTAGCACTTTCTCAAACATCATTTGATTGTTCGCATGTAGGTGCAAACAATGTAACACTAACAGTAAACGATGTAAATGGAAATTCATCTACCTGTGTAGCTGTAGTAACGGTTTCAGATACCACAAGACCAGTAGTAGTTTGTCAAAACAGTACCGTTTATTTGGATAATTCAGGGCTAGCAAGTATTAGCGTAGCAGATGTAGATGCAGGCTCATCGGATAACTGTGGTATTGATACGAGCTATTTATCAAACATGGATTTTTCATGTGCAGATTTAGGAATGAATATGGTTACATTAACAGTAATAGATAGTAATGGAAATATAGACTCATGTACAGCAACGATTACTGTAATGGATACACTTTACAGAGGAGATTCTTTAACAGTAGTTGCTTGTGGGAGTTATATATTCTCAGGAGATACGTTAACGATGTCGGGATGGTATGCAGACACAACCCAAATATTAGGAGGATGTGATAGCATTACCGTATTGGATTTAACAGTTAATCCTTTACCAACAATAACAATAACCGATATTAATAATGAAATTAATTCTGTTAACTGTTTTGGAGACTCGGGGTTATTAGTAGCAGGAGGAGCAGAGACCTATAATTGGTTTGATGCACGAACAAGCGATAGTATTTACTATGTATTTGATACAGCAGCACAGTTCCCAGAGCTTTATGTTGTAGGAACAGACAGTAATTTATGTTCAGATACAGGATTCTTTATTTCAGGAGGGGTTTACGATCCAGTACCAGTAACTAATGTGATAGACTCAGTTTGTGATAGGTATGTAAGCCCAAGTGGAAATTATGTTTGGACAGCTACAGGTATATACAATGATACGCTAAGTAACATAAACGGATGTGATAGTATCATCGTAACAGACTTAACGATCTATAATTCGTATAATGACACCTTAGCAGCCGATACCATTTGTAATGGAGATTCTATACTAATATTAGGCAGTTACCAAGGAACAGCAGGATGGTATGTAGATTCATCAGCTACATCGTTTGGATGTGATAGTGTTACCCATCATCAATTAGTTGTATTGCCAAATACAGTAACAGTATTCTATGATTCTATTTGTTACGGAGACAGTTTATTGATAGGATCAATTTATTACAGTGAAAGTGGGGTGTATAACGATACCGTAGGAAACTCATCAAATGGATGTTATATACTAGAACAACATAACTTAACTGTAAAGACAATATACCCTGCTATGCTAGGAGAAGATATATCTGAATGTCAAGAAGCAACTGTTACACTGTATGCCGGAGATTATTATGATGGTTATTTGTGGCAAGATGGATCAACGGATAGTACGCTTGTTATAGATGGAAATATCTATGGAGAAGGGAGTCATGTGATAATGGTAACTGTAACAGATGATTCAACAGGGTGTCAAGACTCAGATACATTAAATATTACATTTAATAACTGTACAGATATCACAGAGGTTGATGGGCAGTCGTTAATAAACATTTATCCAAACCCAACGAATGGATTAGTTACGATAGATGTATCACAGCTTGAAACAACAGAAGGAGTAAGAGTAGATGTATTTGGAGTTCATGGTCAATTGATTCTATCAGAACAAATAGTTGACACAAAACAACAAATTGATTTACTAAGCCAGCCAAACGGAATGTATACGGTGAGTATTAAGACACCAACTATGCAGGTTACTAGAAGGTTGATTATTCAGCATTAGAAGAAACGAACATATAATTGAGTAAAGGAGCTGTTAACGGCTCCTTTTTTTATGAAAAATATTGAACTAACTCTTTCTTCATAGAAGGAGAAACAAGTGCATAGCTATTATCACTCATAATTACTTGTCCTGTTTTACCTTTTTTGTATTGCACAATATGGTCCAAATTGATAAGATGAGACTTGTGAGAGCGCATAAAACCACAATCTGTGAGCAATTCATCAAAATGTTTTAATGTTTTACTTACCATATGTTTTTTCCCTTCTTCTAAATGAACGATGGTATAATTATCAGAGGCTTCTAAACGAACAATAGTAGCAATAGGTATAACTAGAAAGCCATCCAATTGAGGCAATACAATTTTTTTCGATTTATTACCAATGGCTTTTACATTATCAGCTAATATTTTGGTTGTAGAAATAGCATCTTTAGAATCAATACTTTCTTTTACTTTATCCACTGCTATTACTAGTTCATCAATATCGAGTGGCTTTAAAAGGTAATAGGCAGCACTCAAGTTTAACGCTTGGATGGCATAATGACTGTAAGCTGTAATAAAAATAACTTCAAAATTTATATCAGATAGGTTTTCTAGTAAGTCAAAGCCATTTCCATAAGGCATTTCTATGTCTAAAAATACTAGATCAGGATTGTGTTTTTCAATAAGTTTTTGTCCGTCTTGGATGTTAGAAGCTTCACCTAAATAGGTTAAATCAGTACAATACTTCTCTACATAGTTTTTAATGATGTCTCTACTTACTTCTTCATCTTCAATAATAATATAGGAATACGCTTTACTCATATTAAAACAGTTTTATAGATACTTCTGTGCCTGTTGCTTGAGCATCATTTATATCCTCAATGGTAACAATCAAGTTCTTTTTAAACACATTTTTGATGATCTCTAATCTACTTTCAACATTTTTTAAGCCAGTAGATTTCATTTTCTTCTGATTTGATGTTTTAAGCGCCTTAGATTGTTCTCTGCCGATACCGTTATCGGTAATTGTGATCAATACGTGATCTGGTTTTTGAGAAAAATCTACTACTAATAACCCTTTATCTTTTTTATAGCGTAAACCATGCCAAATAGCATTTTCTACAAAGGGCTGAATAAGCATAGGGGGGATAAAGTACTCTTCTCTATTAATTGTTGGGTCAATGGTGAGTTTATAATCGAATGTATCTTTAAATCTAAAATGTTCTAAGTCTAGGTAAATACTTAAAATATCGATCTCTTTACTTAATGGTATAAAATCTTCTTGTGAGTATTCTAAAACTTCACGCATGAGTTTTGAAAATGAAGCTAAGTACTTATTAGCTGAACGTTCATCTTGTTGGGCAATAAAACTATTTACAGAATTAAGCGAGTTAAAAATAAAGTGTGGGTTCATTTGGTTTCTTAACGATTTTAAGACCAAAAGCTGGTTACTTATTCTTTTTTCACGGTTATTCTTGTAGATGAAGAATAGCAATACAACAATAGCTAACAAACCTAATCCTAGTACCCAAGAAATAATTTTTTGACGCTTAATGGTTGAATCTTTTAAATCTTGATCTTTTTTAAGCAGTTCGATTTCTTTTTCCCTTAACTCTCTTTCTTTTTCAAGCAGTAAAACTTTGTTTTGAGCATTATCCAGTAAGTTGTTTTTGGCATCAAGAATAATTTGTCGGTTGTTTTGTGCTAATTCAAAAGAATCTAGAATAGCATTGTATTCTTTTTCTAGTTTTCTTGCCTTGTCGTCTTCCCCTTCTTCTTTATAAATATCCCCTAATACTTTGTAGTACTCTTTTTTTATTGCTAAATCATTAGATTTTGTTGCAATTTCTGTATTACCTTCTAGAATCTCAAGCGCTTCTTTTGTTCTGTTTTGTTCAAGTAAGCTTTTAGAAATATTTAGTGAGTTTTGAGTTGCTAAGTTAAAATTTCCTCTGCTGCTATTAAAGGTTATTGCTTCTTGCTGTATAGCATTGTATTCATCATTGGTATTTGGAGCATTTTTAGATACTTCAGATAGGCTATTGTAATAGCTATTCGTTAGTTCTACATTATCAATTTTATCAGCCTTTTTCTTTGATGATTGCAATTGCACTCTCGATTTTTCATACTGCTGTTGAGCATTGTATACTTGAGATAAACCAATTTCTGCTTTTAGTTCTTTATCCTCTTCGTTTATTTGTTTTGCTAATGAGATACACTCATTGTAGGTTTTGTTTGCTTCATCTAGCTGGTTTAATAAATAGTAATTATCAGCTTGAATTAATAGATTATCCAGTAAGGCAGAATTGTCGTTTTCTTTCCTGATGATACGCTCAGCTTGTTTTAAATATTGATTGGATAAAGAGTACTTATTGGTAGCTTTAGCACTTTTAGAAGCATGTTTATAAGCACTTTTTAACCCTAATAAACTATTTTCATTTTTTAATATAGGAATACATTTATCGTAATAACTTAATGCTTCGCTGTGATTGCCTAAAAGCGTATTAAAGTACCCAAGCGTTTTAATTGCAAGAGCTTCAATTAATCGTTCTTTTTGTTTTTCGGCAACATCAATTGTTTGTTGAACAATTTGTATTGCTTTTGATGTGCTGTCGCTAAAAATTGTTTCAGCATAGCTTAATTGCTGGATGAGCTTGTTTGCAGTGATAGTTTGCTCCCCTCTCTTTTTAGAAAAGGAAATTTTGCTTTTGCTGTAACTGTCTTTTTTTTGATTAAAACCAAAAACAGTTGCAAGGCAAAAAAGAATTAAAACAATATGTTTACCTACTCTCATTAATCTAAAATACAGCTTTTAAAAATAGGTGCAGGGATAAATAACTGCATGATTCTATAATTTTTTGTGATTTCACTCAATCAAATGACGTTTACACTCATTTAACAGACCTAAATAATAAAAATAGCTTTAATTGGTGTTAAATATGGGGGATTTTTCCCCATAAAAGTGTCTTAATGTTCTCAGTTAGTTAATGGTAAACATATTTAAATGTCTGTTTTTCAACTGTTTGTTTATTGGGTTTTATTTTTGAAATACTAGAGGTAAACAAATTATTATGAAAACTATAAAATACACACAGATTTATTTACTAGCTGCAATAGCTTTTTTAACGGTAAACATGAATGCACAATCAGGATCAATAGGTGGAGGTCTATCTTATGGATCAGAAATAGAGGAGCCAGGTATTAACTTGAGAGCATCTGGAGCATTAAGTTCGGGAATTATGTTTGGAGCTGACTTTAATTATTTTTTCCCAGGAGACGATGGTTCATTTGATGTAGATGTATATGGAGTTAATGGTAATTTATCATTTTTAATACATGCAGGAGAGGTTGTTTATTTATATCCTTTAGTTGGTATTAATTATACTTCAGTTAGAACAGAATTTGTAGGTTTTACTGAAACTAGATCAGAAGTTGGTGCTAATGTTGGTGGTGGATTCGGATTTAATTTCGGTGCTATCTCACCTTTCCTGGAATACAAATATGTAATATCTAATTATGATCAAAACGTGTTAACAGTTGGAGTATTATTTAACTTGAGCAGACAATAAAATTAATTATGGAACGCTATTAGCGTACCTACGATATAACTCCCTCGCTATAGTTTTAATGTAGCGATTTCAAGAGCCCTGCGAAAGCAGGGCTTTTTCTTTTTCTCGTTTACTCATTCAAAATACCCATACACTCATTATCACTAGTTTACTAACTATTTGTTTGGTTACTTAGAGAAACAATTATTTGGACTCTATGAGAACAAAAACTTTATTTAACTATCTTTTGCTGTTATTTATAGCGTTAGACTTGACTAGTCAAGTTACGCATGGCATTACAACTTTAGATAATATTAAAGTAAAAATCCAGTGGACTCAAAAATTAGAAGATGATTTTTCATTTAATAATAAATGGAGTTATCCTGAAGGAGTTTATCGTAATAAATGGGGGCAATTAAGTTGCGATGGATTTTGTCCAGAGGAGGCTTATAAGCTCATGACAGACTCTGGAAAGGTATATGAAGATTCACTAGAATCTTTTTATAATATTATAGACACATCACATTTACATTATTCCTTAAGTTCAAAAACAAACAGTATTGGGTATAGTAACAGTGATTTTATATCTTTTAGAATAGATTCAGAAGAGAAAATTCTTGGAGCATCTCAAACTAACGCATCAGGTTACAGCAGGTTATTTATTGAATTATCTGAAGATAGTTGTACAGCTTGGATTGAATACAGAAGTATATATAATACAGATATAGAGTTGTTTCGGCTTGTGAAAGGTAGCATCAAAATAGATCAGTCATCTTATGAAAGAGGAATTATTAGAGGAGTATTCGATTTTGTTTTCACGGAAAATTATTATTGGGAGGGCAAAATTTATTCTGCCATTTTATAAACTTAAAATATAATAAAATGAAAAATTATATAATTATTACAAAACTGATTTTAAGTAGTTTCGGAGCAATATTTTCCCAAACAAAAGCATATGTAGATTATGGCTTTTTTAAAAAAATTGTAAATGAAGTTGAACCTTATCGATCCACTCGACTAGTTAGGTTTAGAACATTTACACAGTATGCAAAAGAGTCAAATACCATTATTTTAGATACTCGATCAAAAGAAATGTATGATAAATTACATTTAAAAGGTGCAATAAACCTTCCGTTTTCTGATTTTACACAAGCGAACTTAGCCAAAGTTATACCAAATAAAAATACACGCATATTAATTTATTGTAATAACAACTTTGAGCAGGGAGAACCCATTTTTAGAGAGGCTTTTGCTACAAAATCAGTATCTCCTGTTGAGCTTACTAAAATGTTGGATACCTCTAAATTACAACTTAAGCCTCTTAAAAGTATACCCGATAGAATCAATCAATTAACACTACCAGAAAATTATTTTCCTAATACCACCTTAGCCTTAAACATTCCTACTTTCATTAATTTGTATGGTTATGGATATAAAAATGTATATGAGTTAGAAGAATTAATCTATACAAGTAGTCCTTTGCTTCAATTGGAGGGCACAGAAGTACATAAAATCACTAAAAAATGATACGCATATTACTTATACTTTTTCTTGGGTTTATTTCCTGTCAAAAAAAAGTCTATCACCATGAATTAATATCTAGTGAGGATATTATAAAAACTCACTTAAAAGAAATTACAGGAACTGATTTACCTCGAAATGCTAATAATATTGAAACACTTAATAAAGTAGCAGAGTACATTTTTACCGAATATGAAAAATATGCAGATACCGTTTATTACCAACCCTACGAAGTAAATGGTAAAACATATAAAAATGTGATAGCCGTTTTTGCTGATACACTTCCTAAAACTGTTGTAATTGGAGCACATTATGATGTATGCGGAAATCAACAAGGAGGTGATGATAATGCAAGTGGGGTAGTTGGACTACTAGAATTAGCTAGGTTGTTAAAGGGTAAAGCGTTAACAAATAGAATAGAACTAGTTGCTTATACCTTAGAAGAGCCTCCTTTTTTTCGATCAGAATATATGGGAAGTTACATACACGCTAAGTCTCTTAAAGAAAAAAACGTAGATGTTTTAGGAATGATTTGCCTTGAAATGATAGGTTATTTTAGCAGTGAAAAATATTCGCAAGACTATCCCGTTAATGGAATGAGCATGAAATATGGTACAAAGGGAGATTTTATAGCACTTATTGGCAAATGGACTAGGGGAGCTTTTGTAACTAATTTCACCAAACAATTTAAAGACCAACAAACAATAAGGAGTGTTTCATTTTTTGCACCAGAAAGTGTTACGGGTATTGATTTTTCAGATCATTTAAATTATTGGCATTTTGGATTTCAGGCATTAATGATTACCGATACTTCTTTCTATAGAAACAAAAACTATCATAAACCATCAGACAAAATAGAAACATTAAACACCCCAAAAATAGCTCAGGTTATTGATGGTGTGTATTTATCACTTATAAAAACGCAATCCTCATGAAACATCTTTTGATTTACTTTTTTCTTTTAAGTATAAGTTACAGCCAAACTAAAACGGTACATGTATTTGTTTCGCTTTGTGATAATAAATACCAAGGCATTGTTAAAGTACCTGAACAACTTGGAAACGGACAAATTCCTGCATCAAATTTGTATTGGGGAGCACTTTATGGATTGAAAACACATTTCAAAAAATCCAAAGATTGGAAGCTAGTATCTACATTAAAGTCTGATAATCCAATCATACTTGAGCGATTGTTATTCAAACATGTTTCTGAAGATGTTTATTTGTTGGCAGATGCGTACAATGGTAAAAATATTAGAGAATGCATGGAGCATTTTCTTATGGCAGTTAATGGTCAACGAGAACAAAAAGTTGTTTATCAAAACAAGTCATTAATTTTTGGTGGAAAAAGTAACTTGGCTTCTTTTATTGGGCATAATGGTTTAATGGATACTTCTGTTGATGTAAAGTATGTTTCCAAAACAACAAATAAAGTAGAAACAATTATTCTGGCCTGTAAAAGCAAAGATTATTTTATTGAGGATATAAAAAATGCGGGTGGAAAGCCCTTGGTTTGGACTACCAATTACATGGCGCCAGAAGCTTACGTGCTAAAAGCTGCTTTAGATGGCTGGATAAATAAAGAAAGCACGAGTCAACTAGTGGAGCGAGCTGCCCAAGCATACAACACATATCAAAAATGTGGAATTAATGGAGCTAGAAGATTGTTTACAGGAGGTTTTTAATCACTCCTCAATAAAAGTCAAGATTTCATAAAATCCTTTTGCATCAACAAACTTTTTGAAAGAGGTACTTGATGCATCAATTACAAATACTGCTTTGCCATTTACTTTCTTAGACTTTATGGTATTGAAGTTATTTTTGAGTTTATTCTTATCTTTTAGAGGATCAATAAAACGAATAAATAGCTTGTTGTCTTTTTTATAAAGCAATGTACAATCCCAAAGGCCTTGTTTATTTTTTTGATTGATGATATACTTGTCGCCTATTTTTTTAACTTCTGTATTTTCATTAAAAAGAATAAAAGGCTCTGTTTGATAAATACCAAAGTGTACGGTATCATTTTCTAATAAAAAGTCTAACCCTTTTGAGCTATCAATACCATAAATTCTACCTCCTGATAATTTATATTTTGGGTTATCTTGCACTTCTTTTAAAGGCAAAGAAACACGAACCAAATACTCAAGAGAGATTGTATTGGTATCAATAATGATAGAAACATATTTATCTTCTTCCTTTTCATACGTGCCAATAATATCTTGGAAATAGGTTGTTAATACTGGCTCGTCTTTTGGTTGAGACGCATTAAAAACTACTCCAGTTTCTTGTTGAGCTTTGATAGTTATGGTTAAAAAAATAAAAGAAAGATATGCTAGAAATGATTTCATGTTTTGGAAACGTATATTAAAAGAGGTTTGATCACCATCATGGTGTTATGGTCGATATCCTTTGGCATTTTTATCTACTGGATAACCGAATTTATAGGTTTGCTTTTTAATAACATTTCCGTTATCATCATAAATAATCATATTGCCGTGCTTCACATTATCCTTATAGTCAATTTCTGACTGGAGTTGTCCTTGCCTGCTATACGACTTATAAGTTCCATCTAAAAGCCCATCTTTATATTTCATTGAGGAAGATTTTACTTCTCCTCCAGGATAATAATAATTCCACTGACCATGTTGCTCTCCGTTCTTGTAGTTCATTTCAATTACTAATGATCCATCAACATCGCTGTACTGTGTCCATTTACCATGCTCAACACTTTTTGTTACATCAAGATCACTTAAACTAACCATTTCCCTTTTTGTGGTAATGATTTTATAGTTTCCTTCTAAACGTTTAATACCATTTCCATGCCAATAGGTCCAATCACCAATTTTCATGTCGTTCTCATAACTTCCTTCGTATGATTGGCGTCCATTAGGATAGTAACCTTTCCAATCGCCCGTCATTTTTCCCATATCATAAGAGCCGATGTCTTTCTCTTGACCGTTTTCATACCAAGATTCCCACTCACCATGTTCAATATCGTCTTTATAAGTTCCTTTGTGAGATAATTGTTCGTCTTCAAACCAAACGCTCCATTCTCCTGTTTTTTTTCCAGATTCATCGTAGGATCCTTCTCTCCATTTTGTACCATTTTCATAAAAGTATTGCCATTTGCCAACTTTTACTCCTTTTTTAAAATCACCAGTAGATTTTACGTTACCGTTAGGATGGTAATAGGTCCATTTTCCATGCTGTAGGTTGTCTTTAAATGTACCTTCCATGTCTTTGTTACCTCTCAAGTCAAACCACTGCCATAGTCCTACTTTAGTACCATCATCAAATGTTCCTTTAATATTTATTTTTCCGTTACTAAAGTATTTCTCATACTTACCCGTAAGCTTACCGTTATCATACGTTTTTAATACTTTATCTCTATCAACAAAAGGTTGCTTCTCTATCCACTCACCATGAGGTAACCCATTAGCAAACTCTCCTTTAGTAAGTAATTTGCCGTTTACCTTATACACGCTAAAAGGACCGTTTTTTATACTGTCTTTATATTCGTATTTTTCCTTAATATCACCCGTAGAGAAATAGATAGTCATGGTACCATCTCCTTCCGTTAAGGTTTGCTTTCCATTTTTTGAGTAATATGAAACCACAAATTCATTGCCACTTGAATCATAAAACGATTTTTTCATTGGTGTACTATCGGAATAGTTATAATAAAACGCTCCAATTTTTTCATCCTTATGAAACATACCTAACTCAGCGATATTACCATTTTCATAGTAAGCCGTCATTTTACCTTCTTGAATGCCTTCGAGAAAAATACCCTCTGTTTTTATTTTTCCTGATGGATAAAATTGCTGAACAATCCCGTCTAGTTTTCCTAAATAATAATGTGAAATTTCTTGAAGATTACCATTTTCATACCAATACGTCCATTTCCCCCATTTCTGACCATTAAATGAATAGTATTCGTTATCAATTACGTACCCTTCACTTTGCTTTTTAGTTTTATCTGCATCGTAATAAGTAGTTTCTTTTTTAATTCCTCTTTTATTCATTGTTTGAGAAACGGAAGTTGATATACTTAAAACAGTAACTAATATGGTGATTATATATACTCTCATTCTTTCTTCTTTAGATTCAAAAATAAAAAACCTGCTTGTTTATAACGGAAAAACAAGCAGGTTAGCATAAATGAATTGTTAATCCTTTCTTATTGCTTAGGTAATACCGTTGGCAATTTGTCTTGAATAAAGCTTATTGGTAGCACTAATTGGTCAGGCCTTCTGCTTTGTATAGCAGCTTGTACACTGTTTCTAATTCGTTGGAACGTTTCATTGTCTTTCGTTACTAACTTTTGAATTGCTTGACCTAATTTGTTATATCCCTCTTCATCATAAGCTTTGTATTTGAACTTAGGATTTAACTGTCCAAGTTCTTCCATTTCATTTAAGAAATCTCCAACTTGTGGTAACATTTCTTTTTTGTAAGCAAAATTTTGCTCACTGTAATAACGAATGTTTTCAGCAATTAATTCTGCATGTTGCCCACAATATTTATTTCCTTTAGCAGTATCATCAATAGCATAGTATAAACCAGCTAATTTTATAGTCATGGACATGTAAGGAACATTGTCAATAGGTAGCTTATCAAAGTGGCTATCAAGTACATTACCAACTTTTTCTTTAAGTTCGGTAACTCTTGCTTGTCCAGCCTCAGTGGTATCTCTTTGAGCATTCATCATATCAGCGTATAAGCTTTGAGCTAATTGGAAATAATGAATTCTTACAGATCTTACCATTCTTAGTGTATAGTAATCAGAGTAAACATCGTCTGCATCTAATCTACCCCATTTAAAGGCATCATTAGGTTCTCCATCTTTATCCATATCAATTCCACCAGTAACGAATAACTTATACATTTTATCTGTATTGATATTTGCACCATTTCTTTTGATAGGAGTTAAGGTAGAAGCTAAACCATCCTGACGTAAAAATGAGCTTAATCCTCTGTTCGCTCCTTGAATTTGAGAAGAAGTAAAGCAAATTGGTCTATCCCATTTGTAGTTAGCTAATAAATCAATAATTGCTAAATCAGCTTTCGTAATTCTAGACCCACTTAGGTTCCATTCAACAACATCTACTAGTTGATCTCTTTCAGATTCCTTAACAATACCACTTTTAATAGCAGCATCTTTATCAACTTGGATGTATAGTTTGTTATAAGGAATACTTCCCACTCCGCTAGCTGCTAACTGAGGGTTTTTAATATCATTCCCTGCCTTCATGAAGCTAACGAATTGTAGAGCAGAAATACGTCTATCATTATCACCTAAGAAAACTAAATCTCTAGTTCCAGCTCTAAAATCTGGCTCTTCAAGTGTAGTTTCTACAGGAGGAGCGTCATAAGTCGCACGCTTCATTTGACTATAATGCCAATCTGAACTAAGTAAGCTGTAGTTAATTACTTTCATATCCGTACGGTAACCTTCAACCTCTTGTGCAAACCACAAAGGGAAGGTATCGTTATCTCCAAAACAGAAAAGCACGGCATTTTTACCACAGGTACCAAGATAGTTATGAGCAATATCCCTAGCGAAATACCTGCCCGATCGGTCGTGATCATCCCAGTTTTGAGTAGCTAAAAGATATGGGGATGATAAACCTGCAATACAGGCAAAGCCAACAAGCAGCATTGCATTTTGTGTTCGGTTTAACAACATAGCTATACCAACTAATGCAACACCCACAACACAGATGTAAATCATAGAATACCCAAATGCCATTCCACCACCATTAACCAAATCAGCAACAGTAAAGAGTGCAGCAGCAGCTCCAGCACCAATTAATCCTTTTTTGAAACCTTCAGCTTTTAATGTTCTACCCCAATGGTATAGAGCAAGCACACTTAAACCAATCCATACGGCAAATACATAGAAGGAAGCAGCAACCGCATAATCTCTTTCTCTTGGTTCTTCTGGACGTTGGTTTAGGTATAATAGAATTGCCATACCAGTAAAGAAGAATAACAGGAATAGTGTAAATGTATCTTTAGGGTGTTTAATTACATGAAATACTAACCCTAATAGTCCAAGAATAAGAGGAATGTAGTAATATACATTATATCCTTTATCACCTTTTAATGTGGTAGGCATGTTTTTAGTAGAACCTACACGTTGGCTGTCTATAAAATCAATACCAGTAACCCAGTTACCTCTACCTAATGAACCTAAATAAACCATGTCATCATTCATATCGTAACCGTACCCTTGTAGATCATTTTGTCTACCAGCAAAATTCCAAAGAAAATACCTCCAGTACATCCATCCTAGTTGATAGTTGAACATGAAAGTCATGTTTTCTCCAAAAGTAGGTAAGTAATAATCTGGTTCTTGAGGAGATTTACCAGGGATTGGTTTTGATTTATCTCCTTCATAGCCCGACCAAAACATGTATCCTCTTCTCTTATCGTTTCCAGGCCAATACATTCTTGGGAGGAAAGTTAAATACTTGTTATACTCATCCTTATATTCTTGACCTGTGCTTTCAGATGAAACAATGTACTTCTGCTCATAAGCATCTAAAGGCATTTTTTTAGCTTTTAGATAGTTCTCAGCATCAAACTTAGTTTTAAAAGATTTCTCAACCCCTCTATCGTTTACTACGTAAGCTTTAAAAAACTTCTTTTTTACCTTACCATCTGATTTCATGTATTGTCCACCTCTAGGAGTGTTCCAATACCCACCATAGCTTAACGACCAATCACCGTATTGCTCACGAGCAAGGTATGATGCTAACGATGGAAGTGTTTCTGGGTCATTCTCATCCAATGGAGGATTCGCATTTGAACGAATCATAATCATAGCAAAGGAGCTAAACCCAATAATAAACACGATTAAAGACATGGCACTAGTATGAATAATTCTATTCGCTTTTTTGTGTGCATAGAAAAGAGCAGCTACAACTAATCCAAAAATAAACGCGAAAAAGAAAAATGTACCAACATTAAATCCTGTTCCTAAGCTATTTGTGAAAAACTTTTCAAATCCACCAGCAATGCTAACGGTTGAAGGGATTAAAACAGAGTTCAAGAAACCTAATAAAACAATACTTATAACACCTGTAATAAGAAACCCTTTGATGTTAAACTCATACTTTTTGAAATAGAATACAAAACAAGCGGCAGGTACAACAAGTAAGTTCAATAAATGGACACCAATGGATAACCCAATCAAATAGAAAATAAGGATTAACCACCTGTCAGATGATGGACTTTCTGCGTTGTCTTCCCATTTTAAAATAGCCCAAAAGGTTACCGCGGTAAAAAACGATGACATACCATACACTTCTCCTTCTACAGCAGAGAACCAAAAAGTATCCGTAAATGTATAGCTTAAAGCACCAACTACACCGCTACCAATAATAGCATAAATACTACCTTTTGTAAACGTTTTTTCGTCTATTCTTACAATTTTTTTAGCAAAATGTGTAATAGTCCAAAATAAGAATAGAATAGCAAAAGCACTTGAAAGACCAGAAAGAACATTTACCATAAAAGCAGCGTTCTCCGGACTAGAAAAAGCAGAGAAGATACGTCCTAACATCATAAATAGCGGTGCTCCAGGAGGGTGACCAATCTCTAATTTATTTGATGTTGAAATATATTCACCACAATCCCATAAACTTGTTGAAGGTTCAACAGTTGATACATACGTGAAAGCAGCAATTAAAAAAACAATCCATCCAACGATGTTATTCAGTTTGGTGTAAGTCATTACAGTCTTTTTTAATACAATTGCCACGAATTTAGCAATTAATATGATTTTCTCTTGTTAAAAGAACTTAATTGTTATAAAATGACGCATGTGGATATTCAGTTAGTGAGAATCTATATATTTGTGACTTTATTGTTTTTACATAATATAGACTTGAGTTACATGAATCATCTTAAACAATGTGCTGTATGTGGAGGAGAGCGATTCCACACATTTCTAAAAGGGAAAAATTACCGAATGGATGGAGAACGTTTTGATATCGTTGAATGTGATTCATGTTCTTTCCGCTTTACAAATCCAATTCCAACAGAAGAAAAAATAGGAGCATATTATGATCCTGGAAACTATGTTTCTCACTCCGAAACAAAGAAAGGATTAGTTAATTTTCTGTTTCATCAAGTACGTAAAATTACGCTCTCGGCTAAGTACAAACTAATCTCAAAACATGCAAAAGGAAAGCATTTGCTGGATATTGGTTGTGGTTCTGGTCGGTTTATTGAGTTTGTAAAACAAAAAGGTTGGAGTGTGAAAGGATTAGAGCCAGACGAAGAAACTAGAGCTTTCTGCTTAAAAAATGGGTTGGATGTTTCACCTGCTTCTGAATTAGGTGACCAGTCAGAAAATGCTTACGATATTATCACCATGTGGCACGTTCTTGAACATGTTTATCATTTAAATAAGGATATTGAAAGCATTTCAAAAACATTAAAGCAAGATGGAACATTGTTTGTTGCAGTTCCTAATTGTGCTTCGTACGATGCTCAAAAATATGGGGAACATTGGGCTGCATATGATTTGCCTATACACTTACATCATTTCAGAAAAGAAAATGTTGAACAGCTTTTCCAAAAGCACGGGATGAAGGTAGTAGATACATTACCAATGAAGTTTGACTCCTACTATATTAGCTTAATTAGTGAGCAATATAAATCGGGAAAAGATAGTTTAGGAATTGGAATGATGATTAAAGGGTTTTGGACAGGATTAGTTTCAAACTTAAAAGCCAAAAAAGGAACGTATTCGAGTCAGATTTATGTAATTAAACATCAGTAGTTTTGTTGAGACACACTTATATTTTATTGCTAATTTTTTGTTGTTCCTTTGGTTTTGGTCAGTCTGATTTTGGACAAATTCATGGAAATATCCAAACAGATGTTCAATATTATCGTCAAGACTCTTTAATTGGAGCACCAGATGTTCCTGAACGAGTTTTAATGAATGGCTTTGCTAATGTTATTTATACCAATAAAAACTTTGAAGCAGGAGCGAGGTACGAATCATATTTAAATGCACTGCAAGGATTTCCAGTAGGTTATCAAGGAACTGGTATTCCTTACCGTTATGCACGTTATAGAAGTGGTAAGCTTGATGTAACGGCTGGCTCTTATTACGAACAATTTGGAAGCGGGATGGTATTTAGGGCTTATGAATCGAGAGGATTGGGGTATGACAATGCCATGGATGGTTTTCGTTTAAAATACAATTCTGGTAATGGCGTGTATTTAAAAGGAGTTTATGGGGTGCAACGTTTATTTTTTGGAAAAGGAGAAGGTATCGTACGAGGAGTTGATGGAGAAGTAGTACTCAACGAACTTTCAGATTCCTTAATGGTAAAGCTAAAACCAAGAATAACACTAGGAGGAAGTTTTGTGAGTAAATATCAAAAAGACGATAACCAAACCTTAGTTCTTCCAGAAAATGTAGGGACTTATGGCGTTAGAGGAAACATCTTTTGGGGTAATTTTTATTTTTCTAGCGAGTATGTAGAGAAGATTAATGATCCTTCGACAGACAATAACTTTATTTATAAAAAAGGAAGGGGATTATTGTTTAACGCTTCTTATTCACAAAAAGGATTAGGAGTTACTTTTTCAGCAAAAAGTATTGATAACATGAGTTTCCGATCCGATAGAAATGAAGGATTAACCAACCTTTTAATTAATTATTTGCCTGCTACTACCAAACAACACACCTATAATTTGCCAGCCACTTTGTATCCTTATGCAGTTCAGGCAAATGGAGAAGTAGCTTTTCAAGGAGATGTTTCCTACAAAATCAAAAAGAAAACATGGTTAGGAGGAAAGTATGGAACGCAAGTATCTGTAAATTTTTCTCATGTTTCTGGATTGGATAGTAACTTAATCCCTAATGATACCAATCGTATTGGTTATGAAACAAAGTTCTTTTCACCGGGAAAACAAGTATATTTTAGTGATTTTAATATAGAAATTCGTAAGAAAATAAATAAAAAACTGAAAGTTGCCTATTCCTATTTTAATATGAGATACGATAAGGATGTTATAGAAGGCAAAGTGGGAGAGGGGGTTGTTAACGCTAGTATACACATTGCCGATATTCAATATAAGTTAAGTCGAAAACATACTCTTCGTTTTGAAGGTCAACATTTAAGAACGAATAAAAGCAGTGGTTTTTATGAAGATCAGGGAAATTGGGCAACAGGCTTGCTAGAATACACTGTTTCTCCTCATTGGAGTTTTGCTGTGCTGGATCAATGGAATTATGGAAATAGTGATGAGAAAAAGCGAATTCATTACTTGTTTGGATCTGTTGCTTATATAAAAAATGCTAATCGTTTCTCTTTAAGTTACGGTAGGCAACGAGCTGGTATTTTTTGTGTAGGTGGCGTGTGTAGAAACGTACCTGCCAGTAATGGGTTTACGTTTACAGTAATGAGCAGCTTCTAGCTCGCTGAGCGAGATCTATATTTTATGGATGCTTTGGGGATGCTTTGCTGTTTATAGAAAGGATTATTGACTTTTAAATGTCAAACAACTAAATTTAAGAATATGAAAAAGAATATATTAATAGTATTATCAGGAGTTTTGTTCTTCGCCTGTGATCGAGTAGAAGATCCTGTTCAAAAGAAGGACGGAGCCTTTGATGAAGATTTATGTGCGGAGCAAACATTTGATCCAAATACCAATACAAAACGAAATGTATTGATTGAAGATTTTACTGGTCATACGTGTACAGGTTGTCCAGGAGCAGCATATATTGTTGAGCAGATGGAGCAAACCTACGGGGAGCAGGTGATTGGTATAGCGATGCATGCTGGCTTCTTTGCAGAACCATATCCAGCTGGAACAATAAAGTTTGAAACTGATTTCCGCTCGGAATATGGAAGTGCGTTGCATAACGACTTTGGACCAATTAACAGTTACCCAAAAGGGATGATTAATAGAAGCGATACTGTGCTAAATAATGGGTCACGATTATTTGGTAAAGATGAGTTCGAAAATGCCTTTTTACGTTTTAAAGACCAAGCACCAGCTGCTAACTTACAAATTAAGCATACGTATGATGATAATGATCGAACACTTTGTGTTTCTGTTGAAACAGAAGCTTTACAGCAATTGTCAGGGGAGTTTAATGTTGTAATAGCTATTATAGAAGACAGCATTGTAGATTGGCAAAAAAATGGAACTGCAGGAAGTGGAAGTCCGAATTATTCGCCAGGTGATGTACAAAATTACGTGCATAATCATGTGTTAAGAAACAATGTAAATGGGATGTATGGAGAACGTATTATATCTGGAAATTTGAGTGCTTCTGAAAAGATAGTAAGTAATTATACAAGCACATTAGATGCTAATTGGAACGATGAGCACCTAAACATTGTGGCTTACCTAATGAACTGGTCAACCAAAGAAGTGATTCAGGTGGTGAAGGTGCATATGTAGATTAGTTTGACCCACTAATACTCCATTTAGTTCAAATCTGAATATTCGATAAGATTTATTGGATTTGTATTTATTAAATAATTATCAACTGATATGCCAATAAATTATTTATTCATATTCATCTTGTCATTTTCTTTTAGCTCGAAGATATATGGTCAAATGGTTGATATTGAACCATCGACTTGTGAGGATGGTATTGCTTTAGCTGAAGAAAATTTTAACAAAAGGAATTATAAGTTAATAGCTTATGGTTTAATTCTTAATACCGATATCGTTTTTGAAGAATATTTTCAAGCATATTTAAAAAACAAGTACAGTATCTGTTACGAAGATATTGGTTGCACTATTAATGGTTATGAAGATTGTTATAATAAAAAAATGCTATTTCTACTTAGAGAAAAGTATGGTGAGTCTTTCTTTAAAGACTCAAAGGAGGAAGCAATTAAGCAATTCGATAGTTTAATAGGGGTAGGTGAAATTGAGATGTTGCCTTCGATGGTGGATACATTACCATTTCCTTTTGGAGGGTATGATAGTATTAGGAAATACTTAGAGGGTTTAAAAATTTCAACTGTGGACAGAGTTATGGTTTCTTTTGATGTGGACAAAATAGGTAATATCTCTAATGTAGTTGTGAGAGGAAAGCTGAACGATTCTTCAAGAGAACTAATAAAGAATGCATTTTTAAAGATGCCAAGATGGAAACCTGCAATTTATCATGGTAATCCAAGAGGTTTTAGAGTTACAGTTCCAATATCATCTAGAGAATAGTTTATAACTCTTATGTCAGATCAAAACAGATTAAAAAAAATTATAAAAATTAAAAAGAAGAGTAATTTTCTTAACCATTTAATGTCATTTCTTTTCTATGGATCAAGCAGTTGGTTTGGAGAGATAGACCAACAAAAAATTAAGCTTTGGCAGCCAAGATTTACTGGAATATTTTATACAGTTTTCAGTTTGGAATTTGACTCAAAAGGGAAACTGATAAAAATAAAGGACAATTTAAATCCAGCTGGTAAAATCATATTTATATTATCATTCTTGCTTCTTTTTTATGGTATTTTGCCTAAAAATATAAGTGACACAACAAATAAAATTTTTTGGTTTATTTTATTAATTTTTGTGCTACTAGGCTGTTTAATTTTAGCAGTTGCCGTTTTAGTTTATAGGTTTGAGAAAAATAAGCAACTAAAAAAAATTATGAGAGTAATAGAAGTAGAGATAAAAGAACAAATTATTAAAGAATGGTCTTTTACAAGCCTTTTAACACGACTATTTACTTATCCATTTAGTTTATTCATTGTTTGGTTAAATTTCAAAGTAATAATACCTGATAAAAGTTATTTTTTAGCAATAGTTTCGTTATTGTTTGTTGTCGTTTATATTTTAAGCGATGTATTCATTTTATTTAAAAAGAAGTAATATCTACAACAACAACCTCGTCCTCACACTATGGAATATTCTGCCTAGTGGAATATTTGCTCCAACGGTATAATTCATATGGTCAACAATTGGCGCATCGTTGTATGTATACCAAGTAGCAGTAAAAAAAGCAGCTCCAATTTCTAAGCTAGCTCCGTATCCTTGAAAAGAAGCAGTTTGTGGAATAAAACTGGCGTTGTTTTCAACGGATTGTGTAATACCATTTTTTGCTTGGAAATCATTAAGCGTAGCTTGTCCGTTTTCGTAGGTGTAGTTAGGAGTACCCGTAAACTCTGTTTTTCCCATCGTGTAAAATGCATTAACACGAGTAAAAGGAACACCCCACATTGATTGTCTTTTAGAAGATTGATCTTGTTTGAAATTGAGCTGTAAAGCGAAAAATTTAGTAAGGTTTAAACCAATTCTTCCTCCGTAACTTTTTGCAGGTACTTGAAAAGAAAAATCATAATCTCGAAGTCTAGGATAGGTTTTTAGAATGTCGTTCGGATTTGTTTCATCTTGGATACCCATATTTCCTTGTTCGTAAAAACCATCAATCATCAAATACCAAAATCGAACACCTGCATTTATTCCAGTCATAGCTGTTGGTGCACTTCTTTTTCCTAAGGATCGAAACGAATAACTCGGACCTACACCCCAAAAGGGATTAACTAATGCCAATACACGTTCACCTCTAGAGTAGTTAGTTACTGTTGTATAAACAATTTCTCTGTAAAATTCAGATCTATTCATATCGAACTTCACACCATTATCTTTCCTATATGTTTTTTTCTTTACGTTATAACCTTTAAATGAAAATACTTTAGGAACAAGAAGATCAAATCCATTTTCAATGCCTATAGTGAGGGTTGTTCCTCCTACATATCCTTTTCCTAAGTTTAGCTTTCCGTTTCCTCCAAACCATGACGTATTCATGTACAGCCCAGCATCGTAGCTAGCTGCAAGGTAAACATGTGAAAAACGTAATTGTATACCAGGAGAAAACACTAAACCAGCAGAGCTAACTTGTGTATTGACTAAACGATTGGGAATTTGAGCTACCGAAGCAGAAATTTGAAGGTACGGTTTAATACCAGCTGACAAAAAAGAGTTATTTCCTGTTGAATATTCTTTCCCTAGTTGATAACCAATTCTAAAAACAGAACCATTCGGACTAGCCATTGTGCTATCTGCATTTAAATCTCTTAATTGTCCTTGATAAAAAGAAAAGTTCATTCCTCCAAAGTTTGCTGCAGCTCCCTTCCAATCGCCTGTAGCTTCAAACCCTTTAGGCTTAAAATTTGGCTTAAACGTAGAGTAACCAATATACCCATTAGCCATTAGAGGAGAGTTAGCATTAGAAAGTTGCGCTTTTTATTTGTGTTGAAAACACGGAGAGCATTAAAAATAGAGAGGTAATTTTTTTCAAAATCAGGTGTATTAAAGCTAGTATTCAAATGTATGTTGGATAGTTTGGCTATCAAATACGAATTAATTCGTATTTTTTTTGTGTAAAAATAAAAATACCTTGTCGTTTGGTATCTAAAACCGAAATAAAATGAAGAAACTAGTATTTATTTTACCATTGATAATTGTTTTATCATGCAGTAAAGGAGATTCTTACTGTGTGGAGCCTAACGAATTAAATGGTTTTAGAGAAGTACCTCAAAATAATGATCCTAAAAAGGTGGTTAGAGTAGAGCTAGATTATTTGCAAACTTTTAATAAAGATCAAGAAGGTACGCTATTTGCTTTCTCAACACCTGATGTTTTTGTTAACCCTAAAGGAGATTATACCGAAGATGTAGTGTCGGATCCAGTCTATAATTATTACTTAAAAGATACTGCTAATCCACCTGTATCGGTTAAGATTTATGCTTATGCATTTAATGATTGTGGAGAAACTCAAAAAGAAGAAGTAGTTATTACTTACGCTCCGTAAGTCCTACCCAAAATTAGCGGATAGTTTTCATCTTCATGCCCAACTTTTAATCCAAAAACGATAGGAAAGTTATATTCTTTAGTTACCTCATTAATGATTTCTTCTACAGTAAATCCAAAGTTGTCGTCTTTAATGTTTGTAAAATAACCAATCGCCAAAGCGTTAATGTGATCAAATTTACCTGCCTTTTTTAAAGCACGAAACATACGGTCAATATTGTAAGCGTACTCACCAATATCTTCTAGAAATAAAATTTTACCATGGGTATCAATATCGCTATTGGTACCTAGCAAACTATAAATAATGGCTAGATTTCCACCAACTACTGGTGTTTGGTTTAGCATATTCAAAGGGTATTGATAATCATTTGTAAACAACGCATCATGCAATTTATCTAAAACATCTGGTGGAGTTGTATCATAGCTGTTAGGCATGGGTGCATGTATACTTGGGAAACCAAGGTTGTGGATTTCGTTATGTAAAACAGTAATATCGCTAAACCCAATAATCCATTTAGGGTGCTTTTTGAATATTTCCCAATTGATATCATCAACTATACGAACGAGTCCATAACCACCCCTTGTACAAATAATAGCTTTAATGGCCGGATCATCTAGAGCAGTTTGCAAGTCGTGTAAGCGATCTTCGTCTTTTCCAGCTAGTTTGTTGTACTGATCAAAGGTATGCTTCCCAAAAGTTACTTCTAATCCCCAATTAATTAGTAGTTGAATGTTTTTTTTGATCTTAGCTTCATTGACTCTTCCAGATGGAGCTAGTACAGCAACTTTATCGCCTTTTTGTAGTGGTTTGATCATAGCTAAAAGAAAAAGGAGAGCTTTGCTCTCCTCTATATTAAACCTCTTCTAAATCATATTCCTCAATACTCGGACACGTACAAATTAAATTTCTATCTCCATAAGCATTGTCCACACGGCTAACATGTGCCCAGTACTTGAAGTCTTTCAAATATTCTAGAGGCATAGTTGCTTCTCTACGTGAATAAGGGAAGTTCCAGTTATCATCAAGAATGTCTGCTTGGATATGAGGTGCATTTAATAAAAGGTTATTTTGCTTATCTGCAATTCCTTTTTCGATATCGCTTATTTCTTGACGAATTTTAATCATGGCATCAGCAAAACGATCTAATTCTTCTTTTGATTCACTCTCTGTTGGCTCAATCATTAATGTTCCAGCAACTGGGAAAGAAACCGTAGGAGCGTGGAAACCATAATCAATTAAACGTTTAGCCATATCAGCAACTTCAACACCAGCATTCTTTTTAAAATCTCTACAATCTAAAATCATTTCGTGGGCTACACGGTTGTTTTCTCCTGTATAAAGAATGTTATAATGACCTTCAAGCTTTGCTTTCAAGTAATTTGCGTTTAAAATAGCATGTTGCGTTGATTTTTTTAATCCTTGAGCCCCTAACATTTTAATATAGGCATAAGAAATTAAAAGGATAAGCCCGCTACCGTAAGGAGCAGCAGATATGGATGAGATTGCTTTTTCTCCTCCAACTTTTATTAATGGATTTCCAGGTAAAAACGGAACTAAATGTTCAGCAACACCAATTGGTCCAACACCTGGTCCGCCACCACCGTGAGGAATTGCAAAGGTTTTATGTAAGTTTAAGTGACAAACATCAGCACCAATATTTCCTGGACTAGTTAAGCCTACTTGAGCATTCATGTTTGCTCCATCCATGTATACTTGTCCGCCATGATTATGAATAATAGTTGTAATATCAATAACAGAAGCTTCAAATACACCATGTGTAGAAGGATAAGTAATCATTAATCCAGCTAGGTTATCGCTATATTTTTCTGCTTTTTCAGTTAAATCATTTACATCAATGTTTCCCTGATCATCACATTTAACAACAACAACTTTCATACCCGCCATTACAGCACTTGCAGGATTTGTTCCATGTGCAGAAGAAGGAATAAGCATAATGTTTCTATCAAAATCACCGTTATTTTCATGGTAAGCCTTGATAACCATTAGTCCTGCATATTCACCTTGCGCACCAGAGTTTGGTTGGAAAGTCATTTTTGCAAATCCAGTAATTTGAGATAAATCTTTATCTAATTGGTCAATCAATTCAATATAACCTTGTGCTTGATCAATTGGAGCATACGGATGAACGTTGGCAAACTCTGGCCAAGTAATTGGCATTAATTGAGTAGCTGCATTCAATTTCATGGTACAAGAACCCAAAGAAATCATGGAGTGAGTAAGTGATAAATCTCGATTTTCTAATCGCTTGATGTATCTCATCATCTCTGTTTCGGTATGGTATTTATTAAACACCTCGTGCGTTAAATATCCGCTTGTGCGTTCAAATTGAGCATCAAACAAATAAGTTGTATCAATACTTTTAATTTGACTAACAGATTTTTTGCTAGCTTCAGAAAAAATAGAAAGAATGGTATTTAGTTCAGCTAAAGATGTTGTTTCATCTAGGCTAATTTGAACACCTTTTGATGTGTAATAAAAGTTTGCTTCAGCTTTTTCAGCAATCGTTTTTATTTGCTCTTGGTTATCCGTTAAGATGGAAATTGTATCAAAAATATTTGTTGATTCAATGGTGTAGCCTAATTGCTTTAATGATTGAGCAAGTGTAGCTGTTCTATAATGAATATCACTAGCTATTTCTTTTATCCCTTCTGGGCCATGGTACACAGCATACATAGCAGCCATGTTTGCTAATAAAGCTTGAGCGGTACAAATATTTGAAGTAGCACGGTCTCTTTTGATATGCTGCTCTCTGGTTTGTAAAGCCATTCTTAATGCAGGATTACCATGACGATCTTTAGAAATACCGATTATTCTTCCAGGAATATGTCTTTTGTATTCTTCTTTGGTAGCATAATAAGCTGCGTGTGGACCACCAAATCCTAGTGGAACTCCAAAACGTTGTGTATTACCAACTACAACATCCGCCCCCCATTCACCTGGAGGTGTAAGGATTGCTAAGCTCATTAAATCAGCAGCAACCACCAGTTTTATATTGTTTTTAGCTAGTTTTTGTACGAAAGGTTTGTAGTTATTCACTACTCCACTAGCAGCAGGATATTGAACAAGTGCACCAAAATATTCATCTGTAGGGTTAAATTCATCTGGGTTACCGTAAACTAATTCAATTCCTATGCCATTTGTTCTAGTTTTTAGTATGTCGATGGTTTGAGGAAAAACATCTTCTGCAACAAAAAACTTATTAATTCCGTTTTTAACAGCATCTCTACTTCTTGCATTATAAAGCATAACCATCCCTTCTGCTGCAGCAGTTCCTTCATCGAGTAAGGAGGCATTTGCAAGTTCCATTCCTGTCAAATCACTAACTAGGGTTTGGAAGTTTAATAACGATTCCATTCTACCTTGAGAAATTTCAGCTTGGTAAGGTGTGTAAGCAGTATACCACCCCGGATTTTCTAGCACATTTCTTAAAACTACACTAGGTGTTATCGTCCCGTAATAGCCTAAGCCAATAAAGTTTTTAAACGCCTTATTTTTTGAGCCAAGTTGTTTAATGTGGTTGAGGTATTCAAATTCAGATAAAGGTTGATCCAAATCTAAATCCTTTTTTAACCTGATGTTTGAAGGTATGGTTTGATCAATTAGTTGATCAATAGATTGCGCGTTTACCGCAGTTAACATTTCACTCTTATCGTTTCCAAGAGTGCCTATATGTCTTTTTTCAAATAATTCTTTACTCATTATTTTATAATCCAAATAACGCTCAGTGAGCTGTGTGAAAACTACTATAAATTTACGTTAATTTTTATTTTTAATCTACCCTATGCCTATAAGTAATTAACCATTGAGTTGAATTTATGAACCAATAAGAAAAACTTTATGATTTAATTATTCGTAAGTTTTATAGAGATAGTTCGACTTATTACTTATAAAATCAATCGTTATGAAATTATTCTTTTTACAGATTTCTTCTGTTTTTCTTTTGTTTAGTTGTCAGGCACAAACCAATGCTGGAAATGAAGTGCAGTCTTCTAGTTTGGCTTCATCAAAGGATGTTCGCAAAGCAGATTTAAAAAAGTATAGCAAGGCTTATTTTGCTAGTGGTTGTTTTTGGTGTGTAGAGGCGATTTTTGAGAGTGTTGAAGGGGTTAAAGAAGTTATTTCTGGTTATGCAGGAGGAAAAGAGAAAAATCCAACGTATAAGCAAGTAAGTGCAGGAAAAACTGGGCATACAGAAACGGTAGAAGTTTATTACGACCCAAAAGTTATTAGTTATAAAACCCTAGTAGAAGTTTTTTATGGTAGTCATGATCCTACAACTGTAAATGGGCAATATCCAGATTTTGGGACTCAGTACCGATCAGCTATTTTTTATACTAATTCTGAAGAGAAAAATACGGCATTAAATTTTAAGGAAGCATTGGATAAATCTGGGAAATATGAAAAATCAATTGCTACAGAGATTAGTGAGTTGACTACCTTTTGGCAGGCAGAGGATTATCATCAAAACTATGAGCGACTACATCCTAATCAACCATATATTAAACAAGTGTCTATTCCAAGATTAAATAAGTTCAAAGAAAAATTTCCTGATTTGTTAAAGGAAGATCATTAAAACAAAAAACCATTGAGAAGTCTCAATGGTTTTTTTGTGAAAGCGTATTTAAAGTTTGCTTAGTTAACAGTAAGTTTTTTGCTTATTGTTTTACCGTCAATCGTGACATTTACAAAGTACAAACCTTTAGGTAATTGTTGAACGTTAATCGTTAATGTATTATCCCCTTTAACTAATGTTTGATTTGGGTTGCTCATTACAACTTGACCAACACTATTGATAACCTGAGTAGAAGCTGATCCAGCTTCACCCGTAGAAACTAGTAATTGAACATTGTCGATAGCTGGGTTTGGATAAAGAGTTAGGTTAACTGTATTTTCGGTTTCTTCAATAGAAGCGTAGTTGCTTGCAGGTGCTACTTTAGCAGCATTCATGATTTCTCCAGTTGTTGAATTAATTACAACAATTACAACTTCACAGTTTCCTCTATTGTATCCATTTAAGCTGCCATTTACAGTATAGCTCTGTGTGCTTCCCGCAGTTGCAGGTAATGTTAATGAACCAGCAGCACCACCGTATCCACCAATTAATGCTCTACCTACATGTTGGTATTCCATTTGATCAGCATAAACAGGGTCTCCAGCTGTAGTCCAATCGGAAATGCCAGCTCCACTTAATGGACCGTATGAACCTCCATCATAATAATTCACTTGGTTATACCCTGAAGAAGTTCCCCAAACTTTATTTTCTATGATAATTGCTCCAATTCTATGCTCTGTAGTTACTGGAGTAGCAAAATTTACATCTACATCAATTGAAAAACTATTGTCATTAGGGTTAAAAGTTGTGTTTGTGATCTCTGCTTCTAAGTAAGTAGTTTCAGCAGATAATTGATCATAGGCAGCTTGCATGCTTTGTGTTGAAACGCCTTCGTTAAGCAATTTTCTATTAGCGTTCATTCCTGGAAATCCATCAAAATCTGCTCCGTTATCATAGGCTGTCACAGTCATTGGATCACCATTATGTACAGCAATGCCTATAAAGTTTGGGCGAGTATTATCAGCATACATAGCTTCCATAGCAACAGCTCCTCTTGGACAAAATCCACACCATGTACCAGTACCTTCTTCAATAACAATTTTTCTTTCAGGGATAAAAGTTAATCCATTCACTGTGTGAGCTAAAGAGTTATCAGTTGAGTCATTATCGTCCATTCCTAAAGAGTAGGCAGATACAGTTAAGTTGTAAGGAGTAGGATTTGCAACATTTAGTTGAATTCCGTGAGTAAAATTATATGATTGATTTAAAGCAACACTTAATCCTGATATTGTATCGATATTATCACCACTACCATCGTTCCAAATTAGTTGTATTGCAGTAACAGTATCATATCCTCTGTTAACTAGTGAGCCTGTAATGTCAACTGAATTACCAGTTTGTACATGCGTTTCAGCAGTTATGGATGTCATTTCAATATCAACTTGTTCTACTGTTTTTACTTGAACATCATCAAGGTTCATTCTAAACTCATCACTTACATTGTGATGTCTAAAACCAATAAATATTTTCTTTCCAGCGAAAGAAGAAACATCTAACGTTCTAAACATATAACCATTAGAAGGGGTAAGCACTTCGTTAAATGTTACTGTTGAGGCAGTTAAACCATTAATAGAATCTGTAGTATCAACATACACCGTGTAATTTTCAGCGGCATAATCTTGATCTTGTGCATAAACCATCCAAGAAAGTTCAATATTTCCTGTTACCCCTGTTAGGTCAATAGTATCTGAAATTAACCAGTTATCAGGATAAAGAATTACGCCTGCAGTTCCATTGTAAATCCATGAAGCGGAAGTTGCTACTGAATCTTGACTCATAAAATCATCTCCTGCATAGGAAATTCCCCACTCATAACCATCACCATCACTATCTACTGATGTGAATTGACCTAATCCATTGTTAAAGTCTTCATAAAAGTGTACTTGAGAAAAGACACTTGTTGCTGCCATTGAAAAGCAGAATAATTGCATAATTTTTTTTACCATCGCTTTAATTTTTAATTAACTTACTATCTTTAAGGGGTTCCAATATACAACATTATTGTTTTTGGAATATATAATTGTAACGAGAATTCTAAAAAAGGTTACAACATGGGGCTATAGCTCAGTTGGCTAGAGTGCTTGACTGGCAGTCAAGAGGTCGGGGGTTCGAATCCCCCTAGCTCCACATTACTTATAATACCTAATTCAAGCCATGCTAATAGAACTAATTATTAGAATATTTATAAGTATAGTCAATCAGTTTACAAAAAATGACCTAAATGCATTTATTGAAAAATTCCCTAAAGAAATAGGAGAAAAAATAGGGTTGGCTATTAAAGGAAACTTAAAGCCTTTAAAAGATTGGCTAATAGAGAGTCCTACTAATGTTAAAGAATTCTATAAGAATTTAATACAAGAAAAACGAACTCAATTATCGGTAGAGGTAGATACTAAACTATTACAAATCGAGGAGTTAGTTAATGTGATTTTAACTTCTATTGAAGAATTTAAGTCTCCCTTGCTGATTAGAGAGTTTTATGGTAATGTAGATTATTTTTCGTTGTGGGAAGTAAGAGGTTATAGCAATCTAGCTTATACTACAAAAACAGATAGTTTGAAACCTAATTTTAATTTTAAAATTTATTTATTCCCAAGTGATTCTGCTTTGTTTAGTAAGCTGTTTTCTAAAATCAAGAAGGGTATACAACTTAAAAAAAAGACTACAAAAAGGGTTTAGAAGTGCTATCAATCTCAAAAGATTTTGTTTACGTTTCAAACAATAATTTTGTCAAAAAATGGTTTATTAAAAGAAAAAGGATCCCACTAAATGTTAATGAAGACTCCCTTATTAATTGTATAGCTGATATTGAAGAGTTTCACGAGTCAATAAATTACTCACCTAATTTTTTGGAAAAAGTTGAGAAATGTGTTTTGGTAGTCGAACCTATTTTTTCTTTCTCTTTCCTAGACTAATATTATAATCATCAGGATCTCCTTTGATTTTTATATTTACGTATCTCGTTTTTTTATTTTCGTTGGCATACTGGATTTCATCTACCTGAGTAGCATCTACCTCATCCTTTTTACGCTTGAAAAGTTTAGATGAAGCAGCTTGGGTAACCACTTTCCACGGTACACTTACGTAATACTCAAAGGTAAGATCAGTATTTTGTTTACCTGAAATTAGCATATGTCCAACAGATGAATTAATATCCATATTTGGTATGGTTAGTTCTCCATTAACCATATCGAAATGATTATCTAGTGTATCAAATCGTACACTTTTAAGGTTTTTATCAGCAAAATAATCCGACATGGCTTCGAACATTTCAAAGTTTTCAAGTTTCCCGTCAGTTACATGAACATCCATATGTAATTCAGAGTCATCAATTTTTGGAGTTAAATCTGCATGCATATGAATTTTACCTGTAATAGTTCCAGAAAATTTACCGTGGAGGTTTTCAGAAACCAAATGATCTTGTCCGAAATTGTCAAACTTCAGTAAAAACTTATCCAAGTTTACATCTTTCACTTTCATATCTGGACTAAAATAAATGAGGCTTGGATTTGATCCATTAAAGTATCCTTTGATATCAAAATTACCATCAGCAGCATCTAAGTTAAATTGGTCCAAATACAAATAATGATCTGGAGTTGTTCTTAGTTTTCCAAGCATGTTAAAGATCAAATAGGTGTGATAATTTAACCGTTTAATGTCAATATCGTAAGTCATATCTGTAAAGGGAAGGCTGTAAATATTAAATACAGAGTCATGGTTTACTTGTTCGTTAGGGGTTTCTGGAACATGATAATCCAATAACTGGTCTAGATCCAATTGATTAGAAACGATAGAGAAATGGTTTGATCGCTTTTTTTCTGCTTCATTATCTCCTAAATAATAATGTAAGGTAGTTTTAAAATCTGATCGTCCAACCTTACCAGATAAATCTTCAACAATTAGATGATCTTTTTCATAATGAATTCTACCATTAAAGCGCTCAAATTTCATTTTGTGGACTTTCATTTTGCTTTCGAATTTATCTAGTCTTAAATCGGTAGATTGTAAACCTTCATTAAAATGTAAATCGGTATAGCCATGAAGCTTAAGTTCTTTAAACTCTTCGTGTCGATAATCTTCTGGCACATAGTTTTCTCCTTTGTAAGAGAATAAATCTTCTAAACGCAATTGATTCGATGTTAAATCAAACTCAACTTTTGTGTCTCCTTTGGGGTGTTCTAAAAACCACATGTCGTAATGCGTTAATTTGCCTGAAAAATGAAAGTCACTTTCATCAATCATTCCAGTGAAATCGATTAATCGCATATCTTGAGAGTCAATCAATACATCTGCATGAAAATCATGAAGCGCATGGGGGTAATGTTTTAATTTAGCGTATAAATTTTCGACAAAAAACTCTCCAATCGGCAGATTAGGAGATTCTGTGATGGCTTTAGCTGAGCTTTTAAAATCTAAATCAAGCGATAAGTTTTCGATTTGCTCATCAAATGATTTTGCAGAATCTGAGCCTGTTAATTCATAAATATCTAGAAATTTACTTTTAATAGATAATCGCGTGTCAACAGGGATGTTTGTATGGTGAATAACAGCGGGTAAGTCACTAATTGTTCCTTTAAGTGATAAATCTGATTTTCCAACAACAAGGTTGCAGTAATCGATGGTAGCTTTATGTCCTTCTACCTTAGCGAATAGGTCAACATCCTTAATTGGCACTTCTTTACCATTATCAACCATAAAACTTAAATCTTCTACTTTAAGTTGAGTATAGTAGGATTCGTTTAGTCTTTCTATAGCTACTTCAGGGTTGTCAAAATCAATGATATCATGAAAATTCATGAGTAATTCAATTTTTCCACCCATATCTTTTAGGTTGGTTAAATTGAAAAACTTTGCCAAGAACTCTAATTTAAAATCAGTGTTTAGCTTGAGTTTAATATCTGGTTTATCGAAGTTTTTTAATGAAAGATCTGCTTTAATGATACCAACTTCTGGACGAGCGGTAAAATCATTTAGCGTAAATTCCATGGTGGATGGATCTCGTTTTTCACCGTTCGTGAAATGACCAACAAAATTGAGTTGATCCAACTTTTTATCTACCACGGTATTATCAAAATAGGCATCTTCACACTTAAATGTAGCTTCAATTGCTGGATTGTGATGGTTAATTGATTTACCTTTTACCGTAGCATCAAAATAAATCTTTCCCTTGTTGTCGTATTTTTTTAATGTTGGGATTAATTCTTCTGGAGCCATTGCCATTACCAAACTAAAATCCTTCTTATTACCAAAGAATTTAAGATCAAGTAGCATATCATGAAGTACATCTATTGTTCCTTCCATGTTAAATTCTGATCCTTCTAGTTTTACTACGGTAGGATCAATTGTTAAAATATTTGTTTCATCGTATAAGTCGAAAGAAGTGTTTACATCAAGGTGCTTATGCTTAATAAAAGTGGTATCCCCATCTTGAATTAGGTTCAGCTCAAATTTAGCATCCAGTTTTGTATAGATATGATGTGGTGATGTAGTAAATTTGGCATCGGCATCATAGATAAGTGCGTCTACAAGAATATTATTCTCTTCATTAAGCTTGGTTAAGTCAATGTTTTCCAGCTCAATTTCTTTAAGGTCTAAATGGAACTCTTCGTTAGGATCTTCTACTTCTTTTTCAGAAGAAAGTGCTTTAGTAATGTTAAACTCCCCATCAATATGTTGAACTAAGTTCAAACTTCCGTTTTTAAGCTTAATATCTTTAATTTCCATTTTACCATTTATAATGGTCCAAAGGTCAAACCCTAAGAAAATATCGGTAACATCAACTAAAGGAGTGGTACTTTTTGTTTTGTCTTCGTAGATTTTAACTTTTTCAAGATCAATAGAGATGTATGGGAACGTTTCAAATGGAGATATGTGTGAATCTTCAATAATAATTAATCCAGTAAAATCCTCATTCATGTCACTAATGAGTTTTTGCACAACAGAATCTTGTTTCCAGTATAGAATTGCAATTAAGGCACTAAAAAGAAGAGTCGGAATAATAACTATCCCGATAATAAGCCTACGCCAGAATTTTTTACTTTTTAGTATTTTTTTCATTTTCTTTTATGTCTAAAGATGCACCCGGTAGGTCAAATCCACTCGTTATCCTTCGCTAAAACAATAACGTCAATCATACTATTAACGTTTAGTTTTTTGATGATATTTTTCCGGTGGGTATGAATTGTCTCTAAGCTATTATTCAAATCTGAAGCAATTTCTTTTGAGCTCTTACCTTGATGTACGAGTTTAATTACATCAAACTCTTTTTGTGTAATACCAAAATCTTTTATCGAGTCGTTAATCGGATAGGTTTTTTGAAAAACAATGTCTTTGGAGTTGTTAACGGTGTGTATTTTACAAAATATCTCCTTTTTTGTATAAATATCGGTAATATCTCTAACGGTACCCACAATTATTAAAGGAGCATTTCCTTCTCCAACACTAATAGGAGTAAAGCGGTTCATTAGGAATTTATAGCTCCCATCTTTTTGTGAAACGCGGTAATTGTAATTAATTTTTAGATCGGTATAGTCAACAGTTTTGTTTGTACCTAAAAATATGGAGATGTCTCTAAATACTTCTTTAAATAATATCTCTTTGTCTTTAGGGTGTAAAAGATCATAAAATCCAACAGGGCCGAGTTTTTGAATTTCTTCTCTGGGATACCCATGAACAAAATCGGTATTCGGACTTAAGTAGATAAACTCTTGAATACGAAAATCAATGATAAACAATACTAAATCAATATCTCCAGCAATTTCATCATCAAAAAAATTAGGGTTAAAAAAACGCTCAATATTAGGGATCTCTTTAAGTTGCTCGGTATAACCTGCTTTTTCTAGAAAAGAGATGAAATTATTTGACATGATATTAGTATAAAAATAAACTACCCAAAAATAGGTATTTTTTTTTCTTTATATAAGGTGTTTATTTGTGATGTAACTGATTAAAAGAAACATGATGAAAAAATTATTACTATTAAGTTTAGTTGTTTGTGGTTTTGCCAAATTACAGGCACAAGAGCTCCCTTCTCAAAAAGAGGCGGAACAAAAAATCTTATCTAATCAAACTATTATAAAGCAAATAGAAGAAAAAATGGGAATGCCCATTAGTAAATTAACAGTTGAAAATGATAAGTGGAAAGGATATCAAGGGAGTACTTTTTCGTTAGCTAGAACTAAATGTGGTAAGCTATATGAGTATATATGGCCTTACGATGCTATTTATACGCAATACATAATCCAATCACCAAAAAATAAAGAAGGGGTATACAAAAGTATGTATGCTAAAGTGTATTACAAACGTTCCAAGAGTACACTTGATAACTGTATACTTACCAATCAGTGGAGTTTTTGGGAGGTGTCTTTAGGTAATCCATCGGAGTACGGATATAAAGAATTTACTAAAGAAGAAGCCAAAGAAATTTTCTTAGACTATGTAAAAAGTGGTAAAGCAGAGGTGTTAAATGATTACACCGAAATAAGCAAGATCGATTTTGAAAGATTTAGCCAGTCTTCTGAAAACGCAGGAATCCATTACTTAAAATTTTATTATAAGGGAAAACGAGCAGTTTTTACTGATGATTACTCGGCAATTTTAGTTCAAAATAATGATGACGGATTAAGATTTAACTTAAAAGTTGTGAAAGAAGGAGACAAGTGGGTAGGAACTAATATGAGCATTATGTCAATTTCTAGAATTTATGAAGTTGATTTGGAAAAAGCTTTTCAATACGGAGATGAACCAGATCAATTTTATAGCAGCTATAAAACCCATGGATGGGATGCTATTTACCCAAAAGCAACTCCAATCGAAAAACCAAAAGGTGAGTTAGAAGCATTAGAGGCAAGAATTACTTCTTTTTATAACTTATTAAAAGAGAAAGGAGCAGGTTTTACTCAAGAGGATATATCAGCATATATCGCTCCATCTAATAAGGCAGCTTTTGAGCAATGGTTTACAAAAATGGATCAAGGAAATACCAGAATGGCAGTAGAGTCATTTAATTATAAGGGAGTAATGCCAGTTAAGCGTTTAAATGATGATGGAACTTACACGAAAATGGCTTTCCCAGAAATGAATGGTAAACTAGCAAAAATGATAAAAAAGAGAAAAAAATGGAAGCCTAGTACTTCAGGATGTTCTGGTAGTGAGTGTAGTTTATTCTCAACTAAAAAATTATCTACTACTAGCCATACCATGGTTTGGGTTTACGAAAATGACGAGTGGTATGTATATAATCCTGAATCAATGTTAGGCAACAATAAAGAAAGAATTAAACTCTACGAATAATGGTAGTTGAACTGCCTGAGTGAATAAGCTTAAATACTTTAACCTGCTTTTGTTATTTGAGCTGTCTATTCGGGCAGCTCATTTTTTATGTTAAAATGTTAATTTTATGGTAGGTTTTAAACCATAAATCAGGCATTTCGTCATTCATTGCCTTTTGATAATCGTTATAATCACATGGAACTAAATGATGACGTTCAAATTTGATTCTTTTTGATGGGGGATAAGGTACCTTCATCCACCACCTATCCGATTTATTACTTTTTATAAATATGAGTTCTTCATTTGATTGACTCAACATTACTTTGTATTGCGTGTAATTTTTATCGCTGCTTAAAGGCGATTCTTTTTTACGGTTAGCAAAACCATCTAAAAAATGCCAAATCATTTGGGCTAATAAACTAAACGTTTGTCCGTTTAAATCATATTCAGGGGATGATTCAAAAAAACCGATGGAGCTTACCTTATCACTAATACCTGAGTAACGTGCTAATTGACAGGCTTCATTACCGAAAAAGCCATTTGGTGAAGCAAAGCTAGTTCCAGGAACTTCAGCTTGACGAATAGCATTTAAATCAAAAGAAACGATATCAGCATTTCTTAAGTAAGGCTCACTAATCGTTTTATCTGTTTGGATAGCTCCAAGGCGAATATTTTCGAAGTAAAGTTTATCTAATAAATCTTCAATCTCAGGGTCAAGGTAGTACGCTTGAGAACCTAAGTTGGTATAATTAAATAAGTAGTTTGGGTTGCTTAAAACGATGTCTCTTAAGTAGGTGTCGTTTTTAGTTCCTTCTTCATAAAGATCAATTTTACGATCAATAGAAACAAAATTAACCATTTGCTCAAGTCGTTCGTACCCTTTATAAATTCCCCAAGCTAAATCGTTAGAACCACCAATAACTACTGGAATGATATTTTTACTAACTAATTGAAATATAACTTCGGCAAGTGCATAGTAAGTATCAGAAAGCTCATTTCCTCTAATTATATTTCCTAAATCAAGTATTGATAAACCCTTCCATGAAGGGTATAAATTGTATAAATAGTCCCTAAAAAACAACGGACTATCTTGCACAGATTCCATGTTTCCACCACGACTCTCATTTACCCCAATAATAGCTATTTGAAAACCTTTTAGATCAATATCATCACCTTTGTAAAAAGCAGTAGTACTTCCTAGCGTATTTTTTTGTGATGAATAATCAATAATTTTTTGGCCATCCAATGGAGCCAAGAATAAGGAAAGATCCATGACTATTTCTTTTTCTTTTTGCTAGCTGGAGCTTCTTTTTCAAAAGCTAAACACTGTTCGAGTGTTAAATCTTTGGGTTCACCTTCATAGGATTTAGGAATTTTTACATTTTTCCTACCTATTTTAATGTATGGTCCATACCTTCCATTAAGTACTTGAACATTCTCGTTTTCAGGGAATGTTTTTATGTACTTATTTTTATCGGCTTCAATTTTTTCTTTAATTAACTCTTCAGCACGATCCATTTTTATTGTCATAGGATCATCACCTTCATCGGTTTTTAATGAAACAAACTTATTTCCAAAACGAACATAAGGTCCATACCTACCAATAGCAACTGTTACTGGCTGACCTTCATATTCTCCCAATGTTCTTGGTAGCTTGAAAAGTTCAAGAGCTTCTTCAAGTGTGATGTTAGTTAATTGTTTATCAGCAGGGATAGAAGCAAATTTTGGCTTTTCTTCTTCTCCCAAGGTTTCAGAATCCCCAATTTGAACCATTGCACCATATCTTCCTAATCTTGCAATTACTGGGAGTCCGCTTTCAGGATGTTTTCCTAATAAACGCTCACCAGAAGAACGCTCACCATGCTCCATGGTTTCTTCGATATTATCATGAAACGGACTATAAAAACTTTTGATCATTTGCTGCCAAGTGAGCATACCTTGTGCAATGTCATCAAACTCTTTTTCTACCGAAGCAGTAAAGTTGTAATCCATTACTCGATCAAAATGTTCAACCAAAAAGTCGTTAACAATAATACCTATATCTGTAGGAGATAATTTGTTTTTTTCAGCTCCGTAGTTTTCGGTTAACTCTTCATTTTTAATATTCTCCCCTTCAAGTGTTAAAACCTTGTAATTTCTTTGTTTTGCCTTTTTCTCCTCTTTATCTACGTATCCTCTTTTTTGAACAGTTGAAATTGTAGGAGCGTAGGTAGATGGTCTACCAATTCCTAACTCTTCTAATTTCTTTACCAAAGAGGCTTCCGTATACCTTGATGGAGGTCTTGAGTATCGTTGCGTAGCAGTAATTGTTGATCGCGTTAAAGCATCACCTTTATTTACTGGCGGTAAAAGTCCTTCTGTACTTTCATCTTCTTCATCTTCATCGTCCTTTCCTTCCAAGTATACTTTTAGGAATCCTTCAAACTTAATTACCTCTCCCTTAGCTACGAAAAGTTCTTTAATATCCGAACCTTCAATTTTAATTGTTGTTCTTTCGAGTTTAGCATCACTCATTTGTGAAGCAATAGCTCGTTTCCAAATTAAATCATATAACCGTTGCTCAGAAGAATCTGAACCAGCGGTATGCTCTGCAAAGTTAGTAGGACGAATGGCTTCGTGAGCTTCTTGCGCCCCTTTTGATTTAGTAGAAAACTTACGTTCAAAGTGATATTCATCACCGTAAGCTTGTGAAATTTCAGCTTTAGCTCCAGCTCTAGCCGTGTCTGATAAGTTTAATGAGTCTGTTCTCATGTAAGTAATCTTACCCGCTTCGTACAAGCGTTGTGCTAACGACATGGTACGAGCAACAGAATAACCTAACTTTCTACTTGCTTCCTGTTGTAATGTTGATGTAGTAAACGGAGCAGCAGGTGATTTTTTTGATGGTTTTGTTTCTGTACTTTTTACAGAAAAATCACTTGTTAAACAATTCTCTAAAAAGGCTTGAACTTCCTCTTCTTTATCAAACTCCGAAGAGCAAGTAGAGTGAATAGTTTTGCCGTTAAGGATAAAGTCCCCTTTTACTTTAAAAACTACCTTTGGAACATGGCGCTCAATGTCTCTTTCTTTTTCTACGATTAAACGAACGGCAACCGATTGTACTCTACCAGCTGATAGAGAAGGTTTGATTTTTCTCCATAAAACTGGTGATAATTCAAAACCTACCAAACGATCTAGTATTCTTCTTGCTTGCTGAGCATCAACAAGGTTAATGTTAATGTCTCTTGGATTTTCGATAGCGTTTTTTACTGCAGTTTTCGTAATCTCATTAAATGTGATACGTTTGGTAGCATCTTCTTTTAACCCTAATGTTTCATACAAATGCCAAGAAATAGCTTCTCCCTCACGGTCCTCATCAGTTGCTAGCCATACAATTTCGGCATCTTTGGCTAGTTTCTTTAATTCACTTACTACCTTTTTTTTATCGGATGATACCTCATAGGTTGGCTCAAACCCTTTGTCAATATCAATACCCATACCTTTTTTTGGTAAATCTCTTACGTGACCAAAGCTCGATTTTACAACAAAATCTTTGCCTAAATAACCTTCAATGGTTTTGGCTTTGGCTGGTGACTCCACAATAACTAGGTTTTTCGCCATAAGTTTAGAACTGTAATATGTTTAGGATGGGGCAAAGGTATACACAAATATGATGAATAGCAAAATTCAATTAGTTAGCTAACCAATACAGAATCATTAAATAATAAAAAAATCAATCGCTTTATACGCTTGAATTAGAATGATCTTACATTGTTTTTACTACATTTGGAGCATGTCTTTTTTAAAAGAGTTTTTTAAAAATAAATCTGAGGTAGGAGCGGTAGCTCCTAGTTCTAAGCGATTAGGTAACAAAATGTATGGCGGGTTTGATTTTGATAAAGCCAAGTGCATTGTTGAATTTGGTCCGGGTACAGGAGTGTTTACTAATGAGGTACTAAAACGCATGCGTGAGGATGCCACACTTATTATTTTTGAAACAAACCCACAGTTTTACGATAGGTTAAAGGCCGAGATTAATGACGATAGGGCTTTTATTTATAACGATAGTGCAGAAAAAGTAACAGAGGTTATAGCCGAACAAGGCTTTAAAAATGCAGATTATATCATTTCATCTTTGCCTCTTGCTGTTTTTCCAAAGGAACTTAAAGAAAGTATATTAAATGCAAGCATTAAAGCTTTGGGAAAAGGAGGAATATATGTTCAATTTCAGTATTCTTTAAATGCATTAAAGTTGCTTAAAACAAAGTTTAGTAAGGTGAAGTTAGCTTTTACAGCAATTAATATACCGCCAGCTTTTGTTTATAAGTGTGAGGTATAATTTTTACCAGCGATAACGACTACAAACTCACCTTTAATGGCTTGTTTACTTTCTAGATGAGATTTAATTTCTTCTAAAGTACCAGTGAAAGATTCTTCATATAGTTTACTTATTTCACGAGAAAAAGAAGCCATTCGATCTTTATCTCCTAATTCAATAAGTTGAATAATGGTTTTTAAAACTCGATGGGGAGACTCGTAAAAAACAGTTGTATATGAATGATCTAAAATCTCTTTAAGTTTAGTTTGTTTCCCCTTTTTAGATGGAATAAACCCTTCAAAAATAAATTTCTCACAAGGCAAACCTGAGTTTACCAATGCAGGAACGAATGCCGTAGCACCAGGTAATGTTTCTACATTAATATTGTTTTTAAGAGCTTCTCTTACAAGTAAAAAACCAGGGTCTGAAATAGCGGGAGTTCCAGCATCAGATACAAGTCCTATGTTTTTACCTTGTATTAAATCATCAACAACCTGCTGAACAATTTTATGTTCGTTATGTAAATGATAAGATCGTAATGTTTGATCAATAGATAAATGAGAAAGTAACTTTCCTGTTGTTCGTGTATCTTCTGCAAGCAAATAATCAACTTCTTGGAGCAATCTTTTTGCTCGAAGGGTAATGTCTTCAAGATTGCCAATAGGAGTTGGAATTACATATAATTTACCGATCGTATCTTTCATTACTATTAATACAGTTCAACTTTTTATATTAGGCTATGCTTAACGAGTTAACATAACATAATCCTTCAAGAGTGTTTTTAAGAAGGTAATCTTGTTTTTGGGAATTTCTTCAATATTTAACATCTCAGCAGACTTTTTAACCAATTTAAGTACAAACTTTTTGTTTGCATCATTTGGATATCCTTGAACTTTATCAATGGCATTTTTAATTAAAAGCAAGTCTTCATCGGATAAACTAGTTACTTGAGGATAAGTAGGGGTGTAATCTTTTTTTGTGAGTTGTAAAATATCTCGCAAATGATACCTGTTTTCAGGTTTAGTTCGAATAACTACAGTATTAGCAGCTAAATCTCCTAAACGCTGGTTGTTTTGAGAACTCGAAATAAAAATGGCAGCTATTCCTCCTAGCGAAAAACTAACATCAACCAAACGATAAGCCCAACGAATAAAGAGGTCTCCTGGCTCAGCCAATTGACCATTAGCTTTCACAACTCGTATACCCATAATTGCTTTTCCTGCAGATTGTCCTTTAAAAAGAATCTCGCAGATTAGATCGTAAAACGCGTAAATCGGTATTACAAAAAGAATGATAATGGTCCAAATAGCAGTGCCATCTCCATTATTCGAAATTATCATTGAACCAGCAAACAAAAGGATAATTATGTATAGTATGTATAAGGCTATAGTAACAAATACACTGTCCAACAAATACGCTAAGCCTCTTTGTAAAACTGAGGCAAGCTGATACTGGATGGTAACGTTGTTAGATGTAAGTATGTCAATTTGTTTCACAGGCTAATAACATAATTAATTAAATATAGGACTACTTGTTGTTACCTGCAAACTATTTTTGATGATGCTTAAGTGAATAATTACTTCTACCTTTAATCATATTAGGTGTATTAAATGTTAGGTGTATGATTAAACACACCTCATTTTACGTATGATTTGAAGATTTATTCACACTAAAAAAGTAGATAATAGTTTATGGAGAATTATCATTTTTATCAGTTGAGTAATAACATGAGAGGTGTTCATCAGCATGCCACTTCTTCGCCAATTGCTCATTTTGGTATTACGATAAAATCAGGATCAAGAGAGGAGAAAGAGAATGAACAAGGATTAGCTCATTTTATTGAGCATACGATTTTTAAAGGAACAACTAAAAGAAAACCTTTTCATATCCTAAGTAGATTAGATGTTGTTGGTGGTGAGTTAAATGCTTATACCACAAAAGAAGAGACGTGTATTTACGCTTCTTTTCTTTCTGATTACTATGAAAGGGCAATGGAGCTTATTTCCGATATTCTTTTTAATTCTGTTTTTCCAGAACATGAGATTGAAAAGGAAAAAGATGTGGTAATTGACGAGATTAATTCCTATTTAGATTCTCCTTCAGAACAAATTTTTGATGATTTTGAAGATCAAGTTTTTCAAGGGCATAGCATCGGTAGAAATATTCTTGGAACAAAAAAGAGTGTTAAATCATTTAAACAAGATAACCTTATTGAATTTCTAAAACGAACATATATAGGTGACAATATTGTATTTAGTTCTATTGGAAATATTAGTCCTAAAAAGTTTGAAAAATTAGCACATAAATATTTTGAACTACCACTTTGGTCAAACAAAAAAGTTGATAGAAGTCCTTTCGAAGATTATAAGCCACAAACCATAAGTTTGGAAAAAGAAACCTATCAAGCTCATTGTTTAATGGGAGTACCTAGCTTCGATATGCATCATCCAAAGAAACGAGAAATGATTTTGCTTAATAGTTTATTGGGAGGCATGGGGCTCAATAGTCGCTTAAATTTAAATATTAGAGAAAAGCATGGGGTAACGTATACTATAGAGTCTAACTACAGTGCATATAGTGATACAGGTTTGTTTAGTATTTATTTTGGTTCAGAAAAAGCAGCCTGTAATCGAATCATAAAATTGGTATTTAAAGAATTACAGAAATTAAAAACTACTCCTTTAGGAGTTAAACAACTACATCAATCTAAAGAGCAATTAAAAGGACATATAGCACTTGCACAGGAAAATAAGGTAAACCTTATGCTTGCTTTGGGTAAATCCTTGCTATATTTTGATAAAATAGATACCAATCAAGAAATATTTGATTCTATTGATAAAATAACTAGCGAAAATTTAATGGATTTAGCTAACCTTGTATTTCAAGAAGATCAATTATCCATGTTAATTTACAATTAGAAAAATGAAAAAAATTGCTGTTTTTACTTCAGGAGGAGATGCTCCAGGAATGAATGCTTGTATTCGAGCAGTAGTGCGAACAAGTATAGCAAATAATATAGAAGTTATTGGTGTTAAAAGAGGTTATCAAGGAATGATTGAAGGAGATTTTATTGATTTACCTTCACATGCAGTAGCTAACATTATTCAGCGTGGAGGCACTATGCTAAAAACAGCCAGAAGCCAAGATTTTATGACTAAAGAAATAGCAGGTGTTGTTCTCACAAGTATTGCCTTTCAATTAAGAAAATGGCCATTACGTTTGTTTTGGTCCCTGAATATGCTTCGTGTTATTGCATATTATTGTCAGTAATCTGATGTCGAACGCCTCAAAATATTCCAACCCCCAAGGTACTTTGGAATTTTCTTACACTCTAGAAGGGACGACGCTTACCATCGTAGTAAAAGATGACGGAATCGGGATTCCGGAAAATGAGCTAGAACGCTTGTTTA
>CATLPG010000021.1 GCA_950054195.1 uncultured Saccharospirillaceae bacterium
AATAAAGAAAGCCAATACAGTAAATACAATATCAGGTAATGAAGCTGTAGAAACAGCTGGCATATCTTTAGATTTATTTGTTCTAAACTTTGACATAATTTATACTGATTTAAGCACCACCTGCACTAGTTACATTTCTAGCTGGCAGCTTCACTATTTTTTGAGGGTAAACCTCACGTACAGCTTTTATTTTAGCTTTATCTTCTTCTGTTTTTACTTCATCTCTAATGGCTTCTAACTCATTATATGAAATTCCAAACTTTTGCTTAGCTAAAGAGTTTCTTAATTCGTTAATACCACTCATTACTCGATCTCTAACCCCTAAATAAGTCCCATAAGTAGTTCCCTTATCGTATTGGATAGCAATAGTAGCTGATTTAGGTAACGTTTTATATGCACCAACTAATTTAACTGCTTCTAATTTATCCTCCCACTCAGCAATTTTTTTCTCTACATTTTTACCTTCATCAGTTTGTTGCTTTAATATTTGAAGGTTTTGTAAACACACCTGTTCATTTATATTTAGCAAATCAGGCATATCTTCAGACTCTTTAGGATTTGTCATAAACTCAATAACCATTGGTTTAATATCATCTAAGTCTTTATCCCATAGATCTTCAATCATCAATTGATCCTGCTTGTTAACTAAAATTTTAAGAATATTTTTTTCTTTAGTTATGACAGGGTCAGTAATATCATCACTTTTTTGAGGCAATACAGCAGGAATACCTGATTCTTTTTGTAGGGTTGTAATTACAATAATAAACGCCAACAAAATAAAAGCAACATCCGCAATGGAACTCGCATCAACCTCTTGTAATTTTCTTTGTGCCATGTGCTTTTGTTTTTAATTATTACTTAGCGAACCCTTTGATAATATCCCAAAGCAGACTTACAGCAAAAATTACTCCTCCTACGATTAAGATTAACATAAATCCACTTACCCAAAAGTTTGTTGTAGACATTACCTCTGGTGTTACTCCAGAGAACCCTTTAGTATCAGATCCAGAGTTAGCAAATGCATAAATAAACGTGATAACGGTAATACCTATGAATATCCCAGAAGGAATTGCTTTTTTAGGGTTGTTTATTGCATTCATTACTGTGCTTATAACTAAAAACAATACCATTAAAACACCTGCAATCCACAATAAAATTTGCATAAAGCCTATTCCGTTTAGGATGGTAGCTTCAATTGACTTTACTTTTTTGTCTCTAGCTTCAACACCTTTTTCCATGAAGTTTGCTGTTGTAGCTTCTCCTTGATCCACTAATTCAATTCCCATTTGATCTGCTTTGTAAGAGTCTGGGTGACCATTAACCGACATACCAATGAAGAAGTAAATCGAAACAACAAAGATGATAGCTACAAAGCCAAACAATATTCTTGATAACAATTTATTTTCCATAGTCTTTTATACTTTTTTTAAGAAACTTAATAGTTAAATAACTACTATGCCTTGTTCTTAACTAATAAATCTACCAAAGAGATAGATGCGTCTTCCATTTCATTAACTAACCCATCAATTTTAGATACGATGTAGTTATAAAATATTTGAAGTACGATTGCTGCAACTAAACCAGCTAATGTAGTGTTAAGTGCTACCTTCATAGCTCCCGCAATTTCTACTGGCTCTGTTCTACCAGTTTCTTGGATAATTGTAAATACCTGGATAATACCAATTACTGTACCTAAGAAACCAAGCATTGGTGCAGTAGCAATAAATAAAGAAATCCAAGATAAATTTTTCTCTAATAAACCAGCTTGAACGCTTCCGTAGTTAATTACAGATTTCTCAACCATTTCAATTCCTTCATCAGCTCTATCTAACCCTTGGTAAAAGATACTAGCTACTGGACCTCTTGTGTTTCTACAAACTTCTTTTGCCTCTTCGATGCCTCCATTAGCTAATGCGTTTTCCACATCATTTAGTAGCTTTTTGGTATTAGTAGTAGACATGTTTAAGTAAATGATTCGCTCTATAGATAGCGCTAAACCTAAAATAAATACAATAAATACTAACGACATGAAAGCAGGACCTCCATCGATAAAATATTGTTTGATTTGCTGTGAAATGGAAACAGAAGCTTTTTCAGCTTTTGCTGGAGCTTCATCAACAGCTGTAACCTTAGTAGATTCATCCCCTCCTTGATCTTGAGCAAACGTTACGTTGTCGAACCCTAACGAAAACATAGTAACTAAAGCGATTAATGCGAATACTTTTTTCATGATTTTAATTTATTTTCTTAGTTTTTGTTGTTTCTATTTTTATTTATTATTTCGTTTTCATGCAGAGAGGAAGGGATTCGAACCCTCGATCCGGTCTCCCGAAAACACGCTTTCCAGGCGTGCGCCTTAAACCGCTCGGCCACCTCTCTAAATTTATTTAGTTTTTAATAATCAACTACTTACAATCAATCAGCACGTATTACCCTTAAAACCATCAGCAAAATACAAAAAAAAAATATTGTCAGAAAGAAAAATGATAAAACGGTGGTTCTTTTTGGTTGATCGGTTTAAAAAAGGTGCATGCATAAAAAAAGACACTCTGGTTAGAGTGTCTTTAAATTTAGTTCTAAAACAAACGATTAGTTATTTACAATCATTTTCTTGGTTAACTTACTTGCATTAACTGTTAATGTGTAAAAGTAAATTCCTGCTTTAAAATCAGAAGTATTAACAGCTTGTTGGTATCTACCTGCTGGCAATACATTGTTGTTGGAATTAAAAACTAATTTACCTGTAACATCAGTAATTTGGATGCTAGTTGTAGCTTCTTTGTGTAAATCATAAGTAATAATTGTTTCATTACTTGTTGGGTTAGGGTAGTTTTGGTACAATGTTCCTCCTAGTTCTAACTCCTCTACACTAGCAGTTAGTTGGTTATCTTGCTGAATTTTTAACTGATACCAAGGAGATTGTGTTACACTAATATCTCCATTGTTTTGTGCTACTCTAACGGAGTTGTTTGATGTCCAGTGATTATAGAAAATCTCTTGGCTACCAGGGTAAGCACCAAAACGCAGAAGTGTACCACCAACTGTTTTATCGTCATCACTGTATGCTGGAGCAGTTGTATTACCTCCTACAGCATAAAATATTGGTGAAAACCAGTTTGCATTAACACCAATTGTATCTACAGAATCATTTAATTGACGACCAAAAATTGCCGTTACTTCTACACCTATCAAACCTTCATGATCAGTTAATGACTCGTTAGCATCGAAAGCTACAAAAAAGCTTGTTGAGTCGCCATTTACCCAGTTAGCTGGATTGCTAATAAAAGCATCGTCTAACGGTAATTTAAACTCAGCAACTTTACCTTTAATTTCTTTTGCAACTGGATCGTACTCTGTTCTTAACCACCTGATAGTATCAAACGTAACAGGGTGTAATTCTATTCCTATCCATCTACTAGCTCTTGACACAAATTGATCTGTATCGGATAATGCAATTCTAAGAACTAATGTATCTACCACAGAAGTATCATACTTCTCATACAAAAACCTAGTTACAATAGAGTCAAGTGTAATATCAGCTGCAGAATCAAACGGCTGTATTGCTGGGTTAAACCACGTAGACTTATAAAATTCCCCATCTAAATCTAAAACACTATATGAACTAAAAAAGAATGCTGTATCTATATCTCCATCAACATCCATTTTTACATTTGTGTCATTTGTAAATGCACCGTTTGTAATTCTGAAAATAGAGTGTGATGATCCCATAAATGCTTCGTAAGCATCAACAAAAGAAACCCATCTTTCTATAGTTGTAGATCGGGTTTCAACTTGTTGGTTATTCATACTAGGAGTTTCATATGCTGGCTCATACTTAAGCTGCTTCATTCCTTTAAATTCAACATTTTCTTGTGCAAACAAACCTACTGAGGAAATTGCACTCAATAAAAATAAAGTAGTTTTTTTCATGTTTAATTGTTTTTAACCTAAAAGGAGGAGGCTTAAAAGCCTCCTCCTCTAAATGAAATTATATTTAAAATGCTATAATTACTTAGTAACAGTCATTTTCTTAGTTAACTTACTTCCGTTAACTTGTATAGAGTAAAAATAAACACCAGCTCTTAAATCATTAGTGTTTAATTCAATCATGTGCTTACCAGCAGGCTGAGTACCTTCGTAAGAAGAAACAACCACTTTACCAGTAATATCCATTACTTGAAAAGTAACATTAGCAGATGATGGTAATTCATACACCACATTAGTTAAACCATTTGTTGGGTTTGGATAATTTTGGTATAACTTTGCTCCATTATCTAATTCTTTGATATCAGCAGTTAAATCGTTTGACTGTTGGATTTTTAAGAAGTAAAAAGGAGACTGAAAAGGATCTAAACCATCTGTTGGAAATCTAGTTGCGTTATTAGAAGTCCAGTGATTGTAATATAAACCTTGTTCTCTACCAAATCTGTTCAACGTACCTCCAACAGTTAAATCATCTTCGTCATAAATTGGCACTTGTGTTTGGTCAACCGATCTAAATACTGGAGCAAACCAGTTAGCATTAACACCAATTGTATCAACACCTGCAACATATTGTCTACCGTAAATCACACTAACTTCTGTTGCTAAAAGACCATTATGTCCACTAATAGTTTCATTAACATCTAATACTGGAACAAGGAAAGTTGAATCTGAACCCCAAATAGATGAATCAGATAAGAAAGCATTAGTTAGAGGGATTTTAATCTCTGCTACAGCATCTGTTATTTGCTCATTAGGTTGATCATAATTAACAGCTAACCAAACAATTGTATCTAAAGAAACAGGATGTTGCTCAAGACCAGTCCATGTGAAAAAGTTTGTCATTTGATTTGCAGAAGGAACTGAAAATCTAACTACAGCCGTATCAACTGTTGTTGGGTCTACTTTTTTATAGTTAAACCAAAGCTGAATAGAATCTATAACAATGTCCTCAGCTGGATCAAACGGCTGAATATTTGGGTTAAACCATGTTTGTTCATAAAAGCTACCCGAAAAGTCTATCACACTGTACGAACTAAATAAAAATGCTGAATCAATATCACCATCAACATCCATTGCAATGTTCGTATCGTTTGTAAATGCACCGTTAGTAATACTCGTGTTTGCTGGAGTTGAACCCATTACAGCTGCATAAGCATCAGTAAAGCTAACCCATCTATCAATTTGAGTGGCTCTTGTTCCAGTTTGAACTGGAGCATTTGTTTTCATCAATTTTGCTGGCATTTGAGCAGGAGCTCCAATAAGCGGAGTAGCTTCTTGCGAAACACCTTGCTGGCCAATTGCTAAACTAGCTATAGATAAAGCAGCTAGTGATAAGTAAATTTTTTTCATTTGTTTTAGATTTTAATTCAACATCAAATATAACTGATTGATTGAATAATGTCAACTGATAATGAATTTATTATTAAGTTTAAGTTAAGCAACGGCATCTTTTTAAAATTAACGGTAAAAAAGTAGCTCAGGAAAACCTGAGCTACTAAATATTATATGCAGTTGTTTTAATCAACTAATTGCCAATGCCCCTCATTTATTAGTGGTTCAGCTTGTTTAAATTTAACTTCTTTAGTTTCTCCACTTCGAAGATTAACGATTTTAACACGGTCATTTCTTCCTATTTTTTTATCAATAGTAATAGGTTGTTGCTTAACCGGCTCACCATTTTGATTTCGTGATGCCGCTTGCTGATTTGCTTGTGTTGAAGCTCCTAAATCTTCTCTACCTGTTTGTAGTTTTGGCTGTGCTTTTTGAGCTAAACTTCCGTTATTGGTTTGTTGCATGTTTTGGTTGATAGGTAAATTTGCTTTCATTAAAAATGAAATAATTTCTCTATTAACCTTACTAATCATTTGCTTAAATAAATCGAATGACTCTAGTTTATAAACTAATAACGGATCTTTTTGCTCGTACTGTGCTCCTCTAACAGATTGACGCAAATCATCCATTTCGCGAAGATGCTCTTTCCATTCATTATCAATAATACCTAGTGTGATATTTCTTTCTAGAAGCTTTGTTACGTTTTCGGCATTTTCATTGAATGATTCCTCTAGGTTTGCTAATACTTGTGTTTGTTTTACGCCATCTGTAAATGGAATTACAATATTTTCGTAAGTATTTCCTTCATTATTATAAACATTTGAGATAACAGGTAATGTTTGTTCTGCTACAAACGAAGACTTTCTGTTATATGCTTCTCTAGCAGAAACATATATCTTCTCGATAATTTGCTGTTCGTTGAGTTGAGCAAATTCATCTGCTGTTACTGGCGACTCTATAGAAAGTACTCTTAAAACTTCTAATTCGAAGTTTTCAAAATCATCGTACTCTTTAAATTCATAAACGATTGACTCAGCTATCTCTTCAAGTGAGCTTGCAATGTCCATATCTAATTTATCTCCAAAGAGTGCATTTTTTCTTTTAGCATAAATTGCATTACGCTGTGCGTTCATTACATCATCATATTCTAGCAAATGCTTACGAACACCAAAGTCATTTTCTTCTACTTTCTTTTGTGCACGCTCAATAGATTTAGTAATCATTTTGGCTTGAATAACTTCTCCTTCTTTAAAGCCTAAACGATCCATCATTTTACTGATTCTTTCTGAACCGAATAAACGCATCAAATTATCTTCTAAAGACACGAAAAACTGTGATGACCCAGGATCTCCTTGTCTTCCAGCACGTCCTCTTAACTGTCTATCAACCCTTCTTGAATTGTGACGCTCTGTACCAATAATTGCTAAACCTCCAGCTTCTTTTACTCCTTTTCCTAGTTTAATATCGGTTCCCCTACCCGCCATGTTTGTAGCAACTGTTACCGTTCCTGCTTTTCCAGCTTCAGCAACAATATCTGCTTCTTGTGCATGTTTTTTAGCATTAAGCACATTGTGCTTAACACCTTTCATTGACAATAGTTTACTTAATAATTCTGAAATTTCAACAGATGTTGTACCAACAAGTACTGGTCTGCCTGCTGCTACTAAGCCTTCTATTTCTTCAATTACTGCGTTATATTTTTCTCTTGCTGTTTTATAAACCAAGTCTTGCCTGTCCTCTCTAGCGATTGGCTTATTTGTAGGAATAATTACTACATCAAGCTTATAAATATCCCAAAATTCCCCTGCTTCAGTTTCGGCTGTACCAGTCATACCAGCTAGTTTATGGTACATTCTGAAATAATTTTGAAGTGTAACCGTTGCGTATGTTTGAGTAGCAGCCTCAATGGTTACATTTTCCTTTGCTTCAATTGCTTGGTGTAAACCATCAGAATATCTACGACCTTCCATGATACGACCTGTTTGCTCATCAACAATTTTAATTTTATTGTCCATGATTACATACTCCACCTCTTTTTCGAATAATGCGTATGCCTTTAGCAGCTGGTTAACAGAGTGTATTCTTTCAGCTTTGATGGTGTAATCTCTAATGATTTCATCCTTTTTCTTTAGCTGATCTTCTTTTGCTAGTTTTTTAGCTTCTAGTTCAGCAAAAACAGACCCTATATCTGGTAATAAATAAAAGTCTGGGTCGTCAGATCCAGAAATTAAATCAATTCCTTTTTCGGTAAGCTCTACCAAATTGTTTTTTTCTTCAATTACGAAGTATAGTTCCTTATCAACGGTAGGCATTTCTTTCTTTTGATCTTGTAGATAGAAATTTTCTACTTTTTGAAGTTGCGTTTTTATACCTGGCTCACTCAAATACTTAATCAATGATTGATCTTTAGGGAGTGAACGGTAAGCTCTTAAAAGTGCTAATTGCCCTTCTTTGGAAAGTTCTTTTTGTTTCTTTTTATCTAATGATTCGTCTTCTGCTTGTTCTAGCTTTTGTTGTGCTTCGGATAAAAATGATTTAAAAATCTTTTTTTGTGCATTATAGAGCTTTTCAACTTTTGGTTTTAATGCTGCGTACTCTTGCTGGTCACCTTTTGGTGTTGGCCCAGAAATAATTAAAGGCGTACGCGCATCATCAATTAAAACAGAATCTATCTCATCCACAATAGCGTAGTGATGTTTTCTCTGAACTAATGAGTCTATATCGCTTGCCATGTTATCTCTTAGATAATCAAAGCCAAACTCGTTGTTGGTACCAAAAGTGATATCAGCTAAATAGGCATTTTTTCTTGATGGTGAATTCGGTTGATGTTTATCGATACAATCCACTCGCATACCATGGAATTCATAAAGCGGGCCCATCCATTCACTATCTCTTTTTGCCAAGTAATCGTTAACTGTAACTAGATGAACTCCTTTACCCGCCAATGCATTAAGGTAAACAGGAAGCGTTGCCACTAGTGTTTTACCTTCCCCTGTTTGCATCTCTGCAATTTTTCCTTGATGCATAGCAACACCTCCTATCAATTGAACATCATAGTGAACCATATTCCATGTAATTTCGGTTCCACCTGCTGTCCAAGTATTATACCAGTTTGCCTTATCTCCGTTTATTTCAACATAATCATTTGATTGAGCAACTAACTTATCGTTTTCATTAGCCGTTACTTCAATTTTACCATCTTGAGCTAATCTTCGTGCTGTTTCTTTAATAACTGCATAAGCTTCTGGTAAAAGCTCTAATAAGACCTCCTCTAGTTTTTCATTGGAATCTTTTTCCAGTTTTTCGATCTCTTGGAAAATTTCATCTTTTTCTTCAACAGGAGTATTTTTATCTTGAGTAGTTTTTCTTAAATCAGCAATTTTGTCATCAATTGACTTTGTGTAATCCTTTATTCTGCTCTTAAAATCAGCTGTTTTATTTCTTAATTCATCACTTGATATTGTTGCTAACTTCGCATATTCTTCTTTTACCTTTTCAACATAAGGCATGATTTCTTTAAGATCATTAGAAGATTTGTCTCCGAATATTTTTTTTAGGACATTACCTATCATAACTAAAATTTAATTCAATTGATTGTTACATGTACAACAATAGTGCAAAACAACAATTACATGTAACATTGGCAGGTGAAAATACAAAAAAGGTAACAATACTACCGTTAAATCGTCTGTTATATTTATTTGTTGTTATAACTTTGAACCAAATATATACCTCCAATGAAAAAAGGCTTCTTTTTTGTTTTTTTGATACTATTAGCTGGCTTTGGCATATACTTTTACCCAAAAGTTAGATTATACCTTAAAGGTTTTGATCGAGTTGAATTAGAAAAAAATAAAAACTTTCATGTTTCTACTGGTGCTGATTTTAATGATGTTTTTAAGGCATTAAATGACTCTGGGATTATAACAGATAAATATTTTAAAACATATGCTAATGCTAGAAACCTCAACGACCGAACAGTTAGAGCTGGAAAATATTCATTTAACAGTGGTGAATCGTGGAAAAAAGTTGTTGAAAAACTACGCTTGGGTAATGGAGAGGAAGAGGTTAAAATTACATTTAACAATACTAGAACGCTTAGAGAAATAACTGATAAAATTGCTCAAAACATTGAACTATCATCTGATGAATTACTAAAGTATTTATCGGTAGCAGAAGTTCAACAAAAATATGGTTTTAACGAACATACTATTCGAGCTCTTTTTATACCTAATACTTACCAAGTTTATTGGGATATAAGTCTTGACGATTTGATTGCTAGATTAGCCAAAGAATATAAATCGTTTTGGACTGCTGAAAGAAAAAGTAAAGCAAAAAGCATTGGACTGTCTCAAAGTCAAGTTTCTACTTTAGCATCTATTGTTTATACAGAAACAGCCAAAACTGATGAAGCTCCTAAAATTGCTGGTGTATATATGAATAGACTTAAGTTAGGCATGCCTCTACAGGCTGATCCAACATTAATTTTCGCAATTGGAGATTTTTCTATTAAGCGTGTTTTAAATAAGGACAAAGAAATAGAGTCTCCATATAATACTTATAAATATACTGGATTACCTCCTGGACCTATTTATGTGGCTCCAATATCATATATTGATGCGGTTTTGAATTATGAAAAACACGATTACTTATATTTTTGTGCGAAACCAGATTTTTCGGGATATGCCAATTTTTCCAAAACGCTTTCTCAGCATAATATATATGCAAGGCAATATCAGCAAGCTTTAAACAAAAGAAAAACCTTTAGATAAATCTAAAGGCCTTTCAAAAAGCTTTTATTTTTTCCATTACTTAAAATGCTCTGACAGCTCTACTTCTAAGGAATAAGAATTTTGGTGATGTACTTACTACACCTGTTCCTAAACTCATACTTGCAGCAGATGATGTAGACAATTCTACACTACTCCAATAATCTGGTGTTGCTGATAGGTTAGGTATGAGCGCGGCATTGTTATAAACTTCTCTTAATTGAGCAGTATCAGGAAGTACCCAATCGCTATATCCATTTAAAGTTAACCCTGCTATCTGCGTAACTGTATTATTAAAATTGTTTGATACTGATATATCGTTTTCAGAAATTACATATCCATGCGTTCCCGTATTATCTAGAGAAAAGATAATTCCCCCTTCATGAGCATCACCAATTGCTAACCCACAAGACTCATCAACTTGACCGTTGCAATTGTCATCTATTGAGTTTGCACAAACTTCACTTGACCCTGGATTAACTGATGCGTTTTTATCATCACAATCGTCCTGTGAACCAAAGCAACAATCGCTTGCTGTGTAACCATCATTATCTTCATCTATTATTTTTGCTCCAAAAGCTTCGAAAAGTGGTACTAGGAAACGTGGAACTTTTAGTATAAGTACTTTTCTTCTGAGTGCTATACAAAGGTATACTTTATCATGTCCATTTCCTTTTTTCTTAGCAATGGTTGACATTGCCATTTCGTTAAGAAAGACTTCTTCTGATACTTCTTCAACTTCTGGCTTATCTAATAAATGCTGGATATCTGATAATTCTGGAAGTTTAGATTTAGTTTGAGAACTTTTAACTTCTTGAATAGTTTCTTGCTTTTGGCAACTAACGAGAAAAACAATAAAACTGGCGATTATAGTAAACTTTTTCATGGCTAGAGTTTTTGCGTTCTATATAGTTGAACGGGAACTTTAGCAGTGAGGTTTCGTTATTTTTATAGAAAATTAACTTTTGTTTAACAAATTGCTTTATGCTAGCAAAATAGAAATGTGAGATTTATACAATCGGCTCTTTTACTGATAAAAAGAGCTCATCCAATTGTTCTTGATCTATTTTAGCTGGTGCATCAATCATTACATCTCTACCACTATTGTTTTTAGGGAATGCAATAAAATCTCTAATAGATTCTGACCCTCCGAAAATGGAACAAATACGATCAAAACCAAAAGCTATTCCTCCATGTGGTGGTGCTCCATACTCAAACGCATTCATTAAAAACCCAAATTGTTCATTTGCTTCTTCTTCGGTAAACCCTAACAAATCAAACATTCTTTTTTGGATTTGCTTATCGTGGATACGAATTGATCCTCCTCCTATCTCTACTCCATTAATCACCATATCATAAGCATTAGCTTTTACTTCTCCTGGTGCAGTCTCTAGTTTATCAAAATATTCTGCTTTTGGTGAGGTAAACGGGTGGTGCATAGCATGGAAACGGTTTGTTTCTTCATCCCACTCTAGTAAAGGAAAATCTACAACCCATAGTGCTTTAAACACATTAGGATCTCTTAATTCTAAAAGATTTCCCATATGTAAACGTAGCTCATTCATTTGCTTACGTGTAGCATCAAGATTTCCTGATAATACGAGTAATAAATCTCCCGCTTTTGCATTACATGTTTTAGCCCATTCAGCTAAATCTTCTTGCGAATAGAATTTATCTACGGAAGATTTAAAAGAACCATCTTCGTTACACTTAACATAAACAAGTCCCTTTGCTCCTACTTGTGGTTTTTTAACAAAATCGGTTAGTGCGTCTAGTTGTTTTCTTGTGAATTGTGCTGCTCCTTCTGCACATATGCCAATAACAGCTTCCGCTTCATCAAATATTTTGAATCCTTTGTTTTTTGTTACCTCGTTAAGGTCATTAAACTTCATACCAAATCTTAGATCTGGTTTATCACAACCATAGTACTTCATCGCATCATCAAAAGTCATGCGATCTACTTTTGGTAAGTCAATACCTTTGATTTCTTTGAATAAGTTTCTTATTAAGCCTTCGAAGGTATTTAGAATATCTTCTTGATCAACAAATGCCATTTCACAATCGATTTGAGTAAACTCTGGCTGGCGATCTGCTCTTAAATCTTCATCTCTAAAGCATTTTACTATTTGAAAATACCTATCGTACCCACTTACCATTAACAACTGCTTAAAGGTTTGTGGAGATTGAGGTAATGCATAGAATTGTCCTTCATTCATTCTACTTGGAACAACAAAATCTCTTGCTCCTTCGGGAGTAGATTTTATAAGATATGGCGTTTCTATTTCCAAGAAATTTAGGCTATTCATGTAATTTCTTGTTGCCAAGCCAATTTGATGACGAAGTCTGATATTTTTTTGAACAGGGTTTCTTCTTAAATCTAGATACCTGTATTTCATTCTTAATTCTTCTCCTCCATCTGTTTCGTCCTCAATAGTAAAAGGAGGTGTTTTAGAGGCATTAAGAACTGTAAGTTTTTCAGCGATGATTTCAATTTCACCTGTTAGGATGTTTTTGTTTTTGTTACTTCTTTCAGCAACTTTTCCTTCTACTTGGATAACAAATTCTCTACCTAATGATCTTGCTTGTTTGCACAAATCAGCATTGTCGTCCATATTAAATACCACTTGAGTAATTCCATAACGATCACGGGTATCAACGAATGTTAATCCTCCTAAATCTCTAGATTTTTGAACCCAACCACACAAAGTTACTTGCTGATTTATGTGTTCTATTCTTAATTCTCCGTTGGTATGTGATCTATACATGTGGTAAAATTTTTGACAAATGTAAGCGTTTCTTTACTTTTTTGAAGTAAACTGTTTTAGTCTTTCGTTTTTTTGGCAAGATTCAATGAGTTGTTCAAGTCTTCTTTTTTGAGTTTCTTCTCTTTTGGCAGATGAAGCCCAATGAGTTACTGTTGTTTTATAATAATTAGGTAATGCTTTATAATTTCCCCAAGCTTCTTTGTTCTCTTTAAATTGTTTTTCTTGCCAACATAAAAAGCTAACAGCCTCTTGTTCAAAGGAGTAAATCCCTGTTTTATCTTCTTTTCTTAAGTTATAAGATTCTAACCCTGAAGGACTCATTTTATTTTGACTGATTAGTTCCTCAGCAATGGCTATGTTTCTATTGCTCCATATACTATTTGGTCTTCGAGGTGTAAAACGCACAGAAAAGGCTTCTTCATCTACTTTTCTCCTAATACCATCAATCCATCCAAAAGCAACTGCAACATCAACAGATTCTTCCCAAGTTATGCTTGGTTTTTTAGTCGCTTTTTTATAATAACAAAGTACCAATTCTTCTTCTTTCTTATGGTTTTTTGCTAACCAGTCGTGAAAAGCTTCTTTTGATGGGAAGAATTTTTCCATTTATTATAAGCTAGGCGTTCTACCTCCATCAACGGGCAAATTAATACCATTTATATAGCTTGCTTTGGGAGATGCTAAAAATGCTACTGCGTTAGCAACCTCAACAGGTTCTGCAATTCTACCAAGAGGAACAGCACTCTCCATCCCTTGTTTTACTTCTTCCACAGATTTTCCTGTTTTCTTAGATTTAGCTTCAAAGATTTCATTTAATCTTCCCGTATTCGTAGCACCTGGCAAAACATTATTTACTGTTATACCAAACGCGCCTAACTCATTTGCCATGGTTTTAGACCAGTTTGCCACAGCTCCTCGAATGGTATTAGAAACCCCCAAACCACTTAACGGTGCTTTAACAGATGTTGATATAACATTTATTATTCGACCATAACCCGAGGTTTTCATGGAGTCAACAACGGTAGTAGTGATTTTATGATTTGCTATTAAATGTTGGTTAAATGCTTGTAAAAACTCACTTGGATTAGCTTGCGTAATTGGCCCACCTGCTGGTCCGCCTGTGTTATTAACTAAAATATTAACAGATTTGTTTTTTAAACTATCACATAATTCGTTTAAACTTTTTTCATCAGAAAAATCAGCTAGCATGTAGCTGTGTTTTTGATTTTGTGATGCATGAAGTTCTGTTAGAGCCCTTTTAAGCTTGTCTTCGTTTCTTGCAACTAATATTACATTAGCTCCTAGTTTGCTAATTTCAATAGCTGAAGCCTTTCCAATTCCAGCTGATGATCCACAAACAACAGCTGTTTTACCTACTAAATTTGTCATTATTTAGATTCTTCTACGAGGTTTTGAAAAAAGTAAGGAATTGTTTCTATACCTTTTAGGTAGTTGAAAATTCCGTAATGTTCATCTGGTGAGTGGATATCATCTGTATTTAATCCGAAGCCCATTAAGATGGATTTTAATCCTAATTCTTCCTCAAATAGAGCTACAATTGGAATACTTCCCCCTCCTCTTTGAGGAATTGGTTTTTTACCAAATGTTTTTTCCATTGCTTTGCTTGCTGCTTGGTAAGCAGGAAAATTTGTTGGTATTAACAATGGCTCTCCTCCATGATGGGGTTTCACCTCAACTTTAACAGCATCAGGAGCAATAGACTCAAAGTGTTTTTTAAATAATTGGGTAATTTCTTTTGAGTTTTGATTAGGTACTAAACGCATTGAAATTTTGGCATATGCTTTTGAAGGAAGTACCGTTTTGGCTCCTTCGCCAATATATCCTCCCCAAATACCGTTTACATCTAATGTTGGGCGAATACTTGTGTGTTCAGGAGTTGTATATCCTTTTTCTCCAAAAGTATCTCCAATATTTAATTCTTTTTTATACGCTTCATGATCAAATGGTGCTTTTGCCATTTCAGCACGATCTTCATCTGAAACAATGTTTACTTTATCGTAAAACCCTGGAATGGTAATATGATTATTTTCATCCGTTAATGATGCAATCATGTTACAAAGTATGTTAATAGGATTACCTACCGCTCCTCCGTAAACACCTGAATGTAAATCTCTATTAGGCCCTGTTACCTCAACCTGTAAATAGCTTAACCCTCTTAAACCAACAGTTATTGAAGGTGTATCATTTGCAATGATTGATGTATCTGAAATAAGAATAGTATCTGCCTTTAGCTTTTCTTTATTATTGGCAACAAAAATTCCAAGATTATCGGATCCAACTTCCTCTTCCCCTTCGATCATAAATTTCACATTACATGGCAAGTTATCCGTCTTCATCATGTATTCAAAAGCTTTTATGTGCATATAAACTTGCCCTTTATCGTCTGCAGCACCTCTCGCATAAATATTTCCATTTTTAATTACTGGATCAAACGGTGGCGAAGACCAAAGCTCTAATGGATCTGGTGGTTGAACATCATAGTGTCCATAAACTAAAACAGTTGGAAGCGAATCATCAATTATTTTTTCTCCATATACGATTGGGTGACCAGCTGTTTCGCAAATTTCGGTTGCATCAGCACCTGCTTTATCTAAACTATTTTTCACCCATTCTGCTGCTCTCCTTACATCTTTTGCATAAGCAGAATCTGCACTTATAGATGGTATTTTAAGTAGATCAATTAGTTCTTCTATAAATCGATCTTTATTCTCTTCAATATAGGTATTGATATCGCTCATAATTGTTTTAAAATTTAATCTATAATACTAAAAATTGGCCGTTAAAAAAAATCGCTTGCCATCTCTAGGACAACAAGCGATTAATACAGTTTATTTATGTACGCTTAAACTACTCCTTGAGCTAGCATCGCATCAGCTACCTTAACAAAACCTGCCACATTTGCTCCTTTCACATAGTCGATTGAACCGTCCTCTTGTTTTCCATATTCAGCGCATGCTTCGTGAATAGAAACCATGATTCCTTTCAATTTTTCATCCACTTCTTCACGAGACCAGCTCATACGTAACGAATTTTGGGACATCTCTAGGCCTGATGTTGCAACTCCACCAGCATTACTTGCTTTACCAGGAGCAAAAAGAATTTTTGCATCAGCAAAAACTTCCATTGCTTCCGGAGTAGTTGGCATGTTTGCACCTTCGGCAACACAAATAGCTCCGTTTTCTATTAATGTTTTAGCTTCTTCCTCATTTAATTCGTTTTGAGTTGCGCATGGTAAAGCAACATCTACTTTTTCGCCCCATGGTCTTTCACCTGAAACGTATTTTACTCCATACTTATCAGCATATTCACTTATTCTGCCTCTTCGCTCATTTTTTAGCTCCATGATAAATGCTAATTTATCAGCATCAATACCGTCAGCATCATAAATGTACCCCCCGCTATCACTCATGGTAACTACCTTACCTCCAAGTTGAATTACTTTTTCGCAAGCGTATTGAGCAACATTACCAGAACCTGATATTGCTACCGTTTTACCCTCAAAAGAATCATCTTTTGTTTTAAGCATTTCATCAGCGAAGTATACACATCCGTAGCCAGTAGCTTCTGGACGAATTAAACTTCCTCCCCATTCTCTTCCTTTACCTGTTAAAACACCTGTAAATTCATTTCTTAATCTTTTGTATTGACCAAACATGTAACCAACTTCTCTTCCTCCAACTCCAATATCTCCTGCTGGTACATCAGTGTCTGGCCCAACATGTCTTGTTAGTTCAGTCATAAAGCTTTGGCAAAAACGCATCACTTCATTATCTGATTTTCCTTTTGGGTTAAAATCAGAACCACCTTTACCACCTCCCATTGGAAGAGTAGTTAAGCTGTTTTTGAATACCTGTTCAAAGGCTAAGAATTTAAGAATGCTTAGGTTTACAGAAGGGTGAAATCTTAACCCTCCTTTGTAAGGACCAATAGCACTGTTCATTTGGATTCTATATCCTCTGTTTATTTGAACTTCTCCATTATCATCGATCCAAGGAACACGAAACATAATGACGCGCTCAGGATTAACCATACGCTCAAGAATTTTTGCTTTCTTATACTTAGGATTTTCTTCGATGTAAGGAATTACCGTTTCAGCAACTTCATGAACGGCTTGTAAAAATTCAGGCTCATCAGGAATTATTCCTTTAACATAGCTCATAAAATTATCAATCTCTGACTGGTAACTTTTAGCTGGAGCAGATGTACTCATTCGATTATTTTAAATTGTTATACTAACTAAAATTATAAAAAAACTAACATAAACTTTGTTTATAGAATTAAAATGTAACAAAAGTGTTGTTATCTTTGATTCTATGTCGAAAAAAGGAGTAGCAATTTTAGGATCTACGGGATCCATCGGAACGCAGGCGTTAACTGTTATTGAACAATATCCAGATGATTTTGAATTGGTAGTTATTACTGCCAATAAAAATGCAGATTTATTAATTGAACAATCGATCAAATATAAACCAAATACAGTAGTAATTGTAGATGAAGATCAATATGAAAAAGTAAACAATGCCTTATTTGAGCACGACATTAAAGTATACGCAGGTAAAAAAGCCCTCGAACAGGTGGTTGAAATGAATGAAGTACACACTGTGTTAACTGCTCTTGTGGGATACGCAGGTTTGTTACCAACAATTAACGCTATTCAACATAAAAAAAATATTGCTTTAGCTAATAAAGAAACACTTGTTGTTGCTGGTGAGTTAATCACTCAATTAGCTAAAGAAAATAATGTACATATTTATCCTGTAGACTCCGAACATTCTGCTATTTTCCAATCATGGGTAGGAGATTTTCAAAACGATATTGAAAAGATCTACCTAACAGCTTCTGGCGGTCCATTTAGAGGAAAAAGTTTAGCCGAGCTTGAAAAAGTTACTGTTAAGCAAGCTTTGAAACATCCAAACTGGGAAATGGGAGCAAAAATAACGATTGATTCTGCAAGCCTCATGAATAAAGGGCTGGAAGTAATTGAAGCGAAATGGTTATTTGATTTAAAGGCTGAGCAAATTGAAGTTGTTGTTCACCCGCAGTCAATTATTCACTCGGCTATTCAATTTGAGGATGGGAGTATAAAAGCTCAATTGGGTTTGCCTGATATGAAAATTCCTATTCAATATGCCCTAACATATCCTAAGAGATATAAATCCAATTTTGAGCGATTCAGCTTTTTTGACTATCCTAACTTAACCTTTGAAAAACCCGATCAAGAAACCTTTAGGAATCTAAAATTAGCTTTTTATACATTGGATAAGCAAGGGAACAGTGCTTGTGTTTTAAACGCAGCAAACGAAATAACGAATGAAGCATTTTTAAAAGAAAAAATATCCTTTTTAGATATTGCTAACATCAATGAAGAGGTAATACATAAAGCTACTTTTGTAAATAAGCCAACACTTGATGATTATGTTGCTTCTAATGAAGAGGCTCGTAGAATAGCAACTGAACTAGTTTCTGCTCGATTAAATTAATATCTTTGGACTCCAATTAACACATTTCTATTAATGGACATTTTAATAATAGCCGCTCAGCTTATTTTGAGTTTATCCATACTTATTGTACTTCACGAATTAGGACACTTTATTCCTGCTAAGCTTTTTAAAACAAAAGTGGAAAAGTTTTACTTATTTTTCAACCCTTGGTTTTCGCTGTTTAAAGTAAAAAAAGGAGAAACTGAGTACGGTATTGGTTGGTTGCCTCTAGGCGGTTATGTTAAAATTGCTGGTATGATTGATGAGTCTATGGATACTGATCAAATGAAAGGTGAACCAGAACCGTGGGAGTTTAGAAGTAAGCCTGCTTGGCAACGACTTATTATCATGATTGGCGGTATAACCGTAAACATTATTGTAGGTATTTTAATTTACTCTTTAGTTTCTTGGGGTTGGGGCGAAAAATATGTTGCTCCAACTGATGTTTCCTATGGATATGCTATTCATCCAGTAATGGAAAAATATGGGTTAAAGGATGGAGACATCGTTACCACTGTTGATGGAGAAAAGCTTGAGGATGCCTCATCCATTGGTAGACATTTACTTTTTAGAAGTCCAGAAAAACTAACAGTTGTTGGAGAAAACGGAGGGGAACGAACAATAGAATTACCTGATGATATTGGATCAATTTTATGGGAGGAAGGTATTGAACAAAACGCTATTTCATTTAGAACAAAAAGCTCTCCTATTGATTCTATTGTTCAAAAAACAAGTACTGGTGAAGAAACGCAAGCCTATAAACAAGGCTTAAAAAAAGGAGATGTCATTCATAAAATAAACGGTGAAAAAATTGAATGGCACAATCAAATTGGTCATCAAATGTATTCCTCGTTAAAAAACAAAAACTACAATATACCTATAGAAGTTATAAGAGGTACAGACACCTTAAAGAAAAGTATTACGCTAGACACTAACACCCTTACTATTGGTTTTGTTGTAAAAGGAGACACAACAACAATTAAAAAAATATCTTCAAAATCATATGGTTTTTTTGAGTCGTTCCCTCATGGATTTTCAAAAGCTTATTACACACTACATGATTACGTAGTACAGTTTAAATATGTTTTTACATTGAAAGGTGCGAAACAAATTGGAGGGTTTGGCTCTATGGCTAAGTTATTTTCTAGCACTTGGAACTGGGAACGTTTTTGGTTAAACACAGCGCTTATCTCTATTATCTTAGCGTTTATGAACTTTTTACCTATTCCAGCATTGGATGGTGGTTATATCATGTTTCTATTATTTGAAATAATTACTGGTAAACAACCAAGTGATAAGTTTATGGAAAAAGCAAATACGATAGGGTTCTTTTTACTTATTGCTATTTTATTGTATGCAAACTTAAACGACACCGGTATATTTAAGTAATGTACTATTGGTTTGGACTACTTATCGCCTTTTTGGCTGCTTTGATGGGGCTGCATCAAAAAAATAAAGGATATCCCTTCCATAGATACTTTTTATTGTCGAATATCGTTTTATGGGTAATCTTTCTTATGTTCGTTAAAGCAATTAAAGGTCACTTTTGAAATCAGTTGAATTATATAGCTCCAAACAACGATGGAAAATCATCCTATCCATTGTGGCTTTGGTTATTATTGCTCTTACCCTTTGGTATGCAAATTACATTACCAATAAAATACAAAAAGATGAGCGTTTAAGAGTAAAGCTTTGGAGTGAAACCGTAAAAAAACAAGCACAACTTGTTAACCTCACCAACCAAACATTTGAACAGCTTAAAATAGAAGAGAGAGAGAATGTTGCCTTATGGGTTAAGGCACTTAAAGAATTTGCTAAAGAAAGAGATGATTACACCTTTGTTACTGAAATTGTAGCGCAAAACAACTCTATACCAACCATTGTAGAAACTATTGATCGTAACGGAAAGTTTTCTGTCGATTATTCTGCTAGAAATGTGGCAAAGTCCAAGAGTGATTTTGATGATGAAAAAGCGTATCAAACGTATCTTAAAGAATTAATTAATGAATGGGAAAAAACAAATAAGAGTTTTACAGCGAACAGCCTGTATAACCAAACACAAATTGTGCATTATGGGAACTCTAAGCTTTTTAGAGAATTAAAATCAAAGAGTGACTCTTTAATTAAAGGGTTTAATAGTGAGTTGATAAAAAACAATGCTTTACTTCCTATTTTATTTATCAACTCTAAAACAAGAGAAGTTATAGCTTCCAACTTGCCTCCTGAACAGATAACAGACAGTATCGCTGTAGAAAAAATGGTAATAGAAATGAAGGCTGATAATAAACCCATAACTGTATCGTTAAGCGAGGAGGTTGATGGTGAAATTTATTATTTCGAATCAGCTACATTAAAGCAAGTGAGGTATTATCCCTGGATTCAACTAGGAATAATTGCTTTGTTTTTATTGGTTGCTTATGTGTTATTTAGCACGTTTAGAAAAGCAGAACAAAACCAAGTGTGGGCTGGTATGGCTAAAGAAACTGCTCATCAATTAGGTACTCCACTTTCTAGTTTAATGGCTTGGATAGAGTTGTTGAGAGCGCAAGGTGTTGACCCTTCTTCGCTAAATGAAATGGACAAAGATATTATTCGATTGAATACCATCACAGATCGTTTCTCTAAAATTGGTTCGGAAGTTAAGCTGGAAGAAAAAAATGTTTCTGAAGTAATCCAAAACTCCATTGAATACTTAGAAAAACGTGTTTCTAAAAAAGTACAACTCATACAAAATGGTGAGGAGGTAGCTGTTTCTATGATAAATGTTTCTTTATTTGAGTGGGTAATTGAAAATCTTACCAAAAATGCTATTGATGCCATTACAGGTGAAGGGAAAATTATTTACTCTGTTTCTATTATTGACAAACAAATAATTATTGATATTACCGATACTGGAAAAGGAATTCCTGCAAATAAGTATAAGTCTGTTTTTCAACCAGGCTATACAACAAAAAAGAGAGGCTGGGGCTTAGGCTTAAGTTTGGTAAAACGTATTGTTGAGGAACAACTGAAAGGTCGTATTTTTGTAAAGTCTTCTGAAATTGGTGTGGGAACTACTTTTAGGATTGTTTTGAAGACACAGAATCAATAAAAATTGATGAAATGAATAAATTCCGACCATTAACTTTTGATGAATTACAACTTTTTGAAAAAGAGTTTAGGGAGTATTTAGCTATTAATGGTATTGATGCCGATTTATGGAAGGATATTAAAGAAAACGATCCTGATAAAGCACAATCTATTATGGATTTGTTTGGTGATGTGGTATTCAATACCGTACTAACTAAAATCACATACCTTGAACGTATTGATGATAAAGGACTAAAGCTTTTTAAATACAATCCTAAAGAAGCGCTTTTAATTGGCATTGATGGATTAACAGACAAAGAACAATCAATAGAACATATACTGTCAAAAGCTAAAAAAGGTGATTTAAGTTTGTTCACCCTCAAAAAAGAGCACCAAAAATCACGCGAAGAGGAAGTTTTCCAAATGATTAAACTAGGTTGTCAAGTAAGTGATGGGGAGCTTTTTGAAGCTTTTTCTAGGGCTATTTCCTAGCCTAACTTTTCTAAGTTAGCTTCCCATTCTTCCATTTTGTTATTTAATTGCTCTTTTAGTTTAGCATAATTATCTAATACTTTTTGAGCTTCTTCTTCATTCGAGTAATCCAATGAAGCAACTACTTGATCTTGTACCTTAATTTTTTCTTCTAGTTTAGCAATCTCTTTTTCGAGCTTGTTTACTTTATTTTCTAATTTTTTACGCTCTTTTTGTTCTAAGTAAGCTTCTTTTCCTGAGGTTGGTTTTTCTTCAGTAGCTACTTCTTTTTGTTTTGCAACATTCTCGTAGGAGGCAATTGTCTCTTTCTTTTTTCGATTTAAGAATGTTTGCACATCTTCATGATGAATAGCTACTCGTTTATTCTTAATCTCAAATAAACGATTGGTTAATCCATCCAAAAAGTCTCTATCGTGAGATACAACCAGTAACGTTCCATCAAAATCTTGCAAGGCGTCCTTTAGTACATTTTTAGACTTAATGTCTAAGTGATTTGTTGGCTCATCCAGAATTAAAAAATTATGTGGTTCTAAAAGTAATTTACAAAGTGCTAACCTTGTTTTTTCTCCACCAGAAAGCACTTTCACTTTTTTATCTACATCTTCACCACTAAACAAAAAGGATCCTAAAATACTCCTAACACTCGAACGAATTTCTCCTGTAGCTAAATCATCAATGGTTTGGAAAACGGTTTTATCTCCATCTAACTGTTCGGCTTCGTCTTGTGCAAAATAACCTACGGATACATTATGACCTAACTCAAATGTTCCTTCTTGGTATTCTTCATCACCAACAATCAATTTAATTAGGGTTGATTTCCCTAATCCGTTTTTACCAATCAATGCAATTCGATCTTTAGTATTGATCATTACATCTGCATGTTCTAGAATCGTTTTCTCTGGAAATTTTTTTGTTACACCGTCAAACTTTGCTACAATTTTTCCCGATCGCGGTGCTGGAGGAAAAGAGAACTTCAATTTACTATTATCTACCTCATCTACTTCGATAACATCTAGCTTGTCTAGTTTTTTTATTAAGGATTGAGCAAAAGCAGCTTTGTTTTTCTTCGCTCTAAATTTATCAATTAACTGCTGAGTTTCTTTGATGTATTTTTCTTGATTTTTAGCAGCTGATTTTTGTTGTTCTAGTTCTTCTTCCCTTATGGTTTGATACTTTGTATAGGAAAATTTGTAATCGTATATTTTACCTGCATTAATCTCAATGGTTCTATTGGTTACATAATCTAAAAATGCACGGTCGTGAGAAATTAAAACAACAGCTCCATGATAATTTTTAAGAAATTCCTCTAGCCATTGAATAGACTCAATATCTAGGTGGTTTGTGGGCTCATCTAGCAGAAGAACATCGGGTTGTTGAAGTAATATTTTACAAAGTTCTACCCTCATTTTCCATCCTCCACTAAACTCACTCATTTGTCGTTCAAAATCTGTTTTTTCGAAACCCAAACCTGTTAAAAATTTCTCTATGTTTTCTCTTAAGTTATACCCTCCTTGTAAATTAAACTGCTCGTTTAAAACATTTAAGTCTTCTATAAGTTGCATGTAACTATCACTTTCATAATCGGTTCGTGTAGTTAACTGTTCATTGATGTGTTTTATTTGGTCTTCGATTTCATTAATACGCTCGTTAGCAGCTTCTACCTCCTCTATAATTTTAGCATCGTTGTTATGCTTCATTTCTTGAGGTAAATAACCAATAGTTGTTCCTTTTTGTTTAGATACATTACCAGAGGTTGGTTCTTGTAAACCAATAAGTGTTTTGAGCATGGTAGATTTTCCTGCTCCGTTTTTTCCTACTAAACCAATACGGTCCTTTTTATCAATCATGAAAGATACTTGATCAAAAAGATCTTTACCTCCTAAAAATATGGACAGGTTATTTACTGATAACATACTAACTTCTTTTTTCTACCATTTAATTTGAGAAACATACTTTACTGACTCCCCAATTAATTGTTTGAGGACATCAATATTTACATCCTCTAGTTTATTTATATACAAACAGCTTTTTCCTCTTTTATACTTCCCTAATTTATTTAATAGCTCTTCGTAATTTTCAAAGCCTGCCATGATATAAACAGACAAATTTTGCTTTCTAGGAGAAAAGCCTGTTAAAAACCAATCTCCTTCTCGCCCTGATGGATATTTGTAATGATATGAGCCATAACCAATAATACTTGAGCCCCACATTATCGGTTCTTCGTCTAAAACTTCAGCAAATACTTTCAATAGTTCTTTACTATCTGCTTTTCTTTTGGGGTGCTCTATACTTTCGATAAAATCATTTACACCTCCTCCTTGGTTAGGTTTTGTTTTTAATTCTGCCATTTTTTAAACTATTGATTTCAAGAAATATTCTGCTAGCACTAAATCCTTTGGAGTGGTTATTTTAATGTTTTCTTCATTGCCTTCAACTACACTTATTTTATTTCCTGTATGCTCAAAAACTGATGCATCATCGGTAAACTGACTTGAAAAATTAACTTCATAAGCCTTTTTGATTAAGGCAGCATGAAAATACTGAGGTGTTTGAACCAATTTATAATATGATCTATTCAAAGCTATACTTCCATCTTGATTAACTTGCCGAATAGAATCGACTAAATCAATAACAGGGACAACTCCTGATGATTTTTTTAGCTCATCTAAGCAGTTTTCTATTGTTTCTTTAGATACAAATGGCCGAACAGCATCATGAATGCCTACAACACCTTCTTTCACCTTTTCTAAAGCATTTTTTACTGTATCAAACCTTTCTTTACCTGATAAAGAGAACTCATAATTAAATGTATAGTTCCATTGTTTATAGTAATCTTCAAATAGGTTTTGATAATCCTCATGAAGAGCAATAATGAAATGTACAGAAGAACTAAAAGCCAAAAACCTTTCAATGGTATGAAAGATAATTGGCTTTTTATTTATTTCTATAAATTGTTTAGGAAGTTTACTTCCCATGCGTTTTCCTGAACCTCCAGCTACTATGATCACATAGTGATTCATGGCTTAGATGATCAGCATCGCATCTCCGTATGAGTAAAAACGATATTTTTCTTTAACCGCTTGCTCGTAAGCTTCCATTACTAAATCGTAACCACCAAAAGCACATACCATCATTAATAATGTTGAGTACGGTGTATGGAAGTTTGTAATTAACGAATTTGGTATACTGAACTCGTAAGGAGGGAAAATAAATTTGTTTGTCCAGCCATCAAAAGGCTTTAACGTACTTTCTGTAGAAACTGATGACTCGATACTTCTAACAGAGGTTGTACCTACAGCACAAATTCTTTTTTTCTTTTCGATACCTGTGTTTACAATATCTGCACATTCCTGAGGGATAATTACTCTTTCAGATCCCATTTTGTGTTTAGTTAAATCTTCTACCTCCACTGGCTGGAAAGTTCCTAGACCAACATGTAGAGTAACTTCCGCAAAATTAACCCCTTTAATTTCTAATCTTTTTAATAATTGCTTACTAAAGTGTAATCCTGCAGTTGGTGCTGCAACAGCTCCTTCGTGCTTAGCAAAAATAGTTTGGTATCTTTCTTCATCAAACTCTTCTACATCTCTTTTGATGTATTTTGGAAGTGGTGTACTACCTAACTGTCTAATTTTATCTTTGAACTCCTCGTATGGTCCTTCAAATAAAAACCTCAAGGTTCTTCCTCTAGAAGTAGTATTGTCGATTACCTCAGCAACTAACGATTCGTCATCACCAAAATAAAGTTTATTTCCAATTCTTATTTTTCTAGCTGGATCAACTAGTACATCCCAGAGTAAACTATCTCGATTTAATTCTCTTAAAAGAAAAACTTCGATTTTAGCACCTGTTTTTTCTTTGTTTCCAAACATACGTGCTGGAAAAACTTTGGTGTTATTCATGACCATTACGTCTTGATCATCGAAGTAGTCGATTATATCTTTAAATACCTTGTGCTCAATGGTTCCTTTTTCTCTATCTAAAACCATTAATCGAGACTCATCTCTATTGTCTGCTGGATATTCTGCTAATAATTCAGATGGTAAATCGAACCCAAATTGTGATAATTTCATACCTGTTTTATGCTTTTTGGACTACGAAAATAGCATTTTAAAAGGAAAAGACCTTAGAAAGTTTCAGGAATAAACGTTGTATCTAGTATCAACTTCTTTGCTTCATCAACTTGTAGCGCGTCTTCTACCTTAAAATCACCTATTTTGGTTCTGCGTAGTTTTGAGAGGTGTGCACCGTTATTTAATCGGTTTCCAAAATCATAAGCTATTGAACGTATGTATGTTCCTTTGCTGCATTCAATTCTAAAGTGAATGTTTACTCCTTCAATTTTTGTTACATCAAATGCATGAATATGAACAATGGATGGCTTCATTTTTACTTCTTCACCATTTCGAGCATAATTGTACGCTCGTTTACCATCAATTTTTTTTGCTGAATGTACTGGTGGTAATTGTTCGTTTACTCCAATAAAACTTAGGGCAGTTGCTTTAATTTGTTGTTCAGTAATAGAATCTGTATCAAACGTCTTATCAATTTCAGTTTCTAGATCATAAGAAGGAGTTGTTGCGCCAATGGTTATAATACCTGTATATTCTTTAGCTAATCCCTGGTACTGGCTTATTTCTTTGGTTTTTTTCCCTGCACAAATAATTAACAAACCAGATGCTAAAGGATCTAACGTTCCTGCATGTCCAACTTTGTATCTTTTTTTTCCTGATTTTTTTGAAAAAGCCCATTTTAGTTGCTTCACTACTCCAAATGAAGTAATATTTAAAGGCTTATCTATTAAAATAAGTGACCCTTCATTAAATTTTATTTCGTTTGGTTTAGACAATAGAATAAAGGATAGCGGATACACCTACAATAAAACAGTAAATAGCGAAATAATATAGTTTGCTTTGCTTAACTAGTTTTATCATTAATTGACATGCAAATAAGCCCGTAAAAAATGCTACAATAAAACCTACACTTAAAAATAAAAGTTCGCTGCTTTCTAATTGAAATTTATCATCCAATAAATCTTTAAGGATTTTACCGAAGATTAGCGGAACAACCATTAAAAATGAAAATCGAGCAGCTTTTTCTCTATCAATTCCTAATAAAACGGATGTTGATATGGTTGCACCAGATCTTGATATACCTGGTAGTATAGCAATTGCTTGTGAAACACCAATTATAATTGAATGAAAAAGTGATACCTCTTTATTCGTTGTTTTTGCTTTATCTGCAACAAAAAGTAGCACTCCGGTAAGCAAAAGAAAGGCTCCTACATAAATTATTTTTCCTTCGAAAAAAGTTTCAATGATATCGTCATATAATACCCCAACAATTGCTGCGGGAATCATTGAAAGTATAATTTTTAATGAAAAAGCTCGCTCGTCATTTCCCGATGATGACAACAAACCTGCAACTATTTTAGCAATATCATTTCGGAAAACAAAACACGTACTTAGTGCAGTAGCAAAGTGAAGCACAACCGTCATCGTCATTGTGCTTTTAACTTCCGATCCAAAAAAAGCTTTTACAAGCTCAATATGACCACTGCTACTTACTGGAAGAAATTCTGTTAAACCTTGAACTATTCCAAGGATAATAGCTTCTAAAAACTCCATTAAGCATCTAAATCAATCGTTTCTTCAGAAGAATTATCGTTAGTGGTTTTTCTCATGATACCTAAAAGAACAACTACAAAACCTGCTATTACAACAATTGGTGCTAATGTTATTCTTCTAAACGAAAATATTTCCTCTTTCCAAACAGAAGGATCATCTGTTCCGCCTCCTGACATTAGGGCAAACCCTAAAATTATTAACACTAAGCCTGTAGCTAAAATAATATAGTTTTGTTTGGTAAAAGCGATTTGATTTTTCATAAAATAAATTTAAAAACGGTATAGTTTATCAATGGATAATTTTAGGTATCTCCTAACTGATAATGTTGTAGACAAGTAACTAATTAATGCTCCTAAAACAATAACAGCAGCAAATAATATTAAATTTTCGATTAGGTTTTGAGGAGAAAACAACATCGTTGAAATAAAACTTTCGTAATGAGAAAGTAAGTAACTCAACCCTATAAAAAAGATAATGGCTATAATACCCGAAAAGATTCCTTGGAAAATGGCATTAATAATGAATGGTCTTTTAATAAAGCTACTTTTTGCTCCAACTAGCTGCATTGTTCTAATTAAAAAGCGTTTAGAGAAAATAGCCAAACGAATGGTGTTATTAATTAAAACAACTGCTATAATCACTAACAAACCACACAAACCTAACACATAGAGCATATAGGTATAAAAGTTTTGATTGATGTTTTGAAATTGAATTTCATTATAGCTTACACTCATGATTTCTTCATCATAGGTGTTTAACAATTGCTTTTCCAAGTATTTCACACTATCTAACTGAACATAATCTCCAGATAACTTCAACTGTAAGCTATTTCTTAAGGGTATTCCACCTAATAAATCTTCAACATTTTCGAGATCAACATCCTTTTTAATGACTTCCCAAGCATCTTCTTTAGAAACAAACTTAACAGCCTTAACACCGTCAATTAATAAGATTTCTTTCTCCAGCTTTTTTATTTGAGCTTCGGAGGTAGCATCTCTAAAAAACACATCTATTTCTATCTGCTCCTTATACTTTTTAAACACTTTTTGCGATTGCAGAAAAACACTACCAAACACCAACAGTAGAAACAATATCAAAGACAAACTAGCTGTAACATATACAGAAGTTGTTTTAAACGTATTTTTTTTTGACTTCGCCATTTATTGTCACAAAGATAAAAATAATGTTATGCTAAAATAATATGGTAAAAAAATAATATTTGATTTAAGCTATATTAACAAAAATGCCCAAAGCAAATGCTTTGGGCACATCATATAACTAATGTTACAAGTTTACTTTATTTCTTCGTTACTTACAGTAATATTCTGTACTAAAGATTTCGTTTCATCAACAGTAATTACTTTTTCTACCTCAACATTATTAGATTGATCTTCGCTTGTTGAGTGACCTCCTAAAATTGGAGCAATAACTAAACCGATTAAACAAGTAAGTTTGATTAAAATGTTCATCGATGGACCAGAAGTATCTTTAAATGGGTCTCCAACCGTATCCCCAGTAACTGCTGCTTTATGGGCATCAGAACCTTTGTAAGTCATTTCTCCATTAATTTCAACACCTGCTTCAAATGATTTTTTAGCATTATCCCATGCACCACCAGCATTGTTTTGAAAGATAGCCCAAAGTACACCACTTACTGATACACCAGCCATATATCCTCCAAGCATTTCTGCTACTAGTTTATGATCTTCAGGATAAATTAAAATACCAACTAAAACAATTACGATAGGGAAACCGATTGTTAGGATACCTGGTAATAACATTTGTCTTAAAGATGCTTTGGTAGATATATCCACACATTTATCATATTCTGGTTTACCAGTACCTTCCATAATCCCTGGAATATCTCTAAACTGTCTTCTTACTTCCTCAACCATTTCCATAGCAGCTTTACCCACAGAGCTCATTGCTAATGCAGAGAATACTACTGGCACCATTCCTCCAACAAACAACATAGCTAAAACTGGTGCTTTAAAAATGTTAATCCCATCAATTTCAGTAAACGTTACATAGGCAGCAAATAAAGCTAATGCTGTTAAAGCAGCAGAAGCAATTGCAAATCCTTTTCCGGTAGCAGCAGTTGTGTTACCAACTGAATCTAAAATATCAGTACGTTCTCTAACGATTGGGTCTTGCTCACTCATTTCAGCAATACCTCCTGCGTTATCAGCAATTGGTCCGAAAGCATCAATAGCCAACTGCATAGCAGTTGTGGCCATCATAGCTGATGCTGCCATTGCTACACCATAAAATCCTGCAAATTCATAAGAAGTCCAAATAGCAATAGCAAATAATAATACTGATGAAAAAGTAGAAATCATACCAGTTGCTAAACCTGCAATAATATTTGTTGCAGCACCTGTACTTGATTGTTGTACAATATTTAATATTGGCTTTTTCCCTAATCCAGTATAGTATTCAGTAAAAGAAGAAATAGCCCCACCTACAACTAAACCAACTAATGTAGCATAGAATACTCTCATTGAAGAAATGTTTTGTAATCCTTCTTCCCCAAAGAATTTCATTTGCATCGTTTCTGGAAGCATCCATACACACAAACCAAAACAAGCTAAACCAACTAATACAATAGATGTCCAGTTACCAATGTTTAATGCCTTTTGAACTTGTGCCTCTTTAGCATCGTTAGAGCTAATTTTAACTAACATCGTTCCAATAATTGAAATAATAATACCAGCTCCAGCAATTGCCATTGGTAAAAGGATTGTTCCAATACCACCAAAAGCATCAGAAATAGATCCTCCCATATCTTTAATAATATAGTTTCCTAAAACCATTGCAGCTAATACAGTTGCCACATACGAACCAAATAAATCTGCTCCCATTCCAGCAACATCTCCAACATTATCACCCACGTTATCAGCAATAGTTGCTGGGTTTCTTGGATCATCCTCTGGAATTCCAGCTTCTACTTTACCTACTAAATCTGCTCCAACATCAGCTGCTTTCGTGTAAATACCTCCACCTACACGTGCAAATAATGCTATAGACTCTGCTCCTAGAGAGAATCCTGCTAACGTTTCTAAAACAATGGTCATATCAGTGGTGTTAGTCCACTCTCCTCCCATGAATACTTGGTAAAAAACAATGAAAAATGCCGTTAAGCCTAATACTGCTAAACCTGCAACACCTAATCCCATTACAGTACCACCTCCAAATGAAATACTTAATGCTTTTGGTAAACTCGTTCTTGCTGCTTGAGTGGTTCTTACATTTGTTTTCGTAGCAATACGCATACCAATGTTACCTGCAACTGCAGAAAATACAGCTCCAATAATAAAAGCAACAATAATTAAGTAGCTTGTTGTTGGTACTACAGCTGCCACTGCCGCAAGTGCAATACTCGCTCCAATTACAAAAAATGCTAAAAGCTTATACTCAGCCTTTAAAAATGCAAGAGCACCTACATAAATATGGTCAGATATTTCCTTCATTTTACCATCACCGGCATCCTGCTTCATTACCCAACCCCTTTTAACTAACATGTATAATAGTCCTAAAACAGCTAGCACTATTGGTACGTAAATCATCATTTTTTCCATATATAATATTTTAAAGAGCGACAAAACTACTAGTTTCCCCATAATTACGCAAATATGAGGTAATTAATATTGATTATCAGAGGTATTTGATATCTTTGGGCTCCAATTAGCAAATCTTTTTTGCTAACCAACTCTTTAACAATTAACGTGTTTAATTATGCTTGTAAAAACGTATGGATGCGCTGTTTTTGGTATTGATGCTACCATTATTACGGTTGAAGTAAATATAACCAACGGAGTAAACTTTTTTCTGGTAGGATTACCAGACAATGCAGTAAAGGAAAGTCAACAAAGGATACAGGCTGCTTTAAAAAACAATGGATATAAAATTCCCATAAAAGAGATAACCATAAACATGGCTCCTGCTGATATTCGCAAAGAGGGATCTTCTTATGATTTAACTCTAGCAATGGGTATATTAGCTGCTTCTGGACAAATAGCTAGTGATAAAGTTTCTGATTACTTAATTATGGGAGAACTTTCGTTGGATGGAAGCTTACAGCCAATAAAAGGTGCTTTATCGATAGCTATGGAGGCTAAAAAGAAGGGGTTAAAAGGAATTATTCTTCCTGCTCAAAACGCTAGAGAAGCTGCCATTGTTCAAGGGATAGATGTGTATGGAGTTGAAAACATTAAAACAGTTATTGATTTTTTTAATGGTGATGGAGCACTACACAGAACCGAAATTGATATTGATAATGAGTTTTACAGTAGCTTATTGTCTAGTAGCATTGATTTTAAAGATGTAAAAGGGCAGCAAAACATTAAAAGGGCATTTGAAATTGCTGCTGCGGGCGGACATAATGTTATTTTAATTGGCCCTCCTGGAGCTGGAAAAAGTATGCTTGCAAAAAGATTACCTACTATTTTGCCTCCATTAAATATTGAAGAAGCCTTAGAAACAACTAAAATTCATTCTGTTTCGGGAAGTTTGGGCAGTAATGAATCTATTATGACGCAACGCCCCTTTAGAAAGCCTCATCACACCATTTCAGATGTTGCTTTAGTTGGTGGAGGTATGTACCCTCAGCCAGGTGAAATATCATTGGCTCATAATGGAGTTTTGTTTTTGGATGAACTTCCAGAGTACAAACGAACAGTATTAGAAGTGATGCGCCAACCTTTGGAAGATCGGAGAGTAACCATATCAAGAGCTAAGTTCACTGTTGAATACCCGGCTAGTTTTATGTTAGTAGCTGCTATGAATCCTTGTCCGTGTGGATATTACAACCATCCCGAAAAAGATTGTTTGTGTTCTCCTGGAATTGTACAAAAATATTTGAACAAAATTTCTGGACCATTACTTGATCGTATAGACTTACACGTAGAAGTAACCCCAGTTAATTTTGATGAACTAGCCAGCAAAGAAAATACTGAATCGAGCGACACTATTCGAACCCGAGTTATTGAAGCTAGAAAAGTTCAAGAAAAGAGATTTACCAAAGACCAACACGTGTTTTGTAATGCTCAAATGGAAAGTAAAAAGCTTAAAGAAGTTTGTGAAATATCCGATGAAAGTAAACAATTATTAAAGCAAGCGATGGAAAGCTTGGGGTTGTCTGCCAGAGCTTATGACCGGATATTAAAAGTAGCGCGAACTATTGCTGATTTAGAAAAAAGCTCAGCTATTGAAACTAACCATATAGCTGAAGCCATCCAATTCAGGAGTTTAGATCGTGATACTTGGGCTGGGTAATTCTATAAAAAACAAACTCTATCAAGAATGTTGAATTTCAAAACATTATAAAAAACTCACCCTCTTTTTAAATAACATTAATGCCATGCGACTATCAAAAAACACTTTACAAAAATCAATCCTTTTATTCTCCCTTTCATTTTTACTATTTGGATGTTTCGGAGAAAAAATAAGCGAAGCTGAGCTCTTTATTGCTCATTTACATCAAAAAATGACTCAAGAAGAGTACAGCTTCATTTACGAAGAAATGACAAGTAGTGAATTTAAAAATGAAATTGATAAAGAGTCCTTTTTAAATATTATGACAACCATGTTTGATGATATTAATTCATTAAATGTGGTTAAAGGTTTTGGATTTAACCTTGAAACCAAAAATGGTATTACAACCTACAGTAGAAATTACATTTGGAAAGGGAATGATTATAACATTCAAGAAGAAATAACAATTAAAAAAACAAATGATGCCTTTTATCTCCAGCTCATATCACTTAATGTAGTAGGCGAAAAAAAAAGAAAAGAAAATACAGCAAAAGGTCTTAAAAGTGAACAAGACTCTACCTATAATTTGTTGGATATTGAAGACTCAAAAAATGATAATAAATCTGTATCGATAAATCTAGTAGATGACCAAGAAGTTGTGTTTAAAAATAAAGAAAATTTTGTTAAAGTCTTTTGTCCTGAATACCCAGCAGGGTCTATAAAAGTTCATTGTTCGGGATGCAGCACTTTTTCAAGAGATCAAGAAAACATATACAAAATTGGTGTTAACAATAAGGCTAAAAACATTATCATTTCCGTTTAAAGTAATGAAGAAAAATTATTAAGGAAGTTGTTTAAAGTTGTTTAGAACTGTTTTGCAGAAGCATTTTCACGAGAAAAGTAACTTGATTAAATATCATCGGGGGATTAATAACAATTTTATTGTAGTTTAGACTTAATGAAAATGGTGATGTTAAAAAGAATTAAATACTATATAGCTACTAGTGTATGGGTGTTTTTATTTTGTGTTTGTTGTTTCAATCAATCGCAAGCTCAGTTAAAGGCTGTTAAGATATGGAACAAAATGTTTAATGATCCAGACACCACTAAAACATCAAAATTCATTGCCTATCCTACCTTAGCATATTCACCCGAAACAAGTTGGGAGTTTGGGGTTTCTACGCTTTTCATATATCATGCAAATAAGGACAAAAACAATCGTTTAAGTGAAATAGGTAATTTTTCATTTGTAACCCTTGAAGGGCAATATGGTATTCTTTTTGATCATGCACTTTATACTGATAAAGACAAATGGTTTGCTTTAGGTAAACTGAAGTTTTTAAACTTCCCTTTGGTTTATTATGGCATTGGACCAGATGTTTCTGGAGAAGAACTTGCCATAGCAAATGCAAATATTATATCAATAAGGGAACGTTTGCTACGCAAAGTTTATGGAAATTGGTATTTCGGTCTCGAAGCAAACTACGAACAATTAAGTGGGATTAGTTTTGATTGGTTTCCTGGTGTACAGCCAGAAGAAAATATTCAAGGACAAAACGGGTATAGTAACCTAGGCTTAGGACTTGGACTTGTATATGATAACAGGCATAATGTTTTAAATGTTAGGCACGGATTATTATCTGAGATAGGTTATCTTATGTATCAACCAGCATGGGGGTCAACGAATAGGTTAAACACCTTGTTTTTGGACAATCGTATGTTTTTCCCGTTACAAAAAAACAACGTACTAGCAGGTCAATTTGTTGGTCAGTTTTCTCAAGGAGTAGTCCCATTTAATCAGCTAAGTATGATTGGAGGAGAAATGATGATGCGCGGATATTACTTAGGAAGGTATCGTGATAAAAACATGATCGCAGCTCAAGTGGAACATCGCTGGTTACCATTTCCTTTTAGTAAGCGACTAGGGGGAGCAGTTTTTGCTGGTATCGGTTCTGTATCTCCAAACTTAAATTTTAATAAACTATTATGGACAGCTGGTGGTGGTTTACGTATATTAATATTTCCTCAAAGAGATGTATACACCCGACTAGATGTTGGTTTAAATCCTGATGGGTATGGCGTTTATTTATTTATAGGGGAGGCGTTTTAAATGTTTTTTTATAAAAACAAACATGTATTAGCCTACTTACCAAAACCCTTTATCTAATTGTAATAATCACTATAAGCATAAAAAACAAATAATATAAAATACAACTTGGGTAGCTTTAGTTGTAAAGTTTAGGTAATAGAATCCTTTTGTTTCATACATTAATTTTAAATATTTTTACTTAACATTTTTCGCGTCTATGAATAAGTATATCATTGAATTATTAAAAACAGAATCTACAGTTATTATACCAGAATTTGGTGCATTAATGAAAACTGGCCGATCGCTTATTTTTAATCCAATATTAAAATTCAATGATGGTAAGCTTCAAAAGTATATTGCTAAAAAAGAAGATAGAGATGAGCAGGATGTAGCTAACATGATTGCTAAGCATGTTAGAGAAATTATTGCTGATATTGGAAAAGGGAATAGCTACAGAGTATTTGGCCTAGGTGAATTCTATAAAAACGAAGAAGGAAAGATTGTTTTTGAGCAAGAAAAAAAAACCAGTGAACATACCCCTGAAAATGATTCTCCTAAAAAAGCTCCATCCACACCTATTATTGAAAAAAAACAAGAAAATCCTATTTCTCAAGAGAAGAAGCCAGTAGCGAATAAAGAGGAAATTAAGCCCGAAGAGAAAGCCCAAGCTTCTAAGGATGAGGAGCCAGTGCCCAAAACTATTACCTCTACTTTTTTAGAACAAAGCATTAAAAACTCCCCAAAGCCTAAAGAAAAAAAGGAGGAAGAAAAGCTTACAGAAAAAAAGGAAACAACAAAATCTAAGGCTAACAAACCTAAACGAAAAAAACCTAAAAAAGAAAGGGGGAATAAGAGTAAAAAAGGACTTGTAATCTGGTCTATTGTTTTTGTTGTGATAGCAGGGCTAGGAGTTTTTGCTGGACTAAATCTTGAAAAAGTTAAATCTTGGGTTGGTTTATCTAAAGTACAGGTTACTGAGGATATTACTCCTAATGATGAAGAAACTGAACATTCAAACCAAGAGGAGGAAGAAGACATGGCATTTGCCATAACTGACTCTACCGATGATAATGTTGACGAAACGCTAGAGGAAGACACAACATCTGTTAGTGACTCTGAAGAATATATAGAAGAAGAGGAAATTGATGAAGAACCAATTGAACTAACGAAGGATATGATTTACCACATTACTGTTGGTTCTTTTGGTGATAGAAGTAACGCGCAAGCGTTAGTTGAAAAAATGAAAAATGATGGATTAACCAATGCTCGTATACTCAAAACCAGTGGTAGTATGGCTAAAGTTGTTGCAGGATCATACTCATCTGAAAAAGCTGCTGAACAAGACATGGAAAAAGCTAAAAAATATAATACTGAGGCTTATGTTATTAAGGTTAGAGAGCAATAGTATGTTTTTGAGGCCTATTATTTTTCTAGCTGCTATTTTTTTATCCAATCTAATCTTTGCTCAAAAAGAAGACTCTCTACTTTATCTAAAGGGTGAAAAAATAAAAACTGTTGAGCAGTGGGAAAAGAAAAGGCCAATAATTAAAAGCACCTTTTTATCAGAAGTTTATGGTCAAATGCCTCCTAGACCCAATCAAAAGTTCACTGTAAGTAAAATACTATTTATTGATAGCTTAAATCTTTTCTACAAAGAAATTCTTATCGATTTATATAAAAACTCATCGCATATTACCCAAATAAGACTATCTGTCTTTCTACCAGATACAATAAATAAAAATCCTGTGATACTTGCTTTAAACAAATGCGGTAACCAAACGGTTATTAAAAATAATTTTATTACCACTTATCAAGATCGTCTTTTACATAATTATTGCAGTAAAAAGCAAGAAAAGTTAAACGGATTAAAACATAGCTTTTGGCAGCTAGACAGCCTTTTTAAAAGGGGATATGGCTTTGCTACATTTCATGAAAGTGATATCTCACCCGATATTAAAGAAGTTAAAGAAGGTGTTTTTAAGCACTACCCTGAATTAGATAATAAAAACGGTTGGGGCTTAATTTCTGCTTGGGCTTGGGGTTTGCATAGAGCTATTGATTATTTGCATACTAATCCTCTGGTTGACACTAATAAAATTATACTTTTTGGACACTCAAGAAGAGGAAAAACCGCGCTTTTAGCAACAGCTCTAGATGAACGTGTGGATGCTGTAGTTCCCCACCAATCAGGTACCTTGGGAACAGCTTTGGTTAAAAATAAACCCATGGAGGGTCTAAGAAGGATTAATAAAACGTTTCCTCACTGGTTTAGCGATCGTTTAAAAGATTATGCTAAAAAGCCAAGATCATTACCATTGGACCAACATTATTTAATTGCTCTTGTAGCTCCTAGGCCAATTATAGAAACTGTTGGGTCTAGAGATTATTGGAGCAGCTATTGGTTATCAAGAAAGGCATTATTAAAAGCTTCGCCTGTTTATGAACTATATGGTGTAGATGGTATAATTGATAAAGAAAAAATTAAGTATAAATACCAGCTTGAATCACAAAAAAGAGCAAATCTGCTACAAATCAGACGTCCTTATGGGCATACCATGAACGGTGACTATTGGAGCTTTATTTTAGATTTTTTAGATATTAAACTAAGGGATTGAGAACGTAAAATATTTATCGTACAAAGGTATACCTTCAAAAGTTGCTATTCCATTAGAAATAGATGTAGCATTTATTGTATAAACATGATCAAAGCTAGCAGTGTTGGATATTAAAATCTTCACATTGTTTGGATTTGTTTCTGATGATGAAAAAACATTCAGGTCTAGTGCTATATCCAACGTTCCTATTCCACCTGTATGGTTGCTGTACCATTTTCGTAATAAAACATTATTAATTCCAACTAAACTATGTCTTGCTAAACTTGCGCCATTATGGCCAACCAATGCATAGGCATCATTCCCCAAGGTTGAGGTTAATTCAATAGTAAAACCAGAAGTAATATCAGTTTCAGATTTTGATTTTGGTTGATACAAATCAGACCCCAAATCTCTCCCTACACCAAGAACTCCATTTGCATAACCATTGGAAACATCATACAATACTTTATCAGAACTTGACACGTAATTATGTGAAAGTGTAACTCCATATTTAATCGCCAAGTAAGTATTTATTTTCATCTTCCTCAAAGAGTCTATTTCATCATTAAAAATAATTAGTTCTGCTATTTCTCCTTCCCAAAAATTAGCTAACCCAAGTAAGTCCGCACCAATGTAAAAGCTGGACACCAAATTGGCACCATAATTTCCATTTATAATTGTTCCTATATTAGCTCCATTAACATCTATACTTTTAGTTGCACTACCAAAACCTGCTTTTAAAGTATAAGAAATAATATTAGGTCGATTATTCGCTGTGCCGTAAGCATCATTATTTAAAAAGCCTGTAAGTAAATTACCTGTTATTAACTCATACTGATTGGAAGAGTTAACCCTCAAACCATACCCAGTTGAAGGTACAGATGTATTTAGAGAACCATAAATTGTTCTATTTCCACCAGATCCACTCTGTAATTTTTGAACAGAAAAAATAACCATATCGTTAGCATTAAGCTCAGTTGATAGCGGTATTGTCATTGCATCATTATTGCCATCAAAATGAATAACAGGATTATAGTTTATGTTAAAAGTTGATGAATCATAAAAGGTAGGTTGTTTAGATACAATAGTTTGCTGAGCAGATAACAAACCAAATAGGTTACTTAAGTTAGTCCAGCTAGATATAGTTACTCCATTCACCAATGATGAAGGTCCATTATCACTTTTTAACCAAACCGAATTATTTTCGCACCCTGTAGATGCCGGAGCAAAACTATTCACAAAACTGGTTGAGTACTTAGCATTTAAATATTTTAACACCTGATCATTTTCACAAAAATCTAATTCTTTTTTATAAATAATTATCTCTGCGATGTGGCTATTATGCCTTCTGTTTTCGTTTCTGTTAACGTTCACTCTAATTCTACTATGAAAAATATCTGGATTGGTAATTGTATCGTTAGCTGCGCCATTATCATAGGTTACCAATTGCCCAGTAGAATTGTTATAGCTTATACCAAATAACTTAATGGTATCGTGAACAAACGTGTTGAACCGACTAAATTGATTCGCACCCCCTAGTTTTGATCTTACCTGAAAACTATTTGTAGACGAATTGTAATCTATTTGAAACGATCCTGATGTGTTGGGATTGGTGTGACTAGAATAGAAGCTCTCAAAATTTGTTGGTGATGCAGTATCACTCATTAAAATAATGTACATAGTAAAATCATCTTTCATGTTTGATGGTAAGATGTGTTGTAACCTATCCTCTAAGTCAAAGTCCAGTGCATTTTGACCATTAAAGTAACCCAAACGAAGCTTAGGTTTAAAAGAGGAAGTAGTTTGCGAAACATGAAAATCATTCCCCGATTTATCTTTCCATATGGATACTGAATCACCTGTTTTGGAAGCATAATTAGTACTCAAAATATTATTTTCTTCTAATAATGTAGTTGTATCACTAGCATCTATCCAAAACCATAAATTAGAAAGTGTATCTGGTTTAAAAGCATTTGAGCCAATTCTATTATTTGTTTCTACAATTGTTTGCTGAGCTTTTAATAAGCCTATACCTAAGAGCATTAAAACAAGTATCCAGTATTTACTTTGTGAAAAACCGAACATCTACAAAGGTTTTAGTACTAATATTGGTAATTACATCATAACTTAACACACCCGTAGAAGATATTGTTACATTAGAAAGTATAGAAGTATCATAGCCTAACACATAAAAATCTAAATCTGCTACAGCTATTGGTTTTAAACCAGTGTTAGTTAATTGCGTTGCATAGTGATTATAATAATTAAATGTATTTCCTGTAGTTAGAGGGAAAACACTTAAATGAGCCATGGGCGGTATTATTTCTCTACGGGCACTTTTAAGGGTTCCATTATTATCGGTATACAATAAGTTTAGATGGGCGGTTGTATCATCAGCCCTAGCATCTGAATATTGATTAAGTTTTATATCTCCTATTGAATCTACTCTTAGCTGCTCAATATTATTTGTTTTAATTACTAAGTCTTCATCATTAATTGTTCCTATAAAATTGATATTATCATCAATGGTGTTACCATCTAATCGCCATGCCTTATTTAACAAACCTACCATAGATAAAGTATCAGCCTGCCCTCTTGTAATGTAAACAGCTACAAGCGTATCATTTATTAACTGTAAGGAATCAATGTTTTGGTGGTCTATAACATAACCAAGCTCTCCATTAGTTAAACCTATTTTGTAGATATTGTTTATGGTATCTAAATACATATCTCCTTCATAGGCGTTTCTACCGTTATGGATAACCGACATTGATGAGGTGTCCATATAAACTTGAGAGAAAGAAATGGCAGGCACTATAAGAAATATAATATGAATTAAACGAATACACATCTTTGGCTAGCCCATTTTTTGTAAATTTATGATGTATCAGTCTGTAGTTAGTAAGTGTTTTTGCGTATCCTACATGTGCAACCTACTTCTTTGTTTAAGCATGCTGGTTGTTTAATTAAACAATTTTAAATTCTATTAAGAGTATAAAAAATGAGCGACTCTATAAAACACGAATGCGGAATAGCTGTTCTTCGACTAAAAAAACCCTTAAGTTTTTACCTTGAAAAATATGGCACCCCTTTTTACGGTTTACGTAAAATGTACTTGCTTATGGAGAAACAGCACAACCGTGGTCAAGATGGTGCTGGTTTAGCAAACCTTAAGCTAAACGTTTCTCCTGGCAATCGTTACATTAGTAGGTCTAGAGCTACTGGAACAGGTTCTATTCAACAAGTTTTTGACCATGTGAATGGTAGGTTTAAAAATTTATCAGAAGAAGAGTTAAATGATACAAAATGGCTTAAAGAAAATCATGCCTTTACTGGTGAACTTTTTCTTGGTCATTTACGCTATGGTACTTTTGGTAAAAATAGCATTGAAAACACCCACCCTTTTTTAAGAGCAAACAATTGGCAAACTAAAAATCTTATACTAGCAGGTAATTTTAATTTAACAAATGTAGATGAGCTTTTTGATGTATTAGTGAATATTGGTCAGCACCCAAAAGAAAAATCAGATACGGTTACCATTTTAGAGAAAATAGGATACTTTTTAGATGAAGAGAACCAGCGTATTTTTGATAAAGCTAAAGCCGAAGGAAAATCATATAAAGAAATTTCTAGCATTATAGCTAATGAGCTAGATGTTCCTAGCATTCTTAAACAAGCCGCAGCCGATTGGGATGGTGGTTATGCAATGGCAGGCTTACTTGGCCATGGTGACGCTTTTGTTCTTAGAGATCCTAATGGTATTCGTCCTGCATTTTGGTTCGAAGATGATGAGGTTGCTGTAGTTGCTTCTGAAAGAGCAGTTATACAAACTGTTTTTAATACATCTATCGATCAAATTAAACCTATTGATCCTGGTTGTGCATTAATTATTAAAAAAGATGGACAAGTAGCTCAAAAAAGAATTTTAGATGCTAGAGAAAAAACATCTTGTTCATTTGAGCGTATTTATTTCTCCAGGGGTAGTGATCAAGATATTTATAGAGAGCGTGTTGAATTAGGGAAGAGTCTTTGCCCTCAAATTTTAGAGAGTATTTCATACGATTTACATAATTCGGTATTCTCCTACATACCAAACACAGCAGAAACTGCATTTTATGGTGTAGTAAAAGGTATTGATGGTTATTTAAACAAACAAAAAGTAAAACAAATACAAGAATTAGGTGATAATGCCTCTGCCGAAGAAATTAAAGAAATACTAGAGTTTACTTATCGAGCAGAAAAAATTGCGATTAAAGATGCTAAGCTAAGAACATTTATTACCCAAGATGATGAACGAGATGATTTTGTGGCTCACGTTTATGATATAACTTATGGTACTGTTAAAGACAATCAAGATAACTTGGTTATTATTGACGATTCGATTGTTAGGGGTACCACATTAAGAACATCTATCTTAAGAATTTTAGATCGGTTAAACCCTAAGAAGATTATTGTTGTTTCATCTGCACCACAAATTAGATATCCAGATTGTTACGGTATTGACATGTCTAAAATGGGCGATTTCATTGCTTTTCAAGCTGCTATAGCACTTTTAAAAGAATCTGGATGGGACAATATTATTGATAGCGTTTATGAAAAATGTAAAGCTCAAGAGCATTTAAATAAGGAAGAAATTAATAATTACGTTAAAGAAATTTATGCTCCTTTTTCTCCTGAGGAAATATCACTAAAAATAGCTGAACTACTAAAACCAGCGGAGACCAAGGCGGAGGTTGAAATTATTTACCAAACTATTGAGGGCTTACATAAAGCATGTCCTAATGATAAAGGAGATTGGTACTTTACGGGCAATTATCCAACTCCCGGGGGGAATAAGGCCGTAAACAAAGCTTTTATTAATTTTTATGAAGGCAAAAATGTAAGGGCTTACTGTTAAAGATCAATACGCTTAAATTGCTTATCACGAAATAAGTTTTTTATCTGGTATTGATAATCTTTATCAGTCTTGAACTCTTCTGATAGTAAAAGTAGCTGATCGACATTCTTAAAGTTTGTTTTTTGTCCATTACAAAAGCCAAATGCCGTTAATTTACCTTCTTGTATTAAAACAAAACCTTGCGATTTTTTTGTTAACCCATCACATGTGAAGACATGATTTTGATTAGTTATGCCGTAATCTTTTAAAAAGGTATCAAATCGTTTCGAATAAACCTCTACAGGTTCTTTATCAATACACGCTCCTTTGCATTTTTCTATAGAGTAACCAAAGCAAGCTCGGGGAGATGTATATTTTTCTATACCGTTTATAGCTAAACATAGTTGATATTTTTCTGATAGTCGTTCAACCTTCTTTTTAGCTTGTTCTAGCGATTTAAAGCCTATAAGTGGGAGTATATCTTGCTGAGCTTTTTTAATGTCTATTTTAGGGTATTTACCCTCTTCAACTGAAAAATACATACCATAAGGAAATACCGTGTTTTTTTGAGCATGGTTATACTTAGGTTTATATTTTTTGATCTCCTTATTCTCAAACAAAGAAGCCATTATTTCATTGACTGTTTTTAAGTAATCAATTTTAGCAATTTCTTCTATAATGCTTGAACCCTTTTTTGTTTTAAAGTTCCTTAGATGAGTTTTAACCCGTGATTGTATATTCTTGCTCTTACCTATATAAATAATCTCTCCTTCTTTATCTTTTAAATAATAAATACCTGGAGACTGTGGAAGTTTATTTACCTTAAGCTGATCATCTAGAATGGTGTTAAACGAATAATCTGAAATAAAATCAGGTTCTTTATCTATCATTTTATGGAAAAGAATAGCTGTAGCCTCAGCATCTCCCATGGCTCTGTGACGAGCTTTAATTTCAATACCAAAGTGTTTAGATATTTTACCTAAACTATATGAATTTAATCCCGGAAAAACTTTTCGGGCAGTTTTTACTGTACATATGGTTTTTCTTTGGTAATCATAGCCTAAGTCCTTAAACTCTTTTCTAAAAAAACCATAATCGAAACTGGAGTTATGTGCTACGAAAACTCTGTCTTTGGTGTAATTAATTACTTCTTTTGCTACTTCATAAAATTTAGGAGCTGTTCTAACCATAGCATCATTGATGCCTGTTAACCGCGTAATAAAGTAGGGGATTTTTTGTTCAGGATTTACTAATGTTTCGTAGCGATCAATTATTTTATAACCATCAGTAACTACAATGGCAATTTCTGTTATTTTACCACCTACGGATGTTGCTCCTGTAGTTTCTATATCTACAACAGCAAATTCCATCAATTAGCCTACAATTGTTTGTTGGATTTCTTTTAGCTCCCCCTCTGTTAGCTGGAGTTTATTTTTTGAGAAGTTCATATCCCCAACATGATTTATTGGAATGAGGTGTATGTGTGCATGAGGCACCTCTAATCCAATAACACTAACACCTATTCGTTCACATGGTATAGCCGCTTCTATTTTTCTAGCTACTTGCTTAGCAAAAACTATCATTTCGCCTAGCAGCTCATCATCTACATCAAAGATATAATCAACCTCTTTCTTTGGGATAACCAAGGTGTGGCCTTTAACCAATGGAAAAACATCCAGAAATGCTAAAAACTTATCACTTTCAGCAATTTTGTAGCTTGGTATTTCACCGTTTACTATTTTGGTAAAAATGCTCGCCATTTATCTTGAAATATCTACAATTTCAAACTGCATAACTCCCCCTGGTGTTTGAACATCGGCAATATCTCCTTTCTCTTTACCAAGAATACCTTTACCTATTGGGGAGTCTATTGATATTTTTTTCGCCTTTAAGTCTGCCTCATGTTCCGCTACCAAAGTATACTCAACTTCTTTACTGTTTTTTAAGTTTTTCAACTTAACTTTTGACAGAATAAGAACCTTAGATGTATCAATATCTGATTCATCTAAAATTCTAGCATTAGCAATAATATTTTTAAGTTGTGCGATCTCTGTTTCAAGAAGCCCTTGTGCCTCTTTTGCTGCATCATACTCTGCATTTTCAGATAAATCTCCTTTATCTCTTGCTTCTGCAATTTGCTCAGAAATTTTTGGTCTTTCAATCATTTCTTTTTGACGCAATTCTTCTTTTAGCTTTGCTAAACCTTCTTCTGTATAATATTTAATGTCACTCATAATGCAATATATATAAACACAAAAAAGAGAATCTATTAGACTCTCTTTCTCGTTTTTAGGTTGTTAAAGATACAAAAAGTATCTCAAAAATTCTATTCTTCGCTAGCTCCAACTAAATTTAGTCGAACTCCAATACTATGAACTCCTCCAAAGTTGTTAGTCATTCTGTAGCTGTAATCAACACCTAAAGTAGACTTAGATTTTGTAACTGGTAAATCAACAGAAACACCTGCTGTTGGACCAACAAAATCTGTTTGACTATCACCACTAAACATTCCTTTTTCTAACGAAGCTCCTCCCCTTAAAATAACAGTAGCTAATTTATGATTATACGTATATTCTGCACCTATTCTATATTGATCTCTAGAAAATGAATTTGATGTAAATCCTACCGCAGTAGTTAACTTACTAGTTTCTCCAAAAATGAAATCATATGAACCTCCAATATTTAACAATGATGGTAATTCAAATTCAGCAGATCTGGTTTCATAAGTAAATCTTTCATCAGCTGATGAAAATGGGTTTATAGCTTCATAGGCTAAACCATCTCCACTATATGACATTGGAGGACCAACATTTTTAAGTGCTAAACCAAACTTAATATGATCGAACTCACCAGTGGTATAACGAACTCCTGCATCTAAAGCTACACCTGTTGCTCTTACGTTTGATATTCCTTCATTAATAATTTTAATATTAACACCCCCAGAGATTGAAGCTGAAAACTCTCTTGCATAAGCTAAGTGTAATATAAAGTTAGAAGGTGAAAATGTACCTAAACCACCTTCTGGGTTTTCAGTTGTGGTGATAGGAATATCGCCATAATCAAAAGATACAAATCCTAAACTTAAAGCATTAGATTCTCCAACTTTTTGAGCTATTCCAATAGTATTAATATTGATTCCTGTACCTACTAGCCAGTTTGTTGTTGTAAAACCAACTTCTGTTTTATCAACATATGCTAAACCAGCAACGTTTAAATGAACTGCTTCTAATCCTCCTACCGAAGATATTCCAGCTCCTCCCCATGCTGAGCTTCTGGCCCAAGGGTTAATTAGTAACTGTGATGCTCCTGCTGAACCTACACGATCCTCGTTTCCTGCATTCAAGTTTAATGAAAGTACAGAAAGTATTATTAATGATATTTGTTTCATATTCATAACTAAATCTTTTAACTAATTAAACTCTTATTAGAAGTTTTGTAAATCTGGTGGACGCATTGTTCCAAACCATTTTAATATTTTTTCTCCTACATTAGGCACATTAACATGGATAAGATAAACACCTCCAGCAATTGGTACCCCTTTAAAGTTCTTTAAATCCCAATCTATAGATGTAATTGTATTATCATCCTTAGTGAATGTTCTAATTAAAGAACCATTAACTGTGTAGATTTTGATTGTACATTGATCAGGAAGGTTTGTAAACTTAACAACATTATCTAATCTAGTTCGCTCATAATTAGAATAAGCATAGTAAGGATTAGGAACAACATTTATCAAGTCTAGTTCGCTTTTAGCTGTATCGGTAATTGCGGTTTGAGTAGCAACTTTTGCAGTACTAAATCTATACAAGCCTCTCCAATCATTTTGAGAATTAGCTATCCCTTCATTATCACTCGCTTCTGTAAATGGACTCCCGCTATAATTAACAAAGAAAGGAGGTTGAGTAGAATATCTTCTATATGGTGTTGTTACCCTCAGTTTTAATTTAACTTCTGATGATAAGAAATCGCTTTCTGAAGTTACCATTGGCCAATGAACCCACATACAACTACTCCAAAGCTTATCTGTTACTGGGTCAGTAGCTACATCGTAAATATTTTGCCCACCATCATAATTTTTCATATCCCAGTGGTTTAATAACCCTGCAGTAGGATCATTGTTACGGAAAACAAAAACCCAGTGCTTTCCTCCACCTACAACAGAACCATTTCCTTCAAAGAATTTACTTGTTGGGTTGAAGATCATGTCTCTACCATTATCATTAGCTAAGTACGAATCCTCAGCAAAAGCAATATTTAAACGCTCTCCTGTTTCGATATCAATAGCATACCCTGGGAACCAGCTCATACCCGTTGAGCTAACAACATTAGCTTCTGCTGTACCTGTATTACCATTTTTATCTACTGATGCTGCTTGTCTCACTCTTAGTTTTTGAGCATTTCCTTCAGTTAAATTTGTATTACTTCCAGCTTCTAAAACAACACATCTTGTCCATTTAGATTTATCTGGCGTATAAACCAAATCAACGCTATTAACAAACTGTATTCCATT
>CATLPG010000022.1 GCA_950054195.1 uncultured Saccharospirillaceae bacterium
AGAAATTGCATCACCAGAAGACAAAGCTGAAGAAATATTAAAAACAGGCAAGTTAGGAAGCTTTGAATATCCTTTTGATTTAAATAAAAAAATAGCACTTATTGTTCGTTCCAGTGGCTACCAAGATCAAAACATTTCATTTGATTCTTTACTGAATCTAATAAAAGATCAGGACACACTGGTAAAAATAAAAGTCACCTTAAACAAATTGTTTAGCGGAAAGATTATAGATTTTATTACTGGGAATGTTATTCCAAATGTAACTATTTTAATTACTGAAAATCAATCGGGAAAGAAAGATACTATTACTACAAATGACGAAGGGGAGTGGTCGTATCCATTTGATGAGAGTAATTCTTACGAGATTGAGTTGATATCCAAAAATCACGATAAGAAAACCTTTAAAGTTTCGAGTTCATCTGATAACACAGATCTATTTAGTTTGTTAGAAGATTTAGAAGAGGTGAAATTGCTTTCCAGAACAAATAAAGGGGATGTAATTACCATCAATAATATCTACTTTGATTTTAGTTCAGCATCCATTAGGAAGGATTCTTATCAAATTTTAGATAACCTCAGCGAGTTTTTGAAAACAAAAAAGGACGTGAAAATTTTGATTGGAGCGCATACAGATTGTGAGGGAAGTGACGAGAGTAATTTGTATTTAAGTAAAGAAAGAGCCAGAAATTGTCAATACTATTTAGTACGTAAGGGGATTAGTAAAAGACGTTTACAAAGAAAAGGTTACGGTGAAAAATACATTCTTAACGGATGTACAAAGCCTGGGCAATGCACAGAAAAAGAAAATGAAATAAACAGAAGGATCGAATTAAAGATCATCTAAAAAACATTGATTATGTTGAAGTATAAATTATTAGTTGGTGTTATACTTGCTGTAAGCATGGGAACATCGCAGGTCTCAATAAGTGATAACGGAGTGTTGGTTCCAGATAGTTCGTCTGTGCTAGAGCTAACCAGTGTAAATAAAGGGATGCTTATCCCTTCAATAGCATTGGTTTCCAAAAATGCTCAAACACCAATTGTTTCAACGCCTAAGAATAGTTTGTTGGTATACAATACTGCAACGAGTGGGTTAGGAATTAATGCTGTTACACCAGGATTTTATTATTGGAGAAGTGATATTTCTGAGTGGGAGCGATTACTATCAGGGACAAGTACATCTGGAACAGACGACCAAAACTTAGATAGTATGAGTTTAAATGGAACGTTGTTGACTGGTTATATCGAAAATGGAACGAGTGCATCCATCGATCTTCGTCCGATAGTGGACTCGGCAATTATGAATGCTTCGGGCTCTGACGACCAAAACTTAACTGTAGGAGCAGGTACACCAACTACATCTATTATAGATATTGAAGGAAGTACAAGCGATGTAACATTACAAAGTGGTTCCAATATCATGTTAAGTGAATCAGGTAATACAATCACAATTTCAGCTATCGGTGATGGAACTGGAACTGACGATCAAAACTTAACTGTAGGGGCAGGTACACCAACTACGTCCATTATAGATATAGAAGGAAGCACGAGTGATGTAACATTGCAAAGCGGTTCTAATATCATGTTAAGCGAATCAGGAAATACGATTACTATTTCAGCTTTAGGGGATGGAACGGGTACTGATGATCAAAACTTGACTCTTGACGCTGGTTCCGCAAATACATCCATTTTGAACCTAGAGAATGGTACCGATATTGTCATTCAAGCAGGTTCAAATATAACACTTAGTGAATCTTCAGATACATTAACTATTACCGCATCTGGAGGTGGAGGAGCAGTTGGTTATGATACGGTTGAATACCTTACTGGAAAAACATGGATAGACGGAAAACCAGTGTACGAAAGGGTGTTAAATAACTATACTGGTGCCACTGGTTCTGGTCTTAATTTTTCTTCCTATTTCCCTGCTAATTACATTGACCATATTTTAGATATGAGAATAATTAGTGAATGTGGAGGACAAACCCATCATTCCTCATATGGGTCATTCAATTATAATGGTTCTTCAAACTCTTTAAGTTCATCTGTTAACGCAAATTTTTCCTCATGTGGAGGTCAATATACAATAATATTAGAATACACAAGACAATAAATAACCAAACGAAACAAGAGACAAATGAAAAAACTAATTACCCTAATCAGTTTAATCTTAATTTACTTTCAATCATACACACAGGTGTCGATTAGTGATAGTGGCGTTGCTATACCTGATCCTTCATCGGTGTTAGATATTGTAAGTAACAATAAGGGAGTTCTAATTCCAATGGTCGATTTGGTTGCGAAGAATTCACAAGCACCAATAGTATCAACTCCTAAGAACAGTTTGTTAGTGTATAATAATGCTACCAGTGGAGTGGGAATTAATGCTGTTATGCCAGGGTTTTATTATTGGAGAAGTGATATTTTAGAATGGGAAAGAATTTTATCTGGAGCTAGTGTAGCTGGAACTGATGATCAAAACCTAGATAGTGCAAGTTTAAATGGTACTATTCTTACTACCTATATTGAGAACGGGGCTAGTGTTTCAGTAGATATGAGAAGTCTTGTGGATTCAGCAGTCAATCAAGCTACTGGGGCAGATGATCAAAACATTGATAGTTTAACGTTAGCAGGAACCAATCTTCATGTATATATTGAAAATGGAACAGCTGGTATTGTTGACTTACAGCCTATCATCGATTCTGCAGTTATATCTTCTTCTGGAACGGATGATCAAACGTTAACTGTTGATCCTGCAACCCCAACAACATCTATCATCGATATAGAAGGTAGCACGAGCGATGTGACCTTACAAAGCGGTTCAAATATTGTTTTAAGCGAATCTGGAAACACCATTACTATTTCTTCTATTGGAGATGGTATAGGAACGGATGATCAAAATATAGACAGCTTAACACTTGCTGGTAGTACGTTGACGGTATGGATAGAAAATGGTAGTCCGTCAAGTATCGATTTAGCTAGCTTAACATCCAGTTTTACTACCGATAATCAAAACATTGATAGTGTAAAAGTATCAGGAACATTTTTAGAAATATTTATTGAAGATGGTGCAAGAGGAACAGTTGATTTGCAACCAATCATTGATTCAGCGGTGTCTTCATCCACTGGAACGGATGATCAAACCTTAACCGTTGATCCTGCAACCCCAACAACATCCATAATCGATATAGAAGGAAGTACAAGTGACGTTACTTTACAAAGCGGGTCAAATATTACGTTAAGCGAATCAGGAAATACAATTACAATTTCAGCTTCAGGTGATGGTACAGGTACAGATGATCAAAATATAGATAGTGTTACTTTATCAGGAACTAATCTTAATGTATATATAGAAAATGGAACAGTAGGAACAATTGACTTACAACCTATAGTTGATTCGGCATTAGCTTCTTCAACAGGAACGGATGATCAAACTTTAACTGTAGGGGCAGGAACGGTAAATACTTCAATCATCGACATAGAAGGGAGTACAAGCGATGTAACCTTACAAAGTGGTTCAAATATTACGTTAAGTGAATCAGGAAATACAATTACAATTTCAGCCTCAGGTGATGGTACAGGTACAGATGATCAAAATATAGATAGTGTTACTTTATCAGGAACTAATCTTAATGTATATATAGAAAATGGAACAGTAGGAACCATCGATTTACAACCAATTATTGACTCGGCACTAGCTACATCTACAGGAACTGATGATCAAAATCTTTCAGTTAGTGCAGGTGCGGCAAATACTTCTGTTATTGATATTGAATCGGGATCAGGGATAACCTTAGCAGGAACTCCCGGTATTTCTGTTTCGGAAGCAGGTAATACCATTACATTAACTAATTCTCAACCAAATGTTGATCAAACATTAAATGTAACAACACCTGTTGCTACAACAGAAAGAATTACAATATCTGGTAGTAATGACTTTTTTGATTTAGTCGAAGGTTCAAACGTTACATTAAACAGAACTGGACAAGCGATAACAATTAATGCTACTGGTGGAGGTTCGGCTCAAGATTTAAGTGTTGGAGGCGGAACTGCAACAACTTCTATCATTGATATTTCGGGTAGTGCTAATGATATTACGTTGGAGGCAGGTTCAAATATAACACTGACCGAATCTGGTAACACGATTACTATTGCTTCTTCAGGAGGTGCTGGTTCAGGGTGGTTAACTACTGGAAATGCAGGAACAAATCCTACTACCAACTTTTTAGGAACAACCGATAACCAAGCATTGGCTATTCGAACCAATAACGATATCAAGCTACGCTTATTAACAAATGGAACACTAGAATTTATAGATACTGATCAAAATATACACATCGGTCGAAATGCTGGAATAACAGGGACAGGACAAGATCAAAGAAATGTTTTTATAGGAGAAAATTCTGGTCAAAATAATTTACAAGGAGATGATAATGTTTTTATTGGTTATCAAGCGGGGTTAACTTCTCACCAAGGTACAGACAATGTTTTTATTGGAAGTAGAGCTGGAGAATCCAATACACAGGGAGGAGAGAATATTTTTATAGGGCACGAATCTGGTTTTAGCAATACACAAGGAGGAAGTAATATTTTTGTTGGTAATGAGGCTGGACGTAGTAATATGGCTGGGTCAGATAATGTATTTGTTGGAGATAATGCAGGAAGAGCCAATGTTTCTGGTGTATGGAATGTTGCTATTGGAGTAGATGCACTCGAAACAAGTACAGCAAGTAGAAATACGGCTGTGGGTGCATTTTCATTGACAAGTAATACCACTGGTAACAGAAACAGTGCTTTTGGTGAGCAAAGTTTAGGAGATAATACAACTGGAGGAGATAATGCTGCTTTTGGAAATTATGCACTTAGTAGCACTACTGATGCTGATAGAAATGCAGCCTTTGGATATTCCGCTTTGTCGAGTAGTACAACTGGAGAAGAAAATACTGCTGTAGGATTTATATCTAATAGATCAAACGTAACTGGTGATCAAAATACCACCATTGGGGCATGGTCTATGTGGCAAAACGAATCCGGATCTCGTAATGTTGTCATGGGGTATGGTGCACTATGGGAAGATACAATCAGCTCTAATAATGTAGCCATCGGTTACAGGACATTATACAATAACCAATCAGGAAATAACAACACGGCTTTGGGGTATAACGCATTTAATGCTGGAACGAATTACACAAACTCAACCGCTATTGGTGCAAACAGCGTTATTAACGCAAGTAATAAAGTAAGACTAGGAAACGCAAGTGTTACCGTTATTGAAGGTCAGGTCGCTTATTCGTTTCCATCGGATGGTAGGTTTAAGAAAAACATAAACGAAGAGGATGTGAAAGGGTTAGATTTTATCATGGAATTGCGCCCAGTTACCTATAATTTCGAAACCAAAAAATTTGATGAATTTTTATTAAGATCAGTGAGTGACTCAATAAAAGAATCGATCATTAATTCAACAGATTATACCAATTCGCAAGCTATTAAGCATTCCGGGTTTATTGCCCAAGAAGTTGAACAAGCAATGAAAAAAGCTAACTATGAATTTGATGGGGTTAATATTCCTAAAAGTGATGAAGAAAACTATAGCGTTTCTTATTCTCAATTTGTAGTACCATTGGTTAAAGCAACGCAGGAACAGCAAGAATTGATAGCAAAGCAGCAAGAGCAACTTCAAAATCAAGCTGAAAAAATTAAGAAGCTAGAAGAGCAAATGAAGCAACTAATCGAACGTAAAAAGTAAACAACAGACGATGAAAAGCATCTTTAAAATAAGTTTTCTAGTCATTTTCGTTCAAACTTCTTTATGCTATGCACAAGGAGGAATGAATGTGTATAGAGGAAATGTTAATATCGTACAAGGAGGCGGTGTTCAAGTGCTGGGAGATGTTGAAATTAGCTTGAATACAGGAATTGAGAATAACGGAGACTTACATCTAACAGGTGATTGGGTAAATAACTCACAAGATTCTGGGTTGATCAACCAAGGAGAGGGAAATGTTGCTTTAAATGGAAATTACCAAGAAATTTCAGGTGACAGTCCTACTTATTTTTCAACGCTAATTTTACAAACCAATCAATCTGTAAAAGCAAGTCAAATTGAAACGTATATCACTCGGTTTTTTCAAATTAATGACGTTATTTATCAAACCAATCAGTTCAATACGCATGTGTTAAATCCAACCACAAATGCAGTATCATGGAGTACTGGTTTTATTGAAAGTAGCCAGCTTGCAGGTAATATATTACGCTCAACAAATACCGATTCGTCTTACTTTTTTCCAGTAGGAAGTCAGACAATATCAAATAACCTAAGAGCCATTGAGGTTCAGCCATCTTCTAATGATTCAAACGTATTTGCTGTTCGGTTAGGGGTTCAAGATGCATCTTTGGAAGTAGGTACGTCTTTAGCAGGATCCATTGCTCCGTTTGACCGGGAGTCAAAAGAAATAACAATTGGCGACATCAACCCTATTTACTATCATAATGTAAGTCAGCCTTTCGGAAATCAACCAGCTGATATTAGTTTGTACCACATGTCACAAGACGGCAATGGAGCATTCACTGCTTTGGCTGGATGGAACGTTTCAACGAGCAGTTGGGATGAGGTTTCAGTAAGTATGAATCCTGTTACATCTAATTTATTCTTGGGTAATCCCGATAGAAAAGCAGATTTTTTACTCTCTGCAAATACTAATGATGACGTTTATGCGCTTGCTTCGCTAGCAGTTACAGCTCCTACAGGCTTTACGCCCAACGGAGATGGAATTAATGATGTGTTTTTCGTGAAAGGATTAGAAAATTTCCCTGATAATGAGCTTTACGTATACAATCGTTGGGGGCAATTAATTTATGAAGCTAAACCATATGCAAACGATTGGAATGGAATAAATACTTCTGGTGCAGTTAAAATACAAGGAGATGAAGTAGATGAAGACACTTACTTCTATATCTTAAAACTTTCAGAAGATATGGATCCAATAAAAAATTATGTAGACATAGTAAAAGACTAAAATTTTATCCCCTCTGCGGGGGAATTTACTAGTTTTTAAGTAGATATTGATTTTAAATAGGCAACTTGCATCAAAAATATTCGATTACAAAACAAGATCACCATCAATAGATTATTTATGATCAAAATATATTTATTCATTTTAACATTGATTTTTTCGATTTCCATGTTTGCCCAAAACGAAGTGAAGCGAGCTAATCACTGGTATTATGCTACGAACATTGCATTGGATTTTACTTGTGCGCCACCTACTGACGTGCCTGGTTGCCAGCTAGGTTCTTCAGAATGTGCAACTACGATGAGTACAGCAAACGGTGATTTATTGTTTTATTCTGATGGTGTTAGGGTATGGGACAGAAACAACAATTTGATGCCTAACGGTTCTGGTTTGGCTGGATCTACTTCCACTGTTCAAGGTGCTTTGGCAGTTCCTCATCCTGGTAACCCCAATCGATATTTTCTTTTTACAGCTGGTTCTTCTATTGAAGACATGGGACTTGTAGGTTTGAACTACTCCGAAATTGACATGACGCTAAACGCGGGAAATGGTGATGTCGTTGTAGCGACTAAAAATACCTTTCTCTTTTCTCCAAACGAAGAAAAATTAACGGCTGTACGAAATGCCTCAAATACGGGATATTGGGTAACTGCTCAAGAAAAATCTGGAAATAGTTGGTATACTTACGAGGTAACTGCTGCAGGAGTAAACCCAACACCAGTTATCTCTGTTACTGGTCCAAATGCTCGGGTAGACAATTCGCTTATGGCTAAATTTTCACCAGACGGAAATTGGCTGGCTACTCAAAATGGTTGTCAGGGAGGTTCAAATGCAGCCGTGACGGTTTACAAGTTTAATAATGCGACAGGAGTGATTGATTATGCATGGAGTGATTGTGGAACACCAGGGTTTAAAATGGAGTTCTCACCCAATTCTACCAAGCTTTATGCAGGGGCAACACGAATTTATCAATACGATTTATCAGCTGGTGGTGGTACCGGAGTAGGGAACGATACTACTGCAGTGAAAGCATCAAGGACTGAGGTGAGTACCGCTACCCGTCAAGGAAATGTTGGTATGCAGCTTGGTCCTGATTGCAAATTATATATAGCTACCAGAGAGTTTGGTTTTGGTGGTTCATCTTACATAGGAGCTTTTAATAATCCGAATGAAGCAGGAGCAGCTTGTAACATCCAACCGAATATTTTTACACCAACAAATGGTTCGATTAGTAGTATCGGTCACTTTCCAAACTTTGTCACTTCGTTTTTCGAAAATCCCTGTAACGATAGTATTGAAGTAGAACTTACACCTAATGATACGGTTATTTGTGCGGGGGAGAGCATTACATTAGAAGCATTCGTAGACAATCCTTGTGCTTATACGATCACATGGAACACTGGAGATGTAGGGTTAGGGCCTCATATGAAAACACCCGCTGCAACAACTACTTATCAAATTATAGTTTCTAATGCAACAAATTCGGATACAGCTGATGTCACTGTTGTGGTTGGTGGAGGAAACGCTGGAAACGATACTGCTTTTCAAGTATGTGCATCAACAGTTGATCTAGATGCGAATAAAACGGCTAATTCGGATATAGGAGGAGGCTGGTTTGATGCATCTTATGTTCCAACTACATCAAATGTAACATTAACAACTGGACTGAATACGTTTTACTATATATTGGGCAGTGGACCTTGTGGTGATACAGCAGTATATGATGTTACCCGAGTGAGTGGTGGATCTGCAACGTTGTTTGGTAACGATACAACGATTTGTGGAAATTCATATGTGTTAGATCTTAGTCAACCAAATACTACCTATGAGTGGAGTGATGGATCAACTGCAGATACGCTTCTTATATCAACTAGTGGTTTATACTGGGCAGAAACCACCAACACGGTGAGTGGCTGCATCATCCGTGACTCGATAACAATAACACTAAATACTCCAGGTAATGCAGGACGAGATACAGCTGTTTTCAAATGCGAAGAGACCATTGATCTTTTTGATGCACTCGAAGCAGGTTATACGACTGGTGGTACTTGGTTTGATGCTGGTTTTGTTGCTCAAACAATGCCATTAACCACAGCCACTGCTGTAGCAGGAGATTATTACTACATTGTTGGTTCTGGCGCTTGTAGCGATACGGCCACCATTGGATTATCACTGTCTAATTTAACCTTAGATTTAGGAAATGATACAACTATATGTGATCCTACCCTTGTTCTTAGAGCAACAACTGCAAACGTTACTTATTTATGGAACGATGGTTCCATGGAAGATACGCTATTGGTAAATACAAGCGGATTATATTGGGCAGAAATTACCGATATCACCAGTAGTTGTTCTTTCAGAGATTCCATTACCATAACTTTGGTATCTACCGTTGATGCAGGACGAGATACAGCAGTAGTAAAATGTGAAGAAACCATCGATCTTTTTGATGCGCTTGAAGCTGGTTATACTACTGGTGGGACTTGGTTTGACGCTGGTTTTGTTTCCCAAGCAATGCCATTAACCACTGCCACTGCTGTAACAGGAAATTATTATTACATTGTAGGCTCTGGATCTTGCACAGATACTGCTACTGTTGGTTTATCCATTTCTGTTTTAACTGCCGATATTGGAAATGATACAGCAATATGCGACAACCAATACGTGCTGGACGCCTTTACAACAGATGTAACTTATCTGTGGAACGATGCTTCTACTACAGATACGCTTCTTGTAACTACATCAGGCGTATATTCGGTAACCATAACCGATACCAATACCGGTTGTCAAGCCAGTGATACAACTACGATTACGTTGGCATCTTCGGTAAATGCAGGATCTGATTCAACAGCATATTTTTGTTACGATTCTTTGGATTTAACACCGTATTTAGGAGCACATTCAGTAGGAGGAAACTGGTTCAATGCGTCTTTTACTGGCGTAACAATGCCTCTTTCAACAGCAGATGGAGCAGGGAATTATTATTACATCGTAGGAAGTGGTACTTGCGCTGATACTGCTCAAATCAATGTGATTAACTATACCTATAACTTAAACTTAGGTCCGGATACTTCTTTATGTGCAAATATTAGCTATACCATTCAGTTGCAAACAGCTGGTGTTTCATCATTTCTTTGGGATGATGGAGATGTAACTTCTTCTAATCAAATTGCATCACCAGATACCTTGTACTGGGTAGATGTAGAAGACAGTTTAACAGGTTGTGTTTTTAGAGATTCTTTGATTATTCAATTTATTGAGGTAGCTGCTGGTAGAGATACATTTGCTACCGTATGTGAAAATACAACAGTTGATTTAAATACATACCTTGTCGATAATAATAGCACTGGAACATGGTTAGGTCCATCCAATGCAGGAATTACAATGCCATTTAATTTTCAATTGGCTGACTCAGGAATATATAAACATGTAGTATCCAACGGAAACTGTACCGATACTGCTTTCATAACAGTTCAGGTAGTGGCTGCATTTGCAGGTGCAGACACGAGTTGGACGACCTGTAATGATTCCATCTATGATTTGAATACGACTTTAGTAGCGGATGCTCCAACTGGAGGAATTTGGTTAGATGATCAATTCAATCCATCAAGTAATAATGTAATTACTCAAAATGGACTAAATCGATTTTACTACGTAATCAATGTTGGATCGTGCACGGATACAAGTACGTATGATATCACTAGTGTTTATTCGGGAAGCAATTCCTTTTTAGGCAATGATACCAGTTTGTGTGAAACAGAGACGATTCAACTATCTGCTCCAGCAAATCCAAACTTCACTTATTTATGGAGTACGGGAAATACGACTAATACAGAAACAGCTACTTTTCCAGATTCCATCTATTGGCTGGATATAACAGATACGGCAAGCGGTTGTACATTTACAGATTCTGTTTTGATTTCATTTAATCAAGTATTGGATGCTGGTTTAGATACAACAGTAGTTTTTTGTAACGATACATTGGTTGATTTATCAGCCTATTTAAGAAACAACCAAAGTACAAATGGAACTTGGCTGGATGATAATGATCTCCCAGTTACCATGCCTCAAAATATTAACGCTTCAAACGCGGGTGTGTTTAAATTTATTTTGACTGACGGAGCGTGTAGCGATACAGCTTTTATTACAATTAGTCACTCCAATACGGTTAATTTTTCATTAGGAAACGATACTGCACTTTGTGAAAATGAATCGCTTACGTTAGCTGTCAATTTACCAGGATATGACATTCTTTGGAATTCGGGTTCTATGCAAAATACAGAAGTGGTTAATCAACCAGGCGGACAAGTATCTGTAACGCTCACAAATCAACAATCAGGTTGTGTTATTTCAGACTCTATACAAGTTACGTTTGATGTAATTCCTGATTTGGGTAATGACAGTTTACTTTTTGTTTGTTCTTCTGAACAAGTGAATTTGTTTGATGCTTTACCGCAAGGGGTAGACCAAAGTGGAACATGGACCAATAGCGGTGATGCGGTTTTATTAATGCCTATTGATCCTTTTGAAGATACTTACAAATATACCCTTCAAAATGGTGCTTGTTTGGATTCTGTAAATGTAACGATCCAATTGATCAATACTTCTTCGGATTTTTCATATTTCCCAGAAGAAGATATTTTTACTAATGATATCGTAAGCTTCCAAGCATTGTCTGGTACTAATGATACCTATCAATGGCTCATTGACGGTGTACCTGTTTCAAACGATATTCAATTTGAAAACGGTTTTGATAATCCAGGAGAGTATATTATTTGTCTAGCGGTTGATTTGAGCAATTGCGTTGATACCACATGTACTGAGATAACAGTAGGGGAGCGGTTGAATGTATTTGTACCATCAAGTTTTAGTCCGAATAATGATGGGATTAACGATGAGTTTACTCCTATTATTCAAGGTGATTATGAAAGCTACGAGTTTACTATTTATAATCAATGGGGACAAGAAATTTTCACTACGAATAAAAAAGACCAAGTTTGGAGAGGTATGTTTAAATATGAGCTCGTTCCAGTGGGTGTTTATGTTTGGAAAATCAATTACAAAGAGACTGGAGGTGTAACCAATAAGTCTATCCACGGACATGTTACGGTGGTGCGGTAGGAATACGAAATAACTTCGTGTAGTGTATTCCTTTTAAAGCAAATCGATATCCTCAATAAATTTGTTCGGATGTTCAGGATCATAAAAGTATAAAACTCCAAATTCGAGATTAGAAAGTTGAGGTACGCTTACATTTTTGATATTAGCTTTATAGTTACTACAAATACTATTGTTGGCTGATAGAGTTGGAAGTTTAGTCATTTGAAATCTTTTGCAATAAAGATTTCCATCTTCTAAACTACTAAAAGAACAATTTTTACAATCTGCCCAGATTTTGTTTGGTGTATTCATTGGTTTATTGTCAAGTTGTAAGTGAACACGTTTAAAAATAAGAAATTCATATCATCACAAAAAGGTGTTACATGCAATGATTGATAGGAGTGGATGGTATTAATTATACTTTAAGGTTTAAAACAAGAGCTATAATTTACACTTTAGTAATTCAACTTTTTCCTTTGTTTTCTTAAAATCTTTTTTTACACAGAGATTTGATGCTGTAAATACAGCATGCGGCTTTCTGCGGATTTACTGATTCATTTTCCTGTAAATCTTTTTCATCATTAATTCCTTTACCAAGTCTCCGAACATTTTATCTTCTAATATTTTCTCAAATATGTCTTGGTTTTGGTCCATTCGTCCAATTAGTTTGGTCATAAACATATCCTCAAACGCATATTTAAACGTGTCCATTTTATTCGCTTTCGCCTGTTTTTGAAGTTTTTCGTCTTCCATTAATTCCGCTTCTATTTGGTCAAAGAATAGTTTGTCTGCTTCTTCAAATTCAGTTCCAAATCGGTCATTTAATACTGAGACAATTTCCGATAATAATGCTTCTTCTTCCTTCGTGCGCTTTAATCCGGCTTCTGTGGTTCCACTCAATTCTCCTTCTTCACCTTTCAAAAGGTCAATAGAACCTTCTTTAATCTTTTCTAAGCGATAATATTCCAAAGCCACTTCATCAGAAAGTTGGAAAGTCTCTGATAAATCTCTTTTCGGCAAACGTGTTTGTAATAATTTGGCAAACGCATAGAATTTTTCAAATTCAGCATCAACGAATGGCATTATTTGAGCTAAAAAGGAATACAAATTTGTCCAAGAACGAATTGATTTTTTAAATTCATCTTGTTTTTCTTCGGTTTCTAATTCTTTAAAACGTTCTATAGATGGGTCTGTAAATGAATACAAATACTTTTGATTCTTAGCATTATTCAAATTTGTGTTAGGGTGGAAGTAGACATTTGCAAATTCATCAATTTCATCTTGCCAATACACTTGAAAAGCATCTAACCTTGCTTTTAAATCGTACAGATGATTGATGTCTGTTTCATCTGTAACTGTTGTCACTTCGTAATAAGGTTGGAATGAGTTAAAGATAGTTTCTCTGTCATTCGCAAAATCCAACACAAAAGTATCTTCTTTACCTGCATACATTCTGTTTAATCTAGAAAGGGTCTGAACTGCTTTTACTCCTGATAATTTTTTGTCTACATACATTGTATGCAATAAAGGTTGATCAAAACCTGTCTGATATTTATCTGCTACAATTAGAATTTTGTATTCGGCTGTATCAAACATTTGAGGTAATTCTTTTTCTTTAAAGCCGTTCAATTCTGATTCTAAAACTCCATCAGGATAATTATCATCTTTAAGTTTTCCCGAGAAGGCCACAATGACTTTTAATTCATTCTGATATTTTTTCTCCTTGATGTATTTTTTAAATTCTTCAAAATATCTTTTGGCGTGCAATCTTGAACCACAAACCACCATTGCTTTTGCTTTACCACCAATTTTTTTAGAAACAATAGACCTGAAATGCTCTATGATTATTTCTGTTTTTTGAGCCAAATTGTGTGGATGCAAGGACACATATTTACCAATGGCTTTTGCTGTTTTCTTTTTATTCAGTTGTGGGTCTTCTTCTATGGCTTTAGTCAATTTGAAATAAAGCTCATAAGTTGTATAGTTTTTGAGAACATCTAAAATAAAACCTTCTTCAATTGCTTGACGCATAGAATATAAATGAAAAGGTTTTGGTTTGCCTTCTTCATCTTTAGCTCCAAAAACTTTTAGAGTTTTATATTTTGGTGTTGCTGTAAAAGCAAAGAATGAAACATTTGTTTGTCGACCTCTTGCCTGAGCTGACTTTTCAATACAACTATTCACAATATCCTGACCTAAAATAGTTTCGTCATCATCACCTTCTCCGTAATTTGGATAAGGTTCCTGTATTGTGTTTTCTTCATTTTCTACAACACCTAAAACCTCTTTCATTTTTTTACTTGCTTCACCACCTTGTGAGCTGTGAGCCTCATCAATAATTACAGCATATTTACGGTCTGGAATTTCACCAATTTTATCAATTACATAAGGGAACTTTTGAAGTGTGGTGATTATAATATTTATTCCGTTACTAATCGCATCTGCTAGTTGTTTACTGTCTTTATCTATTTTTTGAACTACACCTTGTTTGTGTTCAAATTGATAAATAGTATTTTGTAACTGTTGGTCTAAAACTCGTCTGTCAGTTACTACAATTACAGAATCAAAAATACGTTCGTTCGATGCATTGTGTAAGCTGGTTAATCGATAAGCTAACCAAGCGATGGAATTACTTTTTCCAGAACCTGCTGAATGTTGTATTAAATAGTTTTTTCCTGCTCCATTTCTTAAAGTGTCATTAGTTATTTCACGAACAGCATCCAATTGATGATAACGAGGAAAAATCATTTTTTCCTTTTTATAAATCTTTCCGTTTGAAATGACTTCCTCTGTTTGTAAATGGATGAATTGTTGTAATATTTGAAGCCAACTATCTTTTTGTAAAATATAATTCCATAAATACGCTGTACGATAGTCGCCTGATGTATTTATTGGATTTCCTTTTCCGTTTCCATTACCTTGATTAAACGGTAGCCAAAAGGTTTTAGAACCTTCTAATTTGGTTGCCATATACACTTCATCTGAATCTACAGAGAAGTGAACCAACGCCCGTTTTTTAAAGGAAAACAACAGTTCTTTGGAGTCTCTTGTGTCTTTATATTGTTTTTTGGCGTGATTTACATTTTGTCCAGTAAACTGATTTTTAAGTTCTAATGTTGCTACTGGCAAACCGTTTAAGCCTAAAACAATATCAACCGAATTTTTATTTTTTTTACTGTAATAGATTTGGCGATATACTTTTAAACTATTGCTATTATACATCTGTACAGCATCAGGATTTAAACCTGAAGCAGGTTTAAAATATGCCATTTGAAAACGTACACCATAATCTACAAAGCCTTTACGCAACACATCTAAAGCACCTCTTAAATCTAGTTCCTTGTATAAGCGTTGTAACACTCGGTTTTCAGTATCTTTTCCGTGAATAGCAGAAATTTTCTCCCACTTCTTCGGTTGTGAACGTTGTAAAAAAGCTAAGATTTCATCTTTGAAAACCCCAAGTTCTTTACTGTATGTGTTTGGATCGCCAATGCTATAACCACCATTTTGAACTAAGGCTTGTTCTATGGCAGTTTCAAATGTATTTTCAGTGGTTAGATTATTCATAGAATTTATCTTTTTTCCCAATTCAAGGGATTTTGTTCAATATAATTAGAAATGGTGTAAAATGATTTGTCATTTCTGATGATATGGTCGTGGTATCGAGGTTGCCAAGAAAAATCAGGATTAATTAGACGCGAATTTTTGGTTACCCCAATTTTAAACCCACGAACAATGGATGCCAAATTTTTGGATTGTGGTCCGAATTTGTTTTTGGTGTTTGCATTCATATTGGTGGTAGAGACGCAACGTATTGCGTCTCTACATTGGGTATTGAATTCATTATCGCCAATACCTATGATGGCGTGAAAATGATTGGGCATCACCACAAATTCACCCATCCATAAATTCATATCGGGGCGCATTTCAAATGTTTTTAACCATTCGATTTCGACAATTTTTCCAATTTCGGATAATGAAACGGATGGCAATCCGTTTTTATCAGTTATAATATCCCCAAAAAAATGTGTTCGGTTTTGCGTACAAATTGTGATAAAATATAAACCGTTGCTCCGATAATCCCAATTGGGATGCCGGGCAGATTTTATACGATATTTGTTTTTATATTTTTTCATTTTGCTGCTGAGACGTTGTTAAGACGCTGTTGAGACGCTGTTGAGACGCTGAGACGCAATGCATTGCGTCTTTACCCATCGACCACTTTTATTTTACCGGTTACCACTTCGCTAATTAAAGCTGTTCTGTATTCGGTTAATAGGTTAATGTATTTTTCAGCTTTAGCAATTTTAGCGTCTATTCTTGCAGATTCCTTTTCTATATGTACTACAATTTCTGCTTGTTCAGAAACACTAAAAAAGGGTATTGGAATACCTCCAATCATTTCTAAATTAATACCATCTCTTTTATCTCCTCCACCTAAGTTTCTAATATTTTGGTAATTTCTTTTGAGCCAATAGAGTAAAAACCGATTGTCAATTTTATTATTTGGAATAATAACTCCCATTGACTGATTGCAGGTACATTTAAATTGAACTTGTGCAACCATACCTTTGGTTTTTCCTTGACCAGCTAAAGCCATTAGAATTGCCTTTTCTGGAATCCATTTTGCACTTGAGTTACTTAAAGCTTCTTCTGTAATATATTCAGAAGCTTCAGTAATGTCCCATTGATTGACAGTTCCAGAATTTAACCAAGGTATTGTTCCGTTTGTCCAATATTCAGGTTTATTTTTAGAAGGTGTACCACCAGAATAAATATTTGAAACCCATTTTAAGGAAACTGCATCCCAATGTTCAGGAATATCGCCCAACCATTCAATACCACTTTCTTTTAGTTTTACATCTGGGTTAATGCCTTTGGTAACCGCTTGGTTAATAATAGCTGTTTTTTCTTCTTGGTAGAGCTGTACTAATTCTTCTTTCTCAGAAATGAGTTGGTCTATTTCTGCTGTTTTTTTGTCTAGGTAGTTGGCTATGGCTGTTTGTTCTTTAATTGTTTTTGGTAAGATTATTCTCATCCTCCCAAAATCCTCTTTACCAATATTTGGTTGTCCCGTTTCTCTTTGGTCGTAGAATATTTGCTTTAAAATCAAATCAGATGATAAAACCCAAAAAAGAAAATTCTTATCTAATTTATCTTCATCTAATGGGAAAAAGTTTCCAACACGATAGTTTTGAAGTAATGGTTCGTTAACTTGAGGAACTCTTATTATTTTACCTATAGTTCCACCTGTCAGAGCCATTAATATATCTCCTTCGTTTATAATTATGTCACTGAAATTTTCAAGCCTAGTTAAATCTATAAAACTTACTTTTTCAGTTTCTAAATTTCCATTTGATAGTAACTGAGTTATCTTGATAATTTTTAACCCAGATTGTGTAAAGTCATAATCCCTAAATTGATAACCGTGTCTTAAGAAAACATAGTGATTAAAATTAATCTTCTCCCAATGTTCAGGAATCTCACCAATCCATTCTATACCACTGTCCTTATAATTTTCGTAAGTTTTCATTAGTCAAGCACAGTTTGTTGGTTTTCTAATGATGTTTTTTCCAAAGCCAAAATATCTGCTTTAATAGCTGTTAATGAACGAAGTGGTTTAAATTCATAGAAATATTTAGTAAAGTTTATTTCGTAACCTATTTTGATTTTCTTTTCGTCTATCCAAGCTTCGGGTAAATGTGGTGTAACTTCTCTTTCAAAATATTCTTCAATAGTTTGAGGTACTAGATTACCATCTTTTTCTGTTCGTAAAAATGGAATGTTTTCGTAGTCTCTTTTACTTGAAGATGGTTTTATTTTAATCTTTCTGTTCTTTTCAATGGTTAAAATGTTTCCTTCTTGTTTCCATTTGCCTTCCTCAATATGCATTTTAAATAATGCCTCGAACTCATTTACTTGTTTTTGAATTTCCTCAATGCTAGCACTATTTAAGAAATCAACCAATGTTTGCTTATCGTGAGCAACTTTGGTCATTAAATCAGAATAGTCTGGTTGTTCTACCGTAATACGCCAATACCCAAAATAGTCATTTGGTAAAATTTTAGAAAACTCATTTTCTTCAAAGTTCCCATATAGTTGGCTAATAAAACCAATACCTTTAGTATTACCGTTTTCAGGAATTTCTTTTCGTTTGCTTCCTAAACTTCTATCCATTTTTTTCCAAAAACGGTTTACTTCTAATTTGCCATCAGCAATGAGTTCTTCATCTTTTGCTCCTGTAGCAGTTATAAGTTGCACTTTACCTTTTCTATTTTCTTCTTTTTTGTTGTTCACTAACCACACATAAGTGGAAATTCCTGTATTGTAAAACAATTGATCTGGTAGAGCTACAATGGCTTCAAGCCAATCGTTTTCAATAATCCATTTACGTATTTCACTTTCACCACTTCCTGCCGAACCAGAAAATAGAGGTGAACCATTAAACACAATCGCAATTCGAGTTCCCGATGGTTTCATTTTAGAAATCATATGCTGTAAAAACAGTAAAGAACCATCATTAATACGAGGAAGTCCAGCACCAAAACGACCTTTCACTCCTTTGTTTTCGTGTTCTGCTTTTATGATTTTCTGTGCCTTTTTCCAGTCCACTCCAAAAGGCGGATTCGACAGCATATAATCAAAATGTTCATCTTCTAACCCATCAACAGTAAAAGTGTTTCCAAATTTTATATTGCTTGGATTTTGTCCTTTTATCAACATATCCGATTTACAGATAGCATACGACTCAGGATTTATCTCTTGTCCAAATACTTTTAATTCTGCATTTGGGTTTAGTTCTTTTACGTGTTGTTCTCCAACGGAAAGCATTCCACCAGTTCCACAAGCTGGGTCGTACAATGTTTTTACAATGCCTTCTTTGGTTAGTATTTCGCTATCTTCATTAAATAGCATATTAACCATTAGTTTGATTACTTCACGAGGTGTAAAGTGTTCTCCTGCGGTTTCATTGGATTGCTCTGCAAATTTCCGAATCAGATGTTCAAATGCATATCCCATTTCCATTGAACTCATATCAGATAAGTCAATTTCTTGAAATGCTTTTACCACTCGATAAAGAATGTCCGCTTTTGGGTCGTCCATTCTATCAATTTGGTCGTCAAAATTAAAGTATTCAATAATTTCACGAGCAGAAGTAGAGAATCCGTTGATGTAGTTTCTTAGATTAGAAGCCACATTGTTTGGGTCTGCTATAATTTTATCAAAGTCAAATTTACTTCTATTGTGGAAGTTCATTCCAGCAGTAGCGTTTAGCACTTTGTCTTTGGCAGTTTCACTACTTTTTTCAACTTTCGGTAAAGTGTCAAGTACTTTCTGTTTGTTTGGTGCAAGCACGCAGTCTAGTCGTCTAAGAATTGTCATTGGCAAAATCACCTTTCCGTAATCAGAACGTTTATAGTCTCCACGAAGTAGGTTAGCTACTTCCCAAATTTTATCTGCTTTTTCTTTGAAATTGACCATTTAAGTTTATTTAATTTTCAAGCATTTGTTAATCACTTGTCATCAACCTCTAAATATACTAATACTACCCCCAATACATCTAGTAGTATTTACTTAATTTATGTATCATTTTCAATAGATCAAAACAATATTTAATTAATAGATGTCTCTCAGAGACCCAAAAAAACAGTTAATTCCTTTCAAAACAATTTATAGGTATTAATTTTGTGGTTTAATCACGTGAGCACATGAGTAAACTCAAAGAAGAAATAAACAAAAGGAAAACTTTTGCGATTATTAGTCACCCGGATGCTGGTAAAACCACATTAACAGAAAAGCTGTTACTTTTTGGTGGGGCGATTCAAACGGCAGGTGCTGTTAAATCAAATAAGATAAAGAAGTCTGCCACTTCCGATTTTATGGAAATTGAAAAGCAAAGGGGGATTTCTGTTGCTACTTCTGTCATGGGCTTTAATTATAAGGGATTAAAAATTAACTTACTCGATACACCTGGTCACAAGGATTTTGCAGAAGATACCTACCGTACGCTTACTGCAGTTGATAGTGTTGTACTTATCATCGATTGTGTAAATGGTGTAGAAACACAAACAGAAAAGTTGATGAATGTTTGTCGCATGCGAAATACGCCAGTAATCGTTTTCATTAATAAACTGGATAGGGAAGGACAAGATCCATTTACTTTGCTGGATGAGATCGAAGAGAAACTTTCCATTAATGTTCGTCCGCTTTCATGGCCAATCAACATTGGAGATCGTTTCAAAGGGGTTTACAATATTTTTAATTCTAGCTTAAATTTATTTCAAGTAAATAAAACGAATATCGAAGAAGATCGAGTAGAAATTACTGATCTAAAAGATAGTGCTCTTGAAGATTATGTTGGTAAAGAAGATGCTGACCAATTAAGAGAAGATATTGAATTAATTGAAGGTGTCTACGAACCATTTAACAAGGAAGAATACCTGAAAGGAAACTTAGCACCTGTGTTTTTCGGTAGTGCGTTAAACAATTTCGGGGTACAGGAATTACTGGATTCGTTTATCGGAATCGCTCCTAGTCCTAAACCAACGCATACAGACGTAAGAGAAATAATTCCTACAGAAAACAAATTATCTGGTTTTGTATTTAAAATTCATGCAAATTTAGATCCAAAACACAGGGATCGAATTGCCTTTTTTAAGATTTGTTCAGGTGTTTTTGAGCGGAACAAGTTCTATCATCATGTGCGAAACGAAAAGAAAGTGCGTTTTTCCAATCCTACCAGTTTTATGGCGCAGGATAAAAGTGTTATTGATCAGGCGTTTCCTGGAGATGTGATCGGATTATATGACACAGGGAGTTTTAAAATAGGGGATACACTCACCGAAGGTGAAGACATGACTTTCAAAGGAATTCCTAGTTTCTCACCAGAAATTTTCAGGGAATTAATCAATAAAGACCCAATGAAATCTAAACAATTGGAAAAGGGAATTTCTCAATTAACCGATGAAGGGGTAGCGCAAATGTTTATTCAACAACCAGGAAATAGAAAAATTATTGGTGTAGTTGGGGAATTACAATTTGAAGTAATCCAATACCGTTTACAACACGAGTATGGTGCATCGTGTGATTTTCAACACCGTAATTTCCATAAAGCATGCTGGATGACAAGCGATGATAAAGATAAAATTGAAGAATTCGTCCGAAGAAAATCAAGCTATATTGCTTATGATAAAGATGAAAATCCAGTATTTTTAGCAGAATCAGCGTTTTTATTACGTCAAGCAGAAATGGATTATCCAGAAATTAAGTTCCATACTACTTCTGAATTTAAGGTATAGGTAAATAAATAACCTAGCTCTAATTGATGTTCCCTGAATCAAGGCAACTCTTAAATGAAGCCTTGAGATTTAGACTAATTTCGAAGGTATAGAGACTTTTTATGTCTTAGAATAAGGAAAACACCCTTTACTTTGTTACAATAAATCAGTAAAACACCCTTTATTTTGTTACAATAAATCAATAAAACACCCCAAGCGTTTTTCGTTCAAATAAGGTTTAACTAATATCCCTTTTCTTAAATAGTAGAATAGATCCCAAAATAAATACTCCAGAATAAATTAAAACAACTACAATGTTTTCAATTGTTGCTGGATTAGGAACAGCCATACCAGAAACAATTGTTTCGATTCCTGGGTTAGGAAGTATCATTGACATACTTTTTAATGGCAAATAAGATACTATAGTTTCATATCCATATGCTGATAGTATCCCCCTTCCTATAACTTCTATTAAAAAAGAAGCAAAGAAAACCAAAATAGCAAGTGCTCCTTTTCTCAATAAAAAGGAAACAAACATAGCAAATGAAAAGTAGGCAAGGATTTGTAAAAAGTAGTTTCCAACCATAGACACACCTTCTAATAGCCCTCCGTATTCAATTACAACTGGCTTGGTACCCATCATGCCTCCCATCATTTCTGTGAAGCTGGTTAGTTCCTCTCTAGGAATTGAACCAAAGTAAGAAGTAGCAATAAGTCCTGTTAAAAAAACATAAATGGTAGCTAAAACACATAGTAGAAGCATAAGCAAAAGCTTGCCTTGTAAGTATTGCATGCGTGAAAAACCATCAATCACGTTTTGGCGAGCAGTACGATAGTTAAACTCATTCACAATATGATAAATGAGAATAAAAGCCAATATGAACATGGTGAAGTAACTAGATGTAAGCGTTACGATATACCATGTGTTTTCAGCTGTTTTAGGCATCAACGGGTACATTTTTACTCCGCCAGATACTTCTCCTCCTAACATACTTGGTAGCAATACCACTAAAAAGGGTAAAAACACCATAAAAATTAACGAGAAAATCCAAAAAGACTTGTTTCCTTTTAGTTTCATCCATTCTATTCGTAATAATCGCATCGCTTACTTTGTTATTTGTAAAAATTCTTCTTCTAAACTTGTTCTGTGTTCCTGAATTTGAGATAAATAAACCTCGTTAGAAACAAAATACTCATTTACTTTATCTCCTTGTATTTCTGTATCAAAAGCTATGAGCCACTCGGTAGGTTTTAGCTGCTTTTTATCAGTTAAATGAGGCATTGCATCAATTAATTGTTCTAAAGCTGGATTGGTTGAGCCGACAATAAATGATTTTTTGCCACCAGTAATATCATTGATGATACCCTCTTTTAAAAGCGTACCATTTTTAAGAATGATAAAATGCGAGCACATCTTTTGAATTTCATCAAGCAGGTGACTAGAGATAATGATCGTTTTTCCTTCAGCTGCAATAGAATTAATTAATTCACGCATGGCATTAATTCCTTGCGGATCTAATCCATTGGTAGGTTCATCTAACACCAATACTTCAGGATCTGAAAGTAGAGCAGCAGCGATAGCTAAACGTTGCTTCATCCCTAATGAGAACGATTTAAAACTATTTTTTCTTCGCTCCCATAGCTCCACTCGTTTTAGCACCTTTTCAATGTTTTCCTTAGGAGCGTTTTTAATAGCAGCCGATATTTCTAGGTTTCGTTGTCCAGATAAATCGGGATAAAAAATAGGATGCTCTAAAATAGCTCCAATACGATGCCTTTGATTTTCTTCGGACCCAAACCATTTATAGCTTCCTTCGGATGGATTGATCACATCCAGTACCATGCCTAGAGTAGTAGTTTTACCACTTCCGTTAGGTCCTAGTATTCCGTATACTTGTCCGCGTTTTACCGTTAGAGAAAGGTTGTTAACGGCAGTAAAGGAGCCAAATCTCTTCGTTAAGCCGTTAATTTCAAGTACGTTTTCCATAATGTTTTATTTAATGGCTTTTAAACTCAAATCTAAATTGTTTACGGAGTGAGTTAATGCTCCCATTGAAACGTAATCTACACCACATGCAGCATATGATCGAGCTGTTTCTAAAGTAATTCCACCAGAAGCTTCAGTCTCAAAACGATCGCCAATAAGTGCTACCGCTGTTTTAATGTCTTCATATGAAAAATTATCTAACATGATACGATCCACATTACCGATGCGCAACACCTCTTTTACTTCATTAAGGTTCCTTGTTTCAATTTCGATTTTTAAAGACTTATTTTTTGCTTTCAAGTAAGCATTTGTTTTGGTAATAGCAGCTTCAATTCCACCAGCATAATCAATGTGATTGTCTTTAAGCATAATCATATCGTACAAACCAAAGCGATGATTATGACCGCCCCCTATTCGTACCGCCCATTTTTCTAAAAATCGTAATAGAGGAGTCGTTTTTCTTGTATCAAGAACTTTTGTTTTTAAACCTTCTAGTGTTTTACTTACCTCATACGTCTTGGTAGCGATGGCACTCATGCGTTGCATACAGTTTAACACCAAACGTTCTGCTTGTAAAATCGCTTGTGCATTACCTTCCACGTGAAAAGCGATATCTCCAACCTTCATTTGATCTCCATCATTCATGAAAATTTCTAACTCAGCAGTTGAATCAAAATAGTTGAAAATAACTTTAGCTAATTCTACACCAGCTAAAATACCATCTTCTTTAACTAATAATTTAGCTTTTTCTCTAGCATCCGAGGGAATACAAGATAGTGAGGAATGATCTCCATCTTTGATGTCTTCCTCGATAGCTAGTTTAATAAATTCGTGAATTTCTTCTTTTGAAACAGTGTGTGCCATTGGTTTTTAATAGAATATCTTTATTACGACACCTAATTTAACGATCCTATTTGTATCATTGCAAGAATTAGTGATAAACGGTATGACAATTAAATTATTGGTAATAGGAAAAACAGTTAATAATTATTTTGTAGAAGCTGAAAAAGAATACCTTAAACGGTTATCAAAATACGTTAAAGTAGATTACCAAGTAATACCTGAACTCAAAAAAGCAAAGAACTTATCTCCAAAGGAAATCAAACGTAAAGAAGCTGAGTTATTACTTAAAAATATCCAGTCAACAGATACTGTAGTTCTTCTTGATGAAAAAGGAAGGCATTATACTTCAGTTGAAATGAGTGTATTTATGCAAAAAAAAATGAATAGCGGAATTAAAACACTTTGCTTTATAGTTGGTGGAGCTTATGGTTTTGATGAAGAAATTTATAAAAGATGTTCCTCAAAATTAAGCCTGTCTAAAATGACTTTTTCGCATCAAATGATTCGTACATTCCTATTAGAGCAGGTTTACCGTTCGTTTACGATTTTAAACAATGAGCCTTATCACAATGAGTAAGAAATTTCGTTAGTCCCTGTCGATTAACTTTAGTATTTTTGCTAACAAATAAAATTAAATACACATGTCAGACGATAAGAAAGTGATCTTTTCGATGGTGAAGGTGAATAAATACACCCCACAAGGAAAACATATTTTAAAGGATATTTATTTAAGCTTCTACTACGGAGCAAAAATTGGAATTTTAGGTTTAAACGGAGCCGGTAAGTCTACTGTGTTGCGTATTATCGCTGGAGAAGACAAAGAATTTCAAGGAGATGTTGTTTTTTCTGATGGATATTCTGTTGGGTATCTTCCCCAAGAACCAAAGCTTGATCCAACGAAAACGGTAAAAGAAATCGTACAAGAAGGAGTGCAGGAAGTAATGGATGTATTGAAAGAGTACGAGGAAATTAATGAAAAGTTCATGGATGAAGAAATCATGAACGATGCTGATAAAATGCAAGCGTTGATTGATCGTCAAGGGGAAGTTCAAACAAGAATCGATCAATTAGATGCTTGGGATATTGACTCTCGTTTACAATTGGCAATGGATGCATTAAGAACACCTCCGGGAGATGCTAAAATTGAACATTTATCAGGAGGAGAGCTAAGAAGAGTAGCACTATGTCGCTTATTGCTTAAAAATCCAGATATACTATTGCTAGATGAGCCTACCAACCATTTAGATACCGAGTCCGTACAGTGGTTAGAGCAGCATTTACAACAATACAAGGGTACGGTGATTGCAGTAACGCACGACCGTTACTTCTTAGATAATATTGCTGGTTGGATTCTAGAACTTGACAGAGGACAAGGAATTCCATGGGAAGGAAATTATTCTTCTTGGTTAGATCAAAAAGCAAAACGATTAAAGCAAGAAGAAAAACAAGAAAGCAAACGAAGAAAACACCTTGAGCAAGAACTTGAATGGATTCAAACGAGTCCCAAAGGAAGAAGAGCTAAAAATAAAGCACGTATCACTAATTATGAGCAAATGCTTAGTCAGCAAGATGCTGAAAAAGAAGCTAAACTAGAACTGCCAATTCCTAACGGACCACGATTAGGAAATAATGTTATTGAGGCAGAAGGAGTATCAAAAGCTTTTGGAGATAAATTATTATACGAAGATTTAAACTTTAAGTTACCACCTGCTGGAATTGTAGGGGTTATTGGTCCAAATGGAGCTGGTAAGACTACTATCTTCAGAATGATCATGGGGGAAGAAACACCAGATCAAGGATCATTTAATGTTGGAGATACTGTTAAAATTGGATACGTAGATCAAACACATAAAGATTTAGATCCAAACAAAACGATTTATGAAGTAGTAAGTGGAGGTAATGAATTGATTGAAGTAGGAGGAACACAAATCAATGCTAGAGCTTACGTGTCTAGATTTAATTTTAATGGATCCGATCAGAACAAAAAGATAGGTGTTTTATCAGGAGGTGAAAGAAATCGTTTGCATTTAGCAATGACGCTTAAAACAGAAGCAAATGTTCTCTTACTTGATGAGCCAACTAACGATTTAGATGTTAATACACTTAGGGCGTTAGAGCTTGGAATTGAAAATTTTGCAGGTTGTGCGGTAGTTATTTCCCACGACAGATGGTTTTTAGATCGTATCTGTACACACATCTTAGCATTCGAAAACGATTCTACGGTTTATTTCTTTGATGGTACTTATTCTGAATACCTTGAAAATAGAAAGAAAAGACTAGGAGAAATGCAACCAACTAGAGTTCGATACAAAAAAATGATTAGAGAGTAAGAGGTTAACTAGTTTTAAATGAATGAGAGCTTACATGATTGTAAGCTCTTTTTTTATTTATGAAAATCGAAAAATATTGAGGAAGAGAAAAAATCATATCAAATAGTTTCCCTCTTGAGAGGGATTTAAGGGTGTGTAAAAAGAAAAAGACATGATTTTTTCTATACAGGATTCCTACTTTCACCATTGTGAAGTCAAATGGTTTAAGTGTTATTAATTTGTAATGATTTGATAAGTTTTGAAAGAAGATTTCATAGGAGGTTCTTTTCCTTCTTCTTTTGCCTTTTTAATATCAGCAAAACCCCTTTTGTGTCCGTCAATAAAACTTTTACTTTGTGTCCAAGCGGTAAAGTCTTCTTCTGAATCCCAATAGCTAACGATTAAGTAGTCGTCTTCTGGTTTAGCAGGTCTTAGTACATGCATGTTTCTGAAGCCTTTGTTATTGTCAATTAAACCAGCACGATCTTTAAATAATTCTTCAAAACGATCTCTATAATCTTCGTTACAAGAGATATAATTAATAGCAGTAAATCCTAAACTTTCCATAGTAGATAATTAAAATGATAGCAAATCTACTATTTTTATTTAGAATAAATAAAAATAAGAATACAAATAGTTTGTTGTCAGTCTATTTTTTTAAAGCTCTTTCAAAACCAAACTTATTAATCTTTGCTACCCATGATTTTGGTAATGCATTAGCAATGTTAACGTTTAGTTTATTAAAAGAACCCGAAATAGCTACAGGTTTACCTTTAATCATAGCCTTATATCCAACTGTTGCTACTTCTTTGCGAGATTGTGTGATTAATTTGTTGTTTAATATTTTTTCACTAGCATTAACAGAGCGGGACATGTTTGTATCTGTAATTCCAGGGCATAAACTCGTTACAGTTACACCATATGGAGATAATTCTTCGTGTAAAGCAATCGAAAAATTGAGCACATAAGCCTTAGAGGCAGCGTAAACAGCTTGTAAAGGTATTGGCTGGAAAGATGCAACTGAGGCTACATTTAGTATTTTACCTTTGTTTTCTTTTAAATGAGGAACAAAAGCGTGACAAATTTTGGTTAAAGCAGTGATGTTTAATTGTATTATTTTATGAATAGATTCCCAGTCTTGATTTTCAACACTTTTTATCTCGGTTATACCAGCATTATTAATTAAATAGTCAATTTTAATTCCAGAGTCTAAAAGATTATTAATAAATGCATCAAGCTGATTGATGTGGGTTAGGTCAAAAGGAGTGTACTTAACATCTACATTTAATTTTGAGGAAATGTCATCTTTTATTTGGGCTAAATTCTTTTCACTCCTAGCAATTAAGAATAAATCATTTCCCTTTTTTGCATGGATATAGGCTAACTCTTTTCCTATTCCACTTGTTGCTCCAGTAATTAATGCTGTTTTGTTCATAATCAAATATATACAAAAAGAGCTGACGAATATCGCCAGCTCTAAACTTGTTTTTATTCTAAATCAAAGAATTAAGCTCCTACAGCATTTTGCTTTTTTATTAAGTTCAATGCAGAACCTTGCTTGTACCATTCAATTTGATTAGCATTATATGTATGGTTTAATTTGATAACTTCAGTTGAGCCATCTTTATGCTCAATCTCTAATGTTAATGGAGTATCTGGAGCAAATTGATCTAAATCTAAGAAGTTGAATGTGTCATCCTCTTGTATTAAATCATAATCACTTTCATTTGCAAAAGTTAATCCTAACATCCCTTGTTTTTTAAGGTTTGTTTCGTGGATACGAGCAAATGATTTAACGATTACAGCTGCTACACCTAAATGTCTAGGTTCCATTGCAGCATGTTCCCTTGATGAACCTTCTCCATAATTATGATCACCCACAACAACAGTTTTTATACCTGCATCCTTGTATGCACGTTGTGTTGCTGGAACTGGTCCGTATTCACCTGTTAGTTGGTTTTTAACTTTATCAGTTTCTTTATTGAAAGCATTTACAGCACCAATTAAACAGTTGTTAGAAATGTTATCTAAATGTCCTCTATATTTTAACCATGGACCTGCCATAGAAATATGGTCTGTGGTACATTTTCCGTAAGCTTTAATCAATAATTTTGCTCCTGTAATTTCAGTTCCTAGAGGCTCAAAAGGAGTCAATAATTCTAATCGATTAGAATCTGGATCAACAACAACTTCAACATTACTACCGTCAACTGCAGGCTCTATATAACCAGGATCCTCTACATCAAAACCTTTTGGAGGAAGTTCTAAACCAGTTGGTTCCTCTAGTTTAACTTCTTGTCCATCTTTATTTAATAGAGTATCAGTTGCTGGATTAAAATCTAAACGACCAGAAATAGCAATTGCAGCAACAATTTCAGGAGAAGTTACAAATGCGTGTGTATTTGGGTTTCCGTCTGCTCTTTTAGCAAAGTTTCTGTTAAATGAATGTACAATACTGTTTTTTGGAGCATTCTTAGGATCACTGTATCTTGCCCATTGTCCGATACATGGTCCACATGCATTGGTAAAGATAGTTGCATTTAATTTTTCAAACACATCTAAAATTCCATCTCTTTCTGTTGTATATCTTACTTGTTCAGAACCAGGATTGATACCAAATTTTGCTTTTGTTACTAAACCTTTATCAACAGCTTGCTTAGCAACAGAAGCTGCTCTAGATAAATCCTCATATGAAGAGTTTGTACAAGAACCAATTAATCCCCACTCAACATCTAATGGCCAATCATTTGCAGTAGCCTTTTCTGTCATTTGCTTTCCAACTGGAGTAGCTAAATCTGGAGTAAAAGGACCATTTAAATGTGGCTGTAATTCATCTAAATTGATTTCAATTACTTGGTCAAAATATTGTTCTGGATTAGCATAAACTTCATCATCTCCAGTTAAGTATTCAGCAATTTTGTTGGCTTCATCAGCAACATCATTTCTTCCTGTAGCTCTTAAGTAACGCTCCATTGAATCGTCATACCCAAAAGTAGAAGTAGTTGCACCAATTTCAGCTCCCATATTACAAATGGTACCTTTACCAGTACAAGAGATTGACTTAGCACCTTCACCAAAGTATTCAACAATAGCTCCAGTACCACCTTTTACAGTTAAAATACCTGCTACTTTAAGAATAACATCTTTTGGAGAAGACCATCCACTTAATTTTCCAGTAAGTTTAACACCAATTAATTTTGGGAATTTTAATTCCCAAGGCATTCCTGCCATTACATCAACAGCATCAGCACCACCAACACCAATGGCAACCATCCCTAAACCACCAGCATTTACTGTGTGAGAGTCAGTTCCAATCATCATTCCTCCTGGAAATGCATAGTTTTCTAAAACTACTTGGTGAATAATACCAGCTCCTGGCTTCCAAAACCCAATACCATACTTGTTTGATACAGATTGTAAAAAATTAAAGACCTCATTACTTGTATTGATTGCTTCTTGTAAGTCCTTTTCAGCACCTAAACGAGCTTGAATTAAGTGATCACAGTGAACAGTAGTAGGAACCGCAACCTTCGTTTTTCCAGCTTGCATAAACTGTAATAAGGCCATCTGTGCAGTAGCATCCTGACAAGCAATTCTATCTGGAGCAAAATCAACATAGTCTTTTCCTCTCTTATATGCAGATGTAGCAGTACCATCCCACAGGTGAGTATATAATATTTTTTCAGCAAGCGTCAACGGCTTACCAACTACTTTACGTGCTTCATCAACACGGTTAGCCATTCTTTCGTAAACAGCTTTTATCATTTCTATATCAAATGCCATGTATGTATTGTTTTTTGGTAGTTAAACTTAGTGCAAAGATAAGGAATTTTGAAAGATTTTGAAAGAGAAAGATTTACAGAGGTTATGGTTATTAATGTGTTTATTTACAGCGATATGTGTTTTTTGGAAGACGTTATTTATAATGAGTCTAATTAATTTGCTAAATATTAGCTTTTGAGGAGCTTCATATTTAAACAAAAAAGTAAATCAAAAAAGATGATTACATTTGCTTAACATCTTGTTGCATTATTTAACATTTGTGAATGCAGCATAAGTAATTTGAATTTAATTATATAAGCATACATGGAAGCATACATTTACGATGCCGTTCGTACGCCTAGAGGAATAGGTAAAAAAAATGGAGGGCTTACACAAGTAAGTCCGGTTCAATTAGCAGCAACCTGCTTAACAGCACTAAAAGAAAGAAATAATTTAGATACCTCTTTAGTAGAAGATGTGATTACAGGTTGTGTAACGCAAGCAGGAGAGCAAGGGGGGAATGTTTCAAAAGTAGCTGCTCAGTTATCAGAATATGGAGATCACTTAGCAGGTGTTTCATTAAACAGATACTGTGCTTCTGGATTAGAAGCGGTCAATCAAGCGGCAGCTCGTATTCGCTCTGGATGGGAAAGTTTATTAGTAGCTGGAGGTGTTGAATCAATGTCTCGCGTGCCAATGGGAATTGATGGTTCAGCTTGGGTAATGGAGCCTGATGCAGCTTATGGAAAATTTGTTCCTCAAGGTATTTCAGCAGATTTAATTGCTACTAAATACGGTTACACTAGAAACGATGTAGATAGTTTTGCAGTTACTTCTCAACAACGTGCTACGCATGCACAAAAGAGTGGTTATTTCGATAAGTCTCTCATTCCTGTAAAAGATATTAATGGAATGGTTCACTTAGCAAAAGACGAATACATTCGATCAAACACAACGCTTGAAGTTCTTTCTGGTTTAAAGCCTTCTTTTCAAAAAATGGGAGAAATGCTTTTTGATCAAACGGCTATTGATAAATATGTAGAGGTGGAAAGTATTAACCATGTACATCATGCAGGTAACTCTTCCGGAATTGTGGATGGTGCTGCTTTTATGTTGATCGGTAATAAAGAGGTTGGCGAAAAACTTGGGTTAAAACCTAGAGCTAAAATAAAAATGGGAGCTGTTATTGGTTCTGAACCATTAATTATGCTAGAAGGACCATCACCTGCAACCAGAAAAGCATTAAACAATGCAGGAATGGAAGCCTCTGATATTGATCTTTTTGAAGTGAACGAAGCTTTTGCTGTTGTTCCGTTGCGATTGATGGAGAATTTTAATATTGATCATTCAAAAGTAAATGTAAATGGTGGTGCTATTGCTATGGGACACCCACTAGGAGCTACTGGCTGTATGATTTTAGGAACAGCTCTTGATGAACTTGAAAGACAAGATAAAAGCACTGCTTTAGCAACGCTTTGCGTAGGTGGTGGAATGGGAATCGCTACTATTATTGAGCGTGTGTAATAACCTTTAAAAAAGAATTTAATGAGTACTCAACATATTAAATATAACGTAGATAATGATGGAATAGCATTCGTCACATGGGATGTGGCAAATTCATCTGTAAACATCATGAACGAAGTAACTGTTGCTGAGTTTTTTGATGTAGTTAATGGGGCAATCGATGACGAAAATGTCAAAGGATTAGTAATCAATTCTGCTAAAAGAGACTTTATAGCTGGAGGAGATTTAAAATGGTTCTTAAACTACGATAAATCTAAAGAAGATTACTTCAATAACATGATGACAACGCATCAACACATGCGTAAATTGGAAACCTGTGGTAAACCAGTTGTTGCTGCTATCAATGGATTAGCCATTGGAGGAGGCTGTGAAATTGCTTTAACTTGTCACCACCGTATCATGAGTAATAATCCTAAAAATAGAATTGGTTTAGTTGAGTGTTCTGTTGGATTATTCCCAGGAGCTGGAGGAACACAACGTTACTTGCGAATGTTAGGCATTCAAAAAACTATTCAGTATATCACACAATCAACAAAATTAACAGCAGAACAAGCCTTAAATGAAGGATTAGTGGATGCTGTGTGTGATGAAAAGGAGGATATTAATGCATTGGCGAAAGAATGGATCCTAACTGTAGGAAATTCGGAGCAACCTTGGGATAACAAGCGTTTCAAAATAAAAGGAACACCAGTTGGTATTGGTCAGGTTTCTGGAGTAAACGAGTTTTTTAGTGTATCGAATGCGATGGCTTATAAAACTACACATGGAAACATGCCGCACATTAAAAATGCGATTAGTGCTATTTATCATGGAGCTTCTTGTTCGTTAGATAGTGCCTTGGAGGTAGAAGCACGTTACTTTGTAGATACCTTATTTAGTAAAGAGACAAAAAACATCATTCGTTCTTCATTCATCTTTATTGGTGATGCTTCTAAAGGAAAATCCAAACCTGAAGGGTACGATAAAGTAGCCTATAAAAAAGTAGGGATATTAGGGGCTGGAATGATGGGAGCAGGAATTGCTTATGTGAGTGCAAAAGCAGGAATGGATGTTGTATTAAAAGATGTGAGTTTAGAAGGAGCTGAAAAAGGAAAAAGCTATACCGATCAAATCGAAACAAAAAAACTTCAAAAAGGAAGAACCACAGAAGAGAAAAAACAAGCACTATTAAATAAAATTCATGCAACTGATCAAGTGTCAGACTTAGCTGATTGTGATTTAGTGATAGAAGCTGTTTTTGAAAACGAGAAATTAAAAAATACAGTTACAAAAGAAACTGAAGCAGTGATTGGAAAAGATGTGATTTACTCTTCGAATACTTCCACAATTCCAATTACGAAATTAGCTGAGGCTTCTTCTAAGCCAGATAAATATATTGGTTTACATTTCTTTTCGCCAGTAGATAAAATGCCATTGGTTGAGGTAATCGTTGGAGAAAAAACAAGTGAAGAAACACTTGCTGCTGCGATGGATTACGTAACGCAAATTAGAAAAGTTCCTATCGTAGTAAACGATGGTAGAGGCTTTTTTACTTCTCGTGTGTTTGGAAAGTATGTACAGGAAGGTATTGCGATGCTTTCGGAAGGTGTACCGCCTGCTGTCATAGAAAATGTAGCGAAGAAAATAGGAATGCCTGTTGGACCATTAGCTGTTACGGATGAAGTAAACATTCAGTTAATCTTAGATGTGTTAAGCGAAGATCCAGACTTAACAGATCACGAAATCAAACTTCAAAAAACGATTACTGATATCGTTACTACCCACGGACGAAAAGGGAAGAAAGAAGGAAAAGGGTTTTACGACTACCCAGCAAACGGTAAAAAAACGATTTGGAAAGGATGGTCCGATATTTTTCCTCCACAAGCCGATTTCGATGAAGTTGAAGTGGGCAGAAGGTTATTGTTCGCCATGGTTATTGACTCATACAAGTGTTTAGACTCTGGAGTATTAAAAGAACCTAAAGATGCTGATATTGGATCTATTCTTGGATTAGGTTTCCCAATTCATACAGGTGGGGTAATGGCTTACATTGATTATGTTGGTAAAGATGAATTTGCTAGCTATGCGGAGTCGTTAGAAAGTAAGTACGGAGAGCGTTTTAAGCTTCCAGAAAGCTTAAAACAACGCATCAAAGAAGCTAATAAAAGAGTTTTTTATAAGAACTAACTTGTTCATGCAACAAACCAAACCACTAAAAGGAATCAGAATTCTAGATTTTACTAGATTACTTCCTGGTCCGCTAGGTACACATATGCTAGGTGAGCTTGGAGCAGAAATCATAAAGGTAGAAAGTCCCAAGCGAATGGATTATACCCGCTTTTATGATCCTAAAATTGAGGGAGTGTCTACCATGTTTCATGCGATCAATGCAAATAAAACATCACTGATTGTAAATTATGAAACCGAAGAGGGCTACCAGCAAATAGTGGAAGAAATAAAAAAAGCAGATATCTTGGTCGAACAATTCCGACCAGGAGCTATGGCTGGGTTTAATTTGTCTTTTGAAGAGGTAAAAAAAATTAACCCTAACATCGTGTACGTTTCTGTAACGGGTTATGGTCAATCTGGAGTGAATAAAGACAAAGCGGGGCATGATGTTAATTATCTTGCAGAAACAGGTCTATTGAGTTTAAATAAAGATGAGAATGGAAAGCCAGTAATCCCTGGTTTCCAAGTAGCGGATATTGCGGGAGGCTCGTTAACGTTGGTTTCTGCCTGCACCAGTGCCTTACTAGCTCAAAAAATTCAAAATAAACCGCAATTCGTAGATGTTTCTTTATTTGATGCAACGTTATCGTTAGGGACAATTGCTCACGGTATGTTTCAAGGTGGCTTAGATTACCTAAAAATGCCATTTTTAAGTGGAATGATGGTGAATTATAACGTCTATAAATGTGCAGATAATAAATGGATAGCTCTAGGGGCTTTTGAGTTAAAGTTTTGGAATTCGTTCTGTGATATGGTTGACAAACCAGGTTGGAAAGCGACCAAAGATCAGGAATTAGTTGATGGGGTTTTTGATAAGAAGAAATTAGAAGACCTTTTTAAAACAAAAACGCGGGATGAGTGGATAAAACAAGCCGAAGACTTTGATATTTGTTTTTCACCTATATTAGAAATGAAAGAGGTTTACGAACAGCAACACACACTTGATAGAGAAATTTTCACCGATCAGTCGATTAACGATCATCAGAATATTGCTGTTTACAGTAAATTATTCAAAACCTATTCTTAACAGGGTAGATTAATCAACAAATAATTATGCTTATCTTTAGATGCAAGTAAGTGCAGAGTCTTAATAACATAGACTTCTAGTATAATACGAAAGTATATGAGCGAAAAAGAAATAGAAGAGGGGAATCAGCTATTAAAAGATAAAAGCCCAAATGAAATAGTTGCATGGGCTTTAAATAAATCAGATAATAGTATAGTTACGACTAGTTTCGGAGTATATTCTTCTGCTATTTTGCATGCAGTTACCAGTCAAAGTAAAAATATTCCTGTGATTTGGTGTGATACAGGGTATAACACACCAAAAACCTACGAGCATACCAAGCAACTGACAGAGAATTTAGGGTTAAATCTTCATATTTACACGCCTAAACATACGCGAGGATATATTGACGTAACATTAGGGATGCCATCAGTTGATGATCCAAGGCATGAAGAATTCACAGAGCTAGTTAAACTAGAACCTTTTAGAAGGGCATTGAACGAATGGAAGCCAGAGGTATGGTTTACTAACTTGCGGAAGGGGCAAAATGCATTCAGAGATTCTAAAAATATTCTGAGCTTAAGTAATGATGGTATTTTAAAAGTAAGTCCGTTTTTTCATTGGTCAGACGAAGAGTTAGATAACTATTTGCAAGAGCATAGTTTACCCAAAAACCTAGATTATTTTGATCCTGTAAAGGCTCTCCAATCGAGAGAGTGTGGCATACATTTTCAATAGTATTTTTAAAACTAAGATAGAAGACAGTCTATAACTTTAGACTGTCTTTTTATTTGCCTGCACTTTATTTTTAGATTAATCTAAAAATATTATATTTGTATATCTAAAAAAGACAGATGATAAAAACTTTTTGTTTCTTAGTTCTTCATTTCTTAGTCTTTGTAGGTTTTGCTCAAATAACCTACAAAGGGAATGTAGTTAATGAAAAAAATGAGCCTTTAGAATTTGTGAATGTATATTGTAAACAGGCTAATAGAGGTGTTAGCACTGATCAAAAAGGACAATTCGAATTAGACTTACCTAATAATGACTCCCTAACCTTAGTTGTTTCATCAATTGGGTTTAATAAAAAAGAAATTAGTTTATCTCCTAGTCAAAGAGAGGTGGCAATAACATTAAAAGAATCTTTTGGAGAACTAGAAACAATGGTAGTCACTGGAACAATGAAAGAAGTATCGAAACTTGAGAGTCCTGTGGCGGTTGAGGTATATTCTGATCAATTTTTTAAAGCAAATCCAACACCATCAGTGTTTGAGTCTGTGCAGCAGATTAATGGTATCAGACCACAACTAAATTGTAATGTTTGTAACACAGGTGATATTCATATTAATGGACTAGAAGGGCCGTATACAAGTATTCTTATTGATGGGATGCCAATCGTTAGTGGATTGTCTACGGTCTATGGATTAACAGGGATTCCACAAGCACTAATTGAACGAATGGAGGTTATCAAAGGACCTTCATCTACACTGTATGGTTCTGAGGCTGTAGGAGGAGTTATCAATATCATTACTAAAAAAGTTTCTTATGCACCTGTTTTTACTGCAAATATTTCAACAACATCTTGGCTAGAAACCAATACAGATTTAGGATTTAAATGGTCAAATAAAAAAGCCTCTACGTTACTTGGTATTAATTATTTCAAGTATGGAGTGCCAATTGATAACAATAACGATGATTTTACTGATGTAACACTGCAAGACAGAATATCTATATTTAATAAGTGGAATTTTCATCGAAAAGATAATAAACTAACATCTTTAGCTGTTCGTTACAATTACGAAGATCGATGGGGAGGAGAAATGGATTGGGACAAACAGTTTAGAGGAGGCGATTCAGTATATGGAGAAAGTATTTATACTAATCGTTGGGAAATATTAGGTGTTTACGAATTACCTATTGAACAATCTGTAAAACTATCGGTTAGTGCTAACGGACATTATCAAAACTCTGTTTATGGAGATACATGGTACTTAGCAAATCAACACATTGCTTTTGGACAATTAGTGTGGGATGAGAGTTTTAATAGTCACCATGTGCTTTCTGGAATCAGCTACAGGTATACACAGTATGATGATAACACACCAGCAACTAGTGTTTTATCTAATGGAACACAAATAAATGCACCATCTGTTATTCATTTACCAGGAGTTTTTGTTCAAGACGAATGGAAATTCAATAATCAAAATAAGCTTTTATCAGGGATCAGATATAATTACAATCAATTACATGGATCCATCTGGTCTCCACGATTAAACTATAAATGGAATACAAAAAATAAATACACAACTGTTCGCATAGGAGTGGGAAATGGATACCGTGTAGTAAATGTATTTAGTGAAGATCATGCAGCATTAACAGGAGCTAGAGAAGTTATTATTGAAGAAAAACTAATGCCTGAAACTTCTTGGAATGCTAATCTCAATTTTGTTCAAAAATGGAGCAACAAAAAGAACCTCTTTTTAACATTAGATGGTAGTATTTATTATACCTATTTTGATAATCGAATAGTTGCTGATTACGATACCGATCCAAATAAAATCATTTATGGCAATTTAGAAGGATATGCAGAGTCTAAAGGAATCGCATTAAGCATAGATGCTGTTCATTCTAATGGTTTAAATGCAAACATTGGAGCAACTCTACAAGAAGTTAGTTTAATAGAAAACGGTCAACGAGAACTTCAATTATTAACAGAGCAAGTTTCTTTTGTTTGGCGATTGGGGTATTCCTTTAAAAAAGGCTGGTCGATTGATTATACAGGCAAAACATATGGTCCAATGAAGCTCCCATTAATTAGCGACCTAGATCAAAGAAATCAGTATTCTCCATGGTTTAGTCTACAGAATATTAAAGTAGCTAAAGCTTGGAAAAATTTCGAATTTTATGGAGGAGTAAAAAACCTGTTAAACTATACACCTCCAGCTAATAGTATAGCAAGGGCTTTTGATCCGTTTGATAAAAATGTAACGTTTGATAATGAAGGGCAGGCTGTAGCAACACCTAATAATCCACAAGCCTTAACGTTCGATCCTTCTTATGTATTTGCACCCAACCAAGGAATACGTTTTTTCTTTGGATTAACATACACGATCGAATGAAGCACTTGTTAATCATATCGCTATTTTTTGTTTTGCAAGGAAAATCACAAGAAGCTATTCAATGGGTTTCCTTTGATGAATTGCCAGCAAAAATGAGGGAAGAAAAGAAGCCTATTCTTCTTTTTTTCTATACCGATTGGTGTAAATATTGCCAGTTACAAAAAAATACCACGTTTCAAAACGAATCAGTTATTAGTAAACTAAATGCAGCTTACTATCCAATAAAAATTAATGGAGAAACAACTAAAGAAATAGATTTTTTAGGTAGAAAGTATCAGTATCAACCATCAACAAAAACACATGAGTTTTTAGAACAACTAATGCAACAAGATGGGAAATTTTCGTTTCCTACAACAACATTTATCACTAAAGACCTCTCCATGGTGGTGAAAAAAGATGGGTATTTATCTAAAGAAGTATTTTTAGAATTGATTAAATAGAGATGTATACAAGAACAGAAGAAAATTACCTAAAAGCAATTTACAGTCTTTCTAAAAAAGAAGGGAAAGATGTGTCTACCAATTCAATTGCTGATCGGTTAGATACAAAAGCTTCATCCATTACGGATATGATAAAAAAATTATCAGCTAAAAAGCTTGTTTCTTACACAAAATACAAAGGTGTTAACCTTACCAAAAAAGGAGAAAAAATAGCAGTAGAGATTATTCGTAATCATCGCTTATGGGAAGTGTTTTTAGTGGATAAACTACAATTTAAGTGGGATGAAGTACATGAGCTAGCTGAACAATTAGAACATGTAAAATCCGAAAAATTAATTAATAACCTCGAAGCATTTCTAGGTTTTCCAAAATTTGATCCTCATGGTGATCCAATCCCTGATCGTTTGGGTGTTTTACCCAAAAGAGAAGAGTCCAAAACATTGGATGAAATGCTAGAAGATGAAAAAGGAGTGATTGTAGGGGTGAAAAATTCAGAAATCGAATTTTTACAGTTTTTAGAGGAACACGATTTAACACTAGGAAAAACAATTACTGTACAAAAACGATTTTCCTTCGATTCATCAAAGGTTATTGGTCTTAATGGAGAGTCGATAACCTTATCTGAACAAGTATGCAAAAACATAATTTTAAAAACAAGTTAAGATGGAAGAACTGAATTTATATCAATGGTTTATTGAGCAAAGCCCAATTTTACAAGCATTATTAGCTGGGTTGTTTACATGGGGATTAACTGCTTTAGGTGCAGGTTTGGTTTTTTTCTTTAAGTCAGAAAACCGAAAAGTGCTAGACATTTCCCTAGGATTTACTGGAGGAGTAATGATTGCTGCTAGTTATTGGTCTTTGTTATCTCCTGCTATAGAATATGTTGAGGTACAAAATGAGCTTGGATTAAGCAAGGTGCCATCTTGGCTCCCAGCATCTGTCGGTTTTTTACTAGGAGCTTTGTTTCTCTTTGGTTTAGATAAAATAATACCACATTTACATTTATTCAAAAAGCGAGAAGAAGCGGAAGGAATGGATACCTCTTGGAAAAAAACAACGCTCCTCGTTTTAGCCATAGCATTGCACAATATTCCCGAAGGATTAGCGGTTGGTGTAGCATTTGGAGCATTAGCTTCTCCAGAAATTATGGGAATTGGAGGTGCTGAAGTGTTCACAATGGGAGGAGCAATCGCTTTAGCGATTGGAATAGGAATCCAAAATTTTCCAGAAGGATTTGCAGTGTCTATGCCCGTTCGAAGAAGAGGAGTTTCCAGATTTAAATCATGGCAGTGGGGACAGCTTTCAGCAATCGTAGAACCAATATTTGCGGTTATTGGAGCGGCCATTGTCATGCAAGTTTTTCCAATTTTACCATATGCACTAGCATTTGCAGCGGGAGCAATGATTTTTATTGTAGTAGAAGAGGTGATCCCTGAAAGCCAGAGTGGAGGAAACACAGATTTAGCTACGCTTGGATTAATAGCTGGTTTTATTGTAATGATGACACTAGATGTTGCTTTAGGTTAATATCATTATAGTAAGTTCCAATTTTTAAGTTTTCCCCTCTTGAGAGGGGAAATGTCAAGTGGAAACTTGACAAAGGGGTGTGTTTTGAAAGTAACTAGTAATTGACTTATGTATTACAAAGATTCATAAACTTTCATAAAAAAAACTCCTTTAAAACTGTAAACCTTATATTTGATTACTAAATCAAAAAGTTTGAAAAACACAATCATCAAAATCCTTAAAATTGGAGTTCCAATTGCTATTGGTTTATACCTTACTTGGTTCTTCTACACAAACTTAAGCGAAGAGGAAAAAGCGAACATTCCTAAAACATTTAAAAACGCAAATTATTTATGGGTGTTTTTATCATTACTCATTGCTTGGTTAAGTCATGTAAGCCGTTCTATTAGATGGAAGTACCAACTAGACGCATTAGGTTATAAAAACTTAAAGGTTAAAAACATGTATCACTCAGTAATGATTGGATACATTATGAACTTAACCATACCAAGATCAGGAGAGTTTGCTCGTGGAGGGTTCTTCGCTAAAAAAGAAAACAAGCCTTTTGATAAGGTGTTTGGAACCATAGTAGCTGAACGTGTAATTGATGTGATTATGCTCCTCGGAATCATGGGATTCACATCCCTGTATGTAGGTGCTGATGTATTAAAAGATCTATCAGAAACCAAATTCAAAAAAGAAATCGTACTCTCAGAAGAAATTGCTAGTTCCCTTACATTAGTGGAAAATAGTAACCGAAAGAATAGGAAGGAATTACTTTTCACTAAAGCTATTGATGAAGAATTTACTATAGGTAGTCGCATTATCACAATAGAAGACCAGTCATTAGAAAATATCAATAATCTTGTTGGGCAAAAGATACAAGTTATTTATGTTCCAGCTAAATCTTCGAGTTATTTGATTTACTACATCATACTGGCCTTGTTTTTAGGTGGAGTAACAGTCTTTTTTATAGTGAACAAAGTAAAAACATTCGTTTTAGATAAGGTTAAAGGACTTTGGGCTGGAGTTAAGGGAATCTTTCACTTACAAAATAAATGGGCCTATTTATTTCATACTCTATTCATTTGGGTGTGTTATATTATGATGTTTTGGGTATGTTCATTTGCCTATGAAGGAATGCCTGCTTGGGATTTAAAAATGTTATTAGTAAGCTTTGTTGTAGGAGGAATTGCTATGTCTGTTACTCCAGGAGGAATTGGATTATATCCGTTGCTAGTTACTGGAGCTTTGGTTTATTTTGGTGTTGAGAAAGATGCAGCTTCTGGTTTCAGTATTCTTATGTGGGTAGCACAAACGGTGTTTCTTGTTGTATTTGGACTATATTCTTTATTTGCAATTAATGTTAAATTTTCGGCTTCAGAAATAGAAGCTACTTCAGGAAGTAAATAAAAATTGATTTTATAGTTTTATAAAGTGAAAATTAGGTGAGAAATAAATGTTGAATGTTCTAAGGAATAACTGTAAATCGAGCGTAATTGCGTTCCGTGAAGTGGCACAATGCATGCAGCGAATTATTTATCAGTGGTTTTGGGATTGAAAATCACAAAAATTTCCTTGAACATTCTTGACTTTTTTGTTTCGTTTTTGTGTCAAGACAAAAATGAAAGCACATCACTTGCATATTAGTTATTCTAATAGGTGAAAACGTCTGTTATGTAAAGCTTCGTTAAAACAAAATGTTAAAAGAATAGAGTAAATCTATTAACTTTATGTTCCAATCAAATTAGAAAATAATTGGCTAAACTTAAAAAATCATACTTCTGTCAAAATTGTGGAGCTCAATCTCCGCAATGGCTAGGTAAGTGCCCTAATTGTGGAGAGTGGAATACCTATGTGGAAGAGATTTTAGAAAAATCAAGCAAGCCATCTTTCTTTAAAAAAGATGATTCCGAACGAAAAAGTGTGCCAGTTAAAATAGCTGAAGTTTCTGAAGAAAAACATGCACGAATTGCTTTTGTAGACTCTGAACTTAATAGAGTGTTAGGAGGGGGATTAGTGCATGGATCACTCGTGCTTTTTGGCGGACAACCAGGTATCGGAAAATCTACCTTAATGTTGCAAATGGCTTTGCAAAATAGCAAAGCAAGAGTACTTTATGTTTCAGGAGAAGAAAGCTTAAAGCAAATCAAAATGCGAGCAGATAGAGTAGGAGCTAAGTCTGACAATTGCTATTTGCTCAATGAAACCCGTTTACAAAACATTTTTCTTCATATTCAAGAGCTCCGCCCACATATTTTAGTCATTGATTCGATACAAACACTGCAAAGCGATTATCTGGAGTCATCCCCTGGAAGTATTTCTCAAATTAGAGAGTGTACAGCAGATTTAATGAAATTTGCAAAGGAAACACAAACCTCTGTGTTTATCATTGGTCATATTACAAAAGATGGTACTATAGCAGGACCAAAAGTCCTTGAACACATGGTGGATACGGTACTTCAGTTTGAAGGAGACCGAAATCACATTTACCGTTTACTGCGTACTACAAAAAACCGTTTTGGATCAACCAATGAATTAGGTATTTATGAAATGCAGAGCGGTGGACTCATTCCTGTTACAAATCCTTCGGATGTTTTAATATCTAATAACGAAGAAGAGTTAAGTGGTGTAGCTATATCCTCTACGCTAGAGGGCGTTCGTCCATTATTAGTGGAAATACAAGCTCTGGTGAGTACTGCAGCTTACGGTAATCCGCAACGAACAACTACTGGTTTTGATACCAAACGGTTAAACATGTTGTTAGCAGTTTTGGAAAAAAGATGCGGATTTAAATTAGCAGCAAAAGATGTGTTTTTAAATATTGCAGGAGGGATTAAAGTAAACGATCCAGCAGTAGATTTAGCTGTAGTTTCAGCAGTATTGTCGTCCAATGTGGATATGCCAATTAAAAAAGG
>CATLPG010000023.1 GCA_950054195.1 uncultured Saccharospirillaceae bacterium
ACGAAAGACCTTCTAAGTCTAATCCTTTTAATAAGTCATAAAGAGCTTCTGCTCCCATCTTAGCGATGAACTTATTTGGATCAGCGTCATCCATGTATTGATTTTCTTTTGGAAGCTTTTCAAGAACATCTAAGTATTCTTCTTCTGTTAAGAAATCTAGGTGAGCTAAAGGCTCTCCTTCACTATTTGTAGCGCCAGCAGGTTGGATAACCACATAACGCTCATAATAAATGATTTGATTTAGTTTTTTTGTAGGTAGTCCTAATAAGTAACCAATCTTATTAGGTAATGATCTGAAGTACCAAATGTGAGCAACAGGAACAACTAACTGGATATGTCCAGTTCTTACCCTTCTTACTTTCTTTTCAGTTACTTCAACCCCACATCTGTCACAAACAATTCCTTTGTAACGGATTCTTTTATACTTACCACAAGCACATTCGTAATCCTTTACAGGACCGAAGATACGCTCACAAAACAAACCATCTCTCTCGGGTTTGTATGTACGGTAATTAATAGTTTCAGGTTTTAATACTTCTCCGTGAGAACTTTCTAAAATTTTCTCTGGAGACGATAAGCTAATTGTTATCTTATTAAAACTCTTTGGTTCGTTTTGGTTATTTTTTCTGTAAGCCATATTCTACAGTTGTAATCTAATAAATTAATCTAAAGTTATGCTAAGACCGAGTCCTTTCAATTCGTGAAGTAATACATTGAAAGATTCTGGAATTCCAGGTTCTGGCATTCTATCACCTTTAACGATTGCTTCGTACGTTTTCATTCTTCCGTATACATCATCTGACTTAACAGTTAATATTTCACGTAAAATGTGGGCAGCACCAAATGCTTCAAGCGCCCATACTTCCATTTCCCCGAAACGCTGACCTCCAAACTGAGCTTTACCTCCAAGTGGTTGTTGCGTAATTAAAGAGTATGGTCCGATAGAACGTGCATGCATCTTGTCATCTACCATGTGACTTAGTTTCAGCATATAAATAATACCTACTGTTGCTGGTTGGTCAAATCGTTCACCAGTTCCTCCATCATATAAGTATGTTTTACCAGATCTTGGCACTCCTGCCTCATCTGTATACTTATTGATTTCATCAAAAGTAGCTCCATCAAAAATTGGAGTAGCAAACTTTTTCCCTAATTTTTGTCCAGCCCATCCAAGAACAGTTTCATAAATCTGTCCAAGGTTCATCCTAGAAGGTACCCCTAATGGGTTAAGTACAATATCAACATTTGTACCGTCCTCTAAGAAAGGCATATCTTCATCACGAACTATTTTAGCAACAATACCTTTGTTTCCGTGACGACCTGCCATCTTATCACCTACTTTAAGCTTTCTTTTCTTAGCTAAGTAAATCTTTGCAAGTTTAACGATACCGTTTGGTAATTCATCACCTACTGTTACTTGGAACTGCTTACGCTTAAATGCACCTAATAAATCATTAGACTTGATAGCAAAATTGTGTAATAATCTACTAATTAAACCGTTGATTTCTTCATCAGAAGTCCAATTGTTAGGACTGATTGTTGTGAAGTCAATTCTTTCCAATGTTTTAGTAGAGAATTTAACACCTTTTTTAATTACTTCCTCATTAAAATTATTGAATACTCCAGCACTCTTGTTATCTCCAACAATCTCTTGAAGTTTTCCAATCATTACATTTTTAAGAGCAGCGTAATCTTTGTTATATTCAGCTTCTAATTCAGCTAAAATAGCTTTATCAGCAGCTCTAGACTTTCTGTCTTTAATTGAACGAGCAAAAAGTTTCTTGTCGATCACGACACCTTTAACAGATGGTGCAGCTTTTAAAGAAGCATCTTTAACATCTCCAGCTTTATCACCAAAGATTGCTCTCAATAGTTTTTCTTCTGGAGAAGGATCAGACTCTCCTTTTGGAGTAATCTTACCAATTAAGATATCACCTTCTTTAATTTCAGCACCTACTCTAATGATACCGTTTTCATCAAGGTCTCTAGTAGCTTCTTCACTAACGTTAGGAATATCAGCAGTAAGTTCTTCAAGACCTCTTTTCGTATCTCTCACTTCTAATGTATACTCATCAATATGAATAGAAGTAAAGATATCTTCTCTAACGACTCTTTCAGAGATTACAATTGCATCCTCAAAGTTATATCCTTTCCATGGCATGAAGGCAACTTTCAAGTTTTGTCCAATTGCTAATTCACCTTTTTCAGTTGCATAACCTTCGGTTAGTACTTGTCCTTTTGTTACCTTATCACCTACTCTTACTAATGGACGTAAATTAATAGATGTATTTTGGTTTGTTTTTTGGAACTTAACTAATTGATATTCTTTTTTATCTCCATCAAAAGAAACTAATTTTTCATTGCTGTCTCTTTCATACTCGATAACAATTTTCTTAGCATCAACATAATCAACAACTCCATTTCCTTCAGCAGTAACTAGAACTCTAGAATCTCTAGCAAGTAACCTTTCAATACCTGTACCTACAATCGGAGATTGTGGGTTCATTAAAGGAACTGCTTGACGTTGCATGTTAGATCCCATCAAGGCTCTGTTTGCATCATCATGCTCTAAGAATGGAATCAATGATGCTGCAATAGATGCAATTTGGTTTGCACCTACATCCATATATTTAGCGTCTGTTGGTGGTACAACTGGGAAGTCACCTTCTGATCTTGCTTTAATTAAGTCTGTTGTAAAGTTTCCTTTTTTATCAACATTTGCATTTAACTGAGCGATGATTGTTCCATCTTCCTCTTCTGCACTTAAATATTTTGGACCTTGCTCTAATTTTACTTTTCCATTATCAATTTCCCAATATGGTGTTTCGATAAATCCAAGCTTATTAATTTTCGCATATACACAAAGTGAGGAAATCAAACCAATGTTTGGTCCTTCAGGTGTTTCGATAGTACATAAACGCCCATAATGTGTGTAGTGAACATCACGCACCTCGAAACCTGCTCTTTCTCTTGATAAACCACCTGGTCCAAGAGCTGACAATCTTCTTTTGTGTGTAATCTCAGAAAGTGGATTTGTTTGATCCATAAACTGAGATAGTTGGTTTGTACCAAAGAATGAATTAATAACAGAAGATAATGCTTTTGCATTAATCAAATCAGTAGGTGTAAATACTTCGTTATCTCTAACGTTCATACGCTCACGGATTGTTCTAGCCATACGAGCTAAACCTACTCCGAATTGAGAATATAATTGTTCTCCTACTGTTCTAACTCTTCTATTACTTAAGTGATCAATATCATCAACATCTGCCTTGGCATTAATTAACTCAATTAGATACTTAATAATTGAAATAATATCATCTTTTGTTAAAACTCTTTGATCAGATTCAACTCCAATTCCAAGTTTTTTATTGATTCTGTAACGACCAACTTCTCCTAAGTCATAACGAGATTCTGAGAAAAATAATTTGTCAATAACTCCTCTTGCTGTTTCCATATCTGGTGGTTCAGCATTACGTAATTGACGGTAGATATACTCTACAGCTTCTTTTTCAGAGTTTGTGGTATCTTTTTGAAGTGTGTTGTATATAATAGAGAAATTAGAAGCAGTAAGATCTTCTTTGTTTACAATAACACTTTTGATCCCTTCTTCCAACATTAAATCAACGTTCTCTTCGGTTAATACAGAATCTCTTTCGATGATAACTTCATTTCTTTCAATAGAAACAACCTCTCCAGTATCCTCATCAACAAAATCCTCCACCCAAGATTTTAATACTCTAGCAGCTAGCTTTGCTCCTACTAACTTCTTTTTGGCAGATTTATTTAATTTAACCTCGTGAGCTAAATCAAAGATATCCAGAATGTCTTTATCTGATTCATATCCGATTGCTCTAAGTAATGTTGTTACAGGTAACTTCTTTTTACGATCAATGTATGCATATAAGATATCGTTAATATCTGTTGCAAACTCAATCCAAGAACCTTTAAAAGGTATTACTCTTGCAGAGTATAATTTAGTACCGTTTGCATGTCTGCTATGACCAAAGAAAACCCCTGGTGAACGGTGCAACTGACTTACAATAACTCTTTCAGCTCCATTTATAATAAATGATCCTTTTGGTGATAAATAAGGAATAGTCCCTAAATATACATCTTGCACGATAGTTTCAAAATCTTCGTGCTCAGGATCTGTACAATATAATTTTAATTTAGCCTTTAGTGGCACACTGTAAGTTAATCCTCTCTCTATACATTCAGTAATTGAATATCTTGGTGGATCAACGAAATAGTCCAAAAACTCTAATACAAATTGATTTCTTGTATCAGTTATTGGAAAGTTTTCACTAAAAACTTTAAAAAGACCTTCATTTTCCCTGTTATCAGGAGTGGTCTCTAGTTGGAAAAAGTCTTGAAAAGACTCTAATTGAATTTCCAGGAAGTCTGGATAATCGAATTTGTTTTGATTAGAGGTAAAATCAACTCTAATCGGATCAAATTTTATGCTAGCCATATAATATATATTTACGAGCCTTTATTGTTACTTTCGAAAGGCTCAAACGAAAGATAAAATTCCTAACCAGTTGTTTTACAGCTATTTATTTCGATAAGCTATAAACGACAAAAGGTTTAGATGCTTTCGCACCTAAACCATTGTCAAAAATTTGAGGTCTATTACTTAAGCTCAACTTCAGCTCCAGCCTCTTCTAAAGATGCTTTTAACGCTTCAGCTTCGTCTTTAGCGATACCTTCCTTGATAGGGCTTGGTGCACCATCAACTAATTCTTTTGCTTCTTTAAGACCTAATCCAGTTAATTCTTTAACTAATTTAACTACTGCTAATTTAGATCCACCAGCAGCCTTTAAAATTACATCAAACTCTGATTTTTCTTCACCAGCTCCACCATCAGCCCCAGCAGGACCAGCAGCAACAGCTACAGCTGCAGCAGCAGGCTCGATACCATACTCATCTTTTAATACTTGAGCTAACTCGTTAACTTCTTTAACTGTAAGGTTAACTAATTGTTCTGCTATCGCACTTACATCTGCCATTTTATTCTTATTTTTTTGTTATTGTTTTTATTTTATTTCTTAAAGAGAGAGAAGCGTCTCCAGAGGAAACCTCTCTTTAAAGCTCTAATTTACGAATTTCTTTCTTCTAATGTTTTTACTAAACCAGCAATAGTTTGCCCACCAGACTGTAAAGCTGAAAGTACATTTTTTGCAGGTGATTGTAATAAACCAATGATGTCTCCAACTAATTCATCTTTAGACTTAAGTTCTGCTAATGCATTAAGCTGGTCATCACCTATGAATAAAGCTTCTTCAACAAAAGCTCCTTTCAATAATGGCTTATCTCCTTTCTTTCTAAATTCTTTAATTACTTTAGCAGGCTCATTACCTTTTTCACTAATCATTAAAGAAGTTTGACCTTTTAAAAGATCATAAAATGAAGATAAATCTCTTCCTTCTACCTTTTCAAAAGCTTTTTTAAGAAGTGTGTTTTTTACAACTTCTAATTTAACTTCTCCTTTATGACACCTTCTTCTAAGGTTACTAACTTGATCAGCAGTTAAATCTGAAGTATCTGCTAAGTAAAATACGTTCGCATCAGCAACTTTTTGCGCTAATATATCTATCGCTTGATTTTTATCTTCTCTAGTCATATCTCTACTTAATTAACTGATGAAACATCTATTTTAATACTTGGGCTCATCGTAGAAGAAATATACATACTATCTACATAAGCTCCTTTAGCTGAAGCAGGCTTTAACTTTAAAATTGTTTGAAGAACTTCTTTTGAGTTATCAAATAACTTTGCTCCATCGAAAGAAGATTTACCAATAGAAGAATGGATAATTCCATACTTATCTACTTTAAAATCAATTTTACCAGCTTTAGAATCTGTTACAGCTTTAGCTACATCCATAGTAACCGTTCCTGTTTTTGGGTTTGGCATCAAACCTCTCGGTCCTAAAACACGACCTAAAGCTCCAATTTTCCCCATTACGTTAGGAGTTGCCACTATAACATCAATGTCAGTCCAACCACCTTTGATTTTTTCTACGTAATCGTCAAGACCTACGTAATCAGCTCCAGCTTCCTTAGCGGCAGCTTCTTTATCTGGTGTACATAATACAAGTACTCGCACATCTTTACCAGTTCCGTGAGGTAGAGAAACACTTCCTCTTACCATTTGATCCGCTTTTCTAGGATCTACATTTAGCTTTACAGCTAAATCTACAGACGCATCAAAGTTTACATTGGTAACTTCTTTTACCAAGTCTGATGCTTCTTTTAAAGAATAGACTTTTTCAAAGTCAAATTTCTCTAATAAAGCTTTACGCTTTTTTGATAATTTTCCCATTTTATTTTTTTTCTTGGTTCAAACGTTTAATTAAATAAACTCCCAATTAATTATTTCTTATGCTTCCCAAGGTGCTTTACCTTGAACAGTAATCCCCATGCTTCTTGCTGTACCTGCCACCATTCTCATTGCTGGTTCAACTTCAAAACAGTTTAGATCAGGCATTTTATCCTCAGCGATTGCTTTCACAGCATCCCAAGAAACCTTTGCTACTTTTTTTCTGTTAGGTTCAGAAGATCCTGACTTTATTTTAGCAGCCTCTAATAATTGCACTGCTGCTGGAGGTGTTTTAATAACAAACTCAAAAGATTTATCAGAGTACACAGTAATAACAACTGGTAATACTTTTCCTGCTTTGTCTTGAGTTCTAGCATTAAATTGCTTACAAAACTCCATGATGTTAACACCTTTAGCACCAAGTGCTGGTCCTACTGGTGGAGATGGGTTTGCTGCCCCTCCTCTAACTTGTAGCTTAATTAATCCACTAACTTCTTTAGCCATATTCTTATTTATTGCTTTTCAACTTGCATGTAATTAAGCTCTACTGGTGTTTTACGACCAAATATCTTAATCATCACACTTAATTTTTTCTTCTCTTCGTTAACTTCTTCGATAACACCTTCAAAATTATTGAAAGGACCATCTACTACTTTAATATTTTCACCAACTTTGTAATCTATCAATAATTGCTCGTCCATATCGACAGCTTCATCAGCTTTTCCTAGCATTCTATTAACATCCGATTCCTTAATTGGAGTTGGATTACCATTTTTATCAACATCAACAAAACCAATGATGTTAGGAATTGATTTGATCACATACTGTGATTCTCCTTCCAGGCTAGTTTGCACTAACATATAACCTGGTAAAATATTTTTTTCTTTGATGGTTTTTTTACCATTTCTAATTTGAATAACACGCTCTGTAGGAACTACAACTTGAGCAATAACATTATCCATTTTATATTTGCTCACTTCAAGGTCTAAGTATTCTTTAGCCTTTTTCTCTTTACCGCTTATTGCTCTAACTACGTACCACTTCATATCCCTACTGACTAATAAAACTATAGATAAAACCTAATACTCCCCTCCATACTACATTGCCATCATCAAGACTCCCTTGAATACCGAAAGTAAAATCCATAAGCCATACCATCAATGCTACAATAACTGAGGAGATTAATACAATGTATGAACTGTTTTGAAGCTCTGACCAAGAAGGCCAAGTAACTTTATGAAACATTTCATCTACTACAGATTCTATATAAGTTCTTAATTTCATGAATTAAGCTTTATTTAATTATTTAAAGAAGCAACTCGCTTCTATTTAGCACGGGTGGAGAGACTCGAACTCCCAGCCAATAGTTTTGGAGACTACTACTCTACCAATTGAGCTACACCCGTAAACAAGTAAACAATTCCAGCCCTAAAGCTGGAATTGCATTACTTAATTTATTTTATTTAATTAATCTAAGATTTCAGTCACTTGACCAGAACCTACAGTTCTACCACCTTCTCTGATAGCGAATCTTAAACCTTTGTCCATTGCTACTGAAGTAATTAACTCAACAGTAATTTCTAAGTTATCACCAGGCATTACCATTTTCACTCCGTCAGGTAATTGGATTTCTCCAGTTACATCAGTTGTTCTAAAATAGAATTGCGGTCTATATTTATTCATAAATGGAGTATGACGTCCACCTTCTTCTTTCTTTAAGATATATACTGTTGCCTTGAACTTAGTATGAGGAGTAATTGTCCCAGGGCGAGTAATTACCATCCCTCTTTTAATATCATTCTTATCAACACCTCTTAATAAAAGACCTACGTTATCACCTGCTTCACCTCTGTCTAGGATTTTTCTAAACATTTCAACACCAGTGATAGTTGATTGAATTGGCTTATCAAGAAATCCTGAAATTTCAACAGCATCACCAGAGTTAATAACACCAGTTTCGATTCTACCAGTTGCTACAGTACCTCTACCAGTAATAGAGAATACATCTTCAATTGGCATCAAGAATGGCTTATCAACTTCTCTTGGAGGTAGTTCAATCCAGCTATCAACTGAATCCATCAATTCCTCAACGGTCTTTACCCATTTTTCTTCTCCGTTAAGAGCTCCTAAAGCAGAACCCATGATTACAGGAGTGTTATCTCCATCATAGTCGTAGCTAGATAACAAATCTCTAACTTCCATATCTACTAACTCTAATAACTCCTCATCATCAACCATATCCACTTTATTCAAGAATACAACCATTCTTGGAACACCTACTTGTCTTCCTAAAAGGATGTGCTCTCTAGTTTGAGGCATTGGTCCATCAGTAGCAGCACAAACAAGGATAGCTCCATCCATTTGCGCAGCACCAGTCACCATGTTTTTAACATAATCTGCGTGACCTGGACAATCTACGTGAGCGTAGTGTCTGTTAGCAGTTTCATATTCAATGTGTGAAGTATTAATAGTAATACCTCTTTCTCTTTCTTCTGGAGCGTTATCAATAGATCCAAAATCCTTTTGTTGAGCTAACCCTTTGCCAGCTAAAACAGAAGAAATTGCTGCAGTCAAGGTAGTTTTACCGTGATCTACGTGTCCAATAGTACCAATATTTACGTGTGGTTTTGAACGGTCAAATGTTTCTTTAGCCATTTTTGTTCTTGTTTGTTGTTTATTATTTATTTAAAATACTTAACTCTTAAAAAAGCTAATGACGGGAATTGAACCCGTGACCTCTTCCTTACCAAGGAAGTGCTCTACCCCTGAGCTACATCAGCAAAAAAAGAGCGGGAGACGGGATTCGAACCCGCGACCCTCAGCTTGGAAGGCTGACGCTCTAGCCAGCTGAGCTACTCCCGCTTTTAAATGCTTTCAATTAGTTGTGGGGAGAGCAGGATTCGAACCTACGAAGTCGAAGACAGCAGATTTACAGTCTGCCCCAGTTGGCCGCTTTGGTATCTCCCCAACAATATTTTTTAAAATTCTTTTCAGAACTTGAGCCGATAGAGGGACTCGAACCCACGACCTGCTGATTACAAATCAGCTGCTCTAGCCAGCTGAGCTATATCGGCACACTGCCACTCTGTTTCGAATGGTTTGCAAATTTATAAAAGATTTCATTACGCACAAACATTTTGAAAAAATATTTTTAAAATAATCTCAATAAGTTTTTGTGACGTTAAGAAAAAAACAAAAACCGCAGATTGAATTGTATTCGATCTGCGGTTCGATATTACTGATAAACAATAAGATTAAGCTAATGCTTTCTCTTTATGTTTAATTATTTGTTTTCTTAAAGCCTCCACAGCTTCGTCTCCTGCTTTTTCAAAAGAATCTGCTTGTTTAGCGGCAAAAACATCTTTTCCAGGAATATTTAATCGAATATCTACGACTTTATTACCATTAGTTTTTGCTTTATCAATTTTAAGAAAAACTTCTGCTCCTATGATGTTATCATAAAACTGACTTAATTTATTTAATTTTTCTTTTAAAAATGCTTCTAATTTTTCGTCTGCATTAAAATGGATTGCTTGAATTTGAATTTCCATGACTTAATTGTTTTATACGTTTTACTTCTCTTTTGGATGGAACTTTTTATATGCTTCTTTTAAACGTTCAATCGAATTATGGGTATATACTTGAGTTGCTGCTAAGCTTGAATGCCCTAAAACCTCTTTCACGGTATGAAGCTGTGCTCCATTATTTAATGTATTAGTTGCAAAAGAATGCCGTAATGTATGCGGACTTCTCTTTTGCTCCGTAGATACAACATTAATATACTTATTTACCACTCGATAGACAAACTTTGGATACATTTTTTTTCCATTATCAGTTACTAGTAATTCTATGGTTTTAAAATTATTATCACTCTTTTGTTTTTGGTAATCTAGGATTAGTTGGTAGAGTTCTTGGGTAATAGGCACTAGTCTTTCTTTGTTTCTCTTCCCCAGCACTTTAATGAACTCACTTGATATGTTATTTTCTTTAAGTTCTATCAATTCTGATTGCCTGATACCTGTGCTATACAATAGATTTATTATCAAGTAATCGCGTGTTGTTTGAAACCCAGATTGATTCTTTTTCATTATTTCCAACAACTGATCTAATTGCTTATTACTGAAAAATGTGGGCAGTTTTTTTTCTGATTTGGGTATTACAATATTTTCAGTATAATCTATCGCAACTATTTCGTGTTTTAGCAAAAATTTATAAAATGACTTTAGTGCAGAAATTTTACGATGAATGGTTCTATTACTATTACCTAAATCTTTTAAAGACACCATCCACCCTCTAATAATACCCGTATTAATCTCTTCTAAATTGTCTAATTCTTTATAAGATGAAACAAACTCATAAAAACTGCTCATATCATTATCATATGCTTTAACGGTATGAGCACTCAGCCGCTTTTCTATTTTAGTGTAATTAATAAACTGCTCAATATGCTCTTTTAAAAGTTCCATATCTTTTAAACGAATAGTTGGATAAAAAGTTATATTTTTTTTAATTTTTAAAATATACTCCTTTACAATAATCTATTAGAGGTTAGTACCAGGTAGCATCAAACAAAAAAGGCAGTCTAAAATTTTTAGACTGCCTTTGCACATTTCAACAATGTATAGTTTATTTATCTTCTGTAACTTCTTCGAAGTCAACATCAGTTACTTCTTCATCTTCTGTATTGGAAGAATTACTTTCAGCAGATGCACCTTCATTAGCATTACCAGCTTCTTGTTGTGCTTGATACATTTCTTGTGATGCTGCTTGAAAAACTGTGTTAAGCTTTTCCATAGCGGTATCAATGTTTGAAATATTTTTAGCTTCAAAAGCTGTTTTTAATTCAGCTAAAGCATCTTCAATTGGTTGCTTTTTATCTGCTGGAATTTTATCTCCATACTCTTTCAGTTGCTTTTCCGTTTGGAAAATTAAGCTATCTGCTTGATTAAGCTTCTCTATTTCTTCTTTTTTCTTATTGTCAGCATCTGCATTTGCCTCTGCTTCTTGCTTCATTCTTTCAATTTCTTGCTCACTTAATCCTGAAGAAGCTTCTATTCTGATATTTTGCTCTTTACCTGTAGCTTTATCTTTAGCTGATACTTGAATGATACCATTTGCATCAATATCAAAAGTTACTTCAATTTGAGGAACTCCTCTAGGTGCTGGCGGAATATCCGTTAATTGGAATCTTCCAATGGTACGGTTATCTGCTGCCATTGGTCTTTCACCTTGAAGCACATGAATATCTACAGCTGGTTGATTATCTGCTGCAGTAGAAAATACTTGAGATTTTTTTGTTGGGATTGTTGTGTTAGCCTCAATAAGCTTTGTAAACACACCTCCCATTGTTTCAATACCTAAAGAAAGTGGAGTTACATCTAGTAAAAGTACGTCTTTAACTTCACCAGTTAACACACCTCCTTGAATAGCTGCACCTACAGCAACAACCTCATCAGGGTTTACACCTTTAGATGGAGCTTTTCCAAAGAATTTTTCTACAGCTTCTTGAACAGCAGGGATACGCGTTGATCCACCAACTAAAATAATTTCATCGATATCGCCTGTTGATAATCCTGCACTTTTAAGTGCAGTTTGACAAGGTTCAATTGTTCTTTTTACTAAATCATCAATTAATTGCTCAAATTTTGCTCTGCTCAACGAACGAACCAAGTGTTTTGGAATTCCATTAACGGGCATAATATATGGCAAGTTAATTTCTGTAGAACTAGAACTAGAAAGTTCAATCTTAGCCTTTTCAGCAGCTTCTTTCAATCGTTGAAGTGCCATTGGATCTTCTCTAAGATCAATTCCTTCATCAGATTTAAATTCATCAGCTAACCAATTAATAATTTTCTCATCAACATCATCACCACCTAGATGCGTATCTCCATCGGTAGATAATACTTCGAATACACCATCTCCTAATTCTAAGATAGATACATCGTGTGTTCCTCCACCAAAGTCGAAAACTACAATTTTTTGATCTGAATTTTTCTTGTCCAAACCATAAGCTAAAGCTGCGGCTGTTGGTTCATTAATAATTCTTTTAACGGCTAAACCTGCAATTTCTCCAGCTTCTTTTGTTGCTTGACGTTGCGCATCATTAAAGTATGCTGGCACAGTAATAACCGCTTCATTTACGGAAGTCCCTAAGTAATCTTCAGCAGTTTTTTTCATTTTTTGAAGTACAATTGCTGAAATTTCTTGTGGCGTATATAAACGATCATCTATTTTTACTCTAGGAGTATTGTTATCCCCTTTAACTACTTCATAAGGTACTCTATCAATTTCTCTTGAGGATTCATCATAGCTACTTCCCATGAATCTTTTGATAGAAAAAATTGTTTTTGTAGGATTAGTGATTGCCTGACGTTTTGCAGGATCTCCAACTTTTCTTTCTCCTCCCTCTACAAAGGCTACAACAGAAGGTGTTGTTCTTTTCCCTTCATTATTTTGAATAACAACAGGCTCATTCCCCTCCATTACAGCAACACAAGAGTTTGTTGTACCTAAATCTATTCCTATTATTTTACTCATTTTTTATTTATTTTAAAATTAGTTTTTGATTTCAATAGTAATATCTCAAGTTCTATGCCATTAGCAATTTTATGACATTTACTGAAAAACCTTTACTTTTTTCATGACAGATCGTCATTTTGGCAGAATAACACAGGATATTGTATTAATAGGTGTTGGACTGTTAAATTTGGCTAAACCCTAACGAGGAAACCGATAACTTAAGTATTAACTAATAACCTAACTTAAATTCAATTCTGCGGTTTTCGAGGTGCATTTCATCAGGACAATCAACTCCATTGGAGCATTTATTTAAGAGTTCTTTTTCCCCTTTTCCTTCTGGTTTAATTTTTTCTCTGGGAATTCCTTTTGACACTAAGTATTCCATACAAGATTTGGCTCTACGTTCTGATAATTTAAGATTGTATGTGTCTGAGCCTCTAGAATCTGTATGTGCTTCCAGATAGACCATTTTGCCATCTATGGCATTAAAATATTCTACTATAAAATCGAGTTTTCTAGCTGAGTAAGGATAGATTTCGGCTGAATTTAGTGCGAAATGTATATTTTTTAGACGTACGTTAACTGTACGATCTTTTTCATTTCGAACAATTGTCATCTCACTATTATCAACGTCTTTTTTTCTTTCAAAAGAGAAAACTCCAATATCATTTTGAGGCAAGCTTATATCTGCATTTGGCATATCAACTTTGAAAGACTCTTCAACCAAATCCTGAGTTATGTTTTTTTCTAAAAGAAACTCTTTCGTACTATCTCCTTTCGAAAAAATCAATTTATAGTCTTGTCCTTTGGAAAGACCATAGAAATTTACTTTACCATTGAGATTTGTAAAATCTTCAGAAATTAAGTTTCCTTTATTATCATATAATTGAATGTAGGCACTATCTATCATCTGATCAAATTGATTCATAAACTCAGCCGAGAGGGCATATTTTTTTTCAATTTTAATTTCATCCATCTTAAATTGATAGATATCATCATTTTCTGGGAAAAGATTATTTCTATTACTCGTTACATATCCAACATACTTGCCTGCTGAATCTTCAAAGCAAAAACCAAAATCATCAGCTTTAGAATTAATTCCTATAGGCATTGGTTTAGGATCAGTTAGTAATATTTCATATTCGGAAATGTAATATACATCTAAGTCATTACCTTTTTTACCTCTTCTTTTTGTTGTTGAAAAAAACAAGATAGTGTCTTTAGCATATGGGAATAACTCTTCTCCATCAGTATTTACTCTTCTTCCTAAGTTTACAGGTTCTAACCATGAGCCATCTTTTAACTTTTGAGAATAATAAAGATCGCTTCCCCCTTTTCCACCTCTACGTGTAGAAGCAAAATATAACCGTTTAGTTACGTGAGAATAACTAGCATGACCAAACGAATATGATGGATCATTGAAAGGAAACTCTTTTATATTCTTGATTTTTCCTTTTCCATCATAGGTACCTTCAACAATTCTTAGTCTGTTTTCATCAATATGATTATTTTCTGCTTGATCTTTATACCCTTCTTTAGTAAAAGCGTTGATAGTCAAAAAAATCTTATCATTTTTTGTATCCATAAAAGCTGGTCCCTCGTGATAATGTGAAACACCTTTTATAATTTTTGATATGGACTCACTTTTATTAAAACTTCTTTTTTTGTTTACTTTCTCAATTTTTATTCGATGGAAATCATAATATTTACTAAGTCTTTGATAGAATCTTTTTGTTCTGTAAAAATAGAGATAACCATGCGCTACATCAGAAGATATCTCAGAAAGATTAGTATTTAAGTTAATTTTATCTACGATTACGGTATCCTGTGTTTGAGAAAGGACAACATTAAATTCAATGATGAATAACAAAAAGATTAGCCAGATTCTTGTCATTAAAATGCTTTTAATGTTTTAGGAGTTGCTACAGGGTCATTAGTAAATAATCCATTATATGATAAGGAGATTTCAAAACCACCTCTATACCTTGTAGCGGCAGCCAGGGGTGATATATTTATGTCATAACTCAGACCTAATGAATAAGCTCCTTTATAAAGTACTTTACTCATAATAACGATAGCATCTCCCCAACGATATAACGCACCTAAATAAATATTTAAATTTCTGTAAAAACCAGTGTATTGAGAAACCATTCCAAAGTCTCTTCTTAAAAGAAAACCTGTATTTACTTCCTTTGCAGTTCTTTGTAAAGTTGCAAAACCTAATGCGTGACCACCCCAGTTTCCATTTCTACTAAAATTAAATTCTTTATTTCCATGAAATGCAAACTTTAAGGGTATTACATCATAGCCTCCTTGGGGTAAAAGTACCATCCCAACTTCTGGACGTAAGAAATGATACACTGAAAACCCTAACTCTAATGGGTAACCGTTAATGTCGAACTTTCTGTATAGTAATCCTCCTGAGATATCTGGAGCTTTTTTACTTAAAAATGTAAAGCTTTCTATAGTAGGTAATCCTTCATCAAATTCTTGACCATCCCATTGTGTTGCCCACAATAATTGGAGATAATTTGCAGACATATCCATATAACTAAAACCGACTCCTAAAGTCAAATCACTCTCGCTTGTTAGGTATACCGTTTGAGAAATATCTAAATCAATACGTGTTGTTTTTGTTTTTGAAGTTCCTGCAATATCTTGAAAAAAGTTTAATCCAATACCTGTAGACTTTAGTCCTTTACTATTTTTTAATAGCGTACAATCAAACGAGGCTGCATAAGTTTTATAGGAGTTTTTAATTACAGCCCATTGCTCCTTAAAATTCATTACAAAACGATAATCTCCACTATACATACCAGCATAGGCTGGATTTAATGTTAATGGTGATTCATTAAACTGTGAAAAATGAATATCCTGTGATCTTCCTTGGTTTAGAAAGAATACTACAACCAATATTATCGCTATTTTATATCTCACTCTCAATCTATCTAACTAATGTAATATCTCCACTTTGTTCTAAAATTTGGTTGTCTACCAACCCTGCTTTAAGATAAAAAACGTAGACTCCAGGTTGGGCATCACTTCCTCTAAATTTTCCATTCCAACCAATATTTTGATCTTTTGTTTCAAACACTTTTTCGCCCCATCTATTATAAACTATAAATTCTAATTCTTCAATTTCTGTACCTAATACGAAAAGTTCATCATTTATACCATCATTATTTGGAGAGAAAATTTGAGGAACTCTAGCTGTTATCTTATCCCTAACAGCTAGGGCATAAACATCGTTACCAAAGTTTGAAATAGTATTTCTCATGAATCGTTCTGGATTACCTATACTTGGTCTGCCAGTATTAAAGTTAACAGCAAAATCATCTCTTTCCCATTGAGGGATTGAATTTTCCCAAACAGCCATTATATTAAATTCATACGGGTAAATTTCATCAGCTCCAAAATAGAAAACATCAGCCAACGCTTCACTTGTTCCACTAAATCTTGCTATGTGGTGATAAAAAGCATCGTTTACTCCATACAGCTGAGGACCTATATCTGATCTATTAAATGGACCAAATGAGCCAGTAAAAGATGTATCTAAATTATTTTCTAGGTCTGGGTTTCTATCTGCAAGTCTAACAGCAAAAACAGATGCATCAGAAGTAGTTGGTGTTAATTCAACAGCTCTATATGTATTTGTTAGATTAATACTACCAACGGGAAACATGTAAGCTGCTGTTCTATTAGTTGATCGTGCAAAGTAACCTCCTACAGTATCTCCTGAAACAAAACCACCATTCCATGATAAAGCACTTGGTTCTGGATTTTGAAGGTGTAAGATATTTTTATTTAGAGCTAACTCAGCATCATTGAGATCAAGGACACCATCAACATTAGCGTCAATAAACATTTCTTTCATCATTGGATTGAACAACTGAAGGCTGTGAAAATCTGTTACATTTGTACCTGCAATTCTTTGATATCTTCCAGTCATCCTAACGATTCCAGAATCTTGATCCCAAAAAGTGGGATTTGTATTACTATCTAACCAATCACCGTCTAGAGCAATTACTCCTCTATTATCACATAGGGCAAAATTTTTATGGACAACATGGGCTGATCCTTGGTCGCCTCTAACATATATACTATCAGAAGAGTTAACATAAACTACTGAACCAGAATTAAACCAGCCAATATCGTCTTGCGCGAAAACGGAAGTAGTAATTAATACAATAATTACAGAAAATATATGTAATGTTTTAATACTCATCAACTATATAACGTACCAATATATGAAAAGATGTCTTTCATGTATACGAAAAAACTTAATTTAAGTTTTCTATAACAATTGCGGAAGCTCCTCCTCCTCCATTACAAATACCTGCGGCTCCTAATTTACCATTGTTTTGTTTAAGAACGTTAATAAGTGTAACAATAATTCTCGAACCAGAATTTCCTAGTGGGTGACCAAGTGAAACAGCACCACCATTGACGTCTACTTTTGCTGGATCTAATCCTAATTTTTGAATATTTGCTAAACCTACCACGGAAAATGCTTGATTTAACTCCCAATAATCAATGTTATCATTTGAGAGCCCTGCCTTTTTTAGTGCTTTCGGTAAAGCTTTAGACGGAGCTGTAGTAAACCATTCTGGCTCTTGAGCTGCGTCAGCATAAGAAACAATTTTAGCAATTGGTTTTAAACCTAATTCATCCACTTTTTTCTTACTAGCCAGAATAAGTGCAGAAGCTCCATCGTTCAATGTTGAAGCATTAGCTGCTGTTACGGTTCCTTCTTTTTGGAACACTGGTCTTAGGTTAGGTATTTTATCTAGGTTAACTCTTTTGTATTCTTCATCCTCTAAGACTATAATTGAATCTCCTTTACGTTGAGGCACTTCTACAGGTATAACTTCATTTTCAAATTTCCCTTCTTCCCAAGCCTTAGCGGATCTTTTATAAGATTCAATAGCGAAATCATCTTGCTCTTCTCGAGAAATACCGCAATCTTTTGCGCATAGTTCTGCTGCATTCCCCATGTGATAATCATTATAAACATCTGTTAAGCCATCTTTGATCAATCCATCTACTAATTTAGTATCACCAAGCTTCACTCCATTTCTTGCATTCATGTAATGAGGCACAAGACTCATGTTTTCCATCCCTCCAGCTACAACGATATCATTATCTCCAAGCATAATCGTTTGAGCAGCGAGTGAAACAGCTTTCATTCCAGAAGCACAAACTTTGTTTATTGTAGTGGCTGGAACATTATTCCCAATTCCAGCGAATTTAGCTGCTTGTCGTGCTGGTGCTTGCCCCATACCAGCTTGGAGAACATTTCCCATAAAAACTTCATCAATTTGATCTAAAGGAATTGATGCTTTTTTAATAGCTCCTTTAATAGCTGCTGCACCTAATTTAGGAGCAGGCACAGTTGATAAAGCACCTCCAAAACTACCCATTGGAGTTCTAACAGCTGATATAATATATACTTCGTTCATATGTTATTCAATTTAATTTAAAAATAAGTATAAATAGACAATAACGAAAGTTATTAACAATAAAAAGCCTTTGTTGATAAGTAACAAAGGCTTAACGTATTAAAATTATATACTGGATTTACTTATTACAATTCATATCTGGATCGTTACTTAACTCTCTTTGAGCAGCTTCATCAAGTCCAGTAATGTTAAATTCAATTCTTCTGTTTACTTTCCATTGTTCTTCATCACAATATTTATAACAGTCTTTAGGACCTTCGTCTCCACAATCAACTTTAGGCTTCGTTTCACCATATCCTTTTGATGCTATTTTGTATTTGGAAATTCCTTTTGATCTCACATATCTTTCACAAGATTTTGCTCTCTTCTTAGATAATCTAAGATTATATTTTCCATTACCTTGACAATCCGTATGAGCTTCAATTCTAATTTTAAGCACAGGGAAATCTTGCATGCACTGAACCAATTTATCTAACTCTACTGCAGCGTCTGGCCGAATATCATCACTGTTGTAATCAAAACGAATCTCTTCAATATTACAAAGTTTACGAACATCACCTCTTTCTTTTTGAATTTTTATCATTCCTGATTTAAGCAATGTATTTAAATCTATAATACCTGGCTTGGTTATATTATATTTAAAATCAAACTTACTTGATAGGTAACCTATCTTACAAAGCTTTAATGTATAATCTATTTCACCTCCTGGACATAAGATGCCGACTAGTGAATCAACAAACTTTCCTGCTCCATCTGTTAAATGGATATACTTTTCTCCTGTAGTGTTATTAACTACAGTTACACGAACGCCATCTACTGGCTGGTCTGTTTCTGCATCTGTTACAAGACCTAAAAGACCACATTCATACTTCTTTAACCTAACTACATTAGTATCCTTAGATATAACTGTTTTATCATTTTCTTTAAATGAAAAGATAGTTTGAGGCTCGTATTTATCTTTTTCTACGATTATTTTACATGCTTTTTCAGTTCTTTTTCTTAACCTAAAGAAGCCTGTACTATCTGCTACAATTTTTTGAATTACTTCTCCTGTTTTATCATCAATTATTTTAATTTCTGCTCCAGGCAAAGGCTCTCCAGTTTTATCATCAACAACAAATCCATTGATTACAGTTCCAAAAGGGAATAATATTTTAACACTGTATATATCGTCATCACCTATGGCATCCGGTACTTTTCTGTTAGAGCTAAAAAATCCTTTTTCTTCTAATGGATCAACTACTAAACCAAAATCATCATAATTTGTATTCAGTTCAGCTCCCATATTAAAGAAATCCCAACCATCACCAGTTGGCTCTGCTCTATACAAATCCAACCCTCCTAAACCAAGGTGTCCATCAGATGCAAAATATAAAATTCCATCTGGCCCTAACTGAGGAAACATCTCATCTCCAATTGAGTTAAGGTCGCTGACATTCTCTGGTAAGCCCCACTCTCCATTAGGTTTTTTTTCACATTTCCAAATATCTTTTCCTCCTCTACTCTTATTACCATTTCCACCTCTTGGTTCTTGCATATCTGAAACAAAGTACATTGTATTGCCATCTTCAGTTACCGTTGGGTGTGCTGTAGAATAGTCATCATTATTGTATTTAAAAGGTTTTAATTCTCCCCATTCTTCTCCTTCTTTTTTTGCTATATATATTTGAAGGTTATTGTGTCTTTTATTGGACAACCCTTTTTTCTTGTTAAGGTAGTTACTTCTTGTAAGGTACATAACAGTTCCTTCATTACTGAAAGAAACTGGTCCTTCGTGATATTTAGAACGAACTTCTTTATTGATAAGCTTTGGTTTTCCTGTAACAGTCCAGTCATCTGACAGTGGTGCTGCCCACACATCTGTAAAGTGCTCTCCATCCCAATTAGACTTTTTGTTATAAGCACTCATGTTTTTTCTAGAAGAAATAAATACAAGCATAGCATTACCTGACTTATCTTTCATGTAAACAGGTGAATAGTCTCCATCTTCACTATTTAGGACTTTTCCCGCGTTTTTAATTGTATACCTACCTTTATTTGCATTTAATTCTTCAACATAGTTCCCTTTACTTTCCAAGTGCTTTTTAGAAAAATCATCTTCTTTAGTTTTCTTCTCTGCGTATTTTTCTAACTGTTGTTGAGCTTCCGTATACTTCTCATTAGCTTTCAGCATTTGAGCATAATAGTAGTAATCATCAGCCATTGCATCATCATTACTTGTTGTTTTTGCATACCAAATTTCGGCATTTTTAGTATCACCAATTAAGCGGTAACATTCTGCAGTTCTCCTCATTTGGTAGGTAGTTGCTTTTCTCTTTCTGCTTGCTAAATCTTCGTAAAGCTTTACTGCTTTGAAATATGCTAATTCATCATATAATCTATCAGCCACTTTTTGTTTCATTTGAGAAACTGCTTGAAAAGCAAAAACACTCACAAAAACGGTAAGTAGGGCTTTAACTAAATTCTTTTTAAACATCTTTCTTCTTTTATCTATGTTGTAAATATTAAAATGGCCTTATTATTAAAATCTTCTTGGAGTTTTAAATCCTTTTCCTAAGAAATCAAGATCATAATTAACCATAATTTCATGTGACCCTGTGTTGTAAGTTGACAAACTACTTAAGGAGTAATCATACGCATATCCTGCTCTGAATGTTGGAGAAAAGTGGAACATAAGGTTTGCTACGGCTGCAACAATTCCTTTATCTGCATCACCTAAACCTCTTAAGCCCGCACCTACCCATAGTTTCTCATAAAAAAGAAAGTTCAAATTTATATCTGTCGATATTGGCGCATTAAATACAGTTCTTAGGGCTAAGCTAGGCTGAAATTCTATTACACTAGAAAGATCAAACGTATACCCCCCAGTTAAGAAAAAGTGTCTTTTTTCAGTACCACTATTTGGAGCAGTTGTTAAAGCATTATCTAATAATTTTGGAGCTGATAAACCAACATAATATTTTGCACCATACCAATATGCACCTGCTCCAAAGTTAGGTAGTGGTCTATTAGACACATTAATTTGCGATGGATCATTAGGGTCAATAGAGGTTAAATCGCTTAGATTTGCAGAAAACAATCTAACTCCAGCCTTCAAGCCGAAAGATAACACACTATTATTTAATTTAATTCTGTAAGCACCATCTAAAAACAATGCATTAGTTTGAATTGCATTCTCACCAATTTCATCATAAAATGCAGTAAAACCTACTGCAAAAGACTCATTTCTAAAAGGACTGTGAATAGAAAATGTTCCAGTTGTAGGAGCACCATTAATGCCTACCCATTGCTTTCTACCTAAGAGCGTAACACTCAACGCATCTCTACTACCTGCCACAGCTGGATTAACAACTAATGGATTAAAATAGTGCATAGTAAAAAGTGGATCTTGTTGAGAAAAAGAAACATCCTGTAATAAAGATGTCGCCAAACCAACAAATAACAAACTCTTGGATAGTAAGTTATTTAGCTTCATAATCAGACCTAATTTAGTAATATGGCAAATTTAAACTAACTTTATAGCAAAACAAAATTTATTTTAATATTTTACACCTTAGTAACCTGTTTAAAATTAATTATTTCTCAAAAACTAATTCATGCAATCTTATCAAATGTTAACTACTAAAATTTAATGTTGCACTGATTGATTTAATTAAATTTAAAAGAAGATATAAAAACATCATATTACTCATTTAAAATGTATTAGATGATTGAAATAGATAACAAATTAGTTAGTGAAGAGCTGTTTTCGGAAAGGTTTGTTTGTGATTTATCAGCCTGTAAAGGTGAGTGTTGTGTTGCCGGTGATGCAGGCGCTCCACTTGAAACCAAAGAAATTGATATTATCAGACAGAATCTTAATCAAATCAAACCCTTCATGACAGAAGAAGGTAAAAATGAAATATCCTCAAATGATATTTACTATTACGATAAAGACGGTACTCCTGTAACAACTTTAGTTAATGATGCAGCTTGTGCATTTGTATATTTTGAGGGTGACGTTGCAAAGTGTTCAATTGAAAAAGCTTATCAGGAAGGTAGTATTGACTTTATTAAACCTATTAGCTGTCATTTATATCCTGTAAGAGTTAAAAAATTAAAGTTTTATGATGCACTTAATTATGATCGTTGGGATATTTGCAAACCTGCTTGTGAGTGTGGAAGTGAATTAAATGTTCCCATCTATCGTTTTCTGAAAGGTCCTTTAATTAGAGCTTATGGAGAAGACTTTTTTAAAAAACTAGAAATTGTAGATAAAGAATATATAGGCAAAACATAATTTATCACCTGCCTATTGCCATGTGTAACACACAGAAAATGAAAAAGACCATCAAATAGGATGGTCTTTTTGTTAAAATTAAATTCAAGTGAAAACTATAAGTCTTCAAAAGCTACGTTTGTAGAGTAACTGTCTTCGTTTTCTTCTGTTTTATAGTTTCCTGTTGCTTTAAGTTCATCGATTTTAGCTAGAGCTTCTTCGAATCCTTCTTGAAATTTTTCAAAATCTTCTTTGTATAAGAATACTTTGTGTTTTTCAAAATAAAAATCCCCACTATCGTTGTACTTCTTTTTACTTTCGGTAATTGTTAAATACAAATCATTTCCTCTTGTAGATTTAACATCAAAAAAATACGTCCTCTTTCCAGCTCTAACTGCTTTAGAAAAGATTTCATCTCTATTCAATACATCTTCCATTCAATTATCTTTTTTAAATTTCTATTACAAATTTAACAAATAAAAAATCACAAAATCAATTTTGGGGTTTGGTTATGAACAATTTATAAACAACTCTACAGATAAACATAATGAATAGTTTGTATTTATAATTATCTAACAAAGTCAATAATTATATTATTAATTGATTGAATTTTAGCTTATTTTGAATTAATTCTTTCTGAACTCGTTTAAAGTATTACGAGATAGTTGTATTTTAGTTGAAATGCTCGCATTTATAAAAAAACATAAGTATGGAATATTAGGAACATTCGTTTTCCATTTGCTTATTCTTGCTTTTTTTTCTTTAAAAAAGGTTGAATTACCAGTCTTCAAGAAAAAATCTCCTGTTTTGTTGACTCTTGATTTTTCAGAAGAGACAGAAGAAAAGAATGAAGAGTCTGAAAACCTTGAAGAAGAAATTAGAGATGAAGAACTCACCGAAGAATCAATTAATGAAAAGATTCAAAACCTGATGCGAGACGCTAATGATAAGCGTAAAAAATCAAATAAAAATTTCACAGAGCAGGAAATTGAAGAACAATTAGAGAAAAAATATCAAGAGTTAGAGCAGCAAATTATTGAGAATCGACAAAAGCAAGGTAAACGCTTTGATCCTTCTAAATATCAATCTACTATTAATAAAAATGATAATCAAACTGAGTCTTCTTCGCAAAGCAACGAAACTCAAGCATCAGGAAGAGTTGCTACTGAATGCAACATACCTAATAGACGATGTTCTGTTAAAACTCCAACTTACAGGTGTCCTGGTAGTGGTTTAGTTTATATTGACATCAAAATAAATCAGAAAGGAGAAGTTACTAATGCAAAAATCAATGAAAGTAAAAGTACTACGTCAAGTGCATGTATAGTTAACGAAGCATTAAAATACGCGGAGAGATTAAGGGCTAATCAAGATTTTAACGCTCCCAAATCTCAAAATGGTTATGTGTCTTTCCATTTTATAGAACAATAAATATGATAGAAGTAAAAAATGTATATAAATCATATGATGAATTAGCTGTATTAAAAGGAGTTAATTTATCAATCAAAGAAGGTGAAATTGTAAGTATAGTTGGTGCTTCTGGTGCTGGAAAAACTACTTTGCTCCAGCTTTTAGGAACTCTAGACAAACCTGATGATGGCACAATTATTTACAATGAAGCTAACATTTCTAATTTATCCAAAAAGCAATTAGCTGCTTTTAGAAATCAATCTATTGGTTTTGTTTTTCAGTTCCATCAGTTGCTCCCTGAGTTTACTGCACATGAAAATGTTTGTATTCCCGGATATTTAAGCAAAACACCTAAAAAAGATATTGAGGAACGAGCCAAAGAATTACTCACTTTACTAGGTTTGGGCGATAGAATGGATCATAAGCCTGCACAATTATCAGGAGGAGAACAGCAACGAGTAGCTGTAGCGCGTGCATTAATTAATAAACCAAAAATTATTTTAGCTGATGAACCTTCAGGCAACCTTGATTCTCAAAACGCTGAAGAACTCCATCAACTTTTTTTTAAACTGCGTAATGAAATGAACCAAACATTCGTTATAGTTACTCATAATAGGGAATTAGCTAATATGAGTGATCGAAAACTGGAAATGAAAGATGGTATTATCATAAATGAATCATCTATTAATTAAAATGAAAGTTTGTTTAATTGATAAAATACATCCATCATTAACAGATACCTTCAAAAGTAAAGGTTGGACTGTTGATGATATCCATCATTATTCGGATGATTTTGTCATAAAACAAATAAAAGAGTACGATGGCATCATCATAAGAAGCAGGCTTAAACTAACTGCTAGTATTTTAGCAAACTATCCTAACCTTAAATTCATAGGCAGACCAGGAGCTGGCTTAGAAAATATAGATTTATCCTATTGTGAAACGAATAATATCAACGTGTTTCGATCACCAGAAGGCAATAGGGACGCTGTAGCAGAACATGCTATAGGTTCTTTAATTTCTTTGCTTCGTTATATTCCAAAAGCTAATAACGAAGTTAAATCAGGAACATGGAATAGATTAAGTAATCGAGGCGAGGAAATTATGAATAAAACCATTGGAATTATTGGTTATGGCTATATGGGAGAAGCTTTTGCTAAGCGTTTAAGTTCTTTTGGAGCAACTGTAATCGCTTATGATAAGTATAAGTCTGATTTTTCTGATAGCTATGTTAAAAAAGTTAGTTTAGCCGAATTACAAGCTACTGCTGATATCATTTCTTTACACACACCATTGACTCAAGAGACTAAAGGCTTAGTTAATGACAGCTTTATAAAGTCCTGCTCAAAAGATTTCTGGCTTCTTAATACAGCTAGAGGTCAATCTGTTGTATTATCAGATTTGGTTCAACATTTAAAAACAGGCAAAATTAAAGGAGCTTCCTTAGATGTGCTTGAAATTGAAAAAACTTCCTTTGAAGACGTTCTTATTAACCAACAGTCTGAAGCTGTAAACTTTTTATCACAAGCAGATAATGTAATTTTAACTCCTCATGTAGCTGGATGGACACATCAATCAAATGAAAAAATGGCTCGTTTTTTAGCCGAAAAAATAATAGCATTTTATGAATAGAGATCTTGTTATTCTTGTTGATGAACTCGATAATGAAGTAGGAACAGAAGAAAAGCTAAAAGCCCATGAAGAGGGTAAACTTCACCGAGCAGTTTCAGCATTTGTATTTAATGCAACTGGTGATATGCTAATACAAAAAAGAGCCTCCACTAAATATCATTCTCCTGGGTTATGGTCTAATGCAGCATGTACACACCCTCAACCTAATGAAGAAAACAAGCTAGCTGCCGAACGTAGATTAATGGAGGAAATGGGGTTTACCACTCCCCTCACCTTTCATTCAACACTACTATACAAGGCTCCGTTTGATAATGGTTTAACAGAACATGAATATGATCATATTTTTACTGGAACTTATGAAGGAGAAATTTTACCTACACCAGAGGAAGTAGGTGATTTCCGCTACATTTCAATCGAAAATCTAAAAAAAGAAGTACGAGAACACCCTCAAAACTTCACTGAATGGTTTAAAATTTTAATAAATCAAAGGTTTTAATATTAATAACAACAATAAAACTCGATCACTATCAATCACTTGTCCATATAGCATACGAAGAAAATAGTGGTTATGACATCAATCATAGTTTCTAATTCTAATTAGTCAAATATTTGTAACAACAAATAAATTACACTCATTATGAAACTGAACTATTTATTCAACTGTTTTATTACAGCGATAGGTTTTTCTTCTATTTTAGCTCAACCTATTACTGATTCTATAGAATTAAATCCTAATTATACAGAACAAGTGTTTTATCAATTATTTGATGGAAGTAAAGTTTCTGGAAATAATACAGAATGGGACATCCAAGGTTTTACTAGTTTATTTGCTTCTTCATTTAGAATTAATGGAGGTAATGGTGTTGCACTTTACGATCCTGTTAATAGTGACACAGCAGATTTCACTACCTCAACATTAGACACAACTGGTATGGTTTTGTTACATGATAGTAATAGTAGATGGCAAGATGATGCTTTTCAAAGTACTGCTACGGGACATCCAAATTATGGCTGGGGAGAATATAAAGGACTAGGACTTCTTATTGGAGTTAAAACGTTTGCTATAAAATTATCTTCTGGTGTAGTAAAAAAAATTATTATCAGAAGAATGGATCCTAGTGGACCCATGACTTTCGAAATTGCTGATTTAGATGGATCAAATTACCAACAAATTATCGTTGACCGTGTTGATTACGAAACAAAGTATCATTATTATTTAGATATAGAGAACGATACCGTTTATGATGTAGAAGCATTAAAAAATGAGTGGGATATTGTTTTTAGGAAATATGAAGAAGAAATTGCACCAGGTGTTTATTACCCAGTCGTTGGTGGACTCTTGAATTATGGTGTTAGCGTTGCTCAAGTTAACAATGTAGATGTTATGGATGCTCAAACAACTTGGACAAGTTATACTTTTGAGCAAACATTAAACACAATTGGACATGATTGGAAAACCTTTAACAATCAAACATTCTCTTGGGAACTAGAAGATAGCTTATCTTACTTTGTACAAGATGTAAATGAAGATATTTACCAATTGGTTTTTACTTCTTTTGAAGGGTCTTCAACTGGTAAATTTCATTTATGGAAGCAGCAAGTTGGTACAGCTTCTATTGATGAAACAACTGAGGAAGTACAAGTAACAATTTATCCTAACCCAACTACTGATAATCTTAATATTACATTCAATCAAAATAACCAAACTGGTGTTAATGTTTCAATTTACAGTACGAATGGACAGTTAGTTAAATCATACACTAAGCAGGCTGTTAAAGGTTTACAGAATTTACAAATAGACGTTAATGGGTGGAATAAAGGTATGTACATACTAAACATCACCTCAGATAATCAATTGATTTCTACAAAAACTTTTATCAAACAATAATTGATATTAAAACGAACAAATAAATCAGAGGGCATATCCTCAGTTTTTTGCTGGGGTATGCTTATCCTGTTTTCTAATTTAGGATTTGGTCAGGAAACAATTAAAGTCATTACTGATACTAAAGATCCAATTCCTTACGCTCATTTAACAATTAAGTGTGATAATAAAGAAATTCATACAATAGCAAATGCCACAGGAGAATTTCAAAGACCTGTAGACTGTGATACTATGGAAGTTAAAATCAAAGCTTTGGGCTTTGCTACCTCTTGGAAAAAGGTAACTCCTTCTACTTCTTTTATAAAATTAGCTCCTCAAGATATTGTAATGAGTGAGTTAGTAGTTACCGGACAGTATGCTCCAGAAAGTGTTGATCAATCGATCAATAAAGTTAGGATAATTGACAGCAAGCGAATTCAAGCTCAGGGTGCTGTAAACTTGCAGGAAGTTATGGAGCAAGAAATGAATATCCGTGTTTCGCAAGATCAATTTTTAGGTTCATCCATGAGTATTCAAGGATTATCGGGTGAGAATATCAAAATACTTGTAGATGGTGTTCCTGTTATTGGACGTCAAAATGGTAATATTGACTTGTCTCAACTCAACCTAAATCAGGTAGAACGTATAGAAATTGTTGAAGGCCCAATGTCTGTTAATTATGGTACAAATGCACTAGCCGGCACCATTAATATTATTACAAAGCAACCTACTGAAAAGCTAGCTGGCTCGATTACTTCCTATGTAGAAAATGTTGGACAATACAATGTTAGCGGTCAAGTATCAACTACGGTCAAAAAAACAAATATTGGTTTTCATGGAGGGAGAAACTTTTTTAATGGGTTTTCTTTATCAGATTCGGGCAGAGTTCAGCAATGGAAACCCAAAGAACAATTCTTTGGAGGAATTTCAATCGCTCGTAAAATTAAACAAACAACACTTTCTTTAAAGTCTGATGGGTTTCAAGAAAAATTGATCGTGAGAGGTGCACCACGTGCTCCTTATTACGAAACTGCCTTTGATGATTATTATTATACGACTCGTTTTACCAATCAACTATCTATCGACCATCAGTATAAAAAGCCTTGGAAGTTAAATATTGTTGCTGCTTACAATCATTACAAACGTGAAAAAATTGGGTTCTTAAAGAATTTAGTAACGGTAGAGAACCAAGAATTAACAGCTCCAGAATCTAAAGACACAAGTGTTTTTAATTTAATGATGAGTCGAGGAAGTATCTCATATGTTAAGGAAGATGCTAAAATTAATGGACAATTAGGTTATGATATAAACATTGAACAATCAAGAGGTAAAAGAATTGAAGATCAAACCAGAGAAATTGGAGATTATGCCCTGTTTGGAAGTCTATCATTTGACCCTGTTAAAAAGCTGAGCATAAAATCAGGAATTAGATATGCCTACAATACACAATACTCCTCTCCTATTATTCCTTCGGTTAATTTAAAGTATCAAGCCAGTGAGCATTTATCGTTTCGATCATCCTATGGAAGGGGTTTTCGCTCACCCTCGCTAAAAGAACTCTATTTTTTATTTGTTGATATCAATCATAACATACAAGGCAATCAAAATTTATTGGCTGAAACATCCAATAACTATATGTTACAAATGACTTATAAAAGAGGGATTAAACGTGGAGTTTATGATTTTAATTTAGGAGGATTCTACAATGATGTTTCTAATCAGATTGCCTTAACACTTGTAGATCAAGCTTCTCAACTGTATACTTACCAAAATATTGGTCAGTTTTACTCAAACGGCATCAATTTTAGTTCAGGATTTAGGTATAAAACCTATAAGACACATTTCGGCTATTCATATATTGGTAGGTATAATATTAATCATGAAACAAACCCAGAAATTCAGGCGTTTAATTACTCTCCTGAACTTGTAGGTAATTTTATTTATGAAGTTGAAGAATGGAGAACTTCGTTTAGTTTATTTTACAAATACAATGGGAAGCTTTTGGGGTACCAACTGAGTGATTTTGGAGATGTTACATCTTTTGAAATCCCAGCTTACAGCATGATGGATGCAAGTATTACTCATTTACTATTTAAAAAGAGATTAAACCTAACGGGTGGTGTAAAGAACATCTTTAACGTAACAAATTTACAATCTAATGTTTCAGGAGGCATTCACCAATCAAGTGATGGGACTACATCAATTGGTTGGGGAAGATCATTTTTTATTCAGATAAGTTATACATTTGCTAAATAGTGATTAAGCAGATACATAGTACTCTTTTAATTATTCTTTTACTCGGTTTAACCAGCTGCGAAAGGAAAGAAAAGCCTATTGCTCCATATGATCGTGGAGGAATCGTAGCTAATCAAGTAGGTATTATTGAGAATAATGCTTACACAAATCAAGTATACTTCAATTTAGCTAATAATACAGAAGTAAAAACGGTTAATCGTACCATTTGGGATTTATCTTTCAATACAAAAACAAACGAAATTAGACTCAATAGTTCCAATTTTATTACAGTCATAAATACGGAAGACACTAACTTTTCAGCTATTACTTCAAGCGCCCCTCCTACAGATTATGATCACTCGAATGGAAACGAGGATTCTGTAGCATTAAAAGGTATGTTTACTAGCCAGGGGGTAACTAAACATGTTTTTGTTGTAGATAGAGGTCAAAATCCAATACCCATTGGAAGTGTTCCAAACCCAGCTCCATACCAAAGAGGAACTAAAAAAGTACAACTTTTGGAAGTCTCAGAGTCAAATTATCTAATAAAGTATGCTAATTTAAGTGGGAGTAATGAAAATACATTAAGCATTCCTAGGGACACTACTCAAAATTTCATTTATTTTTCTTTTGATAATACTGGTAGCATCGTATCTGTAGAACCTCCTAAACAAAGTTGGGATCTTATTTTCACCCGTTATACAACGGTTGCAAAACTTATTAGCACGCAAGAAACAAAAGATTACTTGGTTACCGGTGTACTAATTAATAAATGGCAAGGGGTTAAAGGAGTTAAAGTAAATAATAAATCTTACGAGCAAATTACCATTGACGACTTAGCAAATTATTCACTTACTGATTCTCTAGATGTTATAGGTTATGATTGGAAACTTTTTGATGATGTACAAGACAGTTATTCTATCAATCCTAGCAGAAGTTACCTTATTCAAGATCAACAAGGTTTTTATTACAAGTTACGCTTTACTGATTTTTACAACAATCAAGGAGAACGTGGTTACTCATCTTTTGAATTCCAGAAACTATAATTGATGAAACCCTTCTTTTAAGGATAAATCTTTTCTCCTATTCTTTGCTCTATCCCTTCAATTCCTTGCAGTCCACCTGTATGAATCACTAATAGCTTATCTTTTTGGCTAAACCTTCCTTTTTTTATTAAATCTAACAAACCATAAGCCATTTTACCATTGTAGATTGCATCCCATTTAATATGATGTGCATTATAAAATTCACCAAGAAACTCTATAAGCTCGGGAGAAATTTTAGCGTACCCTCCAAAATGATAATCGGTAACTAATTCCACCCTGCTCATTATATCTTCAACAAATTCTTGATCTGCATCTATCATATGAATAAAACGAATCATTTCATCCTTAATAAACGCTCCTCCTTTTAATGCTGGAAAAACCAATAGCTTTTGGTGTGGTTTTAGCATTAATGCAATACCAGCTGCTGTGCACCCAGTACCTGCCGGACAAAGAATATGAGTGTATTGTTCATCCTCTTTTGTTAAAATTTCCATACATCCATTCAACCCATAGTAGTTACTTCCTCCTTCAGGGATCATATAAAATGCTCCAAGTTGATCACATAATTGCTCTTTAACTTCAAAGCTATCTTTCTCTTTATAAGTTGATCGATCAAGGTAATGTAATTTCATTCCCCAAGAAACGGCATTACTAAGTGTAGGATTTAGTGGCAAATGTTCTTCTCCCCGAATTACACCAATGGTCTCAAAACCATAAAGCTTACCAGCTGCTGCTGTAGCAGATATGTGGTTTGAGTATGCCCCTCCAAAAGTAAGTATGGTGCTATTACCTCTTAGTTTGGCCTGTTCAAGATTATATTTAAGCTTTCGCCATTTATTTCCACCAATAGTGGGGTGAATGAGATCTTCCCTACGAATATCAATTTGAATAATATTATATTGTGAACCTAAAGGTATTTCTACTGTAGAAGTGGCGACTTCCATTACTTGTTATCAATCGGTTTTACAGTGTAACCTTCTTTACGAAGTAATTCAATGACTCCTTTTTCTTCTGGGAGATGTGCTGCTCCAACAGCAATAAAACATTGCTTTTCTTGAATTAAAGAGTCGATAGTAGCTATCCAACGGTTGTTTCTATCAGTTAAAAATTCTTCTTTGCTGTTTTGCATGAGCTCTTTGCTATGCTCACTTTCATTCATAAAGCTAGCTAAGCCATCAATATCTTGACTTTTATACAATTCAATCAACTTATCAAATTCACCTAAAGCAACATCCATGCTATCTATTGTACGAACAAGCATTGCCACTTGATCATCCATTGGAATAGAGCCAAACACCTCCATTTGGAATGCTAATGTTTCTAATCCAACATTTTCAAGTTTTTTCTTTTTAGCAATTTTAGAAAACTCGAGTTCATAAGATTTTGTTTCATCTCCAAAAGCTGTAACTAATAATTGCTGTTGAATCACCATAGGCGATAGTTTTGAAAACATCATATCAAACATAGGTTTTTGAACACCCATATGTTTTTCAAACAGAGAAACTACTTTTAAATATTGTTCTTCCGTTAATAAACTATCAAGTGTTACTCCATCAGCCATTGTCATTTTAGACATATCCGCAGCCATTAAGGCTCCTAATTCTACTTCAGTTACCAAAACATCCGAAGTTGACAATAGTTTTCTGGTAATATCGGTAAGAATAAAGTCATCTTTACTGATGATATGGATCGTACCATATAGGTAAGAAGGTTCTTTTAATTCATTCCCGCTAACCTCCCAAAGCAACGTTTGATTATCTTCTTTATAATCATAGTTTACTTCTTTCTTTTTTTTATCTGAGCATGATAGTCCTAAAAAACTGAAAATGCTAATGGCTACAAGTTGTTTCATGTTTACAAATTAAAATTCAATATCTGCTGATTTACTTAACTTAACAAAGTTTTTGTAAAGATTTTCTGCTTCTGCTTGTAATGAAATGACCTTATCGACTTTTTCTTGAAAATTAAATTTTTTATTCTGATTTACAACAAATTTAGCGTCAAAAGTATCCAATTCCTGCCAACTTTCACTATATGCAGTCATTTCAGAAAAAAATACACAAAGCTTGTCTAAACTATCGCAAAAGGCCAACATTTTATCAGAAAAACCTTCAATCTCATTAGCTTCAACATCTGTGGATTTAACAAACTTATTTAGCTCAAAACCCTTTTGATCAAGCAAAAAATGTTTTGAAAACCAATGTAATAAATTAACTTTTTGTTTTAAAAAATAAAACTCTTTTTCGGCTCTTTCATATTCAGAAATGATGTTAGTTAATTCTTGTTTATTAATAATATCATAAACATATCTATTTATTAATTTCGTTTGTGAAACTAACATGGAAACATCATGTGGTAATTTATAAAATTTGAACTTAAGCAAACCTATTTGTCTGTAGCTAATTTCATTAAACTCCAAGCTTCTATCAACTTCCCCAGAACAGCTAACAAATAACAAAACAACAAAGACTAATTTTCTCATCAATAGTTTAACTTTGTATTAAATTCAAATGTACAGTTTTTTTTTGTTGGTAGGTTGTCCTATATTTATCACTTGTAGAAGAAAACTACTCCAAATGATTAAAAATTTATTACTTCCTCTAGCCTTGGTATTTTCTTTATCAGCAGTTGCAGGGAACGAAAATTTCCCCATTGGCGCTAGAGCAACAGGAATGGGAAACACAGGATTAACATTATCTGATGTTTGGTCAACGCATTACAACCAAGCTGGTTTGGCAAACGTTCGCTTAATTTCTGCTGGTATATCTTACGAAAGTCGTTTTTTACAATCGGACCTAGGTATCTCTAGTTTTGCTTTCGCTTTACCAATTAAAAGTGGAACATTTGGATTAAATTATACAGGTTTTGGTGGTAGCTTGTATAATCAATCAAAGGTTGGATTATCCTATGCGATGAAATTTAGCCCTGATATTAGTGGAGGTATTAGCATCAATTATCACAATACGCGTTTAGGAGGAGTTTATGGCGGATCAAACGCATTTACATTTGAAGCTGGTGTACTAGCCAAGGTTACAAAAAACCTTCAAATTGGTTGTCATATTTTTAATCCAACACAATCTAAACTTAATGATTATCAAGACGAGATTATTCCTACCGTTGTTCGATTAGGTTTACGCTATGATTTTTCTGAAAAAGTAGTAACTCAAATAGAAGTTGAAAAAGATATTGATTTCTCTCCTGTTTACAAGGCAGGGATTGAATATCATCCTTCTGATGTGTTGTATATACGAACTGGTATTTCTACTAATCCTTCTTTACCTAGTATTGGTATTGGTTTAAAATTTGATCAGTTTAACATTGATGTAGCAAGTACCTTTCATCCTGTTTTAGGCGTTACTCCTGCTTTTGGATTGAGATATAATTTAGACAAGTAATTTATGAAGAAAGTTATTCTAATCATACTACTTTTCCCGATGTTGGGTTATTCTCAAAAAAATAGTGAACTTGAGAAAAATGAAATCATTGAGACTCGTATTGAGTACTTGAGTGGAGAAGATGAAGATCTAGATTATACAACCATTTTTGATAACCTATACTACTACTTTGATCATCCAATTAACCTAAACCAGGTTAACCAATTAGACAAGCTCCTTGACTTAAGCTTGGTGAACACTATTCAACTTAATGACCTAAAGCGTCATATTGAAGAAGAAGGAAAGCTAATTTCTATTTTTGAATTACAAGCTATCCCTACGTTTGATATGCAAACAATTCGAAACATTGAACCTTTTGTAAAAGTTTCAAGAGACTTTGATGATCCTAGCATTACAATTAAGGAAATCTTTAAGTATAGTAAGAGTGAAGTATATGTTAGGAATATTAGAGAATTACAGAAACAAGAGGGCTTCTCCCCAATTGATGATGCTGAACTAGAAGAAAATCCAAATAAGAGATACTTAGGTAGTCCTGATAAGCTTTTTTTTCGTTACCGCTTTAAGTATCAAAATAAAATAAGTGTAAGTTTTTTAGGAGAGAAAGATCAAGGAGAAGAGTTTTTTAAAGGTTCACAAAAGCAAGGGTTTGATTTTTATTCTGGGCACTTTTTTATTAAAGGTTTTGGTAAGTTTAAAGCACTTGCCATCGGTGATTACCATGCACAATTTGGACAAGGGCTTACTATTTGGACAGGTCAAGCATTTGGAAAATCAGCTGATGGTATTAATGGTATTAAGCGAAATGCCTATGGCCTTAAACCCTATGCTGCAGTTGATGAAAATAACTTTTTGAGAGGAGCTGCTACCACGCTAAGCTTAGGGAAGTTTGAAGTAACAGGTTTTGTTTCTAGAAAAAAAATTGATGCGAATATCGTTCAGGATACCATAGAAGAAGGGCAAGATATAGCGTTTTCTTCCTTTCAAGCTAGTGGATTTCATCGTACACCTGGCGAATTAGACGATAAAGATGCTGTTGGTGAATTTATTACTGGTGGTAGAGCTGCATATGTAGGAAAAAGATTAACCATAGGAACACAAGGTATTTACAGTCGATACGATGGTGTGTTTGATCGTAACCTTCAAATTTACAATCAATTTGATTTTAGTAATAGTCAAAACTCAGTATTTGGAGCTGATTATGATTATGTATATAAAAACTTTAATTTTTTCGGTGAAGTATCTCGAAGTCAAAATGGAGGAGTTGCTTACATTAATGGTGTATTGATTGCACTTGATCCAAGATTATCATTTACCATAACGCATCGAAGTTATGATAAAGACTTTCAAAACCTATCAGCCAATGCTTTAGCAGAAGGAAGTAGACCTATCAATGAAAAAGGGATATACATGGGGATGAGTTCTGTTTTAGGCAATGGTTTTACACTCACAGGATATTACGATAAATTTCGTTTTCCTTGGTTAAGGTTTCAAACTGATAACATCAGTACGAATGGGTATGAAGCACTAGCTCAACTACATTATAAACCTAAAAGAGGTACTACTATGTACTTTCGTATAAGAAGTCAAAATAAGCCAATCAATGATTTTGCTTCTGATGAAATTGAACGTATTAGACCAACTGTTGACCAACTACAGGTTAACTATCGTTTTAATATTACTTACAAAGTAAGTGACAATTGGTCATTACGTAATAGAGCTGAAGTTATTAATTACACCAGAGGAGATGCTGATAGGGAAGATGGGTATTTAATTTATCAAGATGTGATATACAAACCAATGGGAAAACCTTATTCGTTTAGTGGACGTTACGCGCTATTCCAAACGGATAGTTACAACTCAAGAATATATGCTTATGAAAACGATGTTTTATACTATTTCTACATTCCTGCTTACTATAGAACAGGCTCTAGGTTTTATTTAACTGCCCGCTATAAATACCGTAAAACGTTCGATTTTTGGATAAGATATGGTGTTTGGCAATACCGTAACGAAGAATCTATATTATCAGGTTTAAGTGAAATTCAAGGTAATATTCGTTCGGATCTAAAGCTAGTTTTTAGATATTTGTTCTAATTATGCTTAAACGATTTTTATATTACCTCAATCCTGTAACATTGTTTCAACCTTCTGATAAGGAAGAAAACTTTAATGTGAAAGCCATGCACGTAATAAATAGAGTTTCTATTTATCTGTTTATTATATGCTTAATTTTATTAGTGAGGAAGTATATTTAGAAAATTTAAATGAAGAAAAAGTCAATAACATTCTATTCTTTTTTGTGTATTATTTTTTTCTCCATTGGACATGCTTACTCATTAGATAATAATGAACTCACAGAATCTTATGCTCAATTCATAAAAAGATCTCGATCTACTAATCCATCGTATGAAGACTTAAAGTTATCTGGTGATATTTATTACTACCTTCAAAACGAAGATTCTGCTACTTATTTTTATCATAAAGCTGTAGATAAAGCTATAGGGATTAAAGACTCTGCCAAAATCAGTACTTCTTATTTATTATTAGCAAAATATCATACTACTTATGGAAATGAGTTTAAAAAAGCATTTAAATACATTGATACTGCTGAAAACTTCAATTATAAAGCTCCAGAAGTTCTATACCTATATTGCTATGTAAAAAGTATAGCCTTAATGCGTATAGGTATTTACGACAAAGCACTAAGTATTTTACTATCTCATAACATTAAAGAAAATGAATCATCTTATCCATCCGAACATGTCAGTCTCTATTATAGGGTTTCAAGTGTCATTTATGATCGAATAAATGATGATTATAATGCTAATAAATGGTATGAAAAAAGCTTTATGTATGATAGCTTACAATATGCTCAAACCCCCAATTTCGTCAATTGTCTAAATTTGAGCTACTCAACCTTTAATATCTCCCTTAGCTATTTAAATAGTAACCAAGCTAAAGCAATTTATTACCTAAAAAAATCAATCGTATTTTCTAAAGAGTCAAGAAATAAAAAAATTGAAGAAAAAGCATTAATAACGTTAGCAAAATGTTTATACGAGCAAGCAGATACATCAACATCTTTTAAAATACTAGATAGCTTAGATTATGAAAACATGTTCATTGTGAACAAATTTTATTGGTGGAAGTCAAAATTAAATATTGGCTATCATAAATCGCTAAATAAAAAAAAGCTTTCTCAATTATTAGAAGAAGGAATGTCTGCTAAATGCTTTGATCGAGTTGATCAATTAACAAACATGACTTTTGATCTATTCAAAAAAAGTGATTCAACTTTTGCTATGAATTTACTCCGCATGAATAAGACTGCTTCAGACTCTCTTGCTGTATCTGATATTCGGCAAAATGCATTGCGTATTGAAATGTTGAAAAATATTGAAGAAAGTGAGGAAAAGCAAGCCTTTTTATTACACCAGATGGAAAAAGAAAAAAAACAAAAATACAACTGGTTACTCATATTCTTTTTAAGTCTTATTATTGTTGTTTTCATACTGTTTACTCTACGCAACAAACTAAAACAATCGAATAAAACACTTCACAAAGAGCAAAGTACTACTATTCGATTAAAAGAAGATAATGAACTTTTAAAAGAAACCGTTCGAGTTACAGCATTAACTCAAGAAGAAATTGAATATAGAATTGAAAATTTAAAAGCTAATCTTAAACAACATGCAGACTGGGCCAAGTTTTTGGTTGAATTTGAAAGCTTATTTCCTAATTTATTGAAAAAAATCACCCAAAAGTCTTCAGTTAAATTAACTACTAACGAACTAAGACTACTTTGCTTAATTAAGCTAAACCTTACTAACAAAGAAGCCGCAGAATATTTATTTATTTCTTACGAAGGAGCTAAAAAAGCTCGTTTAAGACTAGCTAAAAAGTTTAATCTAAAAACTGGCAAAGAACTGGCTCAGTTCATACAAAACGTTTAAAAACACTAATCTGTCCCGTTTTGTCCCATTTTTAACACTGATAACCAACACCTTATTATTTACATTTGTTTTTATCAGTCTTGTAAATTATTATGGTACAAACTAATGTAATTCGTTTATTAAAAACGCTTGTTTACCTCTCTATTTTCTTAAAATCCTTTTCTTTTTTTTCTCAGGCAGTTACACTTGATTGGGCATTTAGTATAGGTACTGCAAGTAATGAAAATGCTAACTCTATTGCTTCTGATAATTCAGGGAATGTATATATAACTGGACACTTTGAAAATACAGTTGATTTTAATCCAGGAGCAGGAACAAATAATTTAACCGCTGCAGGAGCTAGAGACATTTACATTTTAAAGCTAGATCCAAATGGTAATTTTATTTGGGCTAAAAGAATTGGTAGCACTGGAACTGACGCAGGAACGGCAATAAGTATAGATAATAATGGAGATGTATGGGTAACTGGAACTTTTGCTGGAACAGTAGATTTTAACCCAAATGCAGGCACGAACAACTTAATAGCAAGTGGTGCAACCGACTTGTTTATCCTAAAACTTGATAATGCAGGTAATTATATCTGGGCTGGTAATTGTGGTGGAGGTACACAAATAACATCCACTAATAAAATTGTTTTTGATGCCTCTAACAATGTATATATAGCAGGTAGATACAGGGCAACCGTTGATTTTAATCCTAATGCTGGCACCTTTAATTTAAGCTCAATAGTGGTTAACAGAAGTAGTGGTTACGTTTTAAAACTCAATGATAATGGAACATTTGTTTGGGCCGTTAGTTATGGTGGTGCTGAAAACCTTACAGTAGTTGGGCAATCATTAGACAATGCTTCTAACCTTATAGTTTCTGGTAGATTTAGAGGTACTGTAGATTTTGATCCTGGAGCAGGAACTAATAACATTACTGCTACCGATGCAGGTGGATCTATTAATGACTTATATATTCTTAAGTTAAATTCTTTGGGGAACTTCATTAATGTTCAAACAATAGGAAATGGAATAGATGATATGAAACCTCATGCTGTAGAAACAGATATAGCTAATAATATATATTCCTTAGGACTTTTTACTGGAACCGTTGATTTTAATCCTGGTGCAGGCACATTTAATCAAACAGGCACATCGGCTCTTGAAACAATATATGTACTTAAACTTAATGCCTCTGGAAATTTCAGCTGGTGTAATACAAGAGATGTTGGTGGTTCAATGACTGGTGTTGGTGGTTATGGCGATATGGTTGTGTCTGATGGAGGGTCAGTTATCTTCTCTGAAAGGATGGGGTCAGGAACTATTGATTTCGATCCAGGACCTGGTACATTTAATTTAACTGGGATTAATAATGATGGCAGACATGGTTCAATAACCATTTATGACACCTCAGGAAATTTTGTTGATGCAGGTCTAATAGGTACACCATCTAAAAAACTCGATTTAAATGCTTCTGGAAGTATTCATTATGCTACTGGATTAGGAATTAGTAATGCAATGGACTTTGATCCGACAGCCGGAACATTTTTAGTAAATGCTAATCAAGGTAGTATTAACATTGTAATAGCTAAATTTAATGGTTGCATCCCTCCTTCTATAACTATTCCTAATAGTGGCAATTTATGTGTAGGCGATACTTTACTACTTCAACCTGATTCTAATGGTACCTGGTCTAGTAGTAATCCTACTGTAGCAATAATTAATGACTCTGGAGTATTAATTGGTGTTTCCACAGGAACAACAAACGTTACATACACAAATACCTCAACAGGATGCTCTTCAGATCCATCTGCTGGATTAATAACAGTTGGAACAATATCCTCTCCTACAGGAACTGGTGGTAATACTTCCATTTGCGGTGGACAATATTTTGTTTTCCCTTCCAGATCATGTGGTGCGGGAACTGTTGTTTGGTATGACAATGATACCGCTGGAGGCACAGCCTATACGGATTCTGTACAACCTACTTCAACAACCACCTATTACCCTTTTTGTGAAGATGGCTCTTGTTCAAGTATCACTGGCGACTCAGCAATAGCCACTGTCACTTGTTTTCCTACTGTTTTTTCGGGATCTACATGGACTTGGACTGGTTGTACAGATACCAACTGGTTTAATCCATGTAACTGGGATAGAGGCAGCATTCCAAATACAACGTCTTTAGTAATCATACCTCCTACAGCAAATGATCCTACAATTTCAAGTGGAACAGCTAATTGTTTTGATATAACTATTCAATCATCCTTGGGAGCAGTTATCAATTTAAATAGTGGTAGTGGAGGTGTTATAAACATACTTAAACCTTAATATTGAACCGGTGATTATTTTAACCTTTAAAGAATTGCTTAATTAGGGCTAAGCAATTCTTACGGTTCTATTACTATAAATTGGTTATCATAACTACTGTCCCGTTTTGTCCCGTTAAAATCACTCAAAACCAAAAGATATGACTTTAACTTGCAAAGACTTATAATTTCTAAATAAAACACTTAACTCTAAGCATGAGCTGTCCATTTCAAAAAAAATATTTATTAATTACTATAATTTCTATTTTATCACTTGAACTAACTGGACAGTTCTCAAACAAACATTATCTACCAGTATCTGTTATTAATACAAGATGGAGTGTAGATGATCCTCAATACCGTTTGGTTTCTAGAGAAACGTTTAATGTTACAGTTACAGTTAGAAATGCTAGAACTAGCACATTATTAGCTACATTAATTATTCCTCCAAATGGCGAGGTTGCTTATAATTCCCCTTACACACATACAACAATGACATCTACCTCATCAAACAAGGGAATTGTTATGGAAGGGAATGGTAGATTTTCTGTAACAGGACTCGGAGACCCGGTAGAAACAACAATGGGTTTTGCCTGGGTGTCTAAAGGAGGTTCAGGTTTAGGAAAAAACTTTAGAGCTTATGCTCCTACCAATGATTTTAGAACATATGCAAGCGATATCTATGGGAATTTTTATTCTGTAATCGCTACTAAAAATTGTCAAGTTACATTTTCTGGATTTCCTCAAGGAAATGGGACATTCTCTTTAAATGCTGGACAATGTTATACCTTGTATGCTGGGAATAGTGATAACGAAAATTTATTTATTTCAGGTATCATTACTTCGACAGAAGATATAGCTGTTCTCAATCAAACAATTCAATTTTATAATGGTGGAATAAATGCGAATACTACTGGGGGCTCTGATGATGGAGCCGATATGCTTGTTCCTATTCAAAATGCAGGAAGTTACTACGTTGCTCAGGAAGTCCAGTCTGACTATATAAGTATAATCGGACTCTATGACAATACTACAATTACAATTAATGGGATTCTTCAAGCGACAATTAACAAGGGGCAAAGCAGACATTATGATGGTGCAAGTTGGGTTTCTAGCACAATGGAAATAGAAACCAATAAACCAGTCTATGCCTTTCAACTTATGTCTGCACCCCAAAGTGGCTATGTGTTATTACCTCCTGTTGATGACTGTGGAGACCAGCAAACATTCTCTGTTATACCTTCAGGTAATTATAATGATCAAACACTAAGTATAGTATCTTCTCTAGGTGCCTCTATAACCATTGATGGTACTCCAATAACTCCAACATCATCTAATGCAAATTATCAATTCTACATCGAAACTAGTTTTGATGGCACAAGTCCTAGGATAATTAATTCTGATAAATCACTAAATGTAACTGCTTCTACTTATGAAGGTGCTGGTTCTACCGGAACTAGTTACGCTGGTTGGGGTGATGTTGAAGCAAAGGATTCAATTGACTTGATTAGTAGCACATGTATAAACGATAGTATTAGATTTGTTGTAGATATTTGTGGTAATGAAGGAAGCATTTCAGCTAACTACCCAGTTAGTCTGTATTTAGGTAATCCTTTTGATTCGACTATCTCTTCTACAAGACTTTCCACAAAGTATACATCAACAATTATCGATAACGTTACTTGTGAACAGTTTATATTTAAAGCTCCATCAAACATCATCAATGATTCGTTATTTATTGTTTCAAATGCAGATAGCAGTGATTCCCTACCTTTGAATCAGGACTCAATTTCTAGCCGTTGCTCGCCCAATAGATCTATAATAAGTATTGAAAACTTTTTACCAGTCACTCCAACTGGCACTGGAGGAAACAATAGTGTTTGTGGTAGCAATTACTTTATTTTTCCTGTAAGAAATTGTGCTACAGGAACAATTGAATGGTATGATAATGATTCTGCGGGAGGAATATCATTCACAGACTCAGTTCAACCATCAACAACTACAACATATTATCCGTTTTGTAACGATAGCTCATGTCTAAGCCCAGCTGGTGACTCTGCTATTGTTACTGTAACGTGTTCCCCTACTGTTTTTTCAGGTTCTACTTGGACGTGGACAGGCTGTACGAATACCGATTGGTTTAATCCATGCAATTGGGACAGGGGAAGCATCCCTAATACAACCTCGTTTGTGGTAATTCCTCCAACTGCGAATGACCCTACTATATCTAGTGGAACGGCAAACTGTTTTGACATAACCGTTCAATCATCTTTAGGAGCAGTCGTTAATTTAAATAGTAGCAGTGGAGGTGCAATAAACATATTAAAACCTTAATATGAGCCGGTGATTGTTTAAACCTTTAAAGAATTGCTTAATCGGGGCTAAGCAATTCTCACGG
>CATLPG010000024.1 GCA_950054195.1 uncultured Saccharospirillaceae bacterium
TTCTAACTCATCTCCAACGTTACAGAATTCAGATGGATGCTTGATTTTCTTGTTCCAAGAAAGGTCAGAAACGTGAATTAATCCATCAATACCTGGCTCTAATTCAGTAAACACTCCAAAGTTTGTGAAGTTTCTAACAGTAGATTTATGCTTAGATCCAACTGCATATTTAGTTTCAATATCAGCCCATGGATCTGGTGTTAATTGTTTTAATCCAAGAGACATTTTTCTTTCTTCACGATCTAACGTAAGAACTACTGCTTCGATCTCATCATCTACAGATAAGAAATCCTGAGCAGATCTTAAGTGTTGTGACCATGACATTTCAGAAACGTGGATTAATCCTTCTACACCATCTGCGATTTCAACAAAAGCACCGTAATCAGCAACAACTACAACTTTACCTTTTACCTTATCACCTACAGCTAATTTTTCATCAAGAGCATCCCATGGATGAGCTTCTAATTGTTTTAAACCAAGAGCAATTCTTTTCTTATCATCATCAAAATCAAGAATTACAACATTGATTTTCTCGTCAAGTGTAACGATTTCTTCTGGGTGCTTCACACGCTTCCAAGAAAGGTCTGTAATATGGATTAATCCATCTACACCTCCAAGGTCAACGAATACTCCATAAGAAGTAATGTTTTTAACGATACCTTGAAGTACTTGACCGTTCTCAAGACCAGACATAATTTGTTTCTTTTGCTCTTCAAGCTCAGCTTCGATAAGTGCTTTATGAGAAACAACTACGTTTTTAAATTCGTGATTAATTTTTACAACCTTGAACTCCATGTTTTTACCAACATAAACATCATAGTCTCTGATTGGCTTAACATCAATTTGAGATCCAGGTAAGAATGCTTCAATACCAAAAACATCAGCGATTAATCCACCTTTTGTTCTTGATTTAACTAAACCAGTAATGATTTCACCAGTTTCTAAGCACTCATTAACTTTTTGCCATGCTCTATGAACACGAGCAATTTTATGAGAAACTTCTAATTGACCTGTTTTATTCTCTAATTTTTCGATAAAAAGATCAACTGTATCACCTACAGCTAAATCTGGATTATAACGGAATTCGTTCAATGGAACTACCCCTTCAGATTTGTACCCGATGTTCACAACAGCTTCTCTATCAGTAATACGTTGAACAGTACCTTGCACTAATTCTTTTTCACCGATTGGCTTAATTGTACCATCGTATTTTTTTTCTAATTCTGCAGCTTGGCTTGCACTGTAGTTAGCTCCAGCAGCATACTCATCCCAATCAAAATTTTCTAGATCATATTCTTCAGTTTCAAACACTAGTGGTGTATCTTCTGAGTCCTCATCATCTTCGTTCTCGTCTTGGTTTGAATTTGCTTTTGTTTGCTCAGGAGTTTGAGCTTCTTCTTGACTTACTGTTGTTTCAGAATTATCAACAGCTTTTTCTTCTGTATTTTCAGACATAATGAAAATTTGTATCTCACACTACAGCCGGTTGTGAGAGGTTTTTAACATGGCTTTAGGCTGCCTCAGCTAATTTAAGTTACAAAGGTAGGAAATAAATTAATAGAAAAATTGATCTTTTTAATTTTTCTAATGGTTAGAGAATTTTTAAAGCTTATCTGTTGACAGTGTTTTCCATATACCTAACCCTAAAGCTAGGACTTTTAATACTGATGCTGATATGATTAATAGGTTAGCATTAGGCCAATGCATTATTTTAAACATGGCTCCAATAACCATAACGGCTATTCCAAGCAAAAATAAAGCTATAATATATTTGGTTTTCAATTGGTTTTAAGGTTTGAACTGCTCATTAACCCTAGCCAAGTAACGCTCTACATCTTCTTTAATAGTGGAGACAGTATATCCCTCAAAGTTTTCTCCTGTAATTTTTTCATAGAGCTCTTTGTATCTCATGGTTACAGAATCAACAAAATTTTCGCTCATTTCTGGAATTTGCTGTCCTTCTTTTCCTTGAAAACCGTTTTCAATTAACCATTCTCTAACAAATTCTTTCGATAATTGTTTTTGAGGCAATCCCTTTGCTTGTCTTTCCTTATAACCTTCTGCATAGAAATAGCGAGAAGAATCAGGTGTATGGATTTCATCAATCAGATAGATTTGATCTCCTTTTTTACCAAATTCATACTTTGTATCTACTAGAATTAACCCTTGCTTAGCTGCTACCTCTGTTCCTCTTTGGAAAAGAGCATATGTATATTTTTCTAGCTTTTCGTAGTCTTCTTTTGAAACTATTCCTTTTGCTAAAATTTGTTCCTTACTAATATCTTGATCATGCTCTCCATCTTGAGCTTTGGTTGATGGTGTAATTATTGGAGTAGGTAATTTATCATTTTGTTTTAGTCCATCAGGTAGTTTAACTCCACATAATTCTCTTTTACCAACATTATATTCTCTCCATGCATGTCCTGCCAAATATCCTCTAATAACCATTTCTACTTTGAAAGGCTCACAAAAATGACCAATTGCTACATTAGGATGAGGAGAATCAATAAACCAATTAGGAACAATATTTTGTGTTTCTCTCAAAAACTTGGCAGCAATTCCTGTTAAAATTTGACCTTTAAACGGGATACCTTTGGGTAAAATTACATCAAACGCAGAGATTCGATCAGTTGCTATCAATACGGCATACTCATCGTTTATTGTGTAGACATCTCTTACTTTTCCTTTATAAACCTTTGTTTGATTAGTAAATGTAAAATCTGTTGATGTAATGGTGTTTGACATAGAAAAATTCTTTTCCGAAAATAAAAAAAGCTACCGACTTGGTAGCTTTTAATAATAAAAAGATTTTCACCTAACAACACTTACATGGCCTGTTTTGATTTCATTGGTAGTATTAATATCAGAGTAAATCAATCTCCACACATAAGTATCAAGCTTTACAAACTCCCCTTTAAATTTACCATCCCAACCTTCGTTCATATCATTAGATTCGAATAGTAAATCTCCCCAACGATTAAAAATATATAGCTGATACTCTGTAATGTCTTCGCCTTTAACATAAAAAACATCATTATGTCCATCATTATCAGGTGTAAAAGCATTTGCAACATAAATTGCACCATCAACGCCTATAATAACAGTATCGGAAACTATACAACCAAATTGATCCTCTAAGAAGGCTACGTACGGTATTGTAGTTTCGGGGGATGCGACATTATCAATACAATCTATGCAATGTAGCGTAGGCTCTGGACTCCATGAAACTTCACCTGGCGTATACGTTGGTGATAAATCAACAGACTCTCCATAATTGATTACTTGATCTTCTCCTATGTACAGTTCTGGAATTGGAGAAATAGCAATATTTATGATAGCAGTATCCATACATCCAACAGAATCTGTACCAACTACCGTGTAAGTTGTTGGAATTATTGGCATTGTGTTAACGGTATCATTAAATGGATTATCAACTTTTAAAGAGGGACTCCATGCATATGATGAGGCACCCGTAACCCATAATTGAATAGTATCATTAAAACAAACTTCTTTATCAGGAGAAGTTAATAAAGTTGGCTTTTGAACAAATACAATAACAGTATCTTGAACTGTTCCACAAGCATTCGTTAAATCTACATAATAAGTAGTTGTTTGGTTAGCTTCTGCTGTAATTTGGTTATTTGTAGGGTCTGTAATAGCTTCTGTACTTGACCAGAAATAACTATCTCCACCAGAAGAAGAAATTATTACTTGATCACTTGGACATTTAGTAACATCAGCACTTGAAATAGGGTTTGGTAAATCTTGTTGCACGTTAACCGTTACCTGCTCTGTAGAAGAACAGCCTAAACTATTTGTAACTTCCACTGAATATGTAGTTGTAATAGAAGGTGTAGCTATTGTACTACTTGACAAAGGATCAGATAATGAACTTGGTGGAGTCCAAGAGTATATAGAACCTCCGGTTGCCCATAAGTTAGCAGATTCTCCTAAGCAGATGGTTGTATCATCAACAATATTGATAGCCACACCATCAACGGTTACCGTTACAAAAGCAGTATCAGTATTACACATACTTGTACCAATAACCCTGTAAGTAGTTGTTACCGTTGGGTTAGCTGTAGGAGTAGCAGAAAAAGGGTTACTTAATCCTGCTGCAGGAGACCACTCATAAGTAGCTGCCCCAGAAACCGATAATTGCACACCATTTCCGTTACAAACTACGGTATCGTTACTTACAGTGATAGAGTCATCTGGAGCAAATACAGTTAGCGTCATGTAAGCGGTATCTGGTTTCACACACGTACTTATTGAGTCAATAGCAATTAATCGTATGTTATAAACTCCAGGATTATTGTATAAATGAGTTGGATACTTATCATTTGAAACAGGTGATCCATCTCCAAAATCCCAAAAATATTTATTTCCTCCACTCGTATTTGAAAAATTTGCCAAATAAGGCGCACATCCTACGGTGTCTGGCTGAGGAACTCCCACAGCTTTAATTTGACTAATTTCAAAATCAATTTTAAATACTGTTACATCGTAACCTCCTCCATTTTGATTCATACTCCACGCGTTTCCAAGAGTTGGAAAACCTGCATCTGTACATGTTGCTTGATAAATAACACCTCTTTTATCAAATCTACTCGTTCCTCCATCCACATGAGAATCTGATGCTCCATAATAGCTTCCAAAGTTAAGTGTTGTCGCATCAGGTGTGAGACCTAATAAATAAAACCCTCCTGAAGATGTTTGCACGGCATTAGGGGTAATATCAAAGCCTGATAAACCTCCTAATCCTGAATGTCCAGAAGCATAAATAAAACCACAATCATCAACTAAAAATGCTATTGGAGCTATTTCTTTTGTAGTAGTAGTGTAAATTCTGTTTGTTAATGACGGGTTAAATTTTGTTATAAACAGTCCATTTCCTCCATTATATTTACCCGAGGTAGCACTTACAACACCCTCTGTTTGACCGAGAATATATACATCTTGATTTAAGTCGATTTCTACAAAAAAAGCTTGATCATCATCAGAAGACCCAAAATAGGTTTTGTTTTGAATAGAAGAACCAGATTGATTAATTGCAACTAAAAATCCATCCATTCCTCCATTATAACCGAAAGCTCCTCCTGTGCCTAAAAAATTACTTGATGCGCTTCCTGCAACATAAACCACTCCATTTCCAACTTTTACTCCATAAGCTGCATCATCATTGTTACCACCAAGATAAGTGCTAAACATTAAATTTGATAGCGATGGATTTAATTTAAAAGTAACACCATCTTGCGAACCTCCTAAAGAAGATTGATAAGCCGCAGATGATGTTGGAAAATTGGAAGAACTCGTCATACTTGCTATGTAACAATTTCCTGATCCATCCACTACAATTTCGCCTCTGAAATCATCTCCGTAATTCATATAAATGGAGTTTGTACCATCATCATCATTTCCTCCAACATAAGTTGAACCTTCAAGAGTAAAACCATTTACTGAAAATTTCGATACTACAATATCACTTGAACCGTTATATGTTTGATCATAGGCAGATGAAGTAGTTGGAAAATTAGATGATGAAGAGCTACCTAATACATATAAATTTCCTTGATAATTGTATAATGAGTGTGGGTAATCGTCATCCAATCCACCTAAGTACGTTCCATAAAGTAATACAGAACCATCTGGATTATATTTATGAATACACATCTCTCTACTACCTTGGTATGAGGTTTGATAAGCTCCCATAGTTGTTGGCAACCCTCCTGGGCTAAATCCAGCTCCAGCTGAATAAATATTTCCAGCATCGTCATAGGTTGCTGTGTGTCCCCATATTTCTTCTGTACTTCCCGAATAAGTCGAAGCTAAAACTACTGGATCGATAATTAAATCATGAGATTTATCATATTCTCCAATGCTAAATGAAACTATGTTGTTTTGTAACACATACTCCCCTACTATTTCTTTTCGAACCCCATTAATTTCCTGGTAAATATATGGTGCTTGTTCAATTACATCACCTAAGGTTGTTTTGACAATTAATTTACCATTACTGATGGATAAATTATCTTGTCCAGTAAATTTTAGGTTTATTAATCCTGCATTCGCTTGAGGATGAACAACAAAATCATACTTTAAATGGCCATTTGAACTATAATAGCTTACATCGATATTCGGATAAACATCAATTCCACTCACTTTAGAAAAAGAAGCAGCATTAGAAGCCCATTTAGACTGATCATTTCCTAAAAAGTAATTGTAATGATGATTGTTCTTTTGCTCAAATTCAAAACGATTAATCTCACCATTTACAAACGTTACATTATATGCATGTTGATTGATTAACTGATTTTTTGAATTATGTTTGGGTCCTTCTTCATTATGATGTTCATCGTGATGAATTTCTCTTAATTTCTTAACATCATATAAATTGAAGGTATTTCCATTTTTATGAAGAAATACACTCCCTCCAACAAAATTACTTCTGAATTTCACCGATGGATGCCACTGCCCCTTGTTTTCAACAAATTCTAATGACTGGGCTTGAAATTGCGTAAAAAATAAAATAACAAACAGACTAAGAGAAAATTTACCAAACAAGTTTTTAGTTTTTGTATTATCTATTTCAAACTTCATGCCAATCATTGCTTTATCAACGTAATAATTAAAACAATAGTAAGAAAAGATTTATTAAGTTCATGTTAAGATGGATGGACAAAAGGGAATGTAAAACGTATTCAATTGAAAAACATATATTTATGCCTGTTTTAAAATATTTCTTTTTAACAAGATTAACTTCTCTATGCTTATCTATATAAACTAAAATGACCGTCTAAAAATTGGTCATCGAAATTACCTTTAAAGCGATAAGTAATTTTATATAGATAAACGTCTTCTTTACACGCCTTACCATTGTATGTGCCATCCCAGCCTTTTCCCACGAGATCAGTAGTAAATAGCAACCTCCCCCACCTATTATATATTTCTAACTTATAGGATGCTACATTAGAAACAACTGGTACAAAAACATCATTTAGTCCATCATTATTAGGAATAAAGGCATTAGGCACGTAAATGAGGGACTCATCGAGAACATTTATTGTTGAGCAAGTAGTATCTGAGCATCCAAATGAGTTTATAACAGATAAACATAAATTATTTGCTCCAAGCACTGGAGGTAAAACAAGTTCTGGATTTAGAACCGAATCAACATAATTATTATTTAAAAACCAACTATTGGTATCATTATCTGAAGAAGTATTTGTAACAGTCAATACATTTTCAAAGATACTAGGGTTTTTAGGTGCGTAATAAAAAATTGCTTCTGGTTTGTTTTGAACACTAATTGGAATAGTTAGCATATACTCAGCATTGCATTTGGCAGTAGAAACTTTGAATTTTGGAGTATAAGCGCCTGAATTTGTATAAACATAATTCACTGTATCACAATTATTAAATGCATTCCCATCTCCCATCGTCCACAAGCAATCTCCTCCAGTAAAACCTACTATATTTGGTATTAGTTGAACTTGTAAAGGTGCACATCCCGACAGAATATTCGATATAAAACTTACTGAATCTCCTGAAACCCTAACTGAAGTTGAATCACCTACATTAATACAACCATTGCCGTCACTTACGGAAAAAACAGAATAAGTTCCCGTATCAGAAACGTAAGTTGTAAAGTTAGTCGATGTAATTCCAGAAAAGCCAACGGAAGAAGTTCCTCCATTATCATAAGTAACATTCCATGGGCTAGCACCAGTAAATTGAATATTTAATGGAACAGAATCATTCAAACATAAATCTCCACCTCCACTAATTAACGAAGCCGTTGGCAAAGAAAAAACGTTAACAGTATCCCAGCTAGAGTCATTACATATCCCTGGCGTAACATATTTTAATATGTATGTACCACCTCCAGTTTCATTTATAATTTCACCAGCGATTGAGTCTAAATATGCAGAATCGAATGGATTTTCAATTGAAAATGTTCCACCTGAAGAACCAGTAATGGTTGCCTGATTATTGGTTCCCAAACAAAAATCGGTTAGTTCAAAAAATGGATTTTCTTTCGATAAAACTTGGATTGGTTGAACGGTAGAATCAGGACATGTGCCACCTACACTATATTGTAAGTTATAGGTATTACCTAAGAAGGTATTCGTTAACACTCCTTTATTTGCGTTTACAAAAGCACCGTTAGAAGGTGGTAAAAGAGAAAAAACACCTCCTGCGGAACCCAATATAGTAACGGTATTTGAATCTCCTTCGCATATATCACTCGATACGAAATCTGCCGATGCCTCAAGTGCTGTTATAGTATCATAAACAGTGTCCAAACAAACAGCATGAGAAATGATATATGTTTCCCCTAGCTCTGGATTAATTATTTGCCCTGTACTTCCATTAATCAACGAAGAAGTGGAGTTATCTACCAATGAAAATAAACCAGTATCGGCCAAAAACACAATATCATTTGTTTGTCCTTCACAAAAATCACTTGATGTGAAAGCCGCATCACCTGGGTTATTTATAATTAATGTATCTTGAGTATTTAATACAGTAACACACCCTAGACTGTTTGTAATGGACAATGTTTTTATAATTGTATTCAAGGTAATTGGTATACGTATGGTAAACCCATCTGTTAACTGATCAAACTCCAAGGTATCCCCATTAATTTCCGTTACCAAATCATAAGGACCGTAACAACCAGGTATATTTAAAACTGCATCAGCACTATCACACCTACTACCTATAAGTTGCGTATTATAGATAACCGTATCCATTGGGTAAAGTTGGATGTTGTCCAAGAAGCCAAAAATAAAGTCCAGCCCTACGTAATTGTATGAATTACTCGTCCAAAAAGTAGAGGAGAAAACATTCCAATTATAATACAAATTAATCAAGCTTTTATCAATAATCGCCAACGTATCGTATGCACCGTTTGTTGGCACGGAAGATGAATTACCAGCAGTTAGTACGAAATCTCTTGCATTTTGCTTAGTCCTCAGTGCTGAAAATTCAACTTTGTATTTTTGATTTTGACATAAATTTAAGAATTGGGTTATAGTCGGACCCAGACTCGATAAAAACACAAATCCGCTACCAGATGGAAACGGTTGCGGAGGTATTTGATAATCACCAATCGGGTCACTCTGGTTTCGCCCTATATATTGTCCACAAACATTAAAATACCTAGGGGTCGAGACATTTTCATGATAGTTCCAATCAACTAGGAAGTTTATAATATCAGGATATGCAGTAGACCTATCTGGACAACTTGTATAATCCTCGAAATCTCCATTTGATATAAAATTGCAAGGGTGTTCAATAAATTCATCAACACATCCAGACTGACTAACTTTAACTCCAATTTGTTTCCACGTTCGATCAACCCCACATTCTGGGTGGTACGTTATATTTCCACAGGAGTTATCTCTACTTCTGCCATCTTGAACCTCAATGCTAAAATCAAAAATAAAATTCCCTGTATCCAAATAAGAAACTGACCAGCAATAACCGTCCACCTTTGATATTGCAACACTATTAGGCATGTTTAAACAGGATAGCACTATTCTAAAATGGGCATTTTTATCACTTGGCGGACTAGGACAAGCCGAACTATAACTAGGAAAATTATCTGCATAGTAACAAGGACGAACACCTACATTGTTTGTTGGAGGATAAGACCATGCCTCTTCGGGTATCCGATCGTTCAAACAAATTAATTTTGTTTGAAATAATTCAGTTGCACATACATTACTTTCATAAGAAATAAGGTTAGCTTGAGCATTTAGTCTAGCTAATGAAGTAATACTTATAAATAGTAAAAGAATATAACCTAGCGAAACATGATGCAAATATGTGAAAAACATCTGATTAAACCCTACTAGTTTTTACTTAATTAATGTTACATGTCCTCTTATTACAGTATCAGTTTCATTATCGCTACATACTTCTCTGTATTTGATTACCCAAACGTAAACATCTTGTTTCAAGGTTTTTCCATTTAGCTTACCGTCCCATCCTTTTGTTTCATCATCTGTTTCGTAAAGTAAATCTCCCCAGCGATTATATACTTGTAAATTAAAATTCTCTATTCCATAAGCAACAGGAATAAATATATCATTTACACCATTATCATCTGGAGAAAAAGCATTAGGTATATACACTGTGTTTTGAATCCCTACGTACAGATAATAACTTGAGGTATCTGTACAACCCTCAATGTTGGTAACTACTTGACTGAGTTCAAAAATACCGGTATCACTGTAATAATGATTTGGATTAGCTTCTGTAAAAAGAAACCCATCACCAAAGTCATATTCATAATAAGCTGCATTTTCTGACGCATCCTCAACATAAATCATATCATCTACTTGAATGCATTGCGTTGGTTCAAATGTAAATGATGAAACAGGCAATGGATGCACAATAACTGAGTTAGGACTTATGATTGTATCAAAACATCCTTTATCCGACTCCACTATAAGTGTCATTGTATTCGTATCAGATTCAAAGAAACATATTTCTGGTGATGCTTCATCAGATACTAATGAATCGTCATCATACCATTTATAATGCACCAAAATATCAGGAGCATCTACTGTAGATTGATCTAAGAACTCTATACACTCGTTTTTACAAATTTCATTAACTGCTGTAAGGTAATTAGCCGAAGGATTAGGATTATTATAAATTATTACAGTATCTCTAGCCACTGGACACACTCCATTTTCTACATTCCAAACTATTCTATAATAACCAATATTCATAGTCATGAGGTTATAATTTACATCAGGTCTATTTGCTGATGGATTAACAGTATTATCATAAACAAATGTTGGAGTATTCGGGTTATTGTATGTTTGGTCTAGACTCCAATAATAATCAGTAGCATTGTTAGGATAGTAATTACTGTACAATGGTAATTGTCTTACGTTACATATAGAGGTATCATTCATTACTCCCGCTTCGGGGGTTTCAAATACAAATATGGACATTGTATCGTAATCTGATTGACAATAATCACTTTCAATTTCCCAAACCAATCTATTTTCACCGTAAACCAACCCGCCTATCAAAGCTGTAGAATCATTTACTGATTGAATAGTTATAGCTAAATTGCTCGTGCTATCTTTATGCCAAACTCCCCGTTCAAAGTTTAGTAAACTTGGAGAATTTCCAGAAATAAGCAAATTAGCAGGTTCACAAATAGATGTATCAGACGGTAAAATTGCTTGGTGTGGTATTAAGTTCCTAACTATTGCAGTGTCATAAGCTACTGGACAAACACCGTTCACCACTCCAAGGTATATTTCACTTTGCCCATAATTAATAAAGTTGATGGTTGTATTTATTGCGTTTGAGTCTGCAAATTGAATAGTGCTCGCAGCATTTTTGCTCCACGTTGGAATTGCTTGTGGAGGCGTCATATTACCATTTAAAAAAGCAGTAGGTTGGTCACATAAAAGTATCGTATCCACCAAAGCTGTTGGCTGTTCAAATCTAAAGATGGACATGGTATCATAAGCAGATGGACAATAATCGCCAGTTACCTCATAGATGACTCTAGTTTCCCCATAAATTAAATCACTTAAATTAGCAATCGTATCGTCTTGAACAGCTAATATGGCGGAGTTACCTGTCGGATCTATTTGCCAAAAAGATCGCTCTAAATTAGAACTATCCAAACTGTTACCTGTCACCACTATATTTAAATCCTCACATACAGATGAATCTATTGGTAAAGTAGCCACATATGGACGAATTCTATGAATTTTCATCTCTGCTGTGTCTGATGGACATACACCATTTGTCGATACTAAATCAATAAAACTTTCACCATAAGGAATATTATTTGCATTGGTATTTACTTGAGATGAATCATCGAAAGTTATACCAGATAAAGGATAAGCAGACCAAGTTGTTATTAAACTAGGAACATTTGGGAAAGCACTTGCTGTATTGAGCTGTATCGTTTGTAAATCGCAAAAAGTGCTGTCAATAACGGATGAAATAGATTGCTGATAAACGATAAGAGACATCGTATCATAAGCCGAAGCACAGTAATCACTTGTTATTTCCCATATAATTCGTTGTTCGCCATACGTCAATCCTGATAACTGAGCCATACTATCAACCAGTGGAACTAAAGAAAAACTTGTATTAAAATTTGAATCAATTAACCAATTTCCTCTTTCATAATTATCGGTATCTGGACCATTACCCAAAATTATTAAATTACTCGTTTCACACATCATAGTATCAGCTGGCAAAGAAGCTGTGTGAGGCTCTATTCTATTTAATCTCATAGCAGCCGTATCTGCAGGACATACACCATTAATCGACTCTAGGTATACAAAACTTTCTCCGTATGGAACACTGGTTAAATCTGTCACTAAATTTGTAGGTGCAGTAATTCCAATTGGACTACCCCCATCTGTAAACCACCTTACTGACAGACTTGGTAAATTAGGAGTTGCTATGGCATCATCAATTGTTATTCCACCCAGATCACAGAAAATCGTATCAAAAACGGTAGATGTGGATTGTTCAAAAATGGTAAACGAAACAGTATCGCTCTGTGGAGCACAGTAACCATTGTCCTTTATGAAAGCAACATCAATTATACCGTATCCAGAAACATTTAGGGTGTTAGTTTCTAAAGAAGAATCTACCATGGTAGCTGGATTACCAGTTGCATTTGATAGAACTCTCCAAAGGCTAGATTCAAAAGGTAAGTTTGGATTTCCATTTAATGGTATCGTTGTTGTTTCACAAAATTGATCATCTAGTCCTGCATCAACCAATGGTAATGGATAAACCTCAACTAGCATAGTATCAATGGACATACAACCAACCCTATCTAACGTAAGTTCAAGCAGCGTACTATCAATTGATATTGTCGCATTGTTTTTAGAGAAAATAGGCTGTGCTTTAGTTGCAACATCTATATCAGTAGAAGGAGCCCAAGTATACAAGTAACCATTTATTGAGTCACTTCCTAAAACAGCCGTTTCATCTGTACATAAGCTGGTGTCTTGCAACTGTATATCTAGTGTTACATCGGTGTAAGCTATATCTGACTCACAAAAACAAGAACTATTAACGCTATCCAAGCGTACAAACACCCCACAAGCTTCACCTGGTCCAACTGCTACATCAAAATTAAAGTGAGTTAACGTGTTAAAACCAGCAATTGAATCTGTAGTAGAATAGGTTCCTACCAAGGTATCATTGGTAGTAAAAACCATATCATTATCAACATCATGATAAATTTCAAAGGTTGAGTTATATCCCTGTAAAATTTCTGCTCCTGTATTTCTTAAGTCAAGATCAAATGTTACTAACTCACCGGCAGAACCATTCAATACAGATGTTGCTGATAAGTTCTCTATCGTTGGATATGATTTTAATACAAAGGTATTTTTGGTAGAGTCTCCTGTAATTGTTTCAATATTACATACCACACTTGTTGCTACACATGTTGCGGAAGTAGATGCTGTAGTTGCCACATTAAACGTAGGTATGTCTTGGCAAGTAAGCGTATCAGCATTACCTTGAACATCAAACGCAAACCTGGTTGTATCTCCTGCTGTTAAACCAGAAGGCAGCGCCCAAGTTAACTCTTGTTTACCAATTGCATTCGTTCGTATACTAAATGATCCAGCTGAAGGTCCATTAAGAATAGACTGGTAATTGCCTTGATATGTAACATTACTTGGAAGTTCTACGATAACAGAGTCCGTAACCCAAAAATCATTTGGCCCTTCATTTGCTATTGTTATGATAATAGGCGCATTATTTGAACAAGGTGTTATTTGAAATAAAGAGACCTCTGTATAAGTTTCATATGGTGGAACAGCATCTTCAATAACAAGTGGTGTAGACGCATTTACATCACTTTGAATGGTATCTCCACAATTCGCCACGATACTAGAAAAGAAATTAAATTTAGCTCCAGAAGCATAATCACAGTCGGTAAGTACCTTAAATCGAAGCTCCATTTCATTATTTGGAGGATCACCGATTCCATGAAAACCATTAACTGTTATAAATGCTACATCATTAGATACATCCCAATTTAATATACCTGCATTATTTACAGGGTCATTTGAGGCTACTAACCCACTTCCAAAAGGATAATCTACTCTGGTAGAATTTGGGAGGTAAGTAACTCCTGCGGGTAAAACTCCAAAAAGATTAAAATCGTAAGCTGTACCCTGAAGTACATTCTTCATATATACCACATACTCTGCGGTATCACATAGGCGGATAGAGTCACTAACTAATGTAACATTTGTTTGAACTTCTGGTAACCGTGGCGTTACTGTTAGCGTAACTAACTCTGGGCTACATTCGTAAGTTTCTACAGAATCAGGATAACCTGGACAATCCCATCCTAAGGCAAGCTCAACAGAATCTTTCGTACAGTTACTAAAATCTGCCACTACCATAAATTCTCTCTCAACTAAATCTTCTACCTCACCAATCTCAAAAATTCCGTTGTTATTTGTTAACAGAGTACCACTATCCAAATCGTAAACTCTTAAAATTTCTACACCAGTATTTTCATAAAAGTCGCCTAACCAAACGTTATGAGCTGTTGAAATATTACTAACATTACTAACTCGAACAGTCCAAGCTATTGTATCATTTACAGCGAATAGGTTTGGGTTATTTGCTTGTAACCTCATCTTAGGAGCATCATACCTAAATGTCATTGGACGCGTCCACTTTGGACGAACAGCAGAATCTCCATACTGAGCTTTCCAAACATACTCTAAGTTTGTTACCACCTCAACATCTCTAGGTGTTTCGCATGTTGGTTTTAGAACAACTTCCAAGTAACTATAGTAAGACTCATCAGGTCTAAATAAGTTGACATTATCGTATAAAGACTCAATATCGTAGATTAGTTTATTCGTATCAGAATAAATTGGACTTACATTGATCCATGCATCATTCGCATTATCTGTATTGTTTGACCATATATATTTATTGCTACCACCATCTTGAAAGTGTCTTATTTCCCTGAACCTAGATCGGGATAAAATAAACCCATCTGGTATATTGTATGTTACCGTATCGACTACACCAAAATTTCTATATTCTCTTGGGAATAAATTATCTCCAGGTGATGTATACCAATCACCCACACTATAGTATGGTAAGGTTGAAAAAACGATTGAATCACATGATTGCGTAATTAACGTTCCATTTCCATGAACGTAATGAGATACTGGTATTACAGTTAAGTTCATTGCGTAATCTCCGCAGTAATAACGGTGACAAATGCTATCACCTACAGGTTCGGGATCAGAATTTACGTGCATGGATACTGAGCCATCAATTATTCTACTACTTCCAGTACTAGTGAGAGCATTTCGACTTTTAGCAATTTTATAGTAGCCTTTGAAAACAATAGAATCTCCATGTCTGTATAGAAAACCAGGAGGTAAATCACCTCGGGCAATTAAAACTGAGGCACTAATATCATACAAGTACTGCCCAGAGGTTGCTGTTAAACTTGGCGTGACTGATGGAGGTATTCCTGAACTCACATATTTTGTACCGTTCCGGTAGACTTCAATGGTATCCGTGAGATAACCCAGCAAATCCATTTCTGAATTAAAATTAGCCCTTGCATAACATAAATCCCACTGAGAGCCAGCTGGAAAATGCATAACTCCAACAACTCTATTAAATACTGTATCTCCGAAAACAGCTCTATCTAAACGAATTTCGGGATGATCAGCTCTTCCGTTATTATCAGGTAATCCATCTTCGTTAACATCAGGATTTCCTCTTGTATGTCTTATAAATTCATAATCTCTAACCAAAAGACCTGAATCACAGCCTGGACAATCAACTTCAGAAGAGAATCCTCTACAGGAATAATCCATGATTTGAGTACAGTTGGTATCTGGTATAAATTGAATGAGGATATCAATATTGGCAGAGCCATCAATTCTAGTAGTTGAATTACTTGCTCCCCCAGGTCTTGAGCAAGGTGGCTCAGTTGAAGGATCTACGGTTGTTGTAGGGCAATCGCTACAACTAGCTTGTAAAAAGAACTCTATGTTTCCACCGTCTGGGTTAAATGGTCTTGGCCCATTAAAATGTGCAACGATAACTGAATCATATTCTTCAACGTAATCGCTTATCCACTGGCTTGTTCCAAGTTGATTATTAACTGTTATGTTACCTCCTACTAAACTAAAACAAGAGTTTTTAGATATGTTAATTATCCACTTGCTTAACCCATTATTAGGAAATTTACCAAAAGTAAATCCATTTGTTAGAAAGGATACTCTTTTCGTTTCTCCGTCTTGAAAGTTTGCAGGAGCTGCATCTGTTACTGCATCCCACCTGATGTATGTTCTAATATCTCCTCCATTAGGACCTACGTTGTATTGATCATCACAAACACTTCTATACGAATATTTATATGCCCACGCATCATAAAGATCCCTATAACAATCTCCTTCTTTATCACAATAAACAATTTCGAAATCCACTTCTAGTGAATCACCTGCTGGAAGATTTGGAAGATTTAAAACAAATCCTTGCACTGGATTTACAACACCACAGCCATCGTTATATGTTGAATTTGATATATATAAGCTATCAATAGTAAATGGTTGAACAACTCCATTGATTCTTACTTCTAATGTATTGGTATCAAAAAACTGATTATAACCATTACTGAATGAATTATTTGCAGTTGATGATGGATGACCGTAAGCTGTGTAAATATCTAAACGAAAATCTTGAGCTTCTCCTAATCCATCATTTTTAAGCTTTAGCGTGTGTGAGTTATTGCTATCTAAGCACTGTACTTGAAAGCTTTCAATAGAAGGCTCTACATTTGGAATTGTACCAGGGAAAATAACGTTCGCACTTTCATTTCCTCCTCCTTGCTTCGCTTGACAATCATCACCGTTGCATCCCCAAGATGTTTGATATGTTGAAGCAGTACTTCCACAAGCATCAATGCGAACTGTTTCACAAAATCGCAAGGTATCACCATTTTCAAAAACGCCATCACTATCTCCTCCAGCCATTATCTCTGCTGCACCAAAATTCAAGGTCATAAATGATGCTGATTGAGATGTAATATTATTCAAATCAACACCTGTGATTACAATGTCTGTTCCATGATTTTCTGTAAGTGTGAAATTTGTTAAGTATCCTAATCCTTGATTCGTAATTGTTACACATCTTTGAAAAACATCTCCTATCGCCCCAGGGTACTCTTGATTTGTAATTTTAATAATTGATAGTGCTGGCTCTTGCACCGAAAAAGATTTTGACGTATGTGTTGATGTTGAGGGTGTTGAATTTGCAGTATAATCTAATGTAATGATATTTCTATATTGTGTAGCAGGTGGATTATCAAAAACATTGCAATTTACTTTAAAACGAATAGTTATTTCATAAGGAGCTGATCCTCCAGCTATATTGGGCACACTAAAAACTGGTGCAGATAAATTACTTATATCACTTTCTGTCGCTCCAGTTACAGAACCTACTACATATTCGATACCCAGTTGCATAGCAATATCTGCTAAAATATTTTGCGCTTGAAAAGTAGTCGTATTCTCAATGGTAAACCGCATTGTTTTTTCTTCTTCACAAACGTTGATATCATTTGGTAACTCACTACACATTACCAATGGAATTCCAGAGGCTATTTGATTACACTCTTGTCCACTGGTTTGTGTAAATGCCAAACCGCACATCAAAATTGAAGCGAAAAATAGAATATGTTTCATAAGGGCTCTTTGTCCATTTAAATTACGAAGACAAAATGAAAAAGGTTGTCTACATACTTAACTAATTATCAAAAGTTAATAAAAAAAGACCGCCAATGGCGGTCTTTTCAAGTTATGGTGTACTTCCAACAAAGTAATTTAATTCACTTTAAATGTATCTGCTGGTAAAGTAGTGTTTATTTTAATAGATTTTACTTCAGCTTTCATGTCCATTCCTCCTCCAGCAGGAATTTTCATTGAGTAAGGAAACTTAATTCCATCTACTTCTTTATAGTCAGAATAATCAGTATTAGTAACCTCTTCCCCATTTGGACCCTCAACTACTTGAGATTCTCTAAGTTTCAATCCAGACTCTTTTGAGTAAAACTCGGTTGTTTTATCTCCAGAAGGTGAAGTAACCTCAACTTCGTAAGCACTCTCCCCATTAATGGATTTAATTCCTACTAATTCCGTTTTATATCCTTGTTCTTTATAATAAAGCTCCGAGAACATCATATCATTAGCCATATCAGCTTTGTCCTCATCAGATATTGGTTGCTCAGCTCCCTGAATAACAACTTTTGCATCTTTACCATCATACACTTGCTCCATTAAATCCATCCCCATCGCTGCTAATGACATTTTCATTTTTGATTTATTAGGAACTGCTTTCACTTGAGTCATGCTTACTTCCATTCCTTGCATCATAGAAGTCATTTCAATACTAATGTTTTTAACCGACTTTAACTTCTTAGCACCACCGATAGCTTTGATGTATTTATTAATTACATCGCTTGCCGTAATATCACCACTAATCTTTTCAACTTTTGGTGCTTCAATAACCTCTGCTTGCTTATTCAAATAGCTCACAGATCCAAAACGCTCTAATTTTGGTCCTACAGCTGCCGCATCACCAACAACAGTAATAGTTAAATTACTTGGCTGCATATACTTATTTGCCACACGCTTAATATCTTCAGCAGTTACTGCATCAATTCGCTTTAAATACCCTTTAAAATAATCTTTAGGTAAACTATACTTATCAATATTAGCTGCAAAGCTTGCTAGCGTTCTAGGACTTTCTAGTGCTTGAGCAAACGTTCCTGCGATATAATTCTTTGCATTTTTTAGTTCTTTATCAGTTACAAGCTCCGTTCTCATTCTCTTAATTTCATATAAGAATTGTTCAACAGCACTGTCAGTAACTTCATTTCTAACTTTTGCAGAAGAAGAAAACTCTCCGATATATCTATCAGGACTAATACCTCCATAAGCTCCATAAGTATATGATTTATCTTCTCTTAGATTTTGGAATAATCTTCCAGAAAAACCACTGCCATAAATCTCATTTAGCACTTTGATAGCTTCGTAATCTTCATCTCCTAAACTAACCTTTGCTAGGTTTGATAAACTAATGTTAGATTGTACTGATCCATCCTTATTAACCACAAACACTTCTGTATTTGTTCTTTTAACTGGTTGCTCGAACGTTTCATTGTATTTTGCTCCCTTTTCCCAGTTAGATAGACTTTTCTCAACTAATGACTTCGCATCTTTTAAAGAAATATCACCAACTATTGTTAAAATAGAATTATCTGGTTGAAAATACTTCTTGTAATAATTTTTACAATCTTCTAGTTTAATATTGTTTATTGTCTCTTTTGACTCAAACTCTCCATATGCATGCTTTTTCCCGTATAGCATTGCATTAGATACATTACCTAAAATTGCATCAGCATCTTCTGCTTCTGCTTCTAAACCTGAAATATTTTGCTTGATTAGTTTATCAAACTCTTCCTCAGGAAACGAAGGATTTAAAGTAACATCAGCTAAAACATCGAGAATCTCACCTTTGTATTTTGATAATCCGGACGCATAAACACCTGTAGAACCTGCGCTTAAACTAGCCCCCATGAAATCAATTTCTTCATCCAACTTTTCCTTTGGTCTGTTTATTGTTCCAGCCTCTAACAAGCTTCCTGCAACACTTACGTACCCAGCTTTATCTCCTTCATAAATAGGCTTTCTATCTATAGATAAACTATAAGAAATGGTTGGTAGCTTATGATTTTCAATAACAAATACTTTAAGTCCATTATCTAATGTAAACGCCTCATAATTTCCAACAGTTATTTCTTTTGCTTTTCCTGCTGGCGGACGAATACTTCTATCAATGTCATCATTTAATGAGCTTAAGCCATCATTAACAATCTGCTCTGTTGTCTTTTTGTTAGTATCAGCAACTTTTTTTGATCCTGTACAAGCAACGAGTAATCCTCCTGCTATTATACTTGATATGATATATGTTTTTTTCATTTTAAATTAAATGCTTTATCTCGTTAAACAATTATTTTTTTGGAAGATAATACAGTGTTACACTGTTTGATGGTACAAAATATTTCTTTGCTACTCTACGAATATCTTCTCTAGTTACTTTTCTATACTTTTCAATTTCTGTATTAATTAAATTAGCATCTCCATAATAGGTGTGATAATTAGCTAATGTTTCTGCAATACCAACTACTCTAGAGTTGCTTGAGATAAACTGAGCCTCCATTTGATTTTGAATTTTTTTGTATTCATTTTCAGTAATCAAATCAGTTTTAAGTTGATTAATTACGGCATCCATTTCTTCTGCCACTTTCTCTACTTCTACTCCCGCATTAGCTAAGCCCAAAGCAATGAACGAACCAGATTGATCTAAAGAATATGGGAAACCAGCTGCCATTAATGCTAATTGCTTATCATCAACCAGAGTTTTGTACATTCTTGCACTCTTACCTCCTGATAAAATAGTTGCTATCATGTCCAAAGCATAAGCGTCTTCGTTGGTTTGTCCAACAGTTTTGTATGCTTTAAAAACTCCAGGTAACTGAATGTTATCATAAACAGTATCTACAATTTTGTTTTTTAATAATGCTTGATCTACCGTTGGTCTAGTAATAGCTGTTTCACCTTTTGGAATTGTACTAAAATATTTTTTAATGTACTTTTTTGCTTCAGCAATATCAATATCTCCTGCAATACTCAATGTAGCATTGTTAGGTACGTAATACTTATCGTAAAATGCTTGGAAATCTGAAATTTCTGCTGCATTTAAATCTTCGAATGATCCTATTGGAGTATGCTCATACGCTTGGTTAGCATAAATTCTCTTGAACATTTCCTCTGCAAAGGTAGAATATGGTTGGCTATAACGTTGTCTTTTCTCTTCTTTTACAACCTCTCTTTGGTTATCAACACCATCTTGATTAATTACAGCATTAAGCATACGCTCACTTTCCATCCATAATCCTAATTCCAATTGATTAGATGGTAAAACTTCATAATAGAACGTTCGGTCATTAGAAGTATTTGCATTTATGGTACCTCCTACTGATTGAACAATCTTTGCATACTCATCTCTTCCTATATTTTTTGATTCTTCAAACATTAAATGTTCAAAAAAGTGGGCATATCCCGTTTTACCTTTTTCTTCATCTTTAGAACCAACCTCATACAATACAGTTACAGCAACAATAGGTGTGCTGTGATCTTCATGTAAAATAACATGTAACCCATTATCAAGGGTATACTCCTCAAATTTGATATTGCTCTTTTGAGCAAAAACCTGCCCAGCTAAAAACAAGCCAGATAGCAAAAGAATTTTCTTCATAATTACTTATAAACTTTAGTTACTAATTAAGTATAAGTTTCAAATGTAACAAAATAGATTGTTTTGAATATACTGGGAATGGATTAATGGTTTCTAAAAGTGATAAACGGATCAGACAAATGTTTATAGTTTTAAAAAATGTTAAGAGTTAAAGCTTTTTAACATTGTTCCTAGTCAATAATGAAAGTACTTTGAGTTTCTTTCTGAGATGAAAAAGAAAGTAATACAGATTAGTTTAACATTGTTTCAATTAACAATGTTTTTAAGTAATTTTTGTCAAACGGATTCTACAAATAAAACATCAAAGATTGTTCATGTGCATGGAAAAGTATATGATCAAACAAACAAGCATCCCTTGCCTTTTGTTGGTGTAACTATTCAATCAATTAAAAAAGGGACATCAACAAGTAATATAGGAAGTTTTTTCATTTCTTGTTATAGTGGAGACACACTTCAATTTTCATTTATTGGTTACAAAAACCTTGTACTACCTATTCAAACAGATACTGGTACATCTTTATTTCTAGAAGTATTTATGAAAGAGGATACTATACTTTTAAAAGAAAAAGAAGTGTATCCCTGGCCATCTAGAGAACAATTTAAAGATGCCTTTGTTAACACTAACCTCCCTTCTAGTGAACAACAAATTGCCATGAAAAATCTTGATCAAAACATATTAAACGGTAAGATGAATGCTTATGAACTTCCTCTTTATGAAAGAAATTATAAAACTTTTCTAAATGAAATGGATAGACAAAGAAAAACTAGATATAAAATTTCTCCATTTCAAGACATGTTCACTGTAGGCAAGTCATTAAAATCAATCAAAAAACTTGTAAAGAAAAAAAAGCCCATCAAGTTATTGTAACCAAAAAATAAGTAATTGCCTCATGATATAATACATTCCATTCTTCTCCGTTAGGTACACCGTAGATTTATCTTTACTTTTGCTTTCTTTTAAATCAAACAATACTAAACGTTAAATGAAGAAACTTCTTGCTCTTTTTCTATTAATTACAGTAGGTAGTCACCTGCTAGGGCAAGAAATGGCGACCATCAAAGGAACTATAGTCGATCAGTTAGGCCGAACTGTGCCTGATGCAAACATAACCGTAAGAGGAACAGCTTATGGCACAACATCAGATGAAGCGGGAAAGTATGAATTTAAAGTTCCTGCAAATGAAACCTTAAGACTTAGATTTTCTAACATTCAGTATCAAACACGCTTATTTCGATTAGAATTAGAGCCTAACCAAATAAAGGTTTTAAATATTGAGTTTGATTTAAGAACATTAGGACCTATTGTTATTAGCGACAGACAAAAACGTACCATGGAAGATCTTTTTGTGATCGTTGATGGTGAAAAAATCCCCTCTACTAGTGGCAATTTTGAAGATATTGTAAAAACGGCAGGACTTGGAGTATCATCAGCCAATGAATTATCCTCTGGATATAACGTAAGAGGCGGAAATTTCGAAGAAAACCTCATTTACGTGAATGACATAGAGATTTACCGTCCTTTCCTTGCCCGATCTGGGCAACAAGAAGGGTTAAGTTTTATTAACTCCGCCTTGGTAGATCAAATCAGTTTTTCTGCTGGTGGATTTGATGCCAAATATGGGGATAAACTTTCTTCTGTGCTTGATGTCACTTATCGTAAGCCCAGAGAAAATAAAGGCTCTTTTTCTGCTAGCTTGTTAGGTGTAAATGGTCACTTTGAAGGTTTATCAAAAAATCAACTTTGGACACACACTACTGGAGCCAGATATCGTACAAATAGATATTTATTAGGTGCACTTGATACTAAGGGAGATTACCGACCAACATTTGCAGATATTCAAACATATGTTACTTACACTCCTAACGATAAGTGGGAGCACTCCTTTTTAGGGAATTACGCACTTAACAAATACCTCGTTGTTCCTGAAAACAGAGAAACTAGTTTTGGATCCATTAATCAAGCATTAAAGTTTACTGTGTTTTTTGACGGACAAGAAGTTACCCAATATCAAACCTTTACAGGTGCTTTTACCAGTGCTTTTACGCCCAATGATTCGACAACACTTAAATTTATTGGATCAGCATTTAGAACACTACAAGATGAAAACTTTGATGTTGAAGGTCAATACTTACTTGATGAACTTGAAAGAGATCCTGGATCTGACGATTTTGGTGATGTAGCCTTTAATATAGGGGTTGGAGGTTTTTTAAGACATGCTAGAAATCAATTGGATGCTACAGTTTTAACTCTTCAGCACAAAGGAGAACGAAGAAATAAAAAAAGAAAATTACTTTGGGGTGTAAAAGCTCAGCATGACATCATCAACGATAAACTAAAAGAATGGAATGTATTGGACTCTGCTGGATATTTAGCTCCTAGAGATGAAGATTCTGTTGGCTATGTAGATTCATCTGCTCAACCTTATCAATTTTTAAATGTGAACGATTTACTTATAGCTGAAAACAACGTAAACACGTTTAGATTTTCTGCCTACATCCAACAATCGTGGAATTTGATGGAAATCATTGATAAAAAATTTACTAAAACCAAAGTACTCGATGATACAACCTATCAAGTAGATACAACTATTCAAACCAGTAAAGGATTTAATATAAATGCTGGTATTAGAGGAAACTATTGGACGTTTAATAATGAATTTGTAATTAGCCCAAGAGCATCCATAGAGTACCGTCCAAGCTGGTTATACCTTAATAAAAAAGGACAAATAAAGAAGCATAACATCTCCTTTCGATTTGCCAGTGGAGTATATCAGCAACCTCCCTTCTATCGTGAATATAGAAGATTTGACGGTAGCATAAATGATAATATCCAAGCACAACGTTCTATTCATTTTGTATTAGGTGGTGACTACATCTTTAAAATGTGGGATAAAGACTTCAAATTCACTTCTGAAACATACTATAAAATACTTGATCGTGTGATTCCTTATGATATTGATAATGTGCGTATACGCTATTATGCCGAAAACAATGCTAAGGCATTTTCTAGAGGAATTGACTTCAAAATAAATGGTCGTTTCATTGCCGATTTAGAATCATGGGCTACTCTTTCGATTATGCAAACTAAAATTGATATTGCTAATGATCAATTTTTCGCATATGTCAACACAAATGGTGAAACGATTATTCCAGGAATAACAGCAAATGATACCATTGCTGATTCATTAACTTACTTCCCAGGCTATCTACCTAGACCAACAGATCAGCGTATTTCCTTTGGGTTGTTCTTCCAAGATAAAATGCCTAAAGTTTGGAATTCAAAAAACACCAAGTGGGATACATTTAAAGTAAATATGAACTTCATTTTTGCCACTGGATTCCCATACCTAAGCAAAGACATACTTACAAATCCTGTTTATGAGGAAAACAAGTTTATTCCTAGAACACCAAGGTATATTAGAGCTGACATAGGGTTTGTAAAAGATTTTATCTCTAAAGAATATCCTTCCAAAAAGAAATTTTGGAAACAGTTTGAAGAACTTTCACTTAGCTTAGAAATTTTCAACTTTTTAGGTATTGACAATACAGTTTCTTACAATTTTATTCGAGCAACAAACGGTCAAAAATATGCAATTCCTAACCGCTTAACTGCTCGTAGATTTAATCTAAAACTTATTGGTAAGTTCTAATTTTTAAGATCTATTTATTCTGTAAACAACTTTAAAAACTATTTTTAGCTAAACGCAATAAAAAGTTTTTAGAATCTCATATTTTTGTTTTGTGCAAAAAGGATTAGTTATAAAATCTACCGGTAGTTGGTACCAAGTAAAAAGTGAAGCCAACGAAATTGTAGAATGTCGTATTAAAGGAAAATTCCGTTTAAAAGGCATTGACACAACAAATCCTATCGCTGTTGGCGATCAAGTTGAGTTTGAAATGATCGAGGATGGTACTGGAGTTATAAAAACTATTGAGCCTAGAAAAAACTATATCATTAGGAAATCAGTTAACCTATCCAAAAAGGCACATATTATTGCTAGCAATATTGATCAAGCATTTTTAATTGTTACATTAAAAAATCCACAAACCTATCCTTCTTTTATCGATCGTTTTTTAGTCTCTGCAGAAGCTTATGATATTCCTGTAACACTATTATTTAACAAAATTGATCTTTTGGATACTAAAGAAAGGGAAGAACTCAATCAACTGATTGGCATCTATGAGGCTATTGGGTATGCTTGTTTAAGTATTTCAGTAAAAGAAAATGAGAACATTGATCCAATAAAGGAAGAATTCAAAAACAAATCTTCAGTTATTGGTGGTCATTCTGGTGTAGGTAAATCATCACTTATAAATGCATTAGATCCAAACCTTGATATTCGTGTTGGAGAAATTTCAGATAGCCATAAACAAGGAAAACACACAACTACCTTTGCCGAAATGCACGAATTAAATTTTGGAGGCTACATTATAGATACTCCAGGTATTCGTGGATTAGGCTTGGTTGATATCGAAAAAGAAAATTTAGCACATTATTACCCAGAGATGGCAGAACTTATGCACGCATGCAAGTTTCATAACTGTGTTCATATTAACGAGCCTAAATGTGCTATTAAAGAAGCTGTGGATGAAGGAGAAATTTCAATATCAAGATACAACACCTACCTCTCTCTTTACCATGAAAATGACGATGAAAACTATCGGGAAAATCTTTATGGTCCAAAATAAAAATTAATTTCCTGTAACTTTTCGCCTCTCTCAATTGTTTTACTATCAGAAACAGATAAAAAGAGCGTTGTTATGGAAAAGAGGGGATATATATTATTACTTGTAGTTGCATTTTTTACGATAAATAGTTGGTCACAAGATCCTGAATTTACTCAGTTTTATGCTAATCAACTGTATTTAAACCCTGCTTTTGCAGGCTCACATAACTGTCCAAGAGTGAATCTTAACTACAGGAACCAATGGCCAGGATTATCAGGCACATTTGTTACACATAGTGTTTCATACGATCAAGGTTTACGATTTATCAAAGGTGGAGGCGGTGGATTACTAATTACAAATGATGTAGCCGCTAAAACATTATCAACCTTAAATGTATCAGGGATTTATGCTCAACAATTTCGGTTAACTAGAGACGTAAGTCTACGATTTGGTGCTCAAGTTACCTATTACCAAAAAAAATTAGATTGGAACAAACTCACCTTTGGTGATATGATTGATCCTCGAAGAGGTTTTGTTTATCAAACAGCAGATGTACCAAGAGGAGGAAACACACGAGGTGTAGATTTTTCAGCTGGTGCTCTATTATTTAGCAAACGATTTTATGCTGGTATAGCCGTTCACCATTTAGCAGAACCTAATGAAAGCTTAGTTCAAGGAAATAGTCCATTACCTAGAAAGTATACAGGGCATGCGGGAGCGTTAATTCCATTATCCGAAAGTAAGTATAGTGATAATGATGCTCAAATTTCACCTAATATTTTGTTTCGTCAGCAAGGAACATTTCAACAGTTAAACTTAGGACTTTATGTTACTAAAGGAAGTTTTTGGGGAGGTGTTTGGTACAGAAATGCTGATGCCTTTATTCTCTTAGTTGGGTTACAATCAAATGGATTTAAAATAGGGTATAGTTATGATGTTACCACCAGTAAGCTAACTCTTGCTACTGCTGGATCACACGAAATTTCATTGGGGATGAACTTTACATGTAGACCTCCAATTAAACGATATCGAACAGTCAGTTGTCCATCCTTTTAGACTGTTCGGTTGAAAGACCAGTACAAAGGTCACCTTTACGGGTGGCCTTTTGTGTTTAGAATTAATGCGCTAAGCCAAGCAACCAAGTCAATCATTATTCGTATACTAGTTAAGAATTTAAACATGTACACGTTTATCCATAAAAATATTTCCTTAACAGCTTTGTTGTTATTGTTTTGCTTACCATTTTTCGGACAAGAAATTTGTGACAATGAAATAGATGATGACGGTGATGGCTATATAGATTATTTCGATTCTGATTGTGATTGTTTTACCGCTAACCGAACCAACTATTATTACAGGTGTTCACAGAATCAAAATCCTTGTCAGTTTGTACCTCAACCCCAAATAGGCATACAAACTAAATGGCATGCCGTTATTGAAAATTACGGGGGGCGTGTAGTTCCATTAAGTGGTGATATCAATTCAGATGGTATAGTGGAGGTTGTAATTAATGGAACCAACCACTTAACAATATTTAATGCTAACGATGGATCACAAATCCAAACAATACCATTACCAAACAGATTTATGGACTTTAGTGCTCCAGCCATGGCTGATGTTGATAGAGATGGCTTTGCTGAAATATTTGTTGGAGTTGCTGATTTTGTCATTCAGTGCTACAAAAATACTGGTACAGGCTACGCTTTACAGTGGGCAGATACCCTACAAGAAAGCAATAGAAACCCATCTATCATAGATTTTGATAATGACGGTATACCCGAACTGTTATGTGGTAACGTAATTATTGATCCTATCACTGGACAAACAATTATTGATGGAGGAACAGCAAACTCCTCTGGACAAGGTAGAGCTTCTGGAGCATGGTCGGTAGGAGCAGATGTTATTCCCGATTTAAATTGTACATATTGTACAGGGAAAGAACTTATTGCGGGTAATCAGGTTTACTCCGTTAATATAGATCGTGGAAATAATTTTATAGGAGCTAGTTTAACCATACACATGCAAATTGCTGAAGGAGATGGGAGAACATCCATTGCTGATCTTGATAAAGATGGTGATCTTGATGCTGTTATTACTAGAGGTAATGAAATTTATATTTGGGATTTACAAACTCCAACACTTTTAGCCCCAAAAATAACTGGTGGTGGTGCTCCATTTAGTAGTCATGTAAACATTGGTGACTTTAACAAAGATGGACTTATTGATATGGGAGTCGTTGGAAATAACCTTTACACCGTTTTAACCTTCGACAATGGGCTGTTAGATACTTTATGGCAAATTGCTACAACTGATGGATCTGGAATGACAGGTAGTACATTATTTGATTTTGATGCTGACGGCTCACAAGAAGTGGTATACCGTGATGAAACAGACTTAAGGATTATTGATGGGGCTACAGGTGTGGATAAAGTAACAATTCCTTGTACCTCTGGAACGAGAAACGAGTATCCAACAGTTGCAGATATTGATCAAGATGGAGAATCCGAAATTATGTGTGCCTGTGGAAACGGAATTACCGTTTTTGAGACTGATGGTTCATCAACGTGGGCACCATCCAGAAAAGTATGGAATCAACATGCTTATTTCAATGTAAACATTAATGACGACTTAACAGTTCCCCTTGAACAGCAAAATCATGGAATTATTGAGGACTCCATAAAAATGAATACCTTTTTAACACAATATAGTGCACCCATTTTTATTTTGCCAAATGCTACAATTACAGCTATTGATACTACCTGCTTGAATGATTCTATTACATTAACATTTAGTATTTGTAATGATCAATCTGTGTTAAGCGATTCATTACCAGTATCATTATTTTTAGGTGATCCTCGAGGTGCCCCCTCCTCTCCTATCCAAACTAAATATACAACTGGTGAGTTAATTGATTCTTCGTGTGAACAGCTCTTTTTTAGTATTCACCAAGATGATATTACTGATACGCTTTTTATCATAGGAAATGTTGATACTGGCACAATAATTATTCCTGATTTTAGCAATATTCCTCCAGCTAAAAATGCCGAGTGTAGTTATGAAAACAACGTTATAAGGTATTACCAAGAATATACTTACACCATACAAACTAAGGATGTTTCTTGTTTTGGAGGAAATGATGGTGAAATTAACATTACTAGTACCAGAGATTATCTTTATTCCTTAGATGGAGGGCCAGGATACCCTGTAGGAGACTTTACTGGATTAATGGCTGATTCATTTGATATTAGAATTACTAATCCAGCGGGTTGTTTTAAAGATACTTCTGCTATTATTTTAGAGCCAGACACCTTAGAATCAACATTTACACAAACTGACATTAGCTGTTTTGGCTTTAATGATGGAGTAATAGATGTTACTACTACTGGAGGAACTACTCCGTATGATTACAGCCTTGATTATGGTATAACGAATCAATCAAGTCCTGTCTTTTTAAATTTAATAGCTGGAACTTATAATATACAAGTTACTGATAGTAACGGGTGTATTAATTTACTAAATACTACGTTAACAGAACCTCCTAAATTTTCTATATCTCTACCAGCTGATACTTGTATTCGTGATCAATTAGCGATTGGTCCTGAACTTGAAAATGGAATTTCACCTTTTACATACAACTGGTACGATGATTTTTATATAAACAGTGTATCAAATGACTCAAACTTTATAACTAACCGATCCACTGATGTTTTGTATCGTTTAGTAGTTAGTGATAGTAGTAATTGTTTAGATACCGCAGAAATACAAGTTAATGTGATACCACAAGCGAACTTTACAGTTGATACGAACCAACAATGTGAGCCAGCTTCTTTCTTATTTACTAATACATCAACTTACCAAAACCCGCTTAGTTGTATTTGGGATTTTGGGGATGGTATTACCATTAACAATTGTAACTCAGAAATAGCCAAAGACTATGATAGTGTTGGAGTATATACTGTAGAGCTAACTATCATTGAGAACAATGGTTGTGCTGATACCATCACTAGAACAGATACGGTAGCATCTAAAATAAAGCCAGTAGCTTATTTTAATTATTTTCCAAAAGATTTAATTTCTACTGTAGAGAATAAAATCTATTTTGATAATGAAAGTGTTGATGCGAACAGCTATGCTTGGACAGTAGATGGGGAGTCGGTTGCTATTACTCGCGACCTCACTTATGAGTTTGTTGACAACCCAACGCATACCTATGAAGTATGTTTGTATGTTGATACTGCTAGTTGCTATGATATACATTGTGAAACCATCACTTTAACTCCCGATGTTATTATTTACTTGCCTAATACATTCTCTCCGAATGGTGATGGGATAAATGATATTTTTAGAGCAGAAGTTAATGGTAGAGAGAACCTAATTCTTGAGGATTTTATCATCAAAAATAGATGGGGACAAACTGTTTTCCAAACGAATAACATAGATAAAGGTTGGAATGGAGGCGATAATCCTATTATCGACACTTATGTTTGGAGAATAAAATATAAAGTTGATGAAACTACCGAGTCGGTTTATATCAATGGAATAGTTAACTTAATAAAATAGAGAAATCTTATTCTTTCTCTATTTTATCAAACGCTTTAATTAGTTTGTTTACTTTTGATTCAAGCCTATCGTTTCTTTTACTTTCTTTAGCTAGCTTTTCTTCAAGCTCTTTTTTCTCTTTATTAAGCTTGATAATGTGTAAATAAAGCTCCTCAATTTTTTCTAAGTTTTTTAATGACGATTGAGTTATGTTAAAGTTACCCGTTTGCTTTATTTCTTTAGCAGATGGAATTCCAGGAAGGTGTCCTTTTTCTTTTGTGAAATTTTCAATTTCTTCTAGTGATTTAAACTCGTAATCAGCTTTGAGGTTAGATTCTCCTTTATAATACTTTTCAAAAACATAATCAGGAACGGTTAGTGTAGTTGCACCTGAGATAAAGTTTCCGGAGGCACGGATGTTACCGTTTACGTCTAAACGTTCAGTTGGATTTGGAAAACCTATTCCTACATTTTCATTAGATAAGTCTATCGATAAAGAAGTTGTTACCGTTGGTTGACCTAGGTGTAATTTACCCGTATTATCAATCCAAAGCCCTCCGCTAGAACCACTTGTAGCATTTCTCATTTCGATACCAGTATGACTTCCAATAACATCATCATATCTAATTGCAACGAAAGAAGTATCATTCCCTATTCTTGCATTACCTTTCTGTACGTTAAGTCTAGCAACAGGGCTAGTTGTTCCTATTCCCACATTTGCTGTACTCCCTTTGATATAAATAGCTGTATCTGAGGCTACATGAAATTGCATGGATGCTGCTAAAGACGGGTTTCTACTAAACACAACTAATGAACCTGGAGCAGTTTCTAGTCCATGATTTGTACTAAAAGTATAAAATTTACCAGCTCTTATTTCACCAGCGTTGGTTGCATCTAAATCATGTTCTGGATCATTTGTTGCTACTCCAACTCTATCTCCAACTAGCGACATGGTTGGGTTAGTTGATAAGTTAGACCTTTGGAAATACAACCTTCCTTGATCAGTTGAATCTGGAGAGGTTATATAAAACTCATTAGATCCATTTGATCTAATTCTTAGAAATGGACCATCAGGATCTATGATAGTTGCACCTGTTCTTAATGCATCTGCTACCTCTGTGGCATCACCAATTTGTAATCTATTTGCTGGGAAATTAGTTCCTATCCCAACATTACCTGAACCTCTAATTGCTAATGCAGTTTCTTTGATATTATCATTACCTGTATTTATAAAGTATACTCCTCCATCAGGGTTCACTTGATTCCCGTCTGTTTTCTCAATAATTAAGGCATCGTTTGATCCATTAGGGAAGTCATGTTTATAATATATTTTGGCTCTATCAGCAGATACAGCACTGTTTCTAGGAATTGCACCTGTAAAACCTATCCCAGCCGTGTCATTTAACTGTATACCTCCTCCTTGAAGTTCTAATAGTTCTGAAGGAGATGAAGTTCCAACACCTACAAAACCAGTATCAGTAATACTCATTCTTCTTTGTGCAATCGGTCCATCATCAACATCTGTTGTATAAAAACCAATAGAAGACCCTTGACTTGATCTTGAAGCTACTTGTAAATCAACACCGTTATTAATGATTTGTGCTTCATCTTCATTATCTATTACTCCAGCAGTACTGTAACCTAATGTTAATCTGGGTGTATTATCTCCAACTGAAACTCGGTTAGGCTGTGTTATTATGCCATTTAACGCACTTATTGAATGCGTATTATCATATACTGCCCCTGTAAGTCTTTGTCCTACTCTTAGTCTTCCACTATTATCAATAAACGTTGTATCTCCACTCAACATAGCTTTTCTAGCATATATATTCCCTGAAGTTAATCCTACACTTGCTCCATCAATCCATTCTGAACTATCTTGAACGATATACCCATCTTGTGAAGTAATGAACTTAACCCACTCACTCACCACAGTGTCCCAATAATAAAGTCCGGTATCAACAGCAGTCGTTCCTGTACCAGCAGCAGTTGTATTAAACACAACTAAACTGTGTGCCGGTGAAACAACAGGAGCTGAAATATTTTTAGCTGTTAATGCTATTCTAGGAACAAGAATTCCTTTGGTAGTTGCCTCAGCATCTAGTATAGCAGATGCATCTGGTGTACGATTAATATTAGCTTCATCTACTTTTATTCCTGTTTGGGCTATGGCGTAATTACCAATTAGCAAAATGACAATAGCTACTAATAGTTTATTCATTATTTATCTTGTTTTAGGATGAGTTCTTTTAATTCTTTGAGCTCTTTTTCTTGAGTATCTAATCTTTTTTGAAGCTCTTGTTTTTCTTTATTTATTTTGATTACATGCAAATATAACTCTTCAATTTTCTCTAAGTTATTTAATGACGATTGAGTCACATTGAATTGGTCTTTTTCTGTTACTTCTTTAGCTGATGGAATTCCTGGAAGATGTCCTTTTTCTTTAGTGAAATTTTCAATTTCTTCTAATGATTTGAATTCATAATCAGCTTTAAGGTTAGACTTGCCTTTGTAGTAGGTTTCAAATACATAATCGGGAACTGTTAGTGTAGTTGCCCCTGAGATAAAGTTTCCTGATGCTCGGATGTTACCAATTACATCAAGTTTTTGTGATGGAACTAACACACCAATACCTACATCTCCTGCACCAGTAATTCTCATTTGAGCAGTTCCGAATTCGGTAGTGTTATTAGCAGCAGTATAAAAATAGATTGATGTTGCAGCATTTGCTGAATCTGTTCCTCCTCCAATCAAAACTGAATTCGTAGCTACATCTGCCTCACCACCAATAAGAGCCATAGGTTCTTCAGCGATTGTATAATGAGTTACTCCAATGTTTCCTCCTTTTACAGTTGCATCTCCGGTTTGATCTGCTAATTCAAGAACAACATCATTATTAATTGTGGAAACAACATTTAACTTACTTGTTGGAGTAATTGTTCCAATACCTACATTTGAATTAGAGCTGATGTACATCATTGGATCTGTATTATCACCAATGTTAACTCTAAATTCCATTGCTCCTTTTAATGGATTAGGTGAAGCATCAGTAATGATTCCTCTTATAGAAGCTATTCTATTATTATCAGATAATATTGCTCCATTAGCTTCAGTTACAAAATTCAAACCTGACGTATTACCAATAGCTTCATTCGTAGATCTAATTAGCATGTTTGCCCCAGTAACCTGCGATACTTCTAAAATTTCTACAGGGTTAGTTGTTCCTATCCCTACATTTCCTCCCCCAGAATTTATCAATAACTCAGCAGTCCCAGAAGCATTTGCATCAATTCTACCGTTATTTGAAGCATCCATCCATAGTCGTAATCCAGTGGTAGCTGCACTATTTAGTATAGCTAACCCTGCATTACTATTATCTGCTTGTTGGTTAATTTGAACTAAACCAAAGGTTGGATTATTAGTACCTACGCCTAAAGCTCCTCCATCAGTAAAAACTAATGTAGAATCTTGGGTAGCATCTTCATCAGCTACTACTTGGAATTTACCAACAGGTGTATTGGTAAATATTCCAACTCCTTGTTGACCGCTAGCTATAGTTAATATATCGGAGAAGTCACCGAATCCATTATGCTCCCTAAAAATAAACCCTCCATCTTGATGAACATTATTACCATCTAGAGCGTCAAAAACGAGCCAATCGTCAGCTGTTCCTGTAACAGAATTTTCTGTTAAAATACGAAAATGACCATCTGGACCAACTTGATTGGCAGAGTTTCCAACGGGATTTGGCCCTAACTCTAGGTGAATCCTTTGATTGGGATCATCTGTTGTTAACTCACCTCTTAAACGACTTATCCCATTAACAACTAATAGTTCTTCAGGAATCGCCATTCCAACCCCCACTTTTCCATTTGTATCTATCCTCATTCTAATACTTGAGCCCAAAGGACCAGTCGTTAAAAAATCTAAGGTAGAGTATCCATTAGTATGGTCTAGAATTTTAGCTCCAATAATACTTGAAGCATTACCTGAACCTCCATTTCCATTAAACCAAATGGAACTATAGTTGCCGTTAGTTGGGTCATCATTAGAAATTACCAAAGCATTATTTGAAGCTGATATTCCCGTAGAAGAAGAAGAACTATTGAACAAAGCTACATTCGAAGTGTTACCGTCAATATGAAGTATACTTGCGGGGTTATTGTTACCTATCCCCATTCTTCCATTATCTCTGACTACTACATCATTTCCACCTTGGTTTGCTTTTCGTGCAAAAATATATGCACCAGCATCAACCCATTCTGAGCTATCAGCTAATAAATAATTATCTTGCGAGGTTATTAGTTTAACCCACTCACTAACAACAGTGTCCCAGTAATAAAGACCGGTATCAACAGCAGTTGTTCCTGTACCCGAAGCAGTTGTATTAAATACAATCAAACTATGTGCTGGTGAAACAACAGGAGCTGCTATATTTTTGGCTGTTAATGCTATTCTAGGAACTAGAATCCCCTTGGTAGTTGCCTCAGCATCTAGTATAGCAGATGCATCTGGTGTTCTATTTACATTTGCTTCATCTACTTTAATACCTGTTTGAGTAAATAAACTAAAACTGGTCATCGTGATAAGAAATATTAAGGCTGTTTTCATTTTGTCTTTTTTGGGAGGATTACTTAGTACCTAAATCTTGCTTATTAAGCATAAGCTTGATTTGCTCCAATTCACTTTTTAACTGGTTGTAATTTTGTTTTAATTCTTGATTTTCTATCTCAAGTTGCTTTACAGATTGCTTAACGGTTGTATTCTCAGCTTTAAATGAATTATTTTCTTTTTTAAGTGCTTCGATTTGCTCTTGTTGCTCTTTTACTGCTTCAATAAGTATTGGTGTGAATTTGCTATAATCAACTGCTTTATATCCTGTTTTTTCGTTTGTATTCACTAATTCAGGATATACTTTTTCAACTTCTTGAGCTATTACACCTATTTGAATACCATCACCAAAACCTTTTTCTTTGTATTCTTCTTTCATAAAATAGTTTACCCCTCTTAACTTCATTAGTTTTTCTAAGGTATTATCAAGTGTGTGTATGTCTCTTTTGTATCTTCTATCAGAAGAAACAATTGTACCACTAGCCAAAATATTCCCAACTACTTCTAGTTTTTCAGCTGGTGAATCAGTACCAATTCCAGTATAACCATTAAAATAGTTAGTATCATTTGCACCTCCTTGATAAATCCCATATTGCATGGTAGCTCCAACATCATTAATAAACACCCCATAACCTGTATCAATAGAACCAGCTCCATTATTGAAAATACCAATACTAATGCCATATGCTGCTGATATGATTCCAGTTGATTCATTATCCACTTGATTATGTGAGCCGTAAGCTTCAGTAATATTTCCTGTATTTAAGTTTTCGGATAAGTTTACTGCTCCATAGTTATTTTCTATTGTTGCGGTAGGACTGTTATTTTGTCCAAAATTATAGGCTCCATGATTAAATGTAATATCACCAGTGGCACCTGGGTTATTAGTAGATAAATTATATCCTCCAATTTGATTACTTACTGTACCGATTGAAAGGTTATCAGCTCTATTGTATGCACCCCACATTTGGGTTGCTACTCCTCCACCATTATGCTGAGCTAAGTGGTAACCACCACCTATAAGTTGTGAATTATTTGCTCCTGATTGTATCAAATAATCTAAATCTGCAAAATTTGCTCCTGTTGCTGCAGCTGCTGGTGCAAACGTAGTTCGTGTATATGAAGAATAATTGTTACCTGCAATTAAATCACTCTGATTATCTTCAACATGAAAAATATACAATGGAGCTTCTGTTCCTATACCTACACTTCCACTCTCCAGAACAGTTAATGTTGAATCAATTGTACCATCAAAATCAGTTGTAATTTGGAATCTTCCAGTAGGGTTTAATGTTCCCACACCTACTCTTCCCCAGTTACTTCCATTTCCAGCCACATGTATTCCTGGTTTATCTACAGTTGTTAGTGATGAAGCTAAACCAATCCCATTTCCATCGGCTTGAGTAATGAATCCAAAATTGCCATTCATATTCGAGTCTAGTGCAATATTACCACCTCTAACAGAAAGTCTATCGGTTGTTGAATTAGCCCCAATTGTAACATTTCCTAATGTAAAAATATCTTCACTATTACTTGTTGGCGGCTCATTGGTTACTCTACTATACCAATCATGATCTTCTATACTATCTCTTAGAGAGTTTACAATACTGTCGTATGGCAATTTTTGAACTGTTCCATTAATATTACTTGTTAAGATATTTGAGATATCTGTGGTATCGTTGATTGTTCGGATACGAGCTTCTCCATTTACATCTAAACGATGGGTGGGATTTGTTGAGCCAATAGCTAAATAACCCAAACTATCTAATCTCATTTTTTCCGCAGAAACACCTCCATTAGCAGTATAAAACAATAGATTTCCATTAATTCCATCTCCTGTATTTCCGGTTACCTGAGCCATTTCGACACCTTGAGACTCGAAACTTAATACAGATCCATTTGCAGGAGGACCGACATTATTGATAATAATTCTTGCTTCCGTCATATTAATCCCTTCAATATGAAGACGTGCATCAGGGGTTTCAGTTCCAATTCCAACTCTTCCGTTATCAGTAAGTATGAAAGTTGAGTCAATTGTCCCATTTTGATCCAATGATACTTGAAATTTACCTTGTGGGTTATTAGTTCCTACCCCAACTCTTCCCATTGTATAAATTGTATCATTTATACTGGTTGGAGCAGCATTTGTATTTACATTATAAAAATCATGATCTTCGATACTATCTCTTAGAGAGTTTACAATACTGTCGTATGGTAATTTTTGAACTATGCCATTAATATTACTTGTTAAGATATTTGAGATATCTGTGGTATCGTTGATTGTTCGGATACGAGCTTCTCCGTTAACATCTAAGCGATGGGTGGGTGTTGTAATTCCTAAACCAACATCCCCAATATTATTTACTCTTATTCTTTGATTCCCTGAACCATCTGCAATTATAATCGTGTTGCTTAAGCTAGAGTCGGCTGCTGCAGACCCGATTTGAGCTCCTATAAATGTATTATTACTACCTTGTCTTAAAAAACCTCCGCTATTAAATCCAACTATTGTATTAAAGTTTGCTGTAGTAGTATTTCTTGCTCCTGACCGACCAATAATTGTATTACCATTTCCATTATTAGACATAAGAGTACTATGACCAATAGCAATATTATTATTCCCTGATTGATTACTCCTTAGTGCCACATAACCTATTGCCACATTGTCTACTCCTGATGTATTTCCTTGCATAGCAAAAGAACCAATTGAAATATTAGCTCCAGCAGATAAATTATTTGATAATGACGCATACCCTAATGCCACGTTATTTCCTCCAGAAACATTGCTTGTTAATGCTCCAGCACCTAAAGCTACGTTATTTGCACCTATATCATTCATTCGTAAAGCTCCAGCCCCAACTCCTGTATTATTTACCCCGGAAGTAGTATTATTTAGTGATCTGAAGCCAAGTCCAGTATTAGCATTACCGGTAGTAATACTGTCTAAGGCAAAATTACCAATTGCTGTATTATTTACAAGATCATTATTACCTCTACCTACTCTTACTCCATTAAAGGAAGCATCGCTGTTTGCTCCGCTAGTTTCTAGCATCCAATTGGGGTTGTTTGTACCGATTCCAACATAACCATTAGTATAAATTGTATCATTTATACTGGTTGGAGCAGCATTTGTATTTACATTATAAAAATCATGATCTTCGATACTATCTCTTAGAGAGTTTACAATACTGTCGTATGGTAATTTTTGAACTACTCCATTAATATTACTTGTTAAGATATTTGAGATATCTGTGGTATCGTTGATTGTTCGGATACGAGCTTGTCCATTAACGTCTAAGCGATTGGTAGGTGTTGTAGTTCCTAAACCTATATCATGCGTTATCAGGTCAATCGTAAGTTGATTTGAGATTGTAGGTTGACCTAAATGCATTTTAGCCAAATTATCCAACCAAAGCCCACCTGATGTTCCAGAATTGGCATTTCTCATTTCGATACCAGTATTAGTTCCTGTTATGTCACTATACCTTAAACTTATAAAAGACGTATCATTACCTACTCTAGCATTTCCACCTTGAACATTTAATGAAGCTAAAGGACTATTTGTTCCTATACCAACATTCCCCATCGTATATATTGTATCAGTTATATTTGCAGGAGCTAAATTTGTGTTTATATTAAACCAATCTCGATCTCTTAATCCGCTTAAGTCAACTGTGTCAATCACACCATCTTCATTTACATAAGAAAATGATGAATCTCCTATTTGAGAAACAAATGTTACTGTTTCCACACTATCGACCATAGCTTTTACATCAAGTAATGTGGTATCGCCATTCTCATCTACATAACTAATTGTGGAATCTGTATTGAATACCTCTGTTACGGTTTCTACGCTATCTACCATTGCTTGAACATCTATAACAGTCGTATCTCCGTTTTCGTCTACATAACTGATCGTGGAATCTGTATTGAATATCTCTGTTACGGTTTCTACGCTATCCACCATGGCTTGAACATCTATTACAGTGGTATCCCCGTTTTCATCTACATAACTGATCGTGGAATCTGTATTGAATATCTCTGTTACGGTTTCTACGCTATCGACCATAGCTTTTACATCAAGTACTGTAGTATCTCTGTTTTCATCTACATAACTAATCGTGGAATCTGTATTGAATACCTCTGTTACGGTTTCTACGCTATCTACCATTGCTTGAACGTCAATTAAAGTGGTATCTCCGTTCTCATCTACATAACTGATTGTGGAATCTGTATTGGTTAAACTGGTTAGAATATTAACTGAATCTCTCAGCCACTTTAATGTAGTATCATTAGTTACTAAATTATTAGCTATAGTTGTATAAAATAAGGAGTCATTTGCTATACCAATTAAATTTGCACTAGCAGAATTACCATCTTCTATATAAACAGTTATTGTTGTTCCATTAATTGTTACAGAATCAATATTTTGATCATCAGAACCACTTGATGACATTCTTAACCACTTAGTTGAATCTGAGCTCCAGTAGTAATAACCTTCATAAACGGTATCATTACCAGCCCCAGCAGCTCCAATATTAAACACCAATAAACTTTGCACTGGTGATGGCACAGTTACCACATCATTAACATCCGTGAGTTGTATTCTGGGTATTAATATTCCTTTATCAGGGTAATCAACCTCTAATCCTGCTGATGGATCTGGATTGCCCACTGTAGGCGCAATTTTTACACCTTGAGCAAAATTTTGAACACTTAAAATGATGAAAGTCAGAAATACTATTTTTTTCATTTGGACTGCTTAATTTTCATCAAAAGTACAATAAATAGATGAAAATTAAGTACTAACACGCATATATTTTAACATATGTTAAAACGATTATGTGACTTACGAAAAATACAGTATCAATACAATTATTGACCTATAACTGTGCCTTTAATTCCGTGAGCTTATCTCTGTATTTAGCAGCCTCAATAAAATCAAATTCTTTGGCGGCTTTTTCCATTGCTTTTTGGACTTTTTGAATTTGATTTTCTATTTGATTTTTAGTAAGGTATTTCATTTCTTCTTCTGCAGCTACCTTAACAATCTCTTTTTGCTCCTGCTCGTAGGTTCTTTTCTTGTTTACATTACTTAAAACAGACTTATTTTTCTTAATAATTGCTTGTGGAGTTATGTTATGTTTTTCATTATACGCTTGCTGCTTAGCCCTCCTTCTGTCTGTCTCTTCAATTGTTTTTCGCATGGAGTCAGTCATCTTATCCGCATACATAATTACTCTACCATTAACATTTCTAGCTGCTCTACCAACTGTTTGAACCAATGATCGCTCAGACCTTAAGAAACCTTCTTTATCAGCATCTAAGATAATTACTAGAGAAACTTCTGGAAGATCAAGTCCTTCCCTCAATAGATTTACACCCACCAATACATCATACAAACCATCTCTTAAATCTTGGATAATTTCTACACGATCTAGTGTATCTACATCCGAATGGATATACCTACTTCTCACTCCTATTTTCTCTAGGTATTTTTGAAGTTCTTCTGCCATTCTTTTCGTTAGGGTTGTAACTAAAACGCGTTCATCTTTGCTAACATTTTCCTGTACTTCCTCTAAAAGATCATCAATTTGATTTAAGCTTGGTCGAACATGAATTTGAGGATCTAACAATCCTGTAGGACGAATAAGTTGCTCAGCAATAATTCCTTCAGATTTTTCCAGCTCATAATCAGCAGGAGTTGCACTCACATAAATGGCTTGATTAAGAATTTCTTCAAATTCCTCAAATTTTAATGGACGATTATCCATAGCCGCAGGTAAACGAAACCCATGCTCTACAAGGTTAATTTTCCTCGATCGATCACCTCCATACATGGCTCTAATTTGCGGTATAGTTACGTGACTTTCATCAATGACCATTAAAAAATCATCGGGAAAATAATCTAACAAGCAGAACGGCCGTGTACCAGGTTCTCTTCCATCAAAATAGCGCGAATAATTCTCAATTCCAGAACAATATCCCAACTCTCGAATCATTTCTAAGTCTAACGTAGTCCTCTCCTCCAAACGTTTAGCCTCTAAAGGCATACCAACTTCTTTAAAATAATCAACTCGCTCTACCATATCATGTTGAATCTGATGAATGGCAGACTGTACAGTATCTTTACTAGTAACAAATATATTTGCTGGATAGATTAAATAATTATCAAACTTCTCTATAACTGATAAAGTTGCAAGATCAAACGTTTCGATGGATTCAATTTCATCGCCCCAAAAAGTCACTTTTAAACACACATCAGCGTAAGGTAGGTTTATATCAATAGTATCTCCTGTTACTTTGAACGTACCGTTTTCTAGATTTTCTTTTGTTCTAGCGTATAAATTCCCTACCAAGTTTAATAGAAATGCATTTCGAGACACTAGGTCTCCCACCTTAATTTCCATGATTCCTTGCTTAAAAGCTTCTGGATTACCAATACCATAAATGCAACTAACAGAAGAAACCACAATAACATCACTTCTTCCAGAAAGCAAAGCTGAGGTAGCACTTAGTCGAAGTTTTTCTATTTCCTCATTAATCGATAAATCTTTTTCAATATAAGTTCCTGTAACAGGTATATAAGCCTCTGGCTGATAATAATCATAGTAAGAAACAAAATATTCCACTTTATTCTCAGGAAAAAAGCTTTTAAACTCTCCATACAACTGAGCTGCTAGTGTTTTGTTGTGAGATAAAATTAACGTAGGCTTATTTACTTGTTGAATGACATTTGCAATCGAAAATGTTTTTCCTGATCCTGTAACACCCAACAATGTTTGGTGTTTAGCCCCTTCATCAATTCCTTCTACCAGCTGATTGATCGCCTGTGGCTGATCTCCAGTTGGTTTAAAGTCTGATATTAAATCAAATGTCATACTTAGGCATTTTGAGTTAATGACTTGAAAATATCTTCAAGTTTTTGAGTTTTAACTTGCATGCTCAAAATCAACAAATCATTCGCGTTAGCAAACTTAGAGATGTCCTTTCTGATATCTTTTTCATGATTAGAAAACATTTCCCAAGTAGTATCATTAACCTTTGATATTTTGTGTATTCCATCAATCTTGATACTATTCTTAGAAATTGGCTTATCAAATTCAACCAATACTACTTGTTCACTTTTATTTTTAGATAAAATATCTGTTGAGTTTTCATCAGCTAAAAGTGTTCCCCTATTAATAATAACTACACGATCACAAAGGGCTTCAACCTCTTGCATAATGTGGGTAGAAAACATTACTGTTTTTTCTTTTCCAATATTCCTAATAACTTCTCTTATATCTGCTAGTTGATTGGGATCTAAACCGCTTGTTGGTTCATCTAAAATTAAAATTTCTGGGTCATGAATAAGTGCT
>CATLPG010000025.1 GCA_950054195.1 uncultured Saccharospirillaceae bacterium
CCTTCTATTCTAAAACCCGATTTTGCTAACATTTTAATACCTGAAATATTTGAACTATATACTCCTGCACATAATTTTGATAATTTTAATTTATTATTATTGTATAGAAATTATGATAATGTTATTGAAGTTGCCGCTTCAGGGTTCAACCCTAATGAGGTACAGGCAAATTGCCCAGGTTGTTCTTCATTCAGAAAACAAGGAGGTAAATATATTGCAAAAGTTAGTCGAGGTACACGTAAAACGGTAAATGGAAAAACAGGATATTTTGCAACGATTCAAGTAAGAGCACCAGGGTTAACTTACACCAAAGATTATCAGGTATTAGCGTTGTCAAAACCTGAGCTAACTTTTGTAGGAGAAAATGGAGAAAACCCAGCCGTTTCACTGAACAAGCTAAAACAAGGAACTAGGTTAATGCTAAACTCACCTGAAAGCTCACCGCTACAAATTAGCTATGAAGTCGTATCCTATGATGTTGAGTTTACTCAAGGATCCAGGTTGTTAAGTGATAATCAAAAAAACAATGGAGATAAACTGTCAACATCAGAAATAAATATTAGAGATAATATGAAAAGAGGGGATAGAATAGCTTTTTACAATGTAAAATATAAAGTACGAGGTAGTAGTAATACGCTAAACTATCCAGGGGGATTAACCTTAAAAGGAAGATGAATAGGTTTCTGTTAAACATCTATGCAACAGTAGGCTACTAATATTGGTTGGTGGTCTACTTTTTTGATATGAATCAAATCATATGGTCGATTCGATCAAAATGTTATATTTGTAGGCTTTGCTATTAAAAAACGCTTACATATTATTAGTTGCTGCACTAAGTAGTTTCTCTTTGCTCCATGAATACTATGTGAGTATCACTACGATACAATTACATCAAAATGGAGCCGTTGATCTTACCTTTAAGTTTGTAGCTCATGACCTAGAAAAAGCGATTGAACTAGAAACTGGAGTGGCTATTCAAGTAGATGAACAGGATCAGCTTACAGATTCTATTTTAGAAACATACATCAAAAATCATTTTGAAATTTCTGGACTTGAAGAAGCTAACTACCTAGGTAGAGAGTTTAACTTGGATGAAACATTTTACGTGTATTTTACAGCAAGGTATGATACTACGTTAAGTAAATTTAATGTGAGAAATACATTGCTTTTGCAAACATTTGAAGCACAAGAAAACATTACACATATAAACAAAGGAACTACTCAAAAGTCTCTTTCTTTTAAACGAAACCTAACAAATTATACCGTTAACATCAATGAATAAATTAATTGTTATCCTATTAAGCATCTTGGTTTTTAAGGTGTCTGGTCAAGAAAATGTAAATAAATTTAGACAGTTAAAAGATAAGTTAGCGACACCTAACGTGTATCGAACGGCATCTGGAGCACCTGGTCATCAATATTATCAACAACAAGCAAATTACGAAATTGATGTTGTACTTGATGATAACAGACAAAAAATTACAGGTAAAGAGGTTGTAACATACATCAATAATTCACCAGACCCACTAGAGTATTTATGGCTACAGCTGGATCAAAATGTAAGAGCTAAAGGTTCAGATACTAAAAAAGTAAAAACAGGTCAAATCTCTAAAAATAAAGATCTAAATACACTTTATTACACGTTAAAAACGTTTGGAGAAGGATATTATGAGTTTGATGGAGGTTTTAAGCTAACTAAAGTAAAAACAATTACTCCAAATGCTTTTGATTCATTTACCGTTAACAAAACCATGATGCGTTTAAACTTAAATAAACCATTAGCACCAGGAGATTCAGTGAAATTTAGAATAGAGTGGTATTATAACATTAACGATCGAATGGAAATAGGTGGTCGTTCTGGGTTAGAATATTTTAGAGAAGAAGATAACTACCTCTACACAATTGCTCAGTTTTACCCACGTATGTGTGTGTATAATGATGTAGAAGGTTGGCAAAACAAGCAATTTTTAGGAAGAGGTGAGTTTGCATTACCTTTTGGAAATTTCAAGGTAAACATTACAGCTCCTTCGGATCATATTGTTGCTGCAACTGGTGATTTAAAAAATCAAAAAGAAGTGCTTACTAAAACTCAAATTAGTAGGTTAGAAAAAGCAAAAAAGACGTATGACAATCCTGTACTGATTGTTACCCAAAAAGAAGCTGAAGAAATTGAAAAAACCAAAGCTACTACAACAAAAACATGGACGTTTCATGCAGCTAACGTAAGAGATTTTGCTTTTGCTTCTTCAAGAAAATTTATTTGGGATGCGATGGCTGTAAAGCAAGATGGCGGAGATGATGTAATGGCAATGTCCTACTACCCTAAGGAAGGAAATCCACTTTGGGAAGAGCATTCTACAAGAGCAGTAGCTCAAACACTAAGAACGTACAGTAAATACACCATTCCTTACCCATATCCTAAAGCTATATCTGTAAATGCGAAGCAAATAGGAATGGAATATCCAATGATTTGCTTTAATTATGGGAGATGCGAAAATGATGGAACATATTCTGATCGTGTAAAATATGGAATGATTACAGTTGTTATCCATGAAGTAGGACACAATTACTTCCCAATGATTATTAATTCGGATGAACGCCAGTGGACTTGGATGGACGAAGGGTTAAATACCTATTTACAGTATTTAACTGAGCAAGAATACCAAGAAGACTACCCATCAAGAAGAGGGCCTGCACATAAAATTGTTGATTATATGAAAGGCGATAAAAAAATGATTAGTCCAATCATGACAAATTCAGAGTCTATTTGGCAATTTGGAAACAATGCGTATGGAAAGCCAGCAACAGCATTAAATATTCTTCGTGAAACAGTAATGGGGAAAGAGTTATTCGATTATGCGTTTAAAAAATATGCGCAACGTTGGGCATTTAAACACCCAACACCTGCTGATTTCTTTAGAACAATGGAAGATGCATCAGGAGTTGATTTAGATTGGTATTGGAGAGGGTGGTTTTATACCAATGATCATGTGGATATTGCAATAAAAAAAGTAATTGAAAAAGATAAAAAAGACTATAAAAAAGCATTAAAAGAGCTTAACGATGTACAGAAAAAAGCGTTAAAACTGGATGAAGATTTCTTTATTTATCAAATAGATTTCGAAAACATTGGAGGATTAGTTATGCCACTAATTGTTGAGTTTACTTATGAAGATGGAACTAAAAAAACACATTATATTCCAGCAGAAATTTGGAAGCTAACAAATGATGAAGTCTCAAAAGTATTTGTTGAGAAGAAGAAAGTGAAATCAATTGCTTTAGATCCGTACCTAGAAACAGCCGATACAGATATTAGCAACAATTACTACCCTAAAAAAGTTGTTCCAACTAAAATTGAGGCATATAAGCTCAAAGAAGCTCAGAAAAAAAGTGTTCTAGAGCGAGTAGGAAAATAAATATTCAAAATAGTATAATAAAAATCACGGGAACTTCACCCGTGATTTTTTTGTGTTTATGAGGTAGTATTTATGCAAAAAATTAACTTTGTTGTCTAGAAAAATCAAATCATACTTATGTCTACTGATCAATTAAAAAATGTTATTTCTCATGCCAAAGAGTACGGGTATATTTTTCCATCCAGTGAAATTTACGATGGATTAAGTGCTACTTATGATTATGGACAAAATGGAGTAGAGTTAAAGAATAACATTAAAAAATATTGGTGGATGAGCATGGTGCAAATGCATGAAAATATAGTAGGGATTGATGCGGCTATATTCATGCACCCCACAACATGGAAAGCCTCAGGACATGTAGATGCTTTTAATGACCCATTAATTGATAACAAAGATTCTAAAAAAAGATACCGTGCAGATGTGTTGATAGAAGAACACATTGCTAAAATCGAAGCAAAAATTGATAAAGAAGTAGCGAAAGGAATCAAACGATTTGGAGATGATTTTGATAAGGAACAATTTTTAGCAACCAATCCAAACGTTCAAAGAAACAAAAAGAAGATTGAGGAGATTGAAGTGAAGATGAAAGAGGCACTTACTGGAGACGATCTTAGTAAGGTGAAAGACCTTATAGAAGAATTAGGTATTGCTTGTCCGGTTAGTGGATCCAAAAACTGGACAGATGTTCGTCAGTTCAACTTAATGTTTAGTACAGAAATTGGATCTTTGGCAGAAGGATCAAATAAAATATATTTAAGACCAGAAACAGCGCAAGGTATTTTTGTAAACTACTTAAACGTTCAAAAATCTGGGCGTAAAAAAATTCCTTTTGGAATAGCACAAATTGGAAAAGCATTTCGTAACGAAATTATTGCTCGTCAGTTCATTTTTAGAATGAGAGAGTTTGAGCAAATGGAAATGCAGTTTTTTGTGAAGCCTGGCACGCAAAAACAATGGTTTGATTACTGGAAGGAAACTCGAATTAATTGGCACAATGCCTTAGGTTTAGGAGAAGATAACTACCGTTTCCATGATCATATTAAGCTAGCACATTATGCGGATGCTGCTACAGATATCGAATTTAACTTCCCTATGGGCTTTAAAGAACTAGAAGGAATCCACTCTAGAACGGATTTCGATTTAAAAGCACACGAAGAGCATTCTGGGAAAAAACTACAGTATTTTGACCCTGAAGAAAACAAAAGCTATGTTCCTTATGTGGTGGAAACGTCTATCGGTTTAGATCGTATGTTTTTGGCAATTATGGCAAGTGCTTTGCAAGAAGAAACACTAGCTGATGGTTCATCTAGAACAGTGTTGAAAATACCAGCACCATTAGCTCCTATTAAGGTGGCTGTATTCCCACTTACAAAAAAAGATGGATTGCCAGAAAAGGCAAGAGAAATCATCAACGAGTTAAAGTTTGATGTAGAGTGCTTGTACGAAGAAAAAGATGCTATTGGGAAACGTTACCGCAGACAAGATGCTGCTGGTACTCCATTTTGCATCACAGTTGATCACGATTCATTAGAAGATAATACGGTAACCATTCGAGATAGAGATACGATGGAACAAAAAAGAGTTCCAATTAGTGAATTATCTGAGATTATACTTTCAAAAGTAAGTATGAAGAGATTGCTTAAAAATTAAGTTACCTATACATTTTTGTATAAAAAAGATAGCTTGCTTAAATAATGCAGTAACTAGTTGATATATTTTATTGATTGGTTATTTTTTTCGTTCTAATTTCATAAATAACATGAAAAAAAATCTCCTTTTTATCATTTTGCTCTTTCAATTCGTTGCAAAGGGACAAAGCCCAAATACGAGACTAGGTTACTCTGGCATTAATAAAAAGTATTTAGAACATTTAATCAAAAAAAATATAGATAGTGTTCGTAATAAGTACAACTGTAAAAGTCTTGTTAATGATTCTATTCTTTACGTAGCATCTGAGTGGCATGCCAACTATATAAAAGAAAAGAAAAAGTTATCTCATACCGAAAAGGATATTCCAGAAAAAGAAACACCTCAGTTAAGAGCAGAATTTTATGGCGCAAGAAATTATTTAGTAGGTGAAAATGTATTGAAAACAAGTTACAATGCCACAATAAAAAATAAAAAGAAGAAAGAGCTACCGACCTATACTTACGGAGAGCTAGCTTTTGCTATTGTAGATGGGTGGGTTAATTCAAAAGGGCATTTTAAGAATATCGTTACAGAAGATTACCAAATTACAGGGGTAAATGTTGCAATAGATGAAAAAAGTAGAGTGGTGTATGCTGTTCAAAAATTTGCACAAGTACCCTACGTTTACGAGTTTAAAGAGAATGAAAAATTGTTTTCTTATTCAAATTACACCACTCCAGAAGCTGTTAACAGCTTCGATAACATTTCAAATACATTAGGTAAACATAAACACCAATGGAAAATTAAACATGGTGATGAAGTAGCATGCAAAACATGTGAGGAAGTAACAAAAGATAAACCATTCATAAAACTAGAATACAGAGATAAAGCCTTTTATTTAAGAATCGAAAATTCTGCATTCGTCCAACAACTTATTCGAGATAAAAAAGATGGTTTTGCTGTTGAAATAGTAGAATTTGACGATTATGCTTGCGGAAATCCAGCATATTATACAAAACCAAGTCGAAGAAATGGTCAATGTCAAATTAATGGTAAGGTTGTAGAACCTCTCTACAAAAAAGAGCTCTTTAAAGGCTATAAAAAAAGGAAGGTAAAGAAAGATTTAAACTTTATTTCTTACCTCTTTGGTAAAAACAGTACAGTGGGCTTTTTTAAACGATTTTCAGGGTTTAAAATTGATAAATTTACAAGTGAATACTTTGAGATTAAATTAGGGAAACTGCCTAAAAATGTGAATGGACTTTGGGGATATAACTTGTTATACTTACAAAACAATAAAGTATGTAAAGTAGAATATTTTACGAGTTACTGTGGTGAAGTCTTTGCCGATTATAAACCAACAACTTTTATTCCGTTAGATTCAGATTCTTCGTATCAATTTGCTAATAAAAAAGATACGTTTTCTTTTGTGTTTCCATTTGAAAAGAATAAAACAAGGATCAATGAAGGCGATATAGCCCCTTTTACAAGCAAATTTGAGGTTTCAGATTTTAAAGTAGACTCCCTGCATATTGTAGCTTATTCGTCCATAGAAGGAAATAATGCTCAAAATGAACGCTTGCAAAGAAACAGAGCCAATAGTATTATTCAATTATTAAGCAAAAATCAATTAGAAGCCGTTTCATCATCCGTTGAGGTAAAAAACTCTTGGGAAAACTTTTATGATACCATTAGAACAATAAAAAAATGGAGAGAGTTAGCAAAAAAGGATACAAATGAGTTACTAGCTTATGTAAATAAACATGTAGCTGATTTTGAGTCAATTCTTGAAAAACAAAGAAAAGCTAGTGTTGATATTTTTGCTTCGATTCCCTTTTCCCAAAATAACTTTTCCTATTATATACAAGCTGAAAATAATAGACTACTCAAACTAATTGAAAGTAATCCGAAGGATTCTTACGAAGAATTGGAAAAATTAAATAGGCTGTATGCATTTGCTCAGTATCATCTAAACAAAAAGAGTATTTCATTTAAACGTTTCAAGGAGTTTAAACTAAATGAAATTGCATTGTCATACATGCCAATTTTAGAACGGTATTTAACAAATTACTATTACCATCAAGACTCGATCAAATTAACAAATAAGCAAGTGAGTGACTTAGAAAAGTTGCTCTTAGAGAATGAACCGAGTCTGCTGTTTTTATATAATTACTGTGTATCGAATACACGTTATTTATTAGCAGATAAAAATCCAAAACAGGAGGATGTTCAAACAATATTCCATTACTTAGAACGGTTAAAAAGATCATATTTTGATGATCCTCAAATGAAGAAAAGGATAGAAGAATTAGTACTTAATTTAAACTTTTTACTACTTGAAAAAGTATTTATAGACATACCCGAGGAAGCAAATGAAGATGCACAAAAGTCAATAAGTTTTATACACGAATATTATCAATCAAAAAATGAGTTAAACGATACGATTGCGTTAAAAATTGGAAAGCTAGCCGTTTACTATGGTGAAACTCAATTTGCAGTTGCTCTTTTACAACAGTTTAATAATTCACCACATGTTTTACCTTACCTTCTTCAGTTAGGTTACTATCATCCATCAGCATCAACCAATCGAGCATACTACGAGCAACTTATTTCATCTTTTGATATGCTTGGTGATGCAACTTGGTGTAATCTGTTTTTTGATACGTGCAAGATTCCATTTCAAGCCTTTGATGATGAAAAGCTAAGAGATACATTTTGTGAGGAATGTATAAGTAAAAGTGAGTTTTATAAGGATCTTTTAAAGATAAAATAAAAGCCCATTAAACCAACTCCGCAATAACAAAATTACTCCCCAAAACTAGGATGGCATCACCGCTGGAAGCATTTTTTTTAGCTTCTTTTAATGCTTTTTTGGGTTTGTTAAAAGCTTTTCCCCTCAAGTTATGGACGACTGCATCGAGCATGAGCTTTTTTGCTGGCATTAACCGTTCGTTTTCTCCAGAAGTAAAGTAGTAAGTCGCATCTTTTGGAAGCATTTCTAATATTGATTTAATATCCTTATCCATAGCCAAACCAATTACAATATAAAGATTTTTATAGGTAACCTCTTTTAGGTTGTTAAGTGCCTGCTCAATACCAGCTATATTATGACTAACATCTAAAACCGTGTAAGGATTTTCACCAATAACCTGCCATCTCCCTAATAACCCCGTATTCTTTTGAACTTTTAAAAAGCCTTTAGAAATCTGCTTGTTTTTAAGTTTCCATCCTTTAAACTTAAGTTGTCTAATGGCCTGTAAAACAGTTAACACGTTTTTCTTTTGGTAAGCTCCCTTTAAATCGGTTTTGGGTAACTCTTCTTCATGAGTTGCTTGGTCTGCGAAAAAAATAGGGGCATTAAATTCTTTAGCCCTATTGATAAATACGTCTTGAATTTCTTCCTGTGTTTCACCAATAATAACAGGTGTATCATACTTTATAATTCCAGCTTTTTCGCTAGCAATTTCGGGTAATGTATTTCCTAAAATCGATTGGTGATCATATCCTATATTAGTGATGATAGATAATTCGGGTTCAATAATGTTTGTAGAGTCTAAACGGCCGCCTAAACCAGTTTCAATAATAGCAATATCTACCTTTTGGTGAGCAAACTCATAAAAGGCTAAAGCCACCGTCCATTCGAAGAAAGAAGGTTTAATATCATCAAAAAAAGACTTATACTTCTCAACAAAATCAACAACACTTTTTTTTGATATTTTTTTACCATTTACTTTTACACGCTCTCTAAAATCCTTTAAATGTGGAGACGTATAGAGTCCAGTTGTATAACCATTCTCTTGAAAAATACTGGCAAGCATATGAGCAGTACTACCTTTTCCATTGGTTCCAGCAATATGTATGGATTTAAATGTTTTGTGGGGATCACCAATAATATATGCTAAAGCCAATATATTGTTTAAATCAGCCTTATAAGCCTTTTTGCCCACCTTTTGATACTGTGGAAGCTGTTGATATAAATATGTGATTGTTTCCTTGTAATCCATATAAAAAAAGCGATACTAAAGGTATCACTTTTGATCATATTTTAATCCCAGAGGGATATCTAATTCATTGACTTTTGAGTCGATTTTAAAATTATATGCTAATACGATACCTTATACCCTTGAGCAAGGGTGCCTTATTTGAAAATTTTAGTTAACGATAAAGTCTATAACCACGATGCCTGTTTCAAACTCTGCGGCAGAGCTACTTGGGCTATATTTCATTTTTAAAGCAGCTTTTTTAGCCGCAACAAAGTGCTCTGGAGAGTTAGAAGTAGTATTACGGTGATTCCTTAAAACCTCAGCAGATGTTACAGTTCCTGATCGATTAACAGTAACCTTTACAGCAACTTTTCCTGTCTCATTAATTGGGTTTGGTGGGTTTGGTTTGTCAATATACCCTCTGCTAAGCGGACCAGATTTCCCTGCCGCCCCTGGACCAAATTCTCCATTACCTAATCCGTTATTATCACCTTCATCATTTCCAGATGAATTACCCCCCGAGTTTCCTCCAAACATACCATCAGCCATGGCTTTTTTATTTGTTTTAGGAGTAGAACTCTTTTTAGTTGATTTAGTAGTAGTTGATTTTTTAACTGGAGATTCTTCTGTTTGCGTTTTAATAGGATCTGTTTTTGGTTGCTCTTGAACTTCTTCTACTTCCTGTGCTTTAGCGCCACTTCCACCTTTTTTCGTTGATCCTGAAAAATCAAATTCAACTAAAACTTCAGGCTTTTCGGGCTCTATCTCAATTTTCCATGTAAACGCATAAAGTATCCCTACAACTAAAACACCAAATAACAAAGCACTAATGCTTCCTATAATGCTTCGTTTCTTTTTATTTTCTTTTTCCTTATTCATGGTTCCACATTTTACACTTGGTATAGTTCAAATTCTATGCCATCTGCTTTAACCTTAACGGATTTATTGATTTTTTGTTACAAAAGAAACACCAAAAATTACTTGGTAGTCATTAAGGCTACTTTTAATTGGTTTTGCTTAGCAATGTCAATGATTTTGTAAACAGTACCATAATCGGCAGTAACATCAGCATAAAGCTCTACGGTTTTATCAAATCCTTTTGTTTCAATTTGATCCAGTATAATAAGCTCAGCATCGGTCAATGGATAATTCTTCTCGTTAATTTTAATGGTGTTGTCTGGATACACCACTATACTTATAGCATTGCTCTGCCCACCATCACTACCGCCCTGTGGTAAATTAACCTCAGTTTCATTCTTTGCAAGTGTGGAAAGGATAATAAAGAAAATGAGTAATAAGAAAACAAGGTCTGTCATGGATGACATCCCACCACCTTCTAATCGTATATTGTTACTGCTTCTTAGACTCATATCAAATTTGTTTACTTAATTTATCCTCTTTCAATGCTAACACTACAAGTTGTATTTTAAAAAAAACAATTTTTCAGAGCTAACATCCAAAAAGATGCCCATTTCATGGGCCTATTTTCCAGGAGATTCTAGTATGTCCATAAATTCGATGGAAGTAGCTTCCATATTTTGAACCGCTTTACTTACTCTAGCAACTAAAAAGTTATACATTACATAAGCCAAAATACCTACAATTAAACCAGCAACTGTTGTTACCATTGCCATCATGATTCCTTCGGATAATGCATCAACTTTTACACCGCTTCCTTTTAATCTCCAGAAAACATTAATCATCCCTAATACTGTACCAAGGAAACCAATCATTGGTGCTACACCAGATATTGTAGCTAGAGAAGACAACTTACTCTCCAACTTGTAAACCTCAAGTTTTGCTACGTTTTCAATAGAAACAGCAATATCGTTCATTGGTTTACCAATACGAGAAACACCTTTTTCTACCATTCGAGCAATTGGATTATCAGTAGTAGAACATAAGTTTTTAGCAGCATCTAATTTACCATCGTGAACATAATCCTTAATACGAAGCATAAATTCGTTTTCAATCTTGTTTGATTTTTTCAGTGCTAAAAATCGCTCAACAAATACATAGATAGCATAAATTGACATTAACAATAATGGAATTAAGATGTACCACGATTGCGACTCTACAATAATTTCCCAAACCCTAATCTCGGTTACTTCAGGAGTTTGCATAGATGCGCTATCAACTAAATTTGTAACGTCACTTTGCATAAATATGAAATTGAAAATATTCATTTTTGTCTATATTAAAATCCCTAGAATTAAAATAAACGAGGGAAATTGTTAATTATTATTCATTTATTGTTGCCTCAAAAATAGCAAATTAAACCCTAAGCAAAAAAGAAATAAAATACTGCTGCTCCTGCAAGGTAACCAATAAGAGCTAACCAAGCTATTTTCTTTAAATACCAGAAAAAAGAGATTTTTTCCATTCCCATAGCCACTACTCCAGCCGCAGAACCAATAATAAGCATTGATCCTCCTGTACCTGCTGCATAAGCGATAAAATGCCAAACTGGTGAATCCATCGATTGACTAAACATTCCCATACTTGCTGCAACTAAAGGTACGTTATCAATTACTGCTGATCCTCCACCTAAAAGCAATACAAATAAATCAGTATTAATAGCAGATTGTACATCTTGCCCAAACATAAAAATCATACCTAATGACTCTAAGGCCGCTACAGTCATTAAGATTCCTAAAAAGAATAAAATAGAAGGCATTTCAATTCTTCCTAATGCTTTAAATGTAGGGCTGCTACTGTGTGCTCCATGCTCTACTTCATCTTGTATGTTTGTTAAATTGAATTGACGGTTACTCACTAATTCAGCAATTAATGAAACAATAGAAAGAGATAGCATCATACCCACATAAGGAGGTAAATGAGTGATTGTTTTAAATATAGGAACAAATACAATCATACCTAAACCGATGTATAACATAGTAGGTCCAAAAGAGTTTGTGTTTTCTTCTTCTTCTGGTAAGTCAAACGTTCCTTTAAAAGCAGGTAAAAAACTAGCAATTAATACAGGTATAACCATACAAATAAGTGATGGTACGATTAAGTATTCTGCTAATTTGGTTGCTGATACTTTTTTACCCATCCATAACATGGTGGTTGTAACATCTCCAATTGGAGACCATGCACCACCAGCATTAGCAGCAATTACTATAAGTCCGGCAAACCAAATTCTAGTTTTATTATCGTTAATTAACTTCCTTAAAATAGTTATTAAAACGATGGTAGCTGTAAGGTTATCTATGATTGCTGAAAGTATAAATGCTAGGATTGCTACAATCCATAACAACTTAGATTTTTTATTTGTTTTGATGTAGCCCTTGATTGTAGAGAACCCATCAAAATGATCGATGATTTCAACAATAGTCATTGCTCCTACAAGGAAAATTAGTATTTCACAAGTTTTACCGAAGTGATGAAGCAGCGTTCCTTCCATCAGGTGCAACTTTTCATTATGATTCATTGCTCCGAAGCCTTCTACCATTGAGTGAGCATGTGAATCAAACCAAGAGGTGAAACCATCTAACCCAAACGCAACACCAGCCCACGCTAATGCCATCATTAAAAGAGCAGGTATAAGTTTGTCAACCTTTAAAGAGTGCTCAAGTGTAATACCTAAGTATCCTAAAATAAATACAATTAAAACAAAAATTTCCATAGGTGTTATATTAGTTTGCTTAAGGCTATTTCAAAGCCTGTTTTTGTTAAGTTTGATTTTGATTTGTTTATTGCAATAATATTTTGCAAAGCTTGGTTTATAACAGATGAAGTATCATCAAATATTTCTTTGTCGATAAGTGCAGGTGGCAAATCGTTAGACATTAAATAGGCAAAAACCCTCGCCATTCCGCAGTTTGCAATAAAATCTGGAATGACACTTATTTTACTGTCAGCATATTCAGCGATAGGACCATAGAAAATCTCAGTATCTGCAAATGGAACATTTGCACCGCATGAAATTACCTCAATTCCACTTGCTAGCATTCGGTCCAGTTGATTTTTAGTGATCAATCTTGAAGCTGCACAAGGGATGAATACTTCGGCTTTTAGGTCCCAAATTCTTTCATTTGTTTCTTCAAACGAAAGTAAATTAGGAGCATGTAGTTTGTTTCTGTTTTTTGTTAAAAACAATTCCTTGATTTCTTCAAAGGAAAACCCATCTTCATTTATCAATCCACCAGAAATATCAATTATTCCAACAACTTTTGCTCCCATTTGAGCCAAATAGTAAGCTGCTGCAGAACCAACATTTCCCCAACCTTGAACAACTACACGTTTGTTGGCTACATTTCCATTGTAAATGGAATAATAATGCTTTACAGATTCAGCTACACCAAAACCTGTAATCATATCAGCAATTACATATTTATTTTGATACTTTGGTGTGTAGTTATCATCCTCAATCACTTTTAAAACGCCTCTCCTTAACTGACCAATACGATGTATTTTTTGAGGTTCAGTTGGTTGAAAGTGACCGTTAAAAACACCTTCCTGAGGGTGCCAAACTCCACAGTCCTCTGTGTAAGGAATAACTTCATGTATTTCATCAACATTTAAGTCTCCTCCAGTGCCGTAATAGCTTTTAAGTAAAGGTGATACAGCTTGATACCAACGTTGTAAAACACCTTCTTTTCTAGGGTCGTTTGGATCAAAGTTTATGCCTGATTTAGCTCCACCTATTGCAGGTCCAGAAACGGAGAATTTTACCTCCATGGTTTTAGCTAAGGAAGTTACTTCATGTTTATCTAAACCAACTCGCATACGAGTACCACCTCCAGCGGCTCCACCTCGTAGAGAATTAATAACTACCCAGCCTTCTGCTTCGGTTTCAGCGTCTTTCCATTCAAAAACAATTTCAGGCTGTTTGTTTTCAAATTTATCTAGTAATTCTTTCATTCAATTGAATTAACTACGAAAATTACCAAATACTAATCATCTATCAAAAAATAGTTGATAACCCGATGCACACCAATTATTTACCTTTTTATAATTATTTAGGAATTTAACAAAATAACATTTGTTGAGAACCCGTATATTTGTTAGCTATGAGACATACCTACGTTTTTTATATAACTTTTTTATTTCTAATTCTATGTAGTCGTTCATTTGCACAAGAAGCTACAACAGATAAAAAAGATACCGTATTACTTGATACGTCAGCATTTTTAAAGGCAGATTTATCCATTTTTCAAGACAATCCAATCGTAAGTCAGTTAGATTCTGCTTTTTTGGCTTACAGCAAACTATACGATTCATTTGAAGTTGATTCCTTAGGAGTTACTGATGAAGAAGTGCCAGATTCAATTATCGAAGCTAGGCTAGCTATTTTAGATAACAATACTCCCTTTGATTTAGTTTTTAATTCTACAACAAGAAGCTATATTGATTTATACATTCGAAGAAGAAAAAAACTGGTTTCTATTTTACTAGCTCGTCAAGAGTATTTCTTCCCTATGTTCGAGGAGAAGTTAGCAAAGTATAAATTACCACAAGAATTAAAGTATTTAGCTATTGTAGAGTCTGCTTTAAAACCAGATGCGGAATCATGGGCAAGTGCAGCAGGTTTGTGGCAGTTTATGTATTTTACAGGAAAAATGTATGGCTTAGAAGTTGACTCATATAAAGATGATAGAAAAGATCCTTATTTATCAACAGATGCCGCTTGTAGACATTTAAAAGACCTATTTGAACTCTATGATGATTGGCAATTAGCACTTGCAGCATATAACTCAGGTGCAGGAAATGTAAATAAAGCGATAAGAAGATCTGGAGGGGCAAGAAATTTTTGGGATATCTATAAATACTTACCACGAGAAACCCAAGGCTATGTACCCGCTTTTATTGCAGTGAATTATGCCATGAGTTACCATAAAGAGCATGGCATTTACCCAACAAAAGCAAAATGGAAGTATTTTGAAATGGATACGCTTTATGTTAATGACAGGGTAGATTTTAAGGTGCTTGCTAAGTATCTGGAAGTACCTGAGACTGATTTAGCTTTTCTTAACCCAAGGTATATTCATAAAATCATACCTGACAACGAAGAGCCTAATGTATTGTATTTGCCAACGGATAAGCTGGGCGTATATTTGGCTAATGAAGATTCAATTTTCCATTACAGTAAAGAGTTTAAAAAAGTGTATGATAAGTCTCAATTTGCTGATTCAGATGGTAGGAGAGTTGTTTATAGAGTAAGAAGTGGAGATTACCTAGGAAAAATATCTAAACGCTATGGTTGTAGAGTTAGTGATATAAAAAAATGGAATAAACTCAGAAGTAATAAACTAAGAGTTGGTCAAAAATTAGTGATTTATACCAAGGGGAAGTCACCGTCTTCAAAGAAAGAAAAAACTAAAAAAGTCAAAACAGAAACAATAAATGGATATGAGTATTACACCATTAAAAAGGGAGATACGTTATGGGATATCGCCTCTCAATACCCAGGTGTTTCGGTTGAAGATTTAAAAAGACATAATAAAGGGTTAAGTTCAAAAAACTTAAAACTTGGAACAAAAATTAAAATAGTTAAAAAAGGATGATGATAGTAAAATTTAAATATTGGTTGGGAATGCTTCTTGTTGCTATGGGAACACTTTCATGTGTAAGCGAAGAAGACGTAGAGGTATACAAACCCGTTTCTCTTGGATTGCAAGGAGAAGTAATGGTAGTAATGAATAACAAAATGTGGGATGGTCAAATGGGAGATTTGGTACGTGCTCGATTAGCAGAAGAAATTTTATACTATCCTCAGATCGAGTATTTATTTGATGTAAAGCAAGTAAGTTATGGAGGCTTTGAAAAAACCACAAAGCGTTATAGAAACATTCTCCAAATGGAGGTAAATGATCACCCTAAAGTAGAATCAGGGGTGTCAATTTTACAGGATTTATACGCTAAAGATCAATCAGTAGTTAAAGTTACAGGAAAGTCCCAGCAGGATTTAGCGAATGTATTTGCAGAAAATTCTGAAATGATTAAGGAACATTTCTTAAAAATGGAAATCAACCGACTTGAAATTAAGCTTAAAGGAACGCGAAATAGTCTAATTGAGGAGCAGCTAGAAAAAAAGTATAACGTTTCTGTAACTGTTCCTGGAGACATGTCGCTAAGCTTAGAAAAAGAAAATTTATTCGTTTTAGAGAGAAAACGTATGCGCACTAAAAATGGAGGCCCTGGTGACATTCAACAATACATCATCTGTTATCAGTATCCTTACAAAGATGATAGTACGTTTACAAAGAGTTATCAAATAGAAAAAAGAGATTCTATTCTAAAAAAATATTTCAAGGGTGTTACAGATAGTTCTTACATGATAACAGCTCCTGAGGAATTGGCGCCACTCTTTGTAAAAGAAAAACTTTTCAAAGGAATTTATGCTTACGAAATAAGAGGTTTATATAGCATGGTAAACGACTTTAGAGGCGGGCCCTTCATGAGTTTATCTATTTTAGATGAAAAAAGAAACCGAGTAATTACTATTGAGGGACATGTTTTTGCTCCAAAATTTAATAAGCGTGAGTTTATGATGGAAGTAGAAACTATTATTAATACGCTAACCTTACACTAAGCATGTCAAAACCCACTTACGATTATTACAAAGGCTTATTAATAGGCGAAAAACTACCCTGTGCAGTTCTAGATGAAGACCTACTTGTAAAAAATGTACAAGACATTATTAAGAGATGCAATGGAACAAAAATTAGAATAGCTACAAAATCTATTCGGTGTATTTCGGTTCTAAAGAAAATAGTTAATCAAAATCCCGAAGCTTTTTGTGGATTTATGGCATTCACGTTAGATGAAGCCATTTATTTAACCGAACAAGGATTAGATGATGTTTTGCTAGGTTACCCTTATTTACAAGATGATCTCCTAGCTAAAGTAGCTGAAAAAGTAAAAGCAGGTAATCGAATAGTACTAATGGCAGATTTGCCAGAGCATTTAGCAAAAATCAATGAAATAGGAGAGAAGCACGGTATAAAAATGCCTGTATGTATAGATATTGATATGTCTGTTCGCTTCCCAGGAGTTTATTTTGGTGTATACCGATCTCATTATCATGATGTAGCTCAATTAAAGCAAGAGGCAAAGCTAATTAAAAGTTTTAATCATGTGGATATTGTTGGGGCTATGGGGTATGAGGCTCAAATAGCAGGTGTTGGAGACAATGCAAAAGGAAAGTCGTTACTTAACGGAGCAGTTAAGCTACTAAAAAAGTTATCGTACAAAAAAATAGCACAACGCAGACAAGCATTTGTAGATGAACTAGAAGCCATCACAGGCAAAAAGTTAGACTTCGTTAATGCAGGAGGAACTGGGAGTATCGAAACATCTATTCAAGAACCTTGGGTTACTGAAATTACTGTTGGATCAGGCTTTTACAGTCCTGGGTTATTTGATAATTATAGCACATTCAAGCACGAACCTGCACTTTTTTATGCGTTAGAAATTACGCGTAAACCTAAAGAAGGTATTTGGACAGCTGCTGGAGGAGGTTATACAGCTTCTGGATCAATAGATAAAGATAAACGCCCCAAACCTTATTTGCCTAAAGGAATTAAGCTGGAAGAAAATGAAGGAGTAGGCGAAGTGCAAACGCCAATGAATTATAAGGGGCAATTAACACTTGGAGATCCCGTGTTTTTTAGACATGCAAAAGCGGGAGAATTATGCGAGCGATTTAACGAGTTAATTGTAATCTCAGAGAACCAAATCGTTAATAGGTATAAAACATATAGAGGGAAAGGGAAATGTTTTTTATAAACCACTATGAGTAAAGAAGATTTAGGATTAGGTAGCCAAAGTAATCTCCATTCCCGTAACATTAACAAGGATGGCTCATTCAATGTAAAAAAAATTGGAGCTATCACTGGAGTTAAAGATTTGTATCAGCATTTGGTTACGATGCCTTGGACAAAATTTCTTTTTCTAGTTATTGCTACTTACTTTTCATTAAATATTGTGTTTGCAATAGCTTATTACCTCATAGGGATTGAGTCTTTAGAAGGTTTAAAAGAGGGAAGTTTTATTACAGAATTTCTTGGGTGCTTTTATTTTAGTACACAAACATTTACAACTGTTGGTTATGGTGCAGTAGCACCTATGGGTATCTTAACAAACTTAGTAGCTTCTTTGGAGGCTATGGTTGGTTTGTTGAGCTTTGCTTTAGCTACAGGTTTACTTTTTGGTCGGTTTTCTAAGCCAAACGCAAAATTTTTGTTTAGTGATAAAATTCTATTATCCCCTTATAGAGAAGACCACTCTGGACTTATGTTTCGTGTTGCAAACAAAAGGGATAATGTGTTATTACAAACCACTGCAGAAGTCATTTTAACTTATTTCGAAAAAGATGTAAATGGAGAGCTAAAAAGAGGATTTCAACGATTAAATCTTGAGATATCTGAAATTAGATTATTTACTACAACCTGGACTATCGTTCATCCAGTGGATAAAGAAAGTCCTTTTTATGGCTTTGATGAAGAGCGATTTAACAATTTTCGTTTTGAAATTTTAATCATGATTAAATCCTACGATGAAACTTTTGGTCAAGATGTTTATGCACGAACGTCTTATACCAATGATGATTTTGTTTATCAGGCTAAATTTCACAAACCCTATCGCTTTAATCGAGAAGGACAAATGGAAATCGTTTTAGAAGATGTGATGGCATTCGATAAAACCGATAGCTTTAAAATTTAAAACACTATGAATGTATTAGTAATAAACGTTGGTAGTTCATCAATAAAAACTTCTATTGTTGATACCCAAAATGGAGAACGTTTATATTCAGTTTCAGCTTCAAATATTTTAAGTGAAATTAATCTTAAAAAAGAAAGTGAAGAGTTTACCTATAAAGAAACAGGGCATGAAGTAGCAATGAATAAAGTATTAGACGTTTATTCAGCTAATGAAAGTATTACCTATGAATTAATTGTTCATCGCGTAGTACACGGAGGCAATTTATTTAAAGAGGCTGTTCAAATAACTGATGATGTTATCGCATCACTCCAAACCATTAGTCATTTAGCACCTTTGCACAATCCTAATAATCTATTGGGTATTGAAATTGCCAAGCAAAAACTAACCAATATTCCTCAATATGCTGTTTTTGATACCGCTTTTCACTCTACCTTACCAACTAGAGCTAAGTATTACGCATTACCAAAAGAATGGAATGAGAAATACGGTATCCAACGCTATGGCTTTCATGGAGCGAGTCATCAATATGTAGCAAATAAAGCTGCTGATTTATTAAACGATGAATTAAGAGATTTAAAACTCATTACTTGTCATTTAGGTAATGGTTGCAGTGTTACGGCTATCGAATATGGAAGATCCGTTGAAACGAGTATGGGAATGACTCCTCTGGAAGGTTTAGTTATGGGAACCCGTAGTGGAGATGTTGACCCTAGTTTGATAAATTATATAGCTGAAAAAGAAAGTTTAAGCATTTCAGAAATTGAAAACAAGTTAAATAAAGAAAGCGGGCTTAAAGGATTATCGGGCTTAACGAATGATATGCGTGCCATAATCGAAAAGGCTAGTGAAGGGGATGAGGATTGTAGACTAGCCATCCATGTATTTACACATAGGCTACTGAAATATATTGGTGCCTATGCAGCAGTGATGGGAGGAGTTGATGCAATTGTGTTTACTGGAGGAATAGGAGAGAATAGTAATTATATTAGGCATCGGGCATGTCAACGATTAGATTTTTTAGGAGCTGTTATAGATGAAGATAAAAACCGTGAAGAATCTGGAGATTTTATCTTTTCAACCGATTACAGCCGGGTAAAACTGATTTGTGTTAAAACAAATGAAGAATTACAGATGGCAACTGAGGCAGTAGATGCTCATGTTAAAAAGGGAGTGAACAAACAATTAACTATCCCTGTGGCAGTTTCTGCTCGTCATGTTCATCTTACGCAAGAAACGGTAGAAGCTTTATTTGGAGAAGGTTATCAACTGACAGAATATAAACCACTTTCACAACCAGGTCAGTTTGCAGCGAATGAGCGCGTAACATTAGTAGGACCAAAAAATAAAATCGAGCGTGTACGTATTTTAGGTCCGGTTCGATCAAAAAATCAAGTAGAAATATCAAGAACAGATGAATTTTTCTTAGGAATAGACGCTCCTATACGAGCTTCTGGTCATGTGGAAGGTTCGCCAGGTATTCATTTGGTTGGAGACAAAGGGGAGTTAACCATTAAAGAAGGTGTTATTTGTGCGTGGCGACACATTCATATGACACCCGAAGATGCTATCAACTTTGGAGTAAAGGACAAAGACATTGTTGAGGTGAAAATTCAAAATAACGAACGCCCAATTACATTTGGAAATGTTTTAGTTAGAGTAAAATCTTCCTATAAATTAGAAATGCATATTGATACCGATGAAGGAAACGCGGCAGAATTAAACACTGGTGATGAAGGAGTGCTAAATGAAACTGATGGAGAGGTTTGCTTGGTTAAGAAATCATCATAAGGTGTCCAATTAAACTTAAATAACATGAAAAAAATCAATTGGATATTTTTACTAGCTATCGTAGCATGCGGAACAGAGGAGAAGGGAGCTGTAATTGAAGAACCACCAAAAGAAACCCAAACAGAAGAGGTGGTTGAGCTAGAAAAGAAGGAAGAATGGCAAGATTTTTCTTTTCAATCGATGGACGTTGAACTACCTAAAAAAGAAAATGCAGATGCATTAACCATAGGAATTTATACGCCATTGTATGTTGGTACAGAAACAGAAAATATACCACTATCTTATGCTGTTGTTTCTTACCAAGATTGGAAGCCAGATCCATCCACATTCAAAGGGCACGAAAATTACAAAGGGAATAATATTGAAACGGTATCAAGTACTGATGATTTAAATATACATGTCCAAACAAGTACAGAAATCATAGGATATAATACCAAATTTCAAACAATTACTAGTTATCCAGTGATTATAAAAAATACTTCTGATAAAGACCTGTTACTGGCTTACCAACCATTTATTGAGAACTTGAGCTACGAAGCAAAGGATAAAGATGGAAATTGGAAAGTAATTCAAAAATCTGCTCAACCTGTGGATGCTCATTTGTCTCCTATAATTCGTTTAAATAAGGGAGAGCATGTAGTAACAAATTGTCCTGTTTTTGAAGGAGGTTTCAAAACTTCATTACGCATGGCATATAAAACGGGGTATAATGCTGATACCGATAGTTACAAAACAATTATCTATTCAAATGAATTTGAAGGAAATATCAATGAATCTCAATTTGAAGGAAACTTTGATGCCTTAAATGCTGATTATTTAGGGTTGTAGCTGATGATGTTGCTTTTGGGGTATGATTATAATCTACATTTTACTGTTTAATCTGATACATCCCAAAAATACTTCTTGTTTTAATTTTAATTAGGTCAAAAAACATAATAAAGCTGTCATTAATTAAACGCACGCTCGATTCATTTTGATTATCTCTAAGATCTACAGGGATTCTCTTAATTGGGATGTTATTCTTCTTTGCAATATGTATGATTTCGGCATCAAAGGTAAACCGATTCGTTTTTGTTTTTTCTGAAATTTCATTAAACAAAGAGGTTTTAAAACCCTTTATCCCACATTGAGTATCGTTTAATCCATAGCTAATAAATTTATTTACAATAAACGTAAATACTTTACTCAATATATTCCTTTTAACGGGAATTTTAAAAAAGTAAGAAGACTCTTCTAAGGAGCGATCACCAATAATAAAGTTGAATTTTTTTTCAGTTATTGTTTTAATCAAAAGCGTCATAGTTTTGACTGAAAAAGGAATATCTGCATCAGTAAAAATAAAGTACTCATAATCAATACTTTTTGCAGCTTCTCTTATAGCATTTCCTTTACCTTTATTGGGTGATATTAATAAGTAATTGTAATTGTTGGCTTTAGCAAAAGCTTCTACTTTTTTCGAATCTCTAGATCCATCATCAACTAGCGTTACTTTAATGTTTGTATCTACACATAACAAAAGAACCTCTTTTAAATAGGGATGAGCTTTTTCAAACACATGTAAATTGTTGTATATAGGTATTATTATACCAACATCAGGACTGGGGATTGATTGAATCAATTCGAATTTTTTTTTATAAAAATATAAAGTAATTTCGTTTTTTAAAGAAAATACCATGAACCTTTGGTTGAATAACTTTTTTTCTAAAAATTATCGGATTTTTCTCTTCATACTATTTTCTTTTGGAGTTTTTGGTACCTTGTTTTGGGATATTTTAATTGATCCAAATAACGTCATGTTTACAACAGGTGGCGATGGATTGAAAAACTACTATGTGTTTGCTTATCATGTTGCTAATGATTCAAGCATATTAACCTTCGAAGGAATGAACTATCCTTACGGAGAACACCTGTTTTTTGCTTCTGGTAATCCCTTTTTAAGTAATGTAACTAAGTCTATAGCTTTTATTTTTCCAGGAATAGTTGATTATTCTGTAGCTATTTTAAATCTATTTACTTTACTTTCTTTATACGGAGTTTCTTTGTTCTCTTATTTAATACTTAGGGACTTCAAAGTAAACTTTATTGTGGCTACTCTCGGAGCTATAATGATTATGTTGATCTGCCCCCAAGTAAATAGGTTTGGAGGCCATTTAAACTTAGGTTTTTGCTCCTTTTTCTTAATCAACTGGTTTTTGTTAATCAAAGTGGAGAAAAGAGGTACACTATTATTATATGCGTTACTCTTTGCTTTTAATCTACTATGTTTTCTTATACACCCTTACTTGGGGTTTATGAATGTGCTGTATGATGGAGTTTACCTGTTGTTTATGTTTTTATTTAAAAGATTATCAACCGTTAGACTTTTAAAAAGAGGTTTTACTTTTTCTCTTTTGCCAATTGTAGTATTTTATGTTTTGCTGAATAGTGTAAACAACAAATCAGATAGAAACCCACACCCAGGAGTAGTGGAAAACTCTAGAGCTACTTTTGAAAGTGTTTTTCTACCTAGAAATGGAGTGCAACGAGCCTTCTTAGAAGAAAAATTTCAGCCTTATAATGTAGAATTTGAACAAGAAAGCTCAATAGGAACTTTCACAGCCATTTCAATCATTTTTATAATCGTAACGTATATTATATTAGCAATTCAACGTAAGCGTATTTTGCATAATGTTAAACTTTTAGTGCCTGCTTTAGCTAGTATTTTTATGTTGCTGTTTGCCTTTGGTGTTTTTAGAAATATTTTGGCAGGAACGCCTTTAGAGAATTTTAGAACCTTGGGAAGGTTTGCATGGGTGTTTTTTTATGTAGCTAATATTATATGTTTAGTCGCCATATATAGATTGTCTAAAATAAATAGATTAGCATTTGTTCTTTTTTTATTGATGATTCCTAATATCATTGACGGTTACGAATTCAGTACTTACATCAAAGGTAATATAACTCGAAGTGATAATTATTTTAAAAGCGCTACTCCTAATTTTATTTCTTATACAGCATTTCAAGCTATTTTACCCTTACCTCATTTTTCAGTTTCTCACGAAAATTTCAGAGGAATTCCCGATGAAGAGGTTCTAAAAAAATCAATGTTACTATCTGTTAAGGAGGCGTTGCCTATTGTACCTAATTTTTTATCAAGAGGTAGTTATTCCGAAATAAAAAAAGGAATGCAGGTTTATGCTCACAATAACGTAGATAAACAAATGCAGTACGATTTAAATTCAGAAAAGCCTTTTCTAATTATTTATAAAGAGGATGCCAGTAAAACATCCTACGAGAATAATATTATTTCAAAGTCTAAGCATTTAGGAACTGATGATAATGGCTTTGCATACGGATTAATAACCCCTAAAGAATTATTTAATAGAACAACTTATAAAGAGCAACTTCGTTCCTTGCAACAGGTTGATCAACCTATACTTTATTTTGATTTTGAAGAAGATGGAGTAGAGAGCTCGGTAAAACTGTTTGGAAATAAAACACGTGAAGTTGTTGTGAAAGATTACACGAAAATTGGAAGTTTAGATACTTCTAAAATCCAAAAAGATACCAAGTACATGGTAAGCTTTTGGGTAAACAATTGCATAGATAAGGATAACCATTCCCCTCAAAACATTATGTTTATTGTAGATGTTTCAAGACCTGATGGTAGTGGAAAATGGGAAGAAATTTCTAATCCAGCATACAGTGTTGAGTTGCTAGACTGTAGAACGTTAGTTGAGACCGAATTTGAAATAGAAGGAGACTTTAAAGAAGTAGGTTTCATGTTTAAAGGGTATGATTTATCTCCTTACACCATTTATGTAGATGAATTCCAAGTAAGAAAATTATCAGATACAACTCACATAAAAATTTCTGAAAATGAGGGGTTGATTAATAATTACTATTACTACAATTAGAACCTGCTATTTTTAATAGAAAGCTAACTATCGTTTTCATTATCTTTTTTGATATACTCAAAAAATACATCAAAAGCATCTTCTTGCGTATGGTTTGAGTTTGATTGCTTGGATTCCCAATATTCTTGCTCAAAAAGTGCTTGATTATAATCTTCAACAAACTTTTCGAACTCTGGATTTACATTTAAGTTGTATTTGTCCTTTTCAGGACCTTTATTTCTTAAGTAAATACTCATAATTATTCCTGCTAGTGCACCAAAAATATGTCCTTCAAAGGATATGCCTTTATCGTAAGGAAATAATCCCCAAACCAAGCTGCCATATAAAAAAGCAACCAATAGAGAAATTCCCATCATCTGGCGATTTTGCCTAAAAATACCGCTAAAAAATAAGAAGAAAGCTAAGCCATAAATTACGCCACTCATCCCTATATGGAAATTAGATCGAGCAGCAACCCACACCCATACACCAGAAGCTAACCAAATAAAAGTGGCAATTAACCAAGCGGTTTTTTTATATACCGTAATGCATAACCATAGTAATACAAATGTTGGGATAGAATTATTAATAATGTGCGACCAGCTATCGGTACTATGGATCCAAGGGGAAGTAATAACTCCCAAAAACCCCTCTCTTGTTCGTGGCAAAATGCCAAACTTATACAGCTCAAGTTGTGGGTAGGAAAGATTAATTAAGTGAACAACCCACATAACAGCTACCACGAAAAAGGGAATAGTCATTTGTTTTATGATCTTTTTTAGGTTGTTCATCTAGTAATTAGTTAGCAAAATCTATCAATCCTTACATTCATTTTGTTGCAAAGAACTGTTTAATTCTACCCTTAAGATATAATATATCTTTTTATGTTTAGTTTTTCTATTTTTGTAAAGTGAAACAAGCATACGAAAATTATACTCCCGAAGACCTAGAAGTATGGCAATTGTTGTTTTCCAGACAACAAAAAAACCTTCAAGATAAAGCCTGTAAAGCTTATATAGATGCACTTAACGAAATGGAGTGGGGATTAAATATGAACGAAGTTCCTCGTTTTGAAAAGCTCAACGAACTTTTGCTAAATAAAACTGGTTGGAGTATTGAGGTAGTTCCAGGCTTAATTCCTGTGGAAGACTTTTTTCTTCTTTTGAAGGATAAAAAGTTTAGTGCTTCTACTTGGCTTCGACCAAAAGCTCAACTAGATTATTTAGAAGAGCCCGATATGTTTCACGATATTTTCGGACATATTCCATTACTAATGGATGAAGAATATGCTTCATTTGCTCAAAAGTTAGGAGAAGTAGGGGTTAAATTTATCGACAACAAAGAGGTTGTTTTACAGTTACAAAGGCTTTATTGGTTCACGATTGAATTCGGTTTGATCAAAGGAAAGTCAAAAACCGAAATTTATGGAGCTGGTATTTTATCAAGTTTTGGAGAATCAAATGGAATTTATGATACCTCTCCCGAAATAAAACCATATAATTTTAGTTCTATCATTAATCAACCGTTTAGAACAGATATTATTCAAACCCTATATTTTGAAATAGAATCTTTTGAGCAGTTGTACGATTCATTAACCGAATTTGATAAACATTTGACTCAATTAAAGTATGCGTAAATTTACCTTTATCATATTGTTATCTATTGCTTTTTCTTGTAGTAAAAACAACAATCAAGACAATACGCCTATAGTTCCAGTAGATGTTTATATTAATACAAGTTTACCTCAATATCAGTCACTCAATGTACCTGGTGGCTGGGCGTATGCGAACGGGGGAGTAAAAGGTCTTTTGATTTACAGGCGTGATCAAGTGGAGTTTGTAGCTTTTGATAGAAATTGTACCTACCAAGGGCAAAATTCCTGTGGGGCTGTTAAGGTTGATTCTAGTAATATTTTGGCAAATTGTGATTGCGATGGCTCCGTATATAATATTTATGATGGCTCAGTAACTCAAGGTCCTGCTACGTTACCATTACGCAGTTATAATACCTCTTTTGATGGTAATAATACACTCCGTGTATATAATTAGAAAGATCAGTTATCAGCTGATCTCTAGCACTTATTCATTTTTTTACAACAGATAACTTTTTAACAATTTCTCTGTAACCTTTCCTATTACCTTGCGTTATAATTAATAGATAATGTGAAACCACTTAAAAAGAAAGAGTTATGAAATTAGTAAAGATTACCCTAGCAAGTTTAATGATTGGAGGTGGAGCGATTGCTTTCGGTCAAAATCAAGAAGTGAAGATGGACGGACAGTGGGAAGGTTCAATCACATATACAGGATGGTATGCACAAACAAAAGCATATAACGTAAATTTTGCAAATAACGATGGTGGTGGAACACAAACAGAGTGGGACAATGGACACATGGAACCTTGTAAGTTTAAGGCAGAAATTTTGGAAAGTGGAAAGGTGAAAATTACCGAATATCCAAATGTAAAGGAAACGAGGGTTTCGTTGTGCTATTTCACGGCAGAATTAGATCATGAAATTGTTGGTAACCAACAATATTTAACGGGAGATTTTACCTCTAAGTATGCAAATGGAAATTCGTGCTATTTCAAAGGAAATATTACATTGGTTCAACCATACTACCCAGAAGAAATTGCAGTAGATCAGTCTTCTCCATACACGGCAGCAGAGCAAGTAGCAATAAATAATTCACAAATTAAGGCATATCCAAACCCAACAAACGGTGTTATCAATTTAGATTTTGTTCAAGCGCAGTTTAATAGCGATAGAATCACTATTCAAGTTATGGATCCACAAGGGAAAATGATTTTAGATCAACAAATTAATAGCTCTAGAACCCAAGTGGATTTAACAGCATATGAAAACGGTATTTACATGGTTAAAGTGATGGATAATGGAGAGCTATACTCTCAAAAAAGAATCATTTTAAACAAATAGTACACAATTAATAACTAATGAAAAGCCGATCAAACGATCGGCTTTTGTTGTTTTTACTTAATTTCAAATTCAACCTTAAAGCTATAAGTGAGACAACTCATGTTTTTTTATACTGTTAACATTTGAATAGGTAATGAATACAAATTATGAGACCGAGTATATTATTTTGTTTAATTGTTATAACAACTTTGTCATTTGGACAGAGCAAAAAGGATACGCTAATGTTTGGTGGCATTTACTGCAAAGGAGATGTTATTTTAGAGGATACATTGGATTTTCATTTATTTGGCAATAGATTTTAAATGAAAGATGATTTGTCACTATGTAATGGCGTAGTAGTTTCATCTGGGAAAAATGAAAAGGTAATATATCAAGTTGAAAATGGATATCCGGAAGGTCGTTCCTTACATTATAAAAAGGATAAATTGTATAGTGTCAAATACTTTAATCAAGAAAAGTCATACTATTATAATGTTGAGATTAAAAGAGGTAGGGTTAGAGAGATAACTTATTTCGATAACTTAGGTATTTCAACACTTAAAATAAAATCAAAGAATTTTTATCTCAATCATTACCGTTTCGATAAATCTACTGAGAAGAAAATTAAGGCAAACTATTTGACTCAAAATATCAAAAACTTTTTAATACCGCTAACCGTTAATGGTATATTAGAAAATACTGATACTTCTGGAGGTAAGATAAAGCTAAAAGAAATTAAGTGATTTTTAATACAACGCTTCTCCTTTTAAGGCATTGGTTTTACTATATTCAAATAAGAAGTGAAGAATTAAGATCAGATCTGTGATGAAGGCATTGTTTCAAAGATAATCACAAGATGAAAACATTAAAGCATCTAATGATATTAGGTTTATTAATCTGTCAATCGACCAGTTTTAGCCAAAAAGAATTTAAAATTCATTCTCTAAAAAATAGTGAGTTTTCTAATAAGTTTCTTTTAGAGGGCAAAAAGGGTAGAATATTTGAAGTAGTGGAAATCAACGAAACTAAAAAGGTAATCGTTAAATGGAGAAACGGATGTTTTTCTATCGGACAAGTGAATGAAAATAAACCTTTTGGTGAATGGTTTTTATATGATAAAAAAAATAGGTTAAGAGAATATTTAGTATTTGGATCAGAAGGAAAATGTTTGTTACATCAAAAGAAAATAAATAAGAAAGGTAAAATTATATCAGAAATAAAGACAATTACTCCATGCTTCTAATTAGCTATGGAAAAGATTTTATTTGCCATGTCCAACTTTAAGTATAGAACAATCTGACATGCTGATTTCAATGTAAGGAATCCCACCTTTCATTCCTTTTGGTAATGTTCCTGTAACAATCCAAATAGAGCTATCTTTTAGCTTGACATTAAATGGTAATTTACTTAATACTTCTTCTCCGTAAATTGGTACCCAAATAGCTTTAGCTATTTCTAATGCTGTATTTCGATTAGGCACAAGATCTTTTTCTTTAGTAAAGGAGTCTTGTGAGGTAATTTTTTCGCTGTTGGATTTGTTAGTACATCCAATAATACACAGACAAATGAACATAGGTAGGGAAAACGATAAAGGACTTACTTTTTTCATTATTAATTCAGATTATGGTTGTTAATTTACTCCCTTAGCGCCATCTAAAACAGTTTCCAGAGAGTTAATAAAGTGTAGAATATTATTGTTATTTTTTCAAATTGTTTCTTGCTTTTCGTATTTCTATGTCTATTTGCTTTTTTTCAGAATTATTCAAATCATCATAGTCCCTTGTTTCTCCCGTTTTATCTTCTTTAATTTTGATTTTTACGTATGGTTCTCCCGAAAAACCAGTTGATAAATCATTAAATACGCTATCAATGTGAGAGCTTTTTTCTTCCTTACTTACATCTACTTTAGGATTCATAGTACAAGAGTTGAAACTTATTAAAACGATTAATAAAATTATTTTTTCCATTTTTTGTATAAATATGATTATACTAAGTTAAACTGTAATTGCTTAGGATAGGGACAATAAGCTATCAATTTTAAGCTTGGCTATTTGGTGGGAATTTTTTAGTCTTTTTAACGTCTTCAATAGCTTCTTGCCCTCCAGCTTATATCGTATTCCCCCAGCTTATTTTTCTCTAAAAACTTGAACCTATTTGAAGTGTATTCGTACCGACCATACGTTGTAACTCCATTTGTAATTTTAATAAATGTCAAATCTTCTTTAAAATGAATAACTGATTTAAAATTATCCTTTTGATCATTGCTATTAGTGTCTTTTCCTTTAAATGAGTTTATATCATATACAACCCATTTTCCAATATATGGATTTTGAGCTACTGAAATTTTAAAAGCAATGAATAAAGTTATGGTCAATAAAATTCTCATCATAGTATTTTTCGTTTGATAATCTGTTTAATTATAAAATCTTTTGGCGCTCGTTTGCAACAAGCGTTCATCGTTACCGACTACCTTCCATCTTTTATGGTACCCTTCTGGCGCTCGTTTGTAACGAGTGTCAATTTTAAAATTCATCAAATAATATATTAATGATTAAGTTAGGTCGTCTTTTATCTTTATTATAGTATGAGTTATAGCTGCTGTGATTCCAATGCTCTGGCTTGGTTATTAACCCAGTTTCTAATGGATTTTCGTGTATGTAATTTAGTTTTTGCATAATTTTTGTTCCATTATCCAATAAAACTGGGTGAAAACCATCTTGCCAAACTTTAAATTTAGCAGCTCTATTTGCACGTTTAGCCTCATCGCTAAATTTTTTTAAAAGCCACTCTCTTCGACTTTCATTATAAGAAACAATGGCTTCAATCAATTTTTTACTTGTATATTTTTTAAAGTCCCTTATGATATCTTGTATTTTATTTGTTTCGCTACTAACTATTAAATGTATATTACTCGTCATGTAAACGTAGGCATGAATCTTTAGGGCTTTATTTTTTATGCAAAAAGTAAAGGCTTCATCTAGAATTTCAGTATATATTTTTCGATTAAATAAATCTGTCCAACCTACTAACGTTAGAGTTACGAAGGTTGGTAGTGTACTATCTATTACTTTGTATCTTTCTGACATGTAAACGAATGTAACTCTTTTTTGTAATGAACTCTCTTCTTTTACCTGAATAGGCACTCGTTACGCTATCGCTAAACAAGCGCCAGAGAAAATCTTCTTAATCCAACGTCAACACCAAATCCTCAGCATTAACCAATGTTCCTTCTTTGAGTGTAATTGATTTAACTTTTCCAGCACCCGAAGCAGTAATGGTAGTTTCCATTTTCATGGCTTCAATTACAAACAGAGGTTCATTTTTATTTACTTCTTGTCCTCTTTTTACAAATATTTTTGAAAGCAAGCCTTGTAAAGGGGCACCAACTTGGTTTGGATTTTCTGGGTCAATTTTAGTGTTTTCTACTTTTTCAACCTTAAGGGATTTATCTTGAATTTCAACAAAACGATTTTGACCGTTAACTTTAAAGAAAACGGTGCGTACACCATCTTCTTTGGCTTCTCCAATAGAAAGTAGTTTAATAATAACCGATTTTCCTTCGTCAATATCAACAATGGTTTCTTCGTTTGGTTTCATTCCGTAGAAGAAGTTTTTAGTAGGAACCACATGTAAATTACCATACTTTTTAAAGTTTTCTATCGCATTGTCCCACACCTTAGGATAAAGCTTGTAGGAAAGGAAATCTTCAATCTCCAATTCACGAGCAAAGCCTTTTTGATATTTCTTAACGAAAGCATCAAACTCCTCATCTATGTTTACTGGTGCTAAATGAGCATTGGGTTTATCCGTGTAGGGCTCAGTGCCTTTCAATATAATTTTTTGAAGCTTTTTAGGAAATCCTCCATGCGGTTGACCTAAATCTCCTCTAAAAAACGCTTTAACCGATTCTGGGAAGGACAAGTCTTCTCCTCGTTCGAAAATATCTTCCTTCGAAAGGTTGTTGGTCACCATGTATAAGGCCATATCACCCACTACTTTTGAGCTAGGCGTAACCTTCACTACATCACCAAACATTTCATTTACCACAGCATATTTTTGTTTTATTTCTTCAAAACGATGACCAATACCTAAGGCATTTGCTTGTGGTTTAAGGTTAGAATATTGTCCGCCAGGGATTTCATGTTTATAAACGCTCGCTGTTCCAGCTTTTAATCCTGATTCGAAAGGATAGTAATATTCTCTTACAGTTTCCCAATAGGCAGAATATTCGTTTAGTTTGCTAGTGTCAATAACGTTTTCTCTTTCATGAAACCTCATCATTTCCACAATACTATTAAAGTTGGGTTGAGAAGTTAGGCCAGATAATCCACCTTGTGCAACATCAACTACATCCACACCAGCTTCAATCGCTTTTAAATAAGTAGCAGGTTGAATAGAAGATGTATCGTGCGTGTGCAAATGAATAGGGATGTTTACAGTTTCTTTAAGAGCAGTGATTAATTCTGTTGCAGCGTAAGGTTTTAATAAACCAGCCATGTCTTTTATAGCTAAAATATGAGCTCCAGCATTTTCAATATCTTTTGCTAGTTGAACATAATAATCTAGGGTGTATTTTGTTTTTTTACCGTCTAGGATATCACCTGTATAACTCATACAAACTTCTGCCAAGCCGCCTGTTTTTTCTCTAACCGTTTTAATAGATGTTTCCATGGCTTTCATCCAGTTTAAGGAATCAAATATTCTAAAAATATCTATTCCGTTTTCCCATGATTTCTGAATGAAAAGCTCAATTAAATTATCAGGATAAGCAGTATAACCAACAGCATTTGATCCTCTAATAAGCATTTGAAGTAGAATATTAGGAACAGCTGTTCGAATATCGCGTAACCTTCTCCAAGGATTTTCATGTAAAAACCTTAAACACACATCAAATGTTGCTCCTCCCCAAACTTCCATACTAAATACTTCTGGGTGATTTTTTGCAAAGCTTTCAGCAACATTAAGCATGTCGTACGAGCGCATTCTAGTTGCTAAAAGTGATTGGTGAGCATCTCTAAACGTGGTATCGGTATAGTGAATCTTTTTTTCATCTTTTAACCATTTACTGAATTTTTCTGGTCCGTATTCGGTTAGCAGGTCTTTTGTGCCTTTTGGATACTCATCAAGAACATTATAAGCTGGTACAACAGGAGTATTAAATGTTTTTGATGGATCAATAAATTTAACATCAGGACTTCCGTTTACTACTACCTCACCTAAGTAATTCATGAGTTTGGTTACACGATCTTTGCTCTGCTGAATTTTGAATAAGGAAGGAGTGTCTTGAATGAAATTAACCGTTACTTTACCTTCGATAAAGGTAGGGTGATTAATTACGTTTTCAAGAAATTTCATGTTGTGTTTCACTCCTCGAACACGGAACTCTTTTAAAGCTCGAGTCATTTTTCTTGTTGCACCTTCTAACGATCTACTATGAGCTGAAACTTTTACGAGCATGGAGTCAAAAAACGGACTAACATTTGCTCCTTGGTATATGCTCCCCATATCTAAACGAATTCCAAAACCAGCCGCACTTCTATAGGTGGTGATGGTACCATAATCTGGTTTGAAATCGTTGGATGGATCTTCGGTGGTTATTCTACATTGAATGGCGTACCCATTGGTAGATAAACTTTCTTGTGAAGGAATACGTATTTGATGATCGGTTAATTTGTATCCTCCAGCAATAAAAAGTTGCGCTTTTACTATATCAACCCCAGTAACCATTTCGGTAACGGTATGCTCTACCTGAATGCGAGGGTTCACCTCAATGAAGTAAATGTTATTTTGTTTGTCGACTAAAAATTCTACAGTTCCAGCATTGTTATAGCCAACATGATCAGCGATAGCTAATGCATATTGATATAAATTATTTTTAACTTGTTCGTCTAGTCCATAAGAAGGAGCAACTTCTACTACCTTTTGATATCTTCTTTGTACGGAGCAGTCTCTTTCAAAAAGATAAATGATGTTTCCATGTCGATCTCCTAGAATTTGAACTTCTATATGTTTTGGGCTTTCAACAAATTTTTCAAGGAAAACGGTATCGTCTCCGAAGGCATTTAATGCTTCTCTTTTAGCTTCAGTATATGCTTTGGTTAAGTCATCATCGTTACGAACAACACGCATACCTCTTCCGCCACCACCAGAAGCAGCTTTTAGCATGATCGGGTAAGAGATACGCTTTGCTTCTTCAAGTGCTACATCTACTGATTTTAATTCTTTTTTGTTGCTCTCAATAATGGGAACTTGACAAGCTTGTGCTATTTTTTTAGCAGCAATTTTATCCCCTAGTTGATCCATTATTTCTGGATCTGGACCAACAAATATGATGTTATTTTCTCTACATTTTCTTGCAAATTCAGCATTTTCGGATAGGAAACCATATCCAGGGTGGATGGCATCAATCTTTCGTTTTTTAGCAATGGCAATGATAGCATCAATATCAAGATATGGTTTTAGTGGATCTTTTTCATCACCAACTTGATACGCCTCATCAGCTTTAAATCGATGAGCAGAATACCGATCTTCAAATGTGTAAATGGCAACTGTTTGCAGATTGAGCTCTGTGCAAGCTCTAAAGATTCGGATAGCTATTTCTCCTCGATTGGCTACTAAGACTTTTTTGATTTCCATAAATAAAAATGTAACGTGCTGTAATTATCTATATAAGATACAAGTTACCAATGGAAAGATCAAAGAAGGTGCATGTTAAATAAATGATAATATTTATGGATAGATTTTATAAAATAAATTTCAGTAAATAAAAAAGCCAAGCATTTAATTCTTGGCTTTAACATTTTATAATAAAGGGTTTTATTTGGCCCCGTTGGCTTTTAAAAGTTTTTGAATGGTTTTAATTCGATTAAGGTAATCATCGAGATGTGATTGTTTTAACTCTTCTGTTTTATAAGAGATGTTTTTGTTGGGCAATTCTTTTAGTGTTTTACTGTATTTAAGTGGAGTTCCGCTTGGCGATGTAATATTTACATCTGCACCACCATCAATAAGAGCTTTAACAAAATCTACATGTCCCCAATGTACATGGTCGTGTAAGACAGAAAATCCTTCTGTATCTTTTTTATTCACATCAGCACCTTTAGCTATGTAAAGATTTAAAATTTCTACTGTATTAGCATGCCACAAAGCATTTTGGTCATCTTCATCCACTGCGTTTGGATTCATCCCTTTTTCTAACAGAAGTTTAATTATTGAAGCATTGTCTAAAATGTCGGCAGCAATAATACTTAAAGGAACCTCTTCATACGAACTATTTACATTTGCTCCTTCGTTAATCAGGGGCTCAATCATATCGATGCTCTCTAATTCGTAAACACGGTAATATAATAAATAGTCTAATTGCTTTTGAGTCCAATTATATGTTATTAATTTATCCCAATCGGCCTCTTCCAAATCCATTTTATTAAGAATTGTCTCTTCGTCTTCATCAGTAATACTTAGGTCAGCGTTTTTTACAGCTAACTTGTGTACGATGTCAAAATTATCTTCTTTAGCTGCTCGCATAATAGGTGTAAAACCATCTTCATCCTGTGCATTTATGTCTACTCCAAGAGTTATCAATGTGTCAACAACAGTTGGATTTTCATTAGATGCTGCAAAATGTAATAAATTTTCATTCTCATTATTTACAGCTTTCACATCAATATTTTTACTTAATAAAAAGTGAAAAATTTCGATGCCTTCCTCCTCATTTTCAATTGCATAAAATGCTGCGTTTTGACCATCATCATCTACATAATTGATATTTGCTCCTTTTGCAAGGTAGTTTTTCGTTTCCTCAAGATTATTGTCTTGCACCCACTCAATAAATTCCTGATTAACATCTTCTTGAGAAAATATGTTTGTAGTAATAAGTAGTCCTACTAGAATGATAAAATATTTCATAAGCACGAAAAGTTTACTTTAGATTAGATGTATTTTTTGATAACAGCCTCAATACCTTTACCTTCTACGAAATCTTTGTTGAACTGTTTCATTTCTTTAATGGAAAAATCAAATACGCCATCCTTTTTCATTTGCGTAATCCGTAGCTGCTCCCTAGTTGATAGTTGACCGTCCAAAATAAAACCAACAGCAATAATTAGTCTACAAATTTCTTGCTGACTAGTTGTCGCTTTGCTCAATAGACTTAAAAACTGTTTTTTTCTCAAGGTTTCATCAATAGGTTCAAGATCGTAACGATCAAATAATTGTTTGGCTAATAAGTAGTGGTTGTGATGAAAATCTCTTTTACTAATAGCTACATAGCAAAGGGTTTGATACATGAGGTATTTAAACTCAGGCGTTATTTCTTGATCCATTTTTATCCGCTGCACAAGATCGTTTACTACATTATCCCCCATAATAATAACACGAGACTCCCTCAATATTCTTTTTGTTCCGTAAGCATTCCATAAAGCAAAAATTGGGATACCTGCAAAATCCTGTAATACTTGTATAGCATACCTTCCAAGCACACGTTGAATGATAAACCGAAAAACCAGATTACTTAAGGATGCTTTCATTATAATTAATGCACTCCTCAGCAAAATGGCAGATTTACTTAAACCTTCAAATGGATTAATGCCATAATCTAGCAATGATTTATCCTTTTTATCTAAACTTATATTAACCAGTGTTCTTTTTAGATCTGGATGGTGCTTGGTTTGAGGTTTAATGTACCCTGTTAAAACAGCAACTTCGTGAGCACACCAAATGTTTAATAGCGTTAATAAGAAAAGTTCAATCGCAACTAGAAGACCTACGTAAATAAAAAAGATTATTGGTATATCAAATGAGTAATCCCAAAGGCTAATGGACGTATTCGGAAAATACTCGGGCAAAAAGTAATAAGGTAAATAAAGAAAAATAACGCCAAGTGCTCCAAGCAGTGCTGCAATCCAAATAGCGATACGTTCTCTTTTTTTAATTAACTGAACTTCATCATCAGAGAGTAAGTGAAACGTGCGATCCGTTTTTCTTTCTTTAACAGGAAGTAGCTTGTAAAAGTAGTTATAAATACCGCGTAGCATTTATTTCTTTCTTCGTTTTTGAGCCTTTTGTTTTAGTTGATTACGGTTTCTTTTGCTTTTGGGTTTTGCTCCTTTTTGCGATTTTTTACCTGACGAAAACTTTACGTTTTTATCTTTTTTCTCATGAAACGCAGCTCCTTTTTCTTTATCCTCTTTAAACGGCTTACGGTAATTAACACTACCAAGGTTCAGCTTCTCTTCTTCAAGGATTTGGTCAGAAATTTCAACACCCGTAGGAATTGGGAATTCTTCAATCTCCATTTCCATTAACTCTTCACATGCTTTTTTATATGGCTCTTCTTTTTCGTTTACAAACGAAATAGCGATACCATCTTTTTCTGCTCTACCTGTTCTACCAATTCGGTGAATGTATGTTTCAGGCGTTTGAGGAAGGTTAAAGTTTATAACATGTGTTACATTAGGTACATCAACTCCACGAGAAATTAAATCGGTAGCGATAAGTACACGTACATCTCCTTCAGCAAACATTTTTACCGATCGAATCCTAAAATTTTGCGACTTACTTGTATGAATTACTCGAAACATACCCGGTAAGCGTTTATCAAATTGCCTAAATAACAATTCGGCTATGTTTTTGTTTTTTGTAAACACCATCACTTTGCTCATCGAATCATCGATGTTTAGCAAGTGTTCAAGCAAGTTAACTTTGGTATAAAAGTTAGGAACATGATACAATTCTTGTTTTATGGTGTCCAAAGGAATACCCGAGCGAGCAATTTCTATTTTTTCTGGACGGTTGAAATGCTCCTCAATAATTTCTTCCACATCAATACTAAACGTAGCAGAAAACAACAGACTTTGTCTCTTTTTAGGAATGTGATCAAACAGTTTGATAAGTTGGTGTCTAAGTCCGAGGTTTAACATTTCATCGGCCTCATCAATCACTAACTTCTTTACCGATTTTAGGTTTAGCGCCCCTGCCATAATTAAATCAAACAGTCTTCCAGGAGTTGAAACAACTACATCAACACCAGATAGGGCTCTGATAGATTGTGTTTTAATGTTCGTTCCTCCATAAAAACCATCAACGATAAGGTTTGTATAAGGGATTAGTTTTTCAATATGATCGACCACTTGTATAACAAGCTCTCTAGTAGGAACTAATACGAGAATCTTCGGCTGATGATTTTCAGAAAAGGGCAGCATTCTCAATAAAGGCAGCATATATGCAATGGTTTTACCAGTACCCGTTTGTGCTATCCCAATAAGATCTTTTCCACTCATAATAATTGGGAATGATTCTTCCTGAATTGGAGTAGGTGTTTCGTAACCCAAATCCTCCAGGGCATTTAAATAGGGGTTCGTTATATTGAGATCTTTAAAAGAAGACATGTTCCATTTTTGTTTGTTTGCCAAAGGTACGATTAAGAAAGTAATGGAAACAAATTAAAAAGACTACTTTCAAGTATTACATCAGTTCCTACATTGGGCGACATATAAAACCTCTTCTGCTTGTTTGCTTTTCTATTATTTATAATATGTGTCCTTGCAAAAATTGTTAATATACAGGCTCTCGTTACGCTCTCGCTAAACAAGCGCCAGCTAGCTAAGACGAGGATAGGGGGGGGCTATCTTACCAATCTATTGCTACTTTATATCAGTGTTTTACATGCAATTGCTTACCTTTTTAGAAACTATATGACCGTTTTTATCGTTATATTTGTAGTATGAAAGCTGATAACATAAACATATCACAGGATAAATTGTCTTTAATTGAGTGGATTACTCAACTACAAGATTCGTCTATTATCAACAAGCTAAAAAAGTTTAAGGCTGAGAATTCAGATGACTTTAAACAGCGGTTAAAGAGTGGTTTAAAAGAAGGTTTTCGAGACATTAAACTACATCAAGAAGGTAAGGTTGAGCTACAAACCTTAGATGAGTTTTTGAATGAGCTATAAAATCATATCTCTGTCCTTCTTTAAAAAAGGTGCTAAAAAATTGAACAAAAAGTTCCCTTCATTTCAACAAGATTTAAAAGATTTTGGAAAAGAATTACTTGAAAATTCAACAATAGGAACTTCACTAGGTAATGATTGCTATAAGGTTCGTTTAGCGATAAAATCTAAAGGAAAAGGTTAATCAGGAGGTGGTAGAGTAATAACATGTGTTAAAGTTGTTAATGAACATATTTACCTACTATCAGTATATGATAAATCTGATAAGGAAAGTATATCTGACAAAGAGTTAAAAGAACTCCTAAAACAAATTTAATTTTACAAATCAATACAGTTAAGTCGTTCTATTAATAGCCCAAGCTAAATTTTTAGTATTAATTTTATAGGATGAAATTTATTTAACAACTGCCTTTTGATACCCTCCAATGGATTTTCAAATTTAGGTATATCAATACCTTTACTGCTTATTTGACCACTATTAGCCAATTGCATGTAGTCCAGTTTCTTTTCTAGGTCTTGGAGTTTGTTTTGTAAATCCTCAACTGCTTGTTTGCCTTTTTGTTTATATTCCTCTACTCTATTGAGTTGGTCTTGTTTGAATTGCTGAGCATCAAAATCAATAGTAAAATGATTGTTGATACCACTTATTGCTCCTTTGGTTGAATACCTGTAACTCGCATTAAAAGGTAGATTAAGTACACTAATACCCAACCTACCATCTGTAACTACATTATAATCGGGAGGTGTACTGTTTATAATAAACGGTAATACCCCATACTCTCCTCCTACATTTATTTCACCTCCTGTTACTTTTACTTTTTGAGAGTACGTAATGGTTGTTAAAAAGAGTGATATGTAGAGGAAGTGTTTGATTTGGTTTTGAATTATTTATCAATATTTTACAAATTGTAAACTTAGGAGAACGAGGTACTTTATAAAGCTGTTGAGAGATTATTGTTGACCTTCCTTAATTTGAAGCTGTTCTCCTTTGATTTTAATTTCTTTAATAATAGTTGTTTTAACCCTTCTTCGAATTTTCTCCCTTTCTTTTTTAGTATACTTATTTGTCGAATCTTGCCATGATTCTCCATCAAAAATAAACTGAACTGCGTAACTATAACCTATTGTAATACCGTATATCTCTTCTTTAAATAATGAATCTGCTTCCAAGAAAAAAAAGCGTGTGTCTAAATGGTCATAAGTAACTAATTTTTCTTTTCCTTTCCATTTATCAGGAATTGCAAATTTTCCTTCTTCTGCTATCGAGTTCAGAATAGTATCTAAAGATTCTTTATCATAAGTCCTTTCAATAGTAGTTATTACACCTATGTTCCCTGGGGAAAAATCACCTGCAGTTATACAGCTCTTCAGAAAAATACAACACAAAACAATTTTTGTAATTATAATAAACGTTTTCATATGTCTTTACTCTTTTAGTTGTTCTTTAGTTTTAGGGGAATAACTTGTGTTTCCATTGTCATCCACTGATTCATTCCACATTCCATCCTTTCTGCTGTAAACACCATCTTCTCCTTTTTGCATATACTTATCTAAAAATGCGTTGTAGTTTGACTGAACAGTTGCTTTGTCTGGTCTCGGTGCCATTCTCACACCAACTCCTTGTTTAAAATGGTTAGGATTTCCAAAGTTATTTATCATGAATTGAGATGCAGCAGTTTTCTTGTTATTTACGATAATTTTAAATAGTAATACACCTCTCTTAGCAGCTTTATATTCCGCCTTAGTGATTTTCTGTTTGTTAAATGGGTCTTCTCCTCCAACTCCTATATCAACAACCTTCTGCCATGATTCAACAGCTTTCTCATCCGCAGGTGTAGCTCCCCAGTCCTCCATTAAAGAACTCTCTCCTTTAGCAAAAATTGCATCATATGCTTTATCGTGTTGTCTTGCTCCTTCGTCAACGGCATCAATAGCTGGTGTACTGTAATCAGTTTTTCCACTTAAATTATGTAGTTGATTTAAAGTAGTAGGACCATAATACAGTCCATAGTCAACAGGAAGAACACCAATTTTTCTAGCCTTCCTTGGTTTAAAATAAGTAAATATTTTGTAAGGACTTGTAGAGTTGTCAGACTTGAATTTTCTAAATGTATATTCGACTCCTGCCCCTAATTTACCTGGCTTATTATTTTGGGCTTTATTAGACCACTCCCAAGTCACATTTTTTACAATTGCACCTTTACCATCATTCGCATCAACTATATCAACCGTATAATGGACAAACTCTCCACCTTCCAGGTCTCTTCCGTCAATAACTCTATTCTCTGAAAAAGCGTAAGGTGAGTTCCATGGGTAATCTGCATATAAAGGGTCAATATTAAGAAACCTACCCAACCTAGTATCTGTCATCCTAAAAGTATAATTCACACTATTCCTATTCGGCACTCGAATAGAATCCAGTCCAATTAAGTTGGTGTCTATGATGGTATCACTTTGCCAAGTAGCTCCATAGATAGTACCATTAATACCAGTTGTAGATAAATCAGTAGCTGTTGTACCACTTCCTTCGTTTAATGGGAAGTAGGCGACTAATCCACTTTCATTTCCTGCTGGGTGTCCTGTTTTATAATCGTAATACACTTCTCCTGCACTTCTTACTCTATTCCATAAAGATACATCTCTTATATCTCCTTCAAATTTAAACCTTCCATCCCAAATACG
>CATLPG010000026.1 GCA_950054195.1 uncultured Saccharospirillaceae bacterium
ATGCGATTGATTTATCACTTCTAATTACAGACAACTATAACATGGATACTACGGTTAGAAGAATGAATTGGTATTCTCAAGCTGATTTATTAATTCTCCAAAATAAATATCCAGAAGCTTTGGCTAAACTAGATTCTATCACTCAAGATGTAGATTCTAGTCATTCATTATTCGATGAAATATTATACAAAAAGTATGAAATATCGTTTTTAAAGAGAGAATATAAAGAAGCAGAAAGTTATTTAAATCAAATCGTAGCTAGTTACCCAGACGATATTTTAGCAGATAATGCGTTATTTAAATTAGGGGAACTGTATGAAAATCAGTTAAGTGATGAAGTAAAAGCTATTAAAACCTACGAAAAGTTACTTTTTGATTATCCAGGCAGTTTATACGTAGTTGAAACCAGAAAGAGGTATAGAAGTTACCGCGAAAACAGGCCAGATTTGTTTGATAATAAGATTAATAAAATAGGCACTGATGGTGAAGATATTTATTATCAAGACGATGATGGTAATTTAAATAAAATAGAAAAAGAAGATTAATGCAGATTTTAGAGTTAACTATTTACTCTGAAGATTTATTCTCTCAAAAATCATTTTACAACGATCTTCTAGGTTTTGAGGTTTCTGAAGAAAGCGAGACTAGTTTTTCAATACAAGCTGGAGTCACAAAACTAATATTCATAGCATCAAATCAGTTTACACCATATCATTTTGCAATTAATATACCCAATAATCAACTGTTTGATGCAATTAAATGGATGAAAAGCAAAGGTATCCCTTTGTTAAAAGATGGAAATAATGAAATCATTGATTTTGAATGGATTCATGCACGATCCATCTATTTTTATGATAAAGACAACAACATAGTTGAATTAATAGCAAGGAAAAAACTAAATAATCAAAGTTCAAGACCTTTCTCTATGAGTAATTTCTTAGAAGTTTCTGAGATAGGATTACCCAATCAAAATATTGAAAAAATATTTTCACTTTTAAATCCTTTAGGCATAAAGCTATTTGCTGGTAATTTAGAACGTTTTGCTATGTTAGGTAATGAGCAAGGTATGTTTTTAGCTGTAAATACAACTATTAAAGATGATTGGATTCCTACTGGTGACAAAATAGAACCTTCTGAATTTAGAGCACTTATAAAGCTGAAGAATCTTCACTTAATTGAATACAAAAACAATGAAATTGTTAGTTTAAAGTCAGTTTAAACCTTTTGAGAGTGCCATTCAACTAGCATGTCGTAATCACTTTCTGTAATAAATTCCTTATCTCGAGCAACTGTAGCTAAAATATTAAAATTGGACAGTGAGTAATAGCTACAATTAGATTTTTCAAAATTTTCTTTAGCAATAGGAAAGTTATAATCAAAAATGGCAATAACACCTTTAACAATAGCTTGTCGATCCCTTACAGCATCTACAGCTTTTAAAGAACTTCCACCTGTAGAAATTAAATCTTCTATTAAAATTACATTCTGACCAGGATTTACAATTCCTTCGATCATGTTTTGTAATCCATGCTCTTTTGCTTTTGATCGAACATATGCAAAAGGTAATTCCATTTCTTGAGCTACTAATGAGCCAAGAGGAACTCCTCCTGTAGCAATACCTGCTACTACATCTGGTCGCCCGTAGGATTCACGAAGAATTTCAACAAGCTGTTGCCTAACAAAAGTTCTGATTTGTGGATATGATAAAATCACTCGATTATCACAATAGATAGGTGACTTAATACCAGAGGCCCAAGTGAAGGGTTCTTTAGGATTAAGCTTAACCGCTTTGATTTGTAATAAAAATTCGGCTACCTTAGCAGCTGTTTGTTGATTTAAAATCATGGCTACAAATGTATAAAGTTTTTATAGATGACAAGATATTTTATGTATTAATTAATGCATCAAAATCAGTTTTAAATACCAATATCAAATTATATCAGGCAAAAATGTTTGATCAAGTTTTTGATTTACTGAAAGCTAACACCCAACCAATAGCTTTTACTTTTTTTTCGAAAAAAGAAGCTCAGAAAGCTATTTCGAAAAAATTTACATGGGTAACAGCAGCAGGAGGTCTTGTAAAGAATGATCAAGATGAACTCTTGTTAATTTTTAGAAATGGTCAATGGGATTTACCAAAGGGTAAACTCGAAAAGAATGAAAAAAATAAACACACTGCAATTAGAGAAGTAGAAGAAGAGTGTGGTATATCTAAACCGAAAATTATTAATGGTTTAAAAAAGACTTACCATACCTACAAGTTGGATGACAAGATTGTTTTTAAGGAAAGTGTTTGGTATGAAATGTCGTATAAAGGAAAAGAAATACCTACACCCCAAAAAGAAGAAGGGATAGATTTAGCTATTTGGATGAATAAAGAGCAAATAGAGGATAAATACCCTTTTATGTATCCTGCAATAAAAGAACTTTTAGAAGAGTATTTAAAGAATGAAGAAAATTAAAGACATCTAAAATCTTTAATTTTTTGTTGGATATAAAAATATCCTATATATTTGCATCCGCTTCCAAAATAAAGGAGGCGAACATGGTGATTGTAGCTCAGTTGGTTAGAGTATCGGTTTGTGGTTCCGAGGGTCGCGGGTTCGAATCCCGTCTTTCACCCATTAGTAAAAGCTCGGTATTTAGGTATCGAGCTTTTCTGCTTTAAGCAACAAATGAATGGCTCTCATGCTAAAAAGCTTTAAAAAATATTTTCACTTTTCATTTTTAGTTTATTTTTTTGGTTTATTCCTACTGTTTTCATGTGCTAAAAATCAATCAGTAGAGGTAGATTATTCCTTTGAGGCTGCAAAAAATGTCACAGTAGGTATTGAAGATTTTGATAAAGTAACATTCGAGTCTTTTCATGATTTAAACCTAGGTTTTTTTAGAGGAAATGTTTGGATAAAATTAGATATTAAAAATCCAAGCAAGCAAAGTAAATCCTGTATGTTTGTTAGTAACGACAGGTTCAATAGAAATTATACGTTTTACAAACTTGATACAACAAATAAGCGCTTAAAACTAGTTAACCATATAGATGATTTATCAACTCAAGATCATAGAACGTATAATAGTCCAAATCCTAATCTTAAAATTGATTTAGCTCCAAATGAAGAATCAATTTATTTAATTACATCTTCTAGCGATGGAAGAACTAAGGATGCAACTCCTAGGATTACTTCCCTTGAAAATTATCATAGTTTTGACTTAGGGAATGCAGTCTGGGATCTGATACTCTATACCATTATCATTATTTTACTCTTGGTTAATGTTTACTTATGGAGTGTTTACAAAAGAAAAATTTATTTGTATTATATTCTTTATATCCTATCTACCATATTTGTTTATTTAGGAATAGAAGGGTACTTGTTGTGCTTGAATATCAAACAAATTACAATTGATCATATTGTGTTTGTATCGGTTAAATTGTGGGCATTTTCATTAATCATGTATACAGCTAAGTTTTTAGAAATTGATGTTGTAGCACCTAAGTATTATAGGTTTGTAAAAACTATGCTAATAGTTGTTTTAGGTAGTATTTTGGTATACCAATTTGTATTCTTTTATACTTCTATTCAATATTTACATTATTTTGAAAATCTACTCACTGTACTTTGGTTATTAATTATAATTATAACCCTAGTTCTTTCAGCAAAAAAACGTTGGTTAGAGTTAAAATACTATTTAATTCCTCTTGCTTTTTTTATTGCATTTACTGTATTTGGAATAGTTAATGTTCACTTTCAGATTTTTACAGGAAACTCTTTTACTTATGTAAAAATAGGAGCAATATTTGAGTTTATTGGTTTTACCTATTTTATGACTTCATTAGTGAAAAGAAAAATTGAGCGAGGAGATAAGTTGATAGCAGAAGTAAATAAACAACGAGTAGAATTAGTTGAAAAATCAAAGAAGTTGGAAGAGCTTAACGTTTTACTGAAAGAAAAAACAAGCATAGAAAAAACGGATCTATTAAATATTTTTGCTTTGCTAGAAAATTCCTTATCGAACGAAGAAGAATGGGATAATTTCAAAAATAAATTTCAGCATTTAAATCCTAACTTTTTAAATGAACTAGAGTCTCATCATCCCAACTTATCTAAAAGCGAAATTCGTTTGTTGACTCTCATAAGGATTGGGTATTCTCAAAAAGAAATAGCAAATTTTCTAAATATTGCTCCTGGAAGTGTTAAAAAGGCAAGAACAAGAGTGCGTAAAAAATTAAACCTTTCGGAGGAAATAAACCTCAATGAATATCTAGGTGCTTTATAACTTAAATAGTAGGTTAATATTTCTAAAGCTAGTAAAAACAATAGCTGTACCCCTTTTTGTACCCCTGTATTAAAATATATTCTGCCTGTAAAGGAGCTATATTTATGCTGTGGTTTATTTATGTGAAACAAGTACGTAATTAGCCATATTTAATTAATTAGGTACTTAGAAAGCAGTACCAACTAGTTCGTATTTGCCAAACATGTTTAATAATCTTTCAGAACAATTAATTCATAGGAAACTTCAAAGTGATGAGCTGTCATTCACTAAAGCAAAAACACTGTTGATTTTGCTTCTTTTTTTTCTTTGTGTTTTAATTGGTTATAGTTCCTTCTTTTTAGTTAAAAACCCTCAATTTAACATAAAAACAACATTAAATCTTTTGGGGATACTAGCTGTATTGATAGCTCTCTTTTTATTAAAGAAAACTCAAAACATCAAAAACCCAACAAGGATATTAAATTACTTAGGAATGATTCTCATAACTGGTGGAGTCTATTTATCGGGAGGTTTAGCCTCAAATGATATTCTTTGGTATTTTGTATGTTCGGTTTCCAGTCTTTTGTTTATTGGTATGTTAGATGGTATAATCGCTACTTCTGTCTCTTTATTAGCCATAACAACTTTTTATTTAATAGACATACTAAAACTAGTTGACTTTCCTTATGATGAACTAACAAGAGGTATTCATTATCGTTATATCAATGCTGTTATTATAGTGACGATTTTATTTTTTTTAGTTTTGGTTTTAGTCAAAAGAAACCATAGGTTACATGGTATTATAAAGGATATTCAAAGTAATCAAATGAGAGAATCTATATCTCAGGATTTTCATGATGAATTAGGAAATAAACTAGCATCAATTGTTCATTTATCTAAGCGTTTGAAATCAACAACAAATCAAGAAACAAAAAAAAACATGTTAGATGTTATTGAAAAAGAAGCTGTACAGGTATATGATAACTTTCGTGATTTTATTTGGGCTAATGATACGAATAACCTTACTGTAAAATTATTGTTTGAACATCTAAACGACTTCAATCACAACTTATTTGCATTTAAAGATATATCAACAGAAAGTACTTTAAATACTAAAAATGAAGAGGGAGAAACACTTTTGCGAGCAAAAACAGCAAGACATTTAATCTTAATTTTCAAAGAGATAATGACTAATATATACAAGCATGCAAAGGCTAGTAACGTGGAGTGGTCACTTACGGCAGTACAGAAAAAACTTACATTAACTATAGTTGATGATGGTATTGGATTCAGTCTCGATTCTCCATCAGATGGACAAGGTATGTTAAGTATAAACAAAAGAGTAAAACAGTTAAACTCTACTCTTGAGATTTCTTCTGTTGAACAAAAGGGAACAAGAATAAAAATTGAAGTGAATATATAAAACAGATTAAGCACAGTGGATTACGGAGTAATAATAGTAGAAGATAATATTCACATGAGAAATTCCTTAGCAGATTATGTTGAGGAAGCTGATGGTTTTTGTTTACTAGGAGCATATTCTTCATGTGAGGAAATGCTTTTAAAGCTAGTTGAAAAAAAACCGCGAATAGTTTTGATGGATATTGATTTATCAGGTATGGATGGCATTCAAGGAACGAGTGAGCTAAAAAAAATATCTCCAAAATCTGATGTAATTATGATTACAGTTTTTGAAAACAGTGAAAATGTTTTTTCAGCTCTAAAAGCTGGAGCAACTGGATACTTAACAAAAACAATAGATGGTAAAGAATTGATTTTGGCAATGAGAGAATGTGTGAAAGGTGGAGCTCCTATGAGTATGAAAATAGCACGATTAATTATTTCTTCATTTAATAGAAATCCTAAAAACCCGCTGTCTGATAGAGAAATTGAAATTCTAACAGAGTTGGCTAATGGTAAAAGTTATAGAGGCGTTTCTGATGTATTGTGCATTTCTGTAGATGCTGTAAAATATCACATAAAATCAATATATGTAAAACTAAGTGCCACTTCTAAACAAGAGGCTCTAGAGATAGCACGAAGAGAGAAATACATTTAATAAATTACCCGAAATGGGTAGTTGACGAACAACACTTTACTCTAATTTTATTAGATATTATTATCATAAAACACCAATACCAAAAACTATATTATTTATAAATAGAAATACATGGAAAAATCTATTAAAATCAAACAAGAATTTAACTCATTAGATAAAATCAAAGATTTCATAAATACAGAATCAACTTTTGAAGCTTCTAAAGAATATGATCATTGGGATTTAAGAACAGATAGTAAAGGTCAAATGGAACAATGTGTGGTGATTAAAAAAAGTAACATGCACGGAGTTAGAGCCTATTTATCTAGTGGCGATACGCTTAAAATAGATTATATCATTCCTAACAAAGTAATGAATGCTTATTTCGGTAAGAGTCAAAAAGCAAGGAGAAACGTATTGGAAATGATAGCAGGATCAATAAAAACGACATTACTTGCTGGTTCTCAGAAAAAAGCTTTTGAAGAAATCACACATTCGTTCACTAAAATAGAAATTAATTAATCACATATAAATTTAAAAAATGAAAAAAATACTACTTATACAGACGCTAATTTTTGCTGCTTTTTTTAGTGCAAGTGCTCAAAATTTTGAATGGGCAAAAGGAATTCAAGGAGATGTATATAACTCTGGAGAGTCAATAACCTATGATGCTGCAGGTAACTCATATATTGCAGGTCGCTTTTTTGATACCGTTGATTTTGACCCAGGAGCAGGAGTTTTTAACTTAACTTCTGGTGTGGGATCTGATATTTACATCCTAAAATTAGATGCTTTAGGTGATTTTGTGTGGGCTAAAAGTATTGGTGGAACATCAGAAGATAGACCAAGTTCAATACATGTTGATGAAGGAGGTGATATTTATGTCACAGGCTTCTTCTCTGATACGGTAGATTTTGATCCAGGAGTAGGAGTAAACAACTTAATTTCTGAAGGATTCAAAGATATTTTTGTATTAAAATTAAATTCATTTGGAGACTTTGTTTGGGCAAAACAATTTGGAGGCACAGCTAATGATGAAGGATATGACATTACAGTAGATGTAAACAGATTTGTGTACGTTACAGGAACCTTTTCTGGCACTGCAGATTTTGATCCAGGAGCAGGTACAAGTAACTTAATTTCAGAAGGAGCATTTGATGGTTTTGTATTAAAATTACTTCCTTCTGGAGATTTAAATTGGGTAAAAAAAGTAGGAGGACCAAACGATGATGACGCATCTTTTTCTATAGATTTAGATTCTTCTAATAATGTATATACTACTGGTTACTTCAGGGATTCAGTCGATTTTGATCCAGGAGCGGGTACAGCTAATGTAACCTCAAATGGAATGCGTGATGGATACATCTTGAAGTTTGATGGAGCAGGTAATTATGTATGGGTTAAAACTATAGGTAGTTTTGCTCAAGATTACGTTAGAGATATTACTATCGATGATGCTACTGGAGATGTATTTGTAACAGGAGAATTCCAATTTACTGTGGATTTTGATCCTGGTACTGATACAGCTAATTTAGTTTCCAATGGAATATTAGATGCTTATGTATTGAAGTTAAACGCTAACGGGGATTATGTATGGGCAAAAAGTTATGGAGGAGATAGTTTTGAAAACTCAACGTCAATTAGTCTAGATGGGGACGGAAACATTTACACCACAGGAAATTTTTATGATACAGCTGATTTTGATCCAGGAATTAATACCGTTAACCTTATAGCTACTGGATCTAGCGCTGATATTTTTATCTTAAAGTTATCTCCATTAGGTGATTATGTTTGGGCAGGAAGTATAGGTGAAACTGGAGATGATCTAGGAAACTGTATTACGGTAGATGATGCATGTAATATATATACGACAGGATATTATTTAGATACCGCAGATTTTGATACTGGGACAGGAACTAATACTTTATTTAATAATGGGGGAGGTCAATCATATGCTTTAAAGCTAAGCTGCCAATTAACTACTGGTTTGGATGATGATGTTTTTAGTAATTATTCATTGTCAATTTACCCTAACCCTACAAGTTCTCAACTAACAATTAATTATGAAGGAGAAATTAGTGAAATCAATATTATAGATATTAAAGGAAAAACAATCAAACAATTTTCCTCTGCTAAAACGATAGAAGTAGCTGATTTAGTTGCAGGGGTATACTTTCTACAAATTAAATCAGATAGAAATGTAATCAATAGAAAATTTATTAAGGAATAAATATAACAATCATGAAAAAAACAATACTTAAAACAAGCGTTTTATCAATACTTAGCTTTGGAGCTTTTGCTCAAACAGTAAACATCCCTGATGCTAATTTTAAAGCTCATTTACTCGCACAGACATCCATAAACACCAATTCGGATAGTGAAATTCAAGTAAGTGAAGCTATGAGTTTTAATGGGTCAATTGCTATTTCTAGCTTAGGAATAGCAGATTTAACAGGAATAGAATTCTTTCCTAACATCACGGGGTTAACTTGTGATTTTAATAACCTAACATCTTTAGATGTTTCATCTAATACATCATTGATTAGTCTAATTTGTAATAATAATAGTATTACATCATTAAATACAACTGGTTGTACACTTATCACATCTATTGCAGCATCGTCTAACAATATAACTAGTGTAGATTTATCAACAAACACAGCATTACAGATAGTAAACTTAGGTATCAATAGTTTGACTAGTTTAGATCTTACTTCAAATGTTAATTTAACCGATGTTTATTGTTTTAGTAATAACTTATCAAGCTTAAATGTAGCAAATGGTAACAATACAAACATAAATAGCTTTGTAAGTACTGGTAATCCAAATTTAACGTGTATTCAAGTAGATGATGTAGCTTACAGTACAACCAATTGGACTAATATTGATGCTCAAACAAGTTTTAGCTTGAATTGTTGTGTAGTAAATATTCCTGATGCAAACTTTAAAGTATACTTAGTGGGTAATACAGGTATTAATACCAATGCTGATAGTGAAATTCAATGTTCTGAAGCGGCAGCTTTTACAGGTACTATTAACTGCCAAGGTATGAATATTTCTGATTTAACAGGTATTGAGGCTTTTACCTCATTAACAACATTACTTTGTGGAAATAATCCACTAGGAACAATCGATGTGTCTCAAAATACTGCATTATTAACCTTTCAGCCATACAATAATAATTTGAGCTCATTAGATGTTACAGCTAATACAGCTTTAGGAAACTTGGTTTGTTATGGCAATAATTTAACAACTTTAGATGTTACTCAAAATCCAAATTTAAACATATTTGTATGTAGAAAAAATGACTTAACAAGTTTAGATTTAACTAATAATACAAGTTTAAATGTTTTAGTTTGTGATAGTAATGATCTAACCTTATTAGATGTTAGTGCAAGTTCTGGCATAACAACATTAAATTGTAGTGATAATAGTTTAACATCCTTGGTACTTTTTAATATTGATCCAACAACAAGTTCACTTGATGCAACCTCCAACCCTGATTTATTATGTATTGAAGTCGATGATATAACACTGGCTCAAGCAAATTGGACAAATATTGATCCAGTAGCTAGCTTTAGTACCAATTGTAACCTTACCACCGAGATTAATGAAAACAGTAAACTAAATAATTTAATAGTGTTTCCTAACCCTTCTTCTAATAAAATTACAATTAGTGGGCTTAAAGGTTTACAACAACTAGAAATACTAGATGTTACGGGTAAAATAGTTATCAACCTAACAGTTTCTAATAATCAAAATATAAATATAGAATCTTTGCCAAAAGGACTTTATTTTGTTAGAATTAGTAATAATTTACCACTAAAATTCATAAAACAATAAATACGTTCAATTTTTGAATCATTAAATAGTTTGTCTTTCGAAGCAGGAGTATAAGTAGCTGAAGTTACTCCAAGCTTTGAAAGACTCTTTATTTAGTTAAGTTTGATAATTACATTCCCTTTTTTATGCCCAGCATCAACATATCTATGTGCTTCTTGAATTTGATCTAAAGAGTATGTTCTGTCAATAACAGTTTTTAACTTATTAGTAGATAGCATATCGCTAATTTTAATTAAGTCTCTTAACTGTTGCTCTTGTTTTCGCAGGCCAGTAGCAGCAAACTTCAATTTCTTTTTTGAAAATGGATTTATAAAAAGCATGTGGAGTAATGTCGGAAACTTCATAACTGGAGTTAAAAAAACGCCATCTTTTGTTAGGTTTCTTTTTACTTTTCTGAAAGTCAATTTCCCAACAGTATCAAAGATAACATGGTATTCATTTGTATTTCTTTCCAGTTCTTTTTTTGTATAATCTAATACATGATTGGCTCCGAGTTGTTTTACTAGTGTTTTATTTTTTTCACTACAAACAGCCGTAACTTCAGCTCCAAATTCTTTCGCTAGCTGTATAGCTGCCGTTCCAATACTTCCAGATGCTCCGTTAATTAATACCTTATCTCTAGGTTTTATAGATACTTGATCGGTAAAAAAGGCTAAAGCTGTACTACCTCCATCAATAATTCCAGTAGCTTCTTCGGCACTAATATTATTAGGTTGATGTATAATCATTTCGTCTTGGGAAAGACAAATGTACTCAGCATAAGTACCACATTTTAAGCTTGTAGCTGCCATTACTTTATCACCTGCTTTAAACTTGCTAATCTTTAAGCCAACAGCTTCAACTACTCCAGCTAAGTCTGTACCAGGAACTTTTACTTTTGGTTTTGATATACCAGTAAAAAGACGTCCAAAATAGGGTTTTCCTGTTCTCATCATAGTACTAGCACGGGTAACTGCAGTAGCATAAATTTTAACAAGTACTTCATTTTCTTTAGGAACTGGTTTAGCTATACTTTTAACTTGAAGAACCTCAGGTCCACCGTATGCATTAACAATAATTGCTTTCATTGTATTTAGTTTTTGATTGTTTAACCTGAAAACAAATCTAATGACATGTAGTTTGTAAAACGTTCGGAATCAAAATCATGAAGTTCCAGATTATAAATCAGAACCTTTTTTAATTTGCCTAACAATAAACGATTATTGTTTTTCAATCCATGCTTTGGGAGAAAAACCCGTAGCCTTTTTAAAATAAGTATTGAAAACAGTTTTAGAATTAAATCCACTTTCATAAGCTAGCCCAAGGAGGCTAAATAGGCTATTGTTAGGATCAAGAGCTAGTTCTTTAAAATGCTCAATACGGTGTTTGTTGATGAACTGGTTAAAGTTTTGTTCATGTATTTCATTGATAAGCCAAGACAACTTATTTGGGTGTATATTTATTTGACTGGCTAATGACCTTAATGTTAAATCAGGGTCTAAAAAAGGTTTTTCTTGCTCAATATGAGTTAATAATTTTTTTCGATACTCCTCTGCTAAGGATTTAGTTAATAAAGCTTTCTTTAAAGGTTTAGTAGGAGAGGAGATATTAGTTTTAAAGAGCTTATCGTGGAACCTCTGATACCTGTTGTCGTTTCGTAGTTTATCGACCATGGGATCAGAATAACGTAGCATTAATAGGGTTGATTTATTTTCAATTCCAGATGCTACCCAATGAAAGGCTTTGTCTATTTCACCAGTAACTGCGTACATCATAAAGAGAAACGAATCAGAAGTAAAGCCATCAGGAGATTGAGCTTGCTTTTGGAGCTTACTCATATATTTTTCCATATTTTTTTGATCCTCTTTATGAGCATAAGCTAAACAAATAGCTCCCGTCTTCTCTCCCTCAGCCAGCTGAACATCATAATCATTAAAATAATGAATTACTCTATCATATTGTCCTATTTTAATTAAGCATAAGGTCATTACAGCATGAGCAGGAATATTTTTTGGATTTACATAAATACAATCAGATAATTGTTTGTAAGCATCCTCATAGTTTCTGCACATATAATCAAAGTATGCTTTAAAAAATAGTGTTTCCTGATTGAGTGGGTCTATACCCAGAGCAATATCTAAATGTTCTTTTGCTTGTGCTGTGTTTCCAGCAAGCACATGTAGAAAAGACATGAATTGTTGTGCCTCTGTGTAATTGGGTTTTTGATGAATTGATTTTAGGCCATATTTCATGGCTTTGGCAAAATCACACTCGGTAAAAAAAGCACTGTGTCCTTTTTGATAAAAGGCTTCTGGGTTTTTAGGATCTAGCTCAAGAGCTTTATCAATAAGTTCATTACATTTCATCCAAGCTTCTTGAAAGGGGATAGCTCCAATCATTCCCATAAAGCTGTAAACATCTGCTAAGCCAACCATCGATTGAACATGTTTAGAGTCAAGTGCTAAGCTCTTCTTGTAATATTCCTTGGCTTTTTGAGCATCATCAGGATTCCATTTGTTTTTATGAAACTTTGCTATTAATGAATATTCATAAGCACTAATATTATCGGTCTGAAAATCAACTAAATGTTCGGATAGTTCAAAGTGTCCAAAATTTTCTCTGATTTTATCAGCAATCAATAAGCTGATTTCATCTTGAACTTTAAAAATATCACTTATATCACGATCCCAAGTATCAGAAAAAAAATGAAAATCACCTTTAGCTTGAATAAGTTGAGCAGTAATTCTAACTTTATTACCTCCAAATCGAATACTACCCTCAAGAATAAGGGACACTCCAAGTTCCATACCAATTTTTGGAATGGGAATATTTTTGTCCTTATAATAAAAAGAGGATGTTCGAGAAGTTACTTTTAGGTCATGAATTCTAGTTAGAGCATTTATGATTTCTTCTGTAATACCATCTGCAAAAAACTCATTATCCTTTCGATCACTGATATTAAGGAAAGGAAGTACGGCTATTGATTTATTATCTTCAGAAATCATCTAAGAAGTAAAGATATAAACCAAATTTAGTTACTCAAAGAAATTACTGTTTATCCAGCTTTAATAAAGTATCATTTCTAAAACGCATAATTAGAAATACTAGATTCAACTGGAAAAATAATTCAATCAAATTAAGACTTCAGCCTCCGTAAACTTTTTATGATAAGCGAGAGGACTAATTCTAACGTAACGTTTAACTATATCCCTAAAAGCCTTTGGATCATTGTAGTCAACCGAATACACACTGTGTTGACTACATTATTATTACCATTTTCTAATAATTTTTTTGCTGATTCTACTCTAACGTGGTGGATACATCGAACTAGAGTATTTCAAGTAGATTATTTAAACTATACAATAGATGTATAAGAAGATTAAAAGGTTTTTAATTAGTAGAAGTTAAGAACTCAACCAATTGATCAACAGCAAGTGCTCTATGGCTGATCTTGTTTTTTTCTTCAAGTGATAGTTCGGCAAACGTTTGGGAATAGCCATCTGGGACAAAAATTGGATCATAACCAAATCCTTTTTTTCCTCTTTTTTCTTTTAAAATAGTACCATTAACTATCCCTGTAAAAGTATGTTCTTTCCCTTCTAAAAATAAGCTGACAACAGTTTTAAAGCGAGCTTTTCTGTTTTCAATGCCGTTTAATTTTTGAAGAACGAGCTCCATGTTTTTTTCTGCATTTTTGTCTTCTCCAGCGTAACGCGCAGAATATACACCTGGTTCTCCGTTTAAGGCTTCAATTTCTAGTCCAGTATCATCAGAAAAACAATCAACATTATAATTATTATAGATGTAGGTGGATTTAATAGAAGCATTGCCTTCAATCGTTTTTGCCGTTTCAGGAATATCTTCTTCGATTCCAAATGCCTTTAAGCCGATAATATCAAAAGAGGGGAGCTTAGCTTTTACCTCCTTAATTTTATTCTCATTGTTACTAGCAAAAATTAGTTTCATACTATTTAGTAATTCGAATTATCGTTTAGATTTACTTTTATCCTCATGAAAGTAGTATCGTAAGTCCAATGTAAGGTAATTACCGAGTAAAGCACCTCTTATTTTTTGTTCTTCGTTAGCTAAATCATCGTAAATTACTTCTGTAACACCAATTGCTTGAAAAGGAGAGTTTAAGGATGCTCCGAAGTAAAATGTACCAGATTTATCTGTTTTAAATTCATAGCCAACATTAGCAATTAGAGCTAAATTTAGTTTTTTAGCATTCGTATACTGACGGAAATTTTTATCCTCAGTACCTGATGCTACACTTGAGGCTGTCCAGCTAGTAGTAATTCCTGTCGCTGCACTTATAAATGAACTTCTAGAGAGTTGAACTATAACTAATCCTTTTATAGGTGTTTCATATCCTACAATGCTGAAATCATCTGTGCCAGTTGCTCCCGAAGATGCAACAGAGGCTTCATATTTAAAATTTCTACGAACGTAGTTTATTCCACTTTCAAGACTTAATCGTTTTAAAATATTCCAACGAATTACACCTCCAAAATTTAACCCAAGTGTTTGAGTAAAATCAACAGAAAGATCATCATTAGTCAGTGATAAATTCTCTACGTTTAAAAACTCAACAGGCAAAATAGGTTTATACTGAAAACCAAAGGTAACTTGTCCTTTTTGAGTATAACTCGACAGGCAAATTAAAAAACATACTATTACTAAAATCGTCTTCATGAAAATAAAACCTAAAATAAATATACGCTTCTAATGTTAGAATAGTATTTATTTAACCAGTGGTTTATTTAATGTAAGTTTATTGAAATTAACGGATCTACCTAAAATCAACTGAACCAGCTACAATAATACTTAAATCAGTTAAATACTTATTAGCAATTTCTCTTAATTTTTCGGGAGTTGCTGAATGAATATCTTGAATAAATAAATCATAATGATTATCAGCTAAGCCATTAAAATGAATGGTTTTGTAACGTTCTAATAAGTCAAACGGACCATCTGTATTTTTTAATAAAGAACCTAAAATATAATTTTTAACGATATTCAATTCCTTTTCGGGAATCAACTCTGTTTTAATTTTGTTAATTTCTGATTGTATTTCTTTAATGGCATCTTTAGTAACATCGCTACCAACTTCTGTTGAAATAATAAAATTCCCAATTTCTTTTTTAGATGAAATTCCAGAACCAATACCGTAGGTGTAACCTTTGTCTTCTCGGATATTCATCATTAAGCGAGAACCAAAATATCCTCCCAACACGGTATTTAAAATTTGAAAATGATTGAAATCCTCATGATCAATTTTAATTGTTGGTTTTCCAAAACGAATCGCAGATTGAATAGCACCTTTCTTTTCTTTGAAAACGTTTACTTGCTTGTAATCAGGCAAAGTAAAATTAAAAGTTACTTCATCATTTTTATCAATTGGTAGTTGTCCAATTTGACCTTCAATAAACTGTTTTAATACTGGAGATACGTTACCAGCAATAAATACAGTCGCTTCACTTAGTGTATAATGTTTTTGGTAGAAAGCTAGTAAATCTTCTCTTGTAACTTGATCATAATCTTCTTCTGTGGCAACTTTTCCATATTCACTACCATTAAATATGGTTTTTACATATGCCTGACTAGATAATGTAGCTACTTTTTCTTGTCCTAAGAGATAGTTTTGTTTGCTTCTATTCAAGTATTTATCAATTTCATTTTGAGGAAAAGAAGCACTAGTAATTATATTCAGAACAATAGGAAGCACATTATCTATGTGCTTATTTAAGCAATACAAACTTACTGTAGCATAATCGTTGTTAAGCTCTGTTTCTAGGAAAGCACCATAAAAATCAATTGCATCAGCTATTTCCTTAGAGGAGTATTTATCTGTTCCTTCATTTAATACATTTTTGACGGTAGAAGCCACAAGTGCCTTCGTTTGGTATTTTGTTCCAGCTGGAAAAACTACATCTAGCTTAATAACATCTTCAGATCCTAAATGGTAACTGTAAACGGGAATACCGTTTTCTAATTTCCAATGATCGGGAAGTATAAAATTTATATTATCAATAGGTTGTGCCTTGGGAGCTATGGTTCGATCTAACATGATTTAATTTTTTGCTTTGTAATACAGTGTGCTACAATTTGAAGGTACGATTGTTTCTTTCATTACTCGCTGAATGTCATCAATAGAAACCTGGTTATATTTCTCTGCTTCTTCATTTGCCCAATTGGCATCACCAAGAAGTTCAAAGTAAGCTAGTTTCATAGCTTTATTTAATACGTTCATATGTGTAAAAGCATTTGTACTTTCTACTTTGTTCTTTACTTTGGTAAGCTCTTGGTTAGAAACAGGATATTTTTGTACCTCTTTAATGCAATCAAGAATAGCAAGGTTGGCAACATTAATGTCAACACCATTTTTTACTTTACCAGAAATCACGAATAAACCTTCGTCAGAACTTCCCATTTGGTAGGCACTAATATCGGTAAATAGTTCTTTCTCCTTTACGAGTGTTTGGTATAATCGGGAAGAGTTTCCTCTACTTAATACATCTGTAGCTAAGTCAAAGGCATAATAATCTGGGTGCATTCGATCACACATGTGCCAAGCTTTATAGATCGCTGATTGAGGCACATCCCGTTCAACCTCTAAAAACCGAGCTTCTGTTTGTTTAGGCTCTTTTGGGAGATTTCGAGTATAGTCACCTTGATTTTTAATACCACCAAACCAATAATTTGTTTTTTCCAACATTTCTTCGGGATCAACATCTCCAGCAATACATAAAACAGCATTATTCGGATTGTAGTGGGCTTTAAAGAAGGCTTTAACGTCTTCCATTTTAGCATCTTCGATATGTTTAATCTCTTTTCCGATAGTTGCCCACTTATACGGATGTTCTTTGTAGGCTAACGGACGAAGAAGTAACCATAAATCTCCGTAAGGTTGGTTTAAATAGCGTTGTTTAAACTCTTCGATTACCACATTGCGTTGTACTTCTAAACTTTTTGGTGTGAATGCTAAGTCCAACATACGGTCACTTTCTAGCCAAAAAGCAGTATCAATATTTTGCTTTGGTAGCGTGATGTAATAATTGGTGATGTCGTTACTTGTAAACGCATTGTTTTGTCCACCAACAGCTTGGAGCGGTTTATCGAACTCTGCGATATTTTTTGAACCGCCAAACATTAAGTGTTCGAAAAGGTGAGCAAAACCAGTTAATTTTTCGTCTTCGTCTCTAGCACCAACATCATAAAGCACATTAAAAGCGACTATTGGTGTGGATTTGTCTTGATGAACGATAAGTCGCAAACCGTTATCAAGGGTATATTTTGTGAATTTCATAGTAATGATTAAAAAAATAAAAGCCTATACATTTTGTATAAGCTTTAATAATATAAAAGTAATGAATTAACTAAAAAAGGCATTACTTGAAATAAAAAAGTATCAGCTAATTACTTTCAGTTTGTAGTTGAAAGCACAGCAAAAATTAGAATTATACTAGTTATTACCATATATAAACTATAAAAAATAAATGACCAAAATTTTGATAAATTAAGAAAAGATGTCTTTTTATTAAACCAATAAGAAACACCACCGATAAGTAGTAGCATCACTATGATTAAAAAAAGCATAATTGTATTTTCTGCCTCAGGATAACTGCTTTTATAATGATATGACAAATAAAAATATGTAATACCTACAGCTAAGATTGAACTAACTATAAAAGTAATCGTAGCGTATAAAAATGATGATAAAAATTCAAATTTCCCCTTGTAAAATGGAGATTTGACTTCTAAGTATATTGCTAAACTAAAAATTAGCAATATTAAAATAATTATGTAGCTTGTAGTTGTAGCCATATTTTTTTATTAGGATTAAATTACTTTTTTTATATTCTATAAGATCATAAGATATTTTGTCATCTAAAAAAGTAGCTCATGAGCCCCATAACACCCAAGATGATTAAATATAGTACATAAATCAACGTTGAAACTAAAAATGAAAGATTACCAAAAGGGGCAATTAAAGCAAAAAATATGCTAATTAGAATAGTTTCCCCTAAAAGGATGCCCCCAGTAATAATGGCAAAAATAATCTCTTGGGTTGTTATTGATGTTTGATGTTGTTCAAGGTCAAATGAGGTAGCATAAAGTAGAAATATAAGCGTGAAAAAGCCATTTAGAAAAGTTAAAGCAATTGATAAAAGTAGATATATGGTTACCGAAATAGGTGTAAGAATACCTAAGAAGATAGGAGCACTTAAACTTAAATAAATAGTTAATGCTAATATCAATAAAATTGTAAAAGCAAGTGGGGCATCATCGTCTTCAATAGTAGACATTTTTTTATACGATGAACCTCTGTAGATTTTTGAAGTTTTGTCTCTTGGTTTTTGAGAGAAAATACTACTTGATATTGATGTATCAATGTTTCTTTTAACCGTGTGGTAATTTATTTGATTTTTAGGGCTATCAATTGTTTTATTACTCTTTAGAGGAGAGAGTTCCTTATGATTAATAATTGTGTCTTCCAACTTTTTCGACTCATTAACTACCTGTTTATAAGAGGTGTTTTTTATATCATTAGTTAATTCAATTTTTTCATCATAATAAGTTTTATTAGCTAAGCTTTTAGCCTTGGTATTTTTAATAAAACTATTCCACTGCACATGATACCCTTTACGATGTAATCGCTTTTCCATTGTACATGAAAAGAGCGTTACTGCAAGTAGTGATAATAAGGTTAGTTTTTTTAAACTATGAGTAGACATTTTATTCTTAATTTTTTGTTAATGCAAATGGATATTACAATCCCTATGCCAAAAAATTAAAATAAAAGTAAAATATCGATAACTGATTGTTTTTTAAGTCGTTGATAAGTGATGTTTTCACGGTCTAGGCGTTAAAAACTGGTCAGATCCAAGCGTGGAACAACTAAATAGATTAATCTCGATTATAGAGTTAATTTTTATAAAAAGGAGGTCTAACTACCTTAGCTTTTAGCTGCTTTTTACGAATCTGAACGAATATTTCGGTTTCAGGTTTAGCGAAATCAGTAGATACATATCCTAAACCAATTCCTTTATCTAAAGATGGTGCCATTGTACCAGAGGTAGTTTCACCAATCACGTTTCCTTCTTGGTCAACGAGTTCGTAACCCTTTCTAGGTATACCTCTTTCAATCATTTCGAAACCCACCAATTTTCTAGAAACACCTTCTTCTTTCTGCTTAGCAAGTTCTTCTGAATTTACGAAGTCTTTTGAAAATTTAGTAATCCATCCTAATCCAGCTTCTAGTGGAGAAGTAGTATCGTCAATATCGTTGCCATATAAGCAGTAGCCCATTTCTAGTCTAAGCGTATCCCTAGCAGCTAAACCAATTGGTTTGATTCCAAAATCAGCACCAGCTTCTAATACTTTATCCCAAATTTGCTTTGCTTCACTATTTTTACAATAAATTTCAAATCCGCCAGAGCCTGTATATCCAGTAGCTGATATAATTACGTGATCAATTCCAGCAAACGGACCAACTTCAAAATTGTAAAATTTTATACCAGCTAAGTCAACAGAAGTTAAACTTTGCATAGCCTCAACAGCTTTAGGACCTTGAATAGCTAATAAGGAATAATCATTAGATAAATCACGCATAGTTGCTCCCATGGTATTATACTTCTCAATCCAATTCCAGTCTTTTTCAATATTAGAAGCATTAACTACTAATAAATAAGTCTCTTCTTTAACTTGGTAAACAATTAAATCATCAACAATACCACCTTTGTCGTTTGGCATACAGCTGTATTGTGCTTTTCCAACTGTTAGTTTAGAAGCGTCATTAGAAGTAACCTTTTGAACCAATTCAAGTGCTTGAGGTCCTTCAATTAAAAACTCTCCCATATGAGATACGTCAAAAACACCTACAGCTTTTCTTACGGTTTCATGCTCAATAGATAATCCCTCATATTGTAGAGGCATATAATATCCTGCAAATTCAACCATTTTTGCACCTAAATCAATGTGTGTAGAGGTTAAAGCTGTTTTTTTCATAGTATTTGATATGGTTATATATTTAATGTGGTTCAAAAGTAATCATTTCCTTTGATTGATGGTATAGTCCCAGATTTTTCTTCCATCAACATCGTGAAGAGAAAGTATACACTCACGTTTACCTGTTTCCCCTTTGATTTGCACTTTAGCATAGTTGTGCTTATGGTAGTAGGTGTTAGGTACGTTGTTAGTATTCACTTCTCTTTTTCTCAGATACTGTTTAAATGCAGTAAGCGGAGAGGTCGTTAAATCATGAATAATAACTGAGTCTTCTTCATATTTGCTAAGTTCAGCAAAATGTCGGTCACCACTTAAAAACACAGTATTCTGAATTTCATTTTCAACAATAAAATCTAATAATTCTTGCCTTTCGTTGCCATTATTGTTTTTCCATGACTCGTGGATGCTACCATTATTTAAAAACTGTGTGCCAGTACATACAAATTTAAATGAACCTGTAGAGCTTGAAAGCTTTTGTTTCAACCAATTCATTTGATTGGTACCAATAACATGGGTGTCATCATAAAAGTAGCGTACATCCAACATGATGATATGTATATCTTGATAATAAAAATCAAAATAAAGACCCTCGTCTTCATTAAAGGCATTTGGCCAGCTGTTCTCAAAAATAAGTTCCGATTGCTCTTTTCTTTTATACGAGTTGCCAGCATTATTAGGTCCAAAATCGTGATCGTCCCAGGTAGCATATTGTACAACGTTTTCTAAGAATGCTTTTAGTTCTTTTGTTTGCCTTACTTTAAGCATTTTCTTAACCATTCGTTTGATCGATTTATATTCGTGTAAATAATAAATATTATCTCCCAACCAAAGCATAAATTCTGGGTTTTCATTAAGCATTGAAGTAAATACTTTTCTGTTCTTCTTTTTTGTGTCAAAAATCCGATCAATATTCGTACTAATAAAAGCACATGAACCAGTAACAAATGAGAAGGAACTTGTGTCTTGAGACAAAGTTTTGAATTGAAAAGTAGAGTCTGATTGTTGTCCGTTTTTAAATAAATTGATGGTTAACGTATATGATTTATTTGGACTTAATCCATTAACAACAAAGTTTTGAGTCGGACGATAGAATAAAAACTCATTAAAAGAACTTTTTTGATAAAAACCATCTTTATTAGTTACCTCAATATTTCCAGAGTCAATATCAGAAAAATAACACCAAAATTTCACAGAATTAGTTGTTAGGTCTCCAAAAATAGGGCCAGCTTTTACCTCCTGACTAACTGATTTAAAGCTAAATGACATCAGTATTAATAGTAAACTAAGGCTAATTATTTTCATAGAGAATGAATTGTAAGTCTTTTTCTAGACTGGATTATTGGGCTACAAATTAAATGAAAAGTAAGGACAAAAGCGTAAATCTGTTTGTTCTATTTAGATTAAAATAAAGTGTCACCAATAAATTTTATTGATGAGAAGGAATTAAATAACTTAGTAAAGTATATGCACAACCAATACTTATCAAAATATGGTTTTAAACCACCTCAAGTAAATAAAGAGGTGTCTAAATCATTACATTTTATCGTTGTAATCCCATGTTTTAATGAACCTGATATCATTTCAACACTTGATAGCTTAAAAGGTTGTGTGAAGCCAAACCGAGAGGTAGAGGTAATTATTGTAGTAAATCAATCTGAAAATGTACCCAAATCAATTGATGAACGTAACAAACAAACGGTAAAGGATATTCATGAATGGCAGGAAAACAACACTTTTTGGTTTTCAATCCATTTACTTTACGAAGATAGCCTGCCTAAAAAGCATGCAGGTGTTGGTTTAGCACGTAAAATAGGTATGGATGAAGCTGTTTTTAGGTTTCATCAAATTGATAATGATCAAGGAATAATAGTTTGTTTAGATGCTGACTGTACTGTTGCCCCTAATTATTTTCAAGAAATAGAACAGCATTTTGAAGACCATCCAAAAACTCCTGGTTGTGCAATACACTACGAACATCCACTGCAAGGGAATGATTTTTCAACTGAAAACTATACGGGAATTATTAATTATGAATTGTTTTTGCGGTATTATAATTTGGGGTTAAGCTTTGCAGGTTTTCCATACGCTTATCATACGGTTGGTTCTAGTATGGCAGTAAGATCTTATGCTTATCAAAAGCAGGGAGGAATGAATAAGCGAAAAGCAGGGGAGGACTTTTATTTTCTACATAAAATAATTAAACTAGGAGGATTTACTACACTAAATAAAACAGTTGTTTATCCATCTGCCCGAACTTCTGAACGGGTTCCTTTTGGAACAGGAAAAGCTATTAATGATTTTCTTCAACAATTAGATTATAATTATTACTCGACCTATGATTTCGAGATATTTAAAACCCTAAAACGTTTTGTTCAAGCATGTGAAGAGATATATGAAAATGAAACTTATGTTTTCGAAGATGAAAGTTTAAATCAATCCCTAACAGAAATTTCTTTCCAATCATCTATTAATGAAATAAAAAGGAATACCGTTGGATTTGATAGCTTTAAAAAAAGATTTTTTCAGTATTTTGATGCCTTTAAAGTATTAAAATTTGTTCATTTCGCTCGTGACAACTTTTACCCTAATCAAGAAATAAAAGACCAAGTTAATCTGTTATTGAGTGTGTATGGTATAAATACGATTAACGACAAAAAAGAACAATTAATAAAATTAAGGGAGCTGGAGAAGCATGATTAAATGGTTAAAAAAAATATTTTTTATTTCATTAGCATTAGGTATAATTTGCTTTTTAGGATCCTTGTGGGCAAATGTTCATGTAAAATCTCATGCTGAAAAAAAGATGTTTGATAAAACTAGCAAAATTCCTAAAAACAGAGTTGGTTTAGTGTTAGGAACATCAAAATATATGGTTGGTGGTGGTATAAATGGTTATTTCAAGCATCGAATGGATGCAGCTTATCAACTCTACAAAAATAAAAAAGTAGATCGTCTAATTGTTAGTGGTGATAATCATAAAAAAGGCTACAATGAGCCACAACAAATGAAAGATTACTTGGTTGATTTAGGAGTGAAAGAAGATCATATATACCTTGATTATGCTGGTTTCAGAACGTTTGATTCGATGATTCGGGCAAAGGAAATTTTTGGGCAAGACACACTTACAATTATCTCTCAAAAATTTCATAATGAACGAGCATTATTTATTTGTGAAAGTGTTGGTGTTGAAGCTGTTGCATATAACGCAAAAATGCCTTACTTTACTAAAAGAATGAGAATTCGAGAGTATTTAGCAAAGTGTAAAGCAGTTTTAGACATCTATTTGTTAAGAACTAAGCCTAAGTTTTTAGGCGAAAAAATTGAAATTAGATGATAAACTAGCTATTTTCATTTGTTGCAATAATTCCCACATGAATAGATATATCATAATTTTTAGTTTTTTATTGCTATCCACTATCGGTTTAGCACAGCAAAAAACAAGATTCATAGCACCTCAATTACCCCAAGTAAACCCTAAAGAAGCCAAAGCTAAAGATTGGGGAGTGTTGATTCAAAATATGGAAGCACCAATTCCGGGTGGTAACTCATACAGAGAGTTTTTACTAGAAAAAAAGGAAAAGATTAGTCAAAAATATCCTAGACACGGAATGCCAATGTCTAGTCGAGATATTACACTTATCGACACCATCGGTGTAGGGATGTCTTTTATGACAAATATTGGAGGACATGGAATACCAAATGATAATTCGATGGCTATTTCTAATGATGGAATACTAATTTCTGCTTTTAACTCAGCAATTTATATTTATGATACAGAAGCAGATACTGTCATGGCAGAAGTATCATTGGATTTCTTTAGAGATCAACTTGGATTAACTGCTCATAGTTATGATCCTAAATTGGTGTATGATCCTGACAATGATCGCTTTATTCTAGCTTTTTTAATAGGTCGACTATCAACAGATAGTAAGATTATTACTTGTTTTTCAACAACGAATAACCCAATGGATCCATGGAATGTGTATGCAGTACCAGGAAACCCTTTAAATGATACTTCATGGAGTGATTACCCTGCAATTGCTATTACAAAGTCAGATTTATACATAACAATGAATTTGCTAAAAGAAAACCAACCATGGCAAACAGCATTTAAGCAAACCGTTATATGGCAAATTGAGAAAGAATCAGGTTATCAAGGGGACACAGCTTTAACATTGGATTTATTTCATGAGATAAAGGAAGGAGGAATTAAAATTAGAAATATGCACCCTGTTAGAGGTGGCTTTGATATAAAAGGACCAAACCAATACTTTTTATCAAATAGAAATTTTGCAGACCAAAGTGATACCATCTACTTTATTGAGGTTACGGATAACTTGGCAAGTGGAAATGCCCAAGTTAATGTACAATTATTAAGTGCAGATCAAGATTATTATTTGGCACCAAGTGCGCAACAAAAGGAGTTTACTTTCCAAAAGTTTCAAACCAACGATTCTAGAGTATTAGGTGGAATTCTAGAAAACAACCGAATAGAGTTTGTACAAAACACCTTACATCCATCAACAGGGAATGTAGCTGTTTTTCACGGAATAATTGAAGATGTAAATAATCCATCAATTAAAAGCAATTTTATTTTTGATGACAGTTTAGAATATGGTTATCCTAATATTGCGTATGCTGGATCAGAGACAAATGAAACAAAATCGATTATAGGATTTAACCATACTTCATATTGGCATTTTCCTGGTCATTCAGCTGTTTATTCAGACGGGAGTGCATATTCAGAAATAAAAATGGTAAAAAGAGGGGAAGGAGTAGTGTCTTCTCAAAGTGGATATAACCAACGTTGGGGAGATTATTTAGGTGTTCAGCGTAGATACAATAACCCATGTGAACTATGGATGACAGGTTACTTTGGGGATGCAGGAGGAGATAATAAGAGCTGGGCATCTCAGCTTTATGCTCCTGGAGACTGTTTTGATAAGGTCGACACACTTCGTGAATTCGTTAATGGAAATGTATTTCCTAACCCAACGGTAGATTTTGCTGAAATACATTTTAACCTATCTGCTGATCAAAATGTGATTATTGATTTAGTTGATAACTATGGTAATTTAGTTAAGAGACTGCTTCAAGATGATTTAAAGGCAGGAGAAAACCGACTAACTTTTTCAACTAGATTATTGGCTTCTGGAAATTATTTTATCAGAATATATAACGGGAAAGACCGAATCTTAACCAAAAAGATAGTAAAGAGGTAAAATAGAAAAGCCTTTTATAACTCTATAACATACTTAAAAAACTATGAAGAAATTTTATTTTCTAGCGTTAACAGTTTTTGTTTTTAATGTATCATTTAGTCAAACAAACTTTTTTAAAAAAGATACATTAACCCTTAGTGATGCTGTTTTAGGCTATTATAAAGGCTTATACCCAAAACAAGTAAAAAGATTAGCATGGCTTAGTGATGTTGATAAATACTTTTACGCTACGGATACTTCTTACATTGTTAAAAAGGCTAAAAAGTGTAAAAAAGATGTTGAAATTACCTTGTCAGAATTTAAAAAAGGAGATACATCCTTAAATAGAATTCCCTATGTAGAGCACGCAACTGATAAACTTTTTGTTTATAGAGGAGCAGAAGGTGTTACTTGGTATGATTACCGAAAAAATGAAATTGTTACAACTGTTAAGTTACCTTCAGAAGCTACCAATGTAGCTATTGACTTTGATAGAAAACAAGTGGCTTATACTATTGATAATAACCTTTACATGGCTACAATAACCGATTCAAAAGTTGCTGTAGTTGAAAATACAGATGAAAATATTGTTTCTGGTCAAGCCATCCACCGTTATGAATTCGGAATAACTAAAGGAATATTTTGGTCTCCTGATGGAACAAAACTGGCTTTTTACCAAAAAGATGAAACTGATGTAGCTGATTATCCACTATTAGATATTACCACAACACCAGGATCTCTCAATTCGATTAAGTATCCAATGGCAGGTCAAAAAAGTGAGTATGGTAGAGTGGGAGTTTATGATTTAGCTAAAAATAAAGTAATCTACTTAAACACAAAAGGAGCTAAAGATGATTATGTAACAAATCTTACATGGGGACCTAAAAGTGAAAGGCTATATATTTTCCAGTTAAATAGAGGGCAGGATGATATGCATTTGAATAGTTTTGATGCTTCTTCAGGAAATCAATTAAAAAATTTAGTTCACGAAACTCATGAAAAATGGGTAGAACCAGAGTATCCACTCTATTTTAATCCATCAAATGAAAAGGAGGCAATATATTTAACAGAAAAAAAGGGATATATGACCCCTTACTTGCTAAATATTGAAACAGGAGAGTTAACTGATTTAGTAAATATTTCGTTTCCTGTAACAGAAGTTTTAGGGTTTACTAAAGATGGAAAATATTTTGACTTCATGGCTACTGGTACTGATGGTAGAAATAACTTAGGGTATCGTTTAGAAATGGCAAGTAAAACCTTAAAGCTGCTTTCTACCTCTGCAGGAACTCATAGTGTTCAAATAAGTGCTAGTGGTGATTATGCCAGTGACGCTTATTCTGATTTTAAAACGCCTGGAATTACAGAGATTGTAAAAATAGATAAAGATGAACGTGCAAATATCTTAACTGCTGAAAATCCTTTAGAAAATTACGAAAAAGTATCTACGAGCATGATCACGTTAAAGTCTGAAGATGGATTTAACCTTTACGGTAGATTAATATTGCCTCCAAACTTTGATAAGGAAAAGAAATACCCTGTTCTAATATATGTTTATGGAGGCCCACATGCTCAGTTAGTTACAAATAGCTGGCTTGGAGGTGCAAGTTTATGGATGCACTGGTTAGCCAATCAAGATTATATCGTATTTACATTAGATGGGAGAGGTTCTGCTAATAGAGGTTTTGCTTTCGAAAATGTAATTCATAGAAAGCTTGGAGAAAACGAAATGAAAGATCAATTAGTAGGAGTTGAGTATCTTAAAAAGTTAGCATACGTTGATTCTACTAGAATGGCTGTTCATGGGTGGAGTTTTGGAGGCTTCATGACCACCTCATTAATGTTAAATTACCCAGATGTTTTTACAACAGGTGTTGCTGGAGGTCCAGTGATGGACTGGAAATGGTACGAAGTAATGTATGGTGAACGTTACATGGATATGCCAGAGGAAAATCCAGATGGATACAAACAAACAAGTACGATTGATAAAGTAACGAACCTCAAAGGAAAGTTAATGACTATTCATGGTACTATAGATGATGTAGTCGTGATGCAGCATAATTTAGCTTTTCTACAAGCATGTGTTTCTAATGGAGTTCAGGTAGATTTCTTTGCTTACCCAATGCATCCGCATAATGTAAGGGGAAAAGACCGTGTACATTTAATGGAAAAAGTATTAAACTATATTATTGAAAATAATCAATGATAGATTCTTACCGTCATAAAGGAATGAGAAAACAACTCGTAGAAGAGTTGAGAAATAAAGGAATTAGAGATGAGCAAGTTTTAGAGGCAATTAATAAAGTTCCGCGACACTTTTTTCTTGACAATGCTTTTGTTGAGTTTGCCTATTCTAATAAAGCCTTTCCAATTGGGGCTGGCCAAACGATCTCCCATCCTTATACAGTAGCTTTCCAAACAGAGTTGCTGCAAGTTAAAAAAGGACATAAAATACTGGAGATCGGTACAGGTTCAGGCTATCAAACAAGTGTATTAGCCCAACTAGGAGTTAAAATATATAGCATTGAGCGTCAAAAGGAATTGTTTGATAAAACCAAGCTGTTACTTCGTAAAATGGAAATCAATGCTAATCTTTACTACGGAGATGGCTATAAAGGAAATACAATTTACCAACCTTATGATGGAATAATAGTAACCTGTGGAGCACCATTTATTCCAGAAGATTTATTACGTCAGCTTAAAGTAGGAGGTAGGTTAGTTATTCCTATTGGAGATCTAGGTAGCCAAATTATGACCTTAATTGTTCGAGATTCCGAAACTGAATTTTCTAAAACCGAATTTGGAGACTTTAAGTTTGTTCCTATGCTGGAGCAAAAGGCTAGATGATTTTCTATTAAATCCAAGCAAATATAAATCAAAATACATATATTTCAGTATAATAAACAATGAGTATTAAATGATAAAATGGCATTTTTTTTATATTACAATTTTAATTGGCCTGTCTATTCATGCTCAAGAAGAGCATTTCACTCATTTAGAACATAAAAAATTAGCTCAAAATCAGCCAGCAGAACTAACTATTCCAAAACAGGGAACAAGAAGTGGGGCTAAATGTGAGTTGGATTATGTGTTTTATGGCTTCCACCCATATTGGAAAAATGGTAAAGAAGTAAACTATAATTGGGACTTAATCTCTCATTTTAGTTACTTTGATTATGCTGTAAACCCAAGTAACGGTATGCCTTCATCTACACACGGTTTTGAAACGGCAGCTTCAGTTACTACTGCTTTAGCTCAAGGTAAAAAAGTAACGCTAACGGTAACATGTTTTGGAAATTCAGATAACACAACATTATTGTCTAGTTCTAGTGCAAAGCAAACCCTAATTAACCAACTAATAACATTAATAACTAACAGAGGGGCTCATGGGGTATGTATTGACTTTGAAGGAATACCAGCTTCTCAACGTACAAACTTCACAAATTTTATGATTGATTTGAGTACCCAAATGAGGGCTCAAATCCCAAACGCTGAAATTAGCACAGTGTTATATTCTGTAGATTGGAGTAGTGTAATTGATGTTGCTGCTTTAAACAGCCATTTAGATTATTTTATCATCATGGCTTATGATTATTACTGGAGTGGTAGTGCTACAGCTGGTCCAAACAGTCCTTTATATAGTTTCGAAGAGCTAAGCTACACTAGAACGGTTTCTCGGTCTATTACCGACTATCTTCAGGCAGGTGTATCAAAAGATAAACTCATCTGTGCTTTACCTTTCTACGGAAGAAAATGGCAAGTAACCAATACAACAATTCCATCGCCTAGCACAGGAGCTTCTGGTAGTGCTCCTATCTTTTTTGATGATTTTAAGGACAATGTGAATGGGTATTACTCCATTGCTAACAGAAATATTTTTTATCCAAGTGAGCAAACGTACTATAATTACTACATAGGAGGACAGTTAAATCAGTTGTTTATTGATGATGCGTACTCCATGGCAAAAAAACTTAAGCATATTAGAAATACAGGAATAGCAGGTAGTGGAGCATGGGCATTAGGATACTGTGATGGATATAATGACCTTTGGGATGAGGTAGAAAATTATTTAACCAACTGCTATCAAGACCCTTGTAGAGACACAATTTATGATTTTGGTGGACCTCTTCGTAAAACGCATAATAATGAGGATTACATCGTTAAAGTAACTCCAGATAGTTCCAATGAGAAGGATGTAGAGATTGTATTTGAGTCAATGAATTTAGAAGCAGGGTTTGACTATTTGTATATCTATGAAGGGTCAGATACACTAGCACCTCAAGTGTTAGGAAGTCCGTTTACAGGAACTACCTTACCCGACACAATTATTATTGATACCAATTTTTTTACCTATCGCTTAAAAACAGATGGAGGAGTAAAAAGTGATGGTTTTTCATTCACTTACCAATGTTTTGACCAACCTGTAATACCTGTTGATACTATCTCTGATACGACTATAGTAGATACAGGAGATGATATGGATACAACTAATACAAGTTATGTTTTGGAGAATCCTAAAGATTGGTTTTCTATTTACCCTAATCCAACTACCAGTGATATAATTATTAATAGCTTGTTTGAAGGAGATTTTACTATCAATAATCTGGCAGGAAAGAAAGTGATTGAAGGAATCGTTTTTAAAGGTAAAAACGAAATTAATTTATCTCAGTTAACTAATGGAACTTATTATATTATACTCAATAGAAACAATGCTGTTTCAATGAGTAAACTCATTAAATTATCTCCATGATCTTATATAATGTTACTGTAAATATTGACGAAGATATTCACGATGAATGGCTCAAGTGGATGAAAGAAGTTCATGTGCCAGATGTTATGAATACAGGGCTATTTATTGAAAGTAAAATTTGTAGAATTCATGCTGAAGAAATTGGAGGAAAAGCATACTCGTTCCAATATTTAGCAAAATCAATGGAGGATTATGAACTTTACCAAAAAAAATATGCCCCAGCTTTACAGCTAGAGCATACGAAAAAGTATAATAATAAATTTGCTGCTTTTAGAACAATTTTAGAGGTTGTTCATCAATCTAAACCAAGCTAGATTCTAAAAACAAAGGCTTATCTTTCATTAACGTATTAACTTTCCTTCTAATATCTTTTATAATAGAGGGATCTTCACGATTTTCAACAAGATCATCAATATAACCAACAATCATTTGAGCTTCACTATTAGATATTCCTCTCGTTGTTATTGCGGCTGAACCTATACGTATTCCCGAGGTAACAAAAGGTGATTTATCATCAAAGGGGACCATGTTTTTGTTTACAGTAATATCTGCTAGGCCTAACAAAGCTTCAGCTTCTTTACCAGTAATATTTTTATTTCTTAAATCAATTAACATACTGTGATTATCCGTGCCACCAGAGATAATCTCATATCCATGATCAATGAATGATTGAGCCATGGCCTGTGCATTTGTAATGACTTGTTGCCCGTAGGCTTTAAAAGAGTCGTCTAAAGCTTCTCCAAAAGCAATAGCCTTAGAGGCAATAACATGCTCTAATGGACCTCCTTGTGTTCCTGGAAATACTGCTGAGTCCAATAAAGAAGACATCTTTCTAACGACACCTTTAGGAGTTTTTATACCAAACGGATTTTCAAAGTCTTGTCCCATCATAATTACTCCACCTCTTGGTCCTCTAAGTGTTTTATGAGTAGTTGTAGTAACTATATGACAGTGTGCTAATGGATCATTTAGTAAGCCTTTAGCAATTAATCCAGCAGGATGAGATATATCAGCCAATAACAAAGCGCCAACTTCATCAGCAATTTGTCTTAAACGTACATAATCCCAATCCCTTGAATAAGCAGATGCTCCACAAATAATTAGTTTCGGTTGTTCAACCTTGGCTTTTTGTTCAACTTTATCATAATCTATTCTCCCAGATTCTTTTTCCACACCATAAAAGGTAGGTACATAAAATTTTCCAGAGTAATTAACTGCTGAACCATGAGTTAAATGACCTCCATGAGATAAATCAAACCCTAAAATTTTATCACCAGGCTTTAAAATTGCTAACATTACAGCAGCATTTGCTTGAGCTCCAGAGTGAGGTTGCACATTTGCCCATTCAGCTCCAAAAAGCTCTTTGAGTCTGTCAATAGCTATTTGCTCCACCTGATCCACCACTTCACAGCCACCATAATATCTTTTGGTTGGTAAACCTTCTGCATATTTATTAGTTAAAACTGATCCCATCGCTTGCATAACTTGTTCGCTAACAAAGTTTTCAGAAGCTATAAGTTCAATTCCTCTGAGTTGACGTAGTTTTTCTTCTTCTATTAATTGAAAGATTTGCTTATCCATATCTTAATATTTGATAATTAAAAGTATTAAATCTTTTGTTCTCCGCTTATTTTTCTAACTATTTTTTGTCTTTGTTTCATCAAATCATCTATTTTCGTTTACAGTTTCAATAAAACAATGAAAAGGTTACTTCTAACACTTTTAATATTTACTCAATATGCACTTCAGGCACAAACCGTGGGACTGGTAATGAGTGGTGGTGGTGCTGCTGGTATGGCTCATATTGGCGTGATAAAAGCATTAGAAGAAAATAATATACCTATAGATTACATTACTGGAACTTCTGCTGGTGCATTGGTAGGGAGTTTTTACTCCGTAGGATATTCTGCAAAAGAAATGGAAGCATTAGCCAAAAATCAATTAATGCTTGATATGTCAAAAGGGTTGATTGATAAGTATTACGATTACTATTTCAAAAAAAGAGACCCAAATGCTAAAATTGTAGAGTTTGGTTTTGATGCCGACTTTAACTTTACTAAAGTTTTGCCTTTAAACTTTACTGATCCAGCACTAACTGATTTTTATTTCTTAGAGACATTCACTATCCCTTCGCATGAAGCAAATCATAATCTTGATAGTTTGTTTATTCCTCTAAGAACAGTAGCTTCTGATATTGATAAGAATGAATCGTATATATTTAGAGAAGGGTATTTATCACAAGCTGTTCGAACATCAATGAGTTTCCCATTTTATTTACCAGCAATTGTTGTAGATGATAAATTATTGCTCGATGGAGGATTATATAACAACTTTCCTGCTGATGTTATGTACAATGATTTTCTTCCAGATATCATGATAGGGAGTTCTGTTTCATCACCAAGAAAAAAACCAGATCCTGACGATATAACTACCCAAGTATTAAGTATGCTTCAAGCACGTTCTAGTTTTGAAATGAACTGTCAAAATGGAATTCTTATCGAACCCGATGTTACAGATATAAGTACTTTTGAATTCGAAAGAAGAGCGTTAGCAATTGAAAGAGGCTACCAAGAAGGGCTAAAATATGTCGATACAATTAAAAAAATTCTAGGAGAAAGAAGAGCAGATTCAACAGAGTTAGCAGAGAAAAGAAAAAAATATAGAGAACGCACACAGGGAAACATTGTTGTTGATCATGTTGAGGTTAAGGGAGTTAATAAATATGAAGAACGCTATATTAGGAGTTTGCTGAAAGACAAAAATGAGGCAATTGAGTTAAGCAAGATGAAAAAGCGTTACTTTAAACTCATTCAAGATGATAAAATAAAATTTATATTCCCTCTTCTAATAAAGAATAAGGAAAATAATAACTATACCTTACATATTCGGGTGCGAAAAAACCCGGAATTTAATTTTAGGATTGGAGGTAATTTCTCATCGAGAGCTGTAAATACGGGGTACTTAGGGTTGGATTACCGTTTCATAACTAGTTATTTTTCCTCAACTCCTTCAATAAATGCTTATTTTGGTAGGTTTTATTCTAGCTTAGATCTTTCTGTACGTACCGATTTCCCTCTAGATATTCCTTTTTACATAGAACCATTTGTTACATATAATAGATGGGACTACTTTAGGAGTTTTTCATCTTTTTTTGAAGATACTAAACCAGCTTTTCTAATAAAGAATGAAACGTTTGGAGGAGGAACCATAGGGTTCCCTGTAACGGAGAGCTCAAGAATTAAGCTAACAACAAAAAATGGGTTAATAGGAAATGAGTATTACCAAACAGATCAATTTTTATCTACGGATACAGCTGATAGAAATGAGTTTTACTTCACTAACCTTTTGGCAGAGTTTGAGTATAACTCATTAGATGGATATTATCTTTCAAAATCAGGTAGGCAAATTAGATTTTCAGGAGGTTATATCTTTGGAAGTGAGAGAAACTTCCCTGGATCTACGTCAGCATTAGCTAATACGGATACTGTAGTTCAAGCTAATCATAATTATTTATTATTAAAGGGACGATACGAAGAGTATTTTGATTTAGGATTAAACTACAAACTAGGCTTTGAAGTTGAAGGAGTATATTCTACGCAAGACTTTTTTGAAAATTATACATCAACAATATTAGTTACACCTCAGTATATGCCCACACAAGAACATATGACTAAATTTACTGATGCTTATACAGCAAACCAGTATATTTCTGGAGGAATCAAAAATGTTTTCCCGATCAATAACATCTTAGATTTAAGAGTTGAGGGTTATTATTTTCAACCGTTTAAAAACATTATGCGAAATGCAGATAATAAAGCAGAATACTCTCCCGTTAACCTAACGAGTAGTTATTATACCTTGTCTGGAGCTTTAGTAATAAATTCTCCAATAGGGCCAACAACCTTTAGAGTAAATTATTGGGATCATAGACAAGACAAATTTTCATTTATGGTTAATCTAAATTATACCATATTTAACCGTAAGGCACTTACTTGGTAGTAATTGACAAAGACCTGTTAAAAAACCAAGTTTTAAGGTCTGTTAATTCTCTCTCTCTTCTCTTATTTTTGGTAAAATTCATGCGGTATGAAACGAAGTGTTTATATAGTTGTTTTTCTTATAATTAATCAAACTTTTGGTCAGCTTATAACTCCAGAAACTTATATTGAAACTTGGAAAGAGACAGCTATAAATAATATGCGGGAGCATAAAATACCTGCTAGTATAACATTAGCTCAAGGATTGTTAGAGAGTGGCAACGGTAATAGCCGTTTAGCTATTAAAGGAAACAATCATTTTGGTATTAAATGTCACGGATGGGATGGTAGTGCAATTTATCATGATGATGATTTAAAGAACGAATGTTTTAGAAAGTATGCATCAGCTGAAGAATCATTTAAAGACCATTCCGTTTTTCTAAAAAAGAAACGATATGAAAAACTATTTCTTCTAGAAATAACTGATTATAAAGGATGGGCAAAAGAACTTAAACGAGCGGGATATGCTACAAACCCAAAATACCCAAGATTACTAATTGATTTAATTGAACGTTATAATCTATCACAGTATGATGTTTATACCGAACCCCAGCTAGCACTGAACCAACAAGTTGTTTTTACACCTAAAGAAGAGTCTGATAATGAAGAGGAAGAGACCCCTTCAAACCTATTAAAAACAGAAGAACTTGATGAAACCACTTATGTACTAGGAAACAAACATCTTATTAAAGAAACAGACAATCGAGTATTGTATATCATAGCAAGGAAAGGAGATAATATAGAAAGCCTGTGTGAAGAATTTGATATGAGACCTTGGCAATTTTATAAATATAACGATCTACCTAAAGGATCAACTATATCTAAAGGACAGCGATTATTTATAAAGCCTAAAAGATGGAAAGCAAGAAAGGAGTTTCATATTACCAAAGAAGGGCAAACCATGCATAGTATTTCTCAACAATATGGTATTAAACTTAAAAAATTATATAAAAAGAATAATATGACTTTTGGAAGTGAGCCTTCGGTAGGTCAAAAGCTTTATTTAAAAAGGAGAAAGAAATCTTAACTAGTTGATAATCTTTCGACTTTAATCATCAAAGCAGAAACATTGTTTCCAATAAATACTTTGTGTAATTTTATATTGAAAATTATTTAACATGATAGAAACTGATATAGTTATCATTGGAGCCGGTCCTACTGGTTTATTTACTGTTTTTGAAGCAGGTTTACTTAAATTAAGATGTCATTTAATCGATTCATTACCACAACCAGGAGGGCAATGTTCTGAAATATACCCTAAAAAACCAATTTACGATATACCAGCTTACCCAGAGATTTTAGCGGGAGACTTAACTGATCGTTTAATGGAACAAATAGCTCCTTTTAAACCTGGATTTACGCTTGGTGAAACAGCAGAAACAATTGAAAAAACGGAAGACGAAAAATTCATTGTAACTACGAATAAAGGAACTAAACATTTAGCTCATTGTGTGGCAATTGCTGGAGGATTAGGTGTTTTTGAGCCTAGAAAACCACCTGTTGAAAATTTAAGTAGTTTTGAGGATAAAGGAGTGGAATATATCATCAAAGATCCAGAATTATACAGAGATAAAAAAGTTGTAATTTCTGGAGGAGGTGACTCAGCACTTGATTGGACTATTTATTTAGCAGATGGAGTTGCGAGTGAGGTTTCACTTGTACACAGAAGAACATCTTTTAGAGGTCATCTAGATTCTGTGCAAAAAGTGATGGACTTGGCAGATCAAGGTAAAATAAACTTAATCACCAATGCAGAAGTAACCAGTGTTAATGGGAACGGTGTATTAAACCAAGTAAATATTTCTCATAAAACAGAAGGTAATATTGCAAAAGAGGTAGATCACTGGATCCCATTATTTGGATTATCTCCTAAACTAGGACCTATTGCTGACTGGGGATTAACAATTGAAAAGAATTCAATCTTAGTGGATACCTTTGATTATAGTACAAATATCCCCGGAATATACGCGATTGGTGATGTGAATACTTACCCAGGTAAACTGAAATTAATTCTGTGCGGGTTCCATGAAGCAACATTAATGGTGCAATCAGCTTTTGCTAGAATTTACCCAGACAAGAAAAATGTTTTAAAATATACTACAGTTAATGGCGTTCAAGGTTTTGAAGCTTAATTTATACTAATGGATACGATTAATATAACTGTAATAGATAGAGATGGAGTTGAGCACCAGTTAGAGGCTCCTACCGACATGAACCTTAATATGATGGAGGTTTGTAAAATGAGTGAACTGCCAGTTGAAGGAACCTGTGGGGGAATGGCGATGTGTGCTTCCTGTCATATGTATGTAGAATCTGATCATGATTTACCAGAAAAATCAGAAGATGAAGAAGATATGCTCGATGAAGCTTTTTTTGTTGATGATGATAAAAGCAGACTTGGCTGTCAAATAAAAATAACTGAAGAACTCAACGGACTCAAAGTTAAGTTAGCCCCTGTGGGTTAAAAAGTTAAGTTTTAGTTAAGTTCACTCAATAAACGTAAGCTTTATACATTTGACTCGTATATATACCAAACGAATACAAAATACCATGAAAAAAATACTAGGAATTTTAAGTTTAGCATTAGCTTTTGCTTGCTCAACTACTACATCACCAGCTAAAGCAGGTACACCAATTACGCATGAAAGTTGGACAGCTTTATTACAAAAGCATGTTTCTTCAAGTGGATGCGTAAATTACGAAGGATTTAAAAAAGACAAAGCCAAATTATATGCATATTGTGAGTTATTGAGTAAACATCATCCTGCAGATAGTTGGTCAAAAGATCAAAAATATGCTTATTGGATTAATGCTTACAATGCTTATACAATCAAATTAATAGTAGATAATTATCCAGTTAAGAGTATTAAAGATTTAGGAGGCACTTTAACAAACAAAGTATGGGATAAAAAATATATAGAATTAGGAGGAAAAACCTATAGTTTAACAGATATTGAGCATAATATTCTAAGACCAAAATTTAAAGATGCAAGAGTACACGCAGCGATAAACTGTGCTTCAATTTCTTGCCCAAACTTATATAATAAAGCGTTTGAGGCAAAAGGCTTAGATGCTACACTGGATAAAGTATTTAAAAAGTGGGTGAACGATAAATCTAAAAATACTATTACGGCTGATAAATTAGAGATTTCAAAGATTTTTAAATGGTTTGAAGAAGACTTCACAAGAAATGGACAAACTGTTATTGGTTACATTAACAAGTACAGTGATGTAAAAGTAAAAGCTGATGCTTCTATTTCATATAAATCATATAACTGGAATTTAAATAAATGTAGATAATAACACCGTTAGTTATTATAAACTATTGATGAGACCAGCTTTTTGCAAGTTGGTCTTTTTTTTAAACATCATAGACATCAAAAGAAATACTTTTTTCATCTTTCTTTTGAATATTATTTTTCTTATTTGAAGTTATCTTTAAAAAAATATCAAATAGCTTGGGACCACATAAAATAGCAATGTGTTCACCAGCCCCAGTATTTGTGATTTGTATCTCTTTTGTTACGAAAAACCTAATACCTGCAAAGTGCTCTGCTTCAATATTATAACTGCCAGGGAATAAACTGATGCTTTTTGATTGTGTAGGCCATAAAGAAGCCATTTTTTTACCATTAACATAAATATTAATCGAATAAATAGCTCCCCACAAATTACTGTTTCTAGTAAATGTTATTTTAGTGAACTCTTCCCCTTCCATGAACTACTTTTTATAAACAAAGTGTTCTCCATCATCTAAGCTTGCCATCAGTTCTTGTAATTCTTTTGGAGGTATTGTTAATTTTCTTTTCACCAAGTCCATCCAAGCACCATTGAGCGTTAAATGAGCACATTTTTCATTCTTTTGATTAAAAATTTCATGATGGAGAGTCCATTTTCTAAAGTCATCGGAATATTCTCCTTTTAGTACATTAACACGAATAGTGTCGTTAAGTGTAAGCTCTTTTAAAAATGTACATTCCTCTTTAAAAATAATGGGGCCAATTCTATACTGAGCCATTTTATCAGAGCCAAAATTATTTTCTACAAAGAAACGAATACGTGTATGAGCTCCATAATCATAATAAGCGGAATGACGAACGTGCCTGTTTTGATCGATATCCGACCAGCGAACCTCAATAGTTGTTTCAAAAATCATAGGTTATAAGTTTTTAATGGTCTCTTTAAAAAGTAACGTAAGTTTTTTTTCCGCTTTTCCAGCGACCTCAATAATTTCTTGAATATTTACAGGTTGTAAATCATCAAAATCGCATTCATCTGTAAGAACAGAAATCGCAACGCAAGGAATACCCATGTGGCTAGCAGCTATTACTTCAGGAACTGTGCTCATACCAACAGCATCTCCACCTAAAGTATGAATCCATCGGTATTCTGCCGCAGTTTCTAACATCGGACCAGGAACAGAAGCATAAATACCTTCTTGAATAGTTATGTCATTTGATTTTGCTGTTTCCTTAATAGCCTTCTTTAAAGTCGAGTGGTATGCCTCGCTCATATCAGGGAAACGAGGCCCTAAGTCATCGTAGTTTTTACCTATCAAAGCATTAGGCTGAAGATTAATATGATCATCAATCAACATTAAATCTCCTTTTTTGAACGACTTATTTATAGCTCCTGCCGCGTTAGAAATAAAGAGTTGCTCAATCCCGAGTAGCTTCATCACTCGAATAGGAAAAACAATTTCATCCATAGAGTAACCTTCATAAAAATGAAACCTTCCTTGCATAGCTAGGACTTGTTTCCCACCAAGTTTACCATAGATTAGCTTTCCTGAATGGAACTCAACCGTAGATAATGGAAAATTAGGGATGTTTTGATAATCAATTTCCTTTTCAATTTCAATCTCAGAAACTAAATTTCCAAGTCCAGTACCTAAAACAATTCCAATTTTAGCATCTGTTAAACCTGCTTTTTGTAAAAAACTCGCTGTTTCGTTTATTTTTTCAATACCAATCATAAATTATTCCATATTTCCCAAGCTTTTTCAGCTTGCTGTTTGAGCATTACTTCTCCATTTAATATTCTTGCTCCTTTGCGTTTTCCTTGTTGTAAAAATAGTGTTTCTGAAGGATTATATACCAAATCAATCAACGTGTGCTCATCTGTTAGCAATTCGTAGGGTAGAAGTGGAGCTTCTTCAATATTTGGGTATGTACCAACTGGCGTACAATTAATGATCAATTTATGGTATTTGACTACATATTCATTAATATTATTATACCCTAATTGACCATCTTTTGGATTTCTAGACACATATAACGTTTCAATACCTTTGCTTTTTAACACATAATCAACTGCTTTAGCTGCACCACCTGTACCAAGAATTAACGCTCGTTCATGCAAGGGTTTTATAAATGGTTTTACCATTCGTTCAAAACCATATACATCTGTATTAAATCCTTTCCAAACAATTTTATCGTTTAAGCTGATTTTTTTAATGGTATTAACAGCACCAACCGCTCGAGCCTCATCAGATAGCTCGTCTAAATACGTAATAACAGATTCTTTATATGGAATGGTAACATTGAAGCCCAACAGATGTGGCTCACTCATTAAATTTGTTACTTCCTCAATCTTTTCGAGTTCATAAAGTCTGTAAGCGTGATTTGATAAACCTAATTGTTCAAATTTATTTTCGAAATACGTTTTTGAAAAGGAGTGAACCAGCGATTGCCCAATAAGCCCTAGGTTTACTTCTTGTTTTTCTTTAATCATCTGTTTTCCCTAATCGTTTCGCTAATGCTTCAATAATAAAGATTAAAGAGAAACCAGCTAAAGCCAGTAGCACAGCATATAAGGTTTGAGGTTCGGCTGTTTCATAGCCAATAATTTGATCTCCCTCACGTATAAATGTGTCATAATTACTTGGAAGAACATTTGGTTCAACTAAATTCACCACTTCCTCCAAAGATTTGCCATTTTCATCAACTTCCCCTAAGTGTTTGACGTGTATTTTTGTTACATGTTTCCACGGCCATATTTTCCAAAGAGAGCCAACTAAAAAGCCCGTTAAAACTGCAATAGTTGTATTTTCATAGGTATTAAATAGCCATTTTAGAACTCGAGAAAATGCTAAAAGTCCAACTATTGCTCCAAGGGCTACTGTACCAAGTACAACATAATCTCCAGTCCCTACGGCTTTTAATACAGCTTGGTAAGCACCAAGTATGAGTAAGATGAAGCTACCCGAAATTCCTGGTAAAATCATTGCACAGATAGCAATCATACCACAAACAAAGAGGAATGGTAAACTCTCAGCGTCTCCTAAAGGTGGTAATAGTGTGATGCCTACAACAATTACTGTACCTATAATTAAGCCCAAAATAGCGGGGATGTTCCACTGCTTTACTTGTTTTCCAATATAAATAATACTAGCTACAATTAAACCAAAAAAGAAAGACCACAAGAGAACAGGGTGCTCTTCCATGAGATATTCTAACCGTTTTGCTAAGAGCACAATGCTTATTCCAATACCAACAAACAGAGAAAGTAAAAAAGTTCCATTAACAGTTTGCCAAACGCCTTTAATTCCTTCTTCTTTGAATGTTTTAATCAAGCCAAAGTTGAAAGCGTTAATTGATGA
>CATLPG010000027.1 GCA_950054195.1 uncultured Saccharospirillaceae bacterium
TTACCGGTGTAGCGGTAGATTTCGTGATGGACTCTGTTTCTGTTGCTACTTCTTTTAAAGAAAAGCTTGGAGAGTTAGGTATTATCTTTTGCTCATTTAGTGAAGCAGTTCAAGAACACCCAGAACTTGTACAAAAATACTTAGGAACAGTTGTTCCTCAAACTGATAATTTCTATGCAGCATTAAATTCAGCTGTATTTACTGATGGATCATTCTGTTACATTCCAAAAGGCGTAAAATGTCCAATGGAATTATCTACTTACTTTAGAATTAATGAAGCGGGTACTGGTCAATTTGAAAGAACTTTGCTTATAGCAGACGAAGATAGTTATGTTTCTTACTTAGAGGGCTGTACGGCTCCTCAAAGAGACGAAAACCAGCTACATGCAGCTGTTGTAGAATTGGTAGCTATGAAAGGAGCCGAGATTAAATACTCAACCGTACAAAATTGGTATGCTGGTGATAAAGCTGGTAAAGGTGGAGTATTCAATTTTGTTACAAAAAGAGGAATTTGCGAAGGCTACAAATCAAAAATTTCTTGGACGCAAGTAGAAACTGGTTCTGCTGTTACATGGAAATATCCTTCTTGTATCTTGAAAGGAGACTATTCAGTAGGGGAGTTTTACTCAATTGCAGTAACAAATAACTTTCAACAAGCGGATACAGGAACTAAAATGGTTCATTTAGGTAAGGGTACAAAAAGTACAATTATCTCAAAAGGAGTGTCAGCAGGGAAAAGTCAAAACTCATACAGAGGATTGGTTAAAATAGATAAAAAAGCTACGAATTCTCGTAATTTTTCACAATGCGATTCACTTCTAATGACTGATGAATGTGGAGCACATACCTTCCCATACATTGAGTGTAATAACAAATCATCCAAGGTGGAGCATGAGGCAACAACTTCTAAAATAGGAGAGGACCAAATGTTTTATTGCATGCAAAGAGGAATTAGTGAAGAAAAAGCCATTAGCTTAATTGTAAATGGTTATGCTAAAGATGTGTTAAACAAGCTGCCAATGGAATTTGCCGTTGAGGCACAAAAATTACTTGAAATTTCTTTAGAAGGAAGTGTAGGATAAAAAGCAATCAATGTCAACAATTCATAATTCACAAAAAGCTCCAGAGCCAGTTGGTTTATATCCACATGCTCGTCAAGTTGGTAATTTATTATTCTTATCTGGTGTAGGACCAAGAGAACGAGGAACAAAAAAAATACCAGGAGTAGAACTTGATGACCAAGGTAACATAACCTCATACGATATAGAAGCACAATGCCATTCGGTATTCAAAAATGTAAAATTAATTTTAGAAGCAAGTGGTTCTTCTTGGGATAAATTAGTTGATGTTACCGTGTTTTTAACCAATATGAAGGAAGATTTTAAAACCTATAACCGTATCTATGCGGAATACTTTAAGGAAAATCAACCGTGTAGAACAACAGTAGAAATTAATAGCTTGCCAACTCCAATAGGAATTGAGTTAAAGTGTATTGCTACGATTTGATTTATTTATAGGTTGATACCAACTAGAGAAATGACGAAATATATTAAAATATTAGTTCTGTCTTTAACTTTATCTGCTTGTGGACCAAATGCGACTGAAATGAAAACGCCTAAAAATGTTAATGAAGAATTCGAGGAATTTATCGCAAAGAAAAAGTTCGTAGCGGAAAATTACTATCCTGGAATCGCTGACGAAAAAATGCGACCGATTTTTACAGAAAAAATTAACAGTGTAGCATTTGACTTTAAAAGTATAGCAGAATCTGAAAATCCGACAGATAAAAAATATCAAGAGAAAATTAAAATAGGACTTTCAAGGTTTGCAGACATTTATATGGAATTATACACTGAAGATAGAGAAAGAGTTTGTTCATACTTTGAGGAATTAATGGACATTGTCGGACTTGAAAGTTCGAGTGGACAACTGAATAAATTCATGTACGGTTTTGACCCGAACGAAATGACTAATAAGAATTAAAAAACAGGTGCGAACACCCTAACAAAACCGTAACTTCCTATTTACAAACATGTGATTTTAATAAATAGCTCTTTTTAGAGTGTTTACTATTTAATATCAAACCATTTAGTGTTGAAGAATAAATCAATAAGGAAATTACTCAAAAGAACAGTTTACTTTTTTATCGCAGGAGGTGCTTGTTGGATAATTGTAGCCTATTTATCAGCCTCATACCTAACAAGCACAAATCAAGTGTTTTTTGATGATATTTCAACTTTCAATGGGTATAACGTTCAAAATTTAAGCTTCAAAACAGACGATAATATAGATGTATCATCTTGGTATATTCAAAATAGCGACTCAGTAGCAATTATTCTTTTATCGGGAATCAAAGGTAATCGTACACATCAATTAAAACGAGCTAGTTTTTACTTAAAAAAAGGATTTTCTATACTCTTACCAGACCTCCGAGGAACGGGAAAAACGAAAGGTGATATTATTAGCTTCGGTTGGCACGAACGTAAAGATTTGCAGGCTTGTATTAAAGGGCTTAAAGAAATGAATATTAAACATATTTCTGCTAATGGTCAGTCTTTAGGTGCGGCTACAATTGTATACTCATTTAAAGAGATGAATGACCTTGACTTTGTAATTCTTGAATCTTGTTATGACAATATTTCCAATGCATTTAAAAATAGAGTAGATAAATATCCTATTCCAATGTTTTTGTTTGAGCCTGTTAAGTTTTTTACAGAAAGAATAATCCAAGAACCTCAAATTAGTTTATCTCCAGAACAGTTAATTAAAAAAGTAACTTGTCCAACTTTAATAATCGCTGGTGACAAAGAAGATCAAATTCCAATTCATGAGACTATCAAGCTATATAATAATTGTGGAACTTCTAATAAAAATTTGCACTTTTTTAAAGGCGGAAAACATGAAGATTTATACGAGAGGTTTCCAGATGAATATGAAAAAGTAATATCGGATTTTCTTCATAATCAAACTGAATTTAATCAATTAAAACAATCTCAATCCTTCGATTAAGATCACGCCCCCAACGAAAACGATTATCAGCAATAGGGTTTTGAGAACCCATCCCCGCAGTTTTTATTTTATCTTCTTGTATGCCATTTTTTATAAGGTGACTCTTAACCGATTCTGCGCGTAAATACGAAAGTGTGTCATTTTTTTCTTTAATACCAGAAGCATCTGTATAACCATGAATTTCAATTCCAGCATCATCGTTTTTTGATAAAAACAGAAGTAACGAGTCAAGAGAATTATAGCTTTTGTTTTTTAATTCGGTAATGCTTGGCTCAAAAAGAATATCTTTCATTACATACCTCTTGTTTAAATCAAGTTTAGATGAATTTGGGAAGTTTTCCCAAAGCTTCTTTTCATCATATGATGCTTCATTAACCAACAAACCAGATTTGCTGTAATTTGTTTTTTTAAGAATACGTACCTCAATCCTTCTATTTGCTTCACGACCAATTTCTTTTCTATTGGAATAGGCAGGCAACGCACTTCCGTAACCTTTATGAGAGACTCTTTTTCTATCTATTCCCTCTATGTCTATCAAATGATCATAAATAAACTTTGCTCTTTTTTTAGAAAGCTCAAGGTTCTTGTATTTTTTACCACTATTATCTGTATGTCCACCAATTTCAATAACTAAGTTTTCGTCTCTTTTCAAGGCTTCAACTAATCGTCTTATATCAGGAATTGCTTCTGGCGACTTAATGGTGGTTTTACCAGGAGCAAAAGTAAGTGCTTGTAATATAATACGAGTATTGGTTGGTATTGCTTCAGGAACAATCAATAGCTGTTCCATAGTGATTTCAGTTTTGGTTATATCAATAACCTTTGGCATTGGCGGACAAATATTTTCACCTAATTCATTTTGTATAGTATACTTTTCAATAGGCTCGAAATCTCTTATAAGTTTTCTAATTGAACGATAATGTGGGCTTCTGTTTGCTCCATCAGTACCCAAATCCCAGTAAGTTACAGCTTCAATATCATTGTAACCACAAAATTGTTTTAACAAGATGGCAGCTACATAGCCAGAAGCATGCCAACCATTCCAACAATGTAAATAAATTGGTCCTTGACTAGAATCAACGGCAGATTGATAAACCATTTTCACCATTTCTTCAACATGATCAGGATCAAAATAATCTAACTGTTTATAAGCGATGGAGTTTTTATCTCCGTCTATACAGTTACAACTAAAGCCTTCAGTAGTATCAGTGAAATTTTGTTGATACAGGTAAACAGCTCCCGAAAACCCTTCTTGGCATAAGTTTAACAGTCCATCACTCGGTAATGGATTTTGATTTTTTCTCTTGTTTCTTTTATGGTAATAGTTGTTTGCCCCACCTCTGTAAGCTACACCATGTAAAACCGGACGCATATTACGCGTTCCATACAAATCTTCAAACTGATTTCCCCAGTTATCAGTAACTTTAACCATTAAGTCAGCTTCGTTATACCTTTTTTTATAGAAATCAAAACTCAATTTCTCCGTAAGCTGATCAACTGTATCGGTATTTATTTTTGTTTGATTAATAACTAATGTGTCCCCTTGAGAATATCCCCAGTTAAATAGAAAAGATAATATGATAATGATAGTATGCTTCAAACTCAATGAATTTTCGACCTTTTTAGATAAGTTGATCTTTTTTGTAAAGCGATATGCCTTTATCTATTAGACGTGAAATTTCGTTTAATGTTTCTTTAGAACACTTTTTTAAATGAAAACAGCTTTTACCTTTAAGTTGTTTTTGAAGTTCCTCTGATAACTGAAATTCGTTTGCATGTGTATAGATAGGAAAAAAGTAAAAGCGAACATCTTTAGGCTTTTCAATTATAGAAGCAAAGTAAAAACCATCAACCTTTTGTTTTCCTTGCATAGCAGGTATTTTTCCTGTAAACTCTACACCAGTTGTTTTTTCTATCTGTTGTAGTTCACTTTTTTGAGATAAGTAATCTTTAATATGTTCCTTAATTGTAGCTAAATCAAGAAGCATTATCTAATGATTTACTAAAAGAAAGAATCTCTTTTTCAGCAAAATGTTTCCCCATAATTTGCATACCAAACGGTAAACCGTTAGAATGATTACCAAGAGGTAATGATATAGCTGGACAACCAACTAAATTAGCGTAAACAGTAAATATATCTTGTAAGTACATCGATACAGGATCACTAATGTTTTCACCGATTTTAAAAGCGGTTGTTGGGGTAGTAGGTGTTAAAATAAAGTCTACCTTTTGTAAAACTTCTTCTGTTTTTTCTTTTAATACCCTACGTACTTTTTGAGCTTTTGAATAATATGCATCATAATACCCCGCACTAAGAACGTAAGTACCCAACATGATTCTTCTTTTTACTTCCTCTCCAAAACCTTCGCTTCTTGATAACACATAGGTGCTTTCTATATCAGTTGCGTTTGGACTTCTGTACCCGTAATGGGCACCATCGTAACGAGCTAAATTAGATGAAGCTTCAGCAGTGGTTAAAATATAATAAGTAGGAACCATGTAATCGAAGTAAGGAAAAGAAAATTCCTCCACTTCATGTCCTTTACTTTTTAAATCATCAATAAAAGAAGTGTAAAAAGAGAAAACCTCTTTATCTATCCCTTCACCAGAAAGCAAGTCTTTTGGAACTCCTATTTTATATTTTTTTGTAGTATCAAATTGAGTGTACTGCTCAATAGCTTGGTGAGACGCAGTATTGTCTTTATCATCTTTCCCGGCTATTACTTCCATAAGTAAAGCAATATCTTCAACTGAGTTGGCAAAAGGACCAATTTGATCGAAAGAAGAAGCGTAAGCCAATAATCCCCAGCGAGAAACTCGTCCGTAAGTAGGTTTTAAACCAACATTTCCGCAAAAAGAGGCCGGTTGTCTAATAGATCCACCAGTATCAGAACCCAGTGTAGCTATGCATAAACCTGCAGTAACAGCTACTGCCGAACCACCAGAAGACCCTCCAGGCACTTTATCCTCTTGAATAGGGTTTAGTGCATTGCCATAAGCTGAATTTTCGTTTGAACCTCCCATGGCAAATTCATCACAGTTTAATCTTCCAATGATGATAGCGTCTTCTTTTAATAAGCGATCAACTACGGTAGCATGATATAAAGACTCGAAACCTTCTAGTATTTTGGAAGCTCCACTAACTTTATGTCCTTTATAACAAATGTTATCCTTAATACCAATTACCATTCCTGCAAGCTTGCCAGCAGAACCTTCATTGATTTTTTTATCAATAACAGCTGCCTGAGCAAGTGCATCGTCAGTGAATACTTCTAAAAAAGCATTCAAGTGTTTCTTTTTTTCAATTTCTTTTAAGTAGTGTTTTACTACATCAATGGCAGTGATTTTTCCACTCTTTAAGTCATCACTTAATCGGTTGAAAGAAGTATACAATGGGTTGTGGCTTTAAGGTTCTAAACGATTTTTGTCATCTTTGTCATCCGAAGTTTCTCCTTTAGAAGCATCTTTAAATTCTTTGATTCCGCTTCCTAACCCTCTCATTAATTCAGGAATTTTTCTACCTCCAAAAAGTAACAATAAAGCAACAACAATTAGGACAATTTGCCAAGGTCCCATAATACCCAATAAAACAAATGAATTCATGATCATATAATTTGTTCTGTAAAAGTACTAATAAAAAAAAAGCTGGGCTTTAAACTCAGCTTATAATTTTAAAATCGTTGGAGGTTATTTCGTTAAACTTTTTATTTTATCGAATAATTCTTCTTCATCTCCGGGAGAGTAACCATTATGTTCATATACAATATTTCCTTTGCCATCAACCAAAACAGTATGTGGAGGGTTGTTCACATTCATTGCTCGCATTAAATCTTGATTTTGGTCAATGTAAACTTCATACTCCCAACCTTTAGCATCTACATAGGGTTTTACTTTATGTGCGTTTCTAGCATCATCAATAGATACTGCTATAATTTTTACGCCAGTTTCATCTACCCAGTCTTCATAAATATCTGCAATTGTATTTAATTCTCTCTTGCAAGGACTACACCAAGTGGCCCAAAAATTAATTACATAAGGTTTCCCCCCGTTATTAAATGTTTTGCTATTCACGACTTTTCCATCAAGCGCTTTAACATCCGCTGAAGGAACTTTTTTGTTGTTATCTCTCTTGAAGGATAAAATAAACAACGGTAAAATGAGAAATAGGAAAACTTTTTTGGCTAAATTTCGTTTATACATAATAACTATATTTGTGAACTAGAATCAAAGTAGTAGAAAATACAATGTGCTAGTTTGTAATTAACACTAATATAACGATTATATGAAAAAAGCATTACTTCAATTAGTTTTTGTCTTAACAAGCGGGTTTTTAACAGCTCAATCTATTCAGTTAGCTTTAGAAACCGATACAGCCACTATTATAAATGGTACAGAAATAACTGTTACGGGTGATAATAGCGAGATTGATGTGGTTGTTGACATTAGAGCAACAAATATGGGGGCAAGTAAAAGTATTAAAACGAAAAAGATTGAAATGTTTTACGGTGTTTCAACCTCTAGGAATGCTATCTGCTGGAACGTGTGTACAGCTCCTGTTGAATATGGTACAAATCCAATTGTAACTACAGATGCTATTACTTTAGCTAACGGAGCATACGGCATTTTTAATGGACATTTATATCCACAGTCAGTTACAGGAAATACAAAATTAAGATATGTATGGTATGATGAAAACAATCCAAATGATTCTGCCTACGTGGATGTGATTTTTGAAATTTCATCGGCAGCTAGTATTACTGAAACACAAATAGCATCATTAAAAGTATATCCAAACCCAGCTAGTAGTTTATTAAATATTTCTTTTGATGGAGGTAATAATGAAGCAAGATTAGTAATGAGAAACCTATTGGGAGAAGTGGTTTATGCTGATGTAGTGTCTCAATATTATAAAAAGTCATTAGATGTTTCTCAATTCAATAGAGGAGTGTATATGATCTCTATTTTAGCTGAAAATAAGGTGTTAACCACTAAAAAAATTGTCTTAACAAAATAAATTTGTATTAAAACTGTTATTAAGTTCTAATGTTTTAATAAACAAATCTATATTTGCGTAAAATCTAAAGCCTATCGAATAAATTTACCTTTAAACGTATTGCAGTCGTTTGCTATATAACTATGCTAGCCATTAGCATTTTTATATATTAGCGGATTATTGCATAACTAAAAACAAACATGATAGCATACGTTAGTGGTAAATTAGTAGAGAAAAATCCTTCTTACGCCATCATAGAGGCTAATGGGATAGGTTATTTCCTTCACATTTCGTTACAAACTTTCTCGGCAATGAAAAACGAGGAGTTTTGTAAACTACACACGTATTTATCGATTAAAGAAGATGCACATACATTGTATGGTTTTGCTGATATACCCGAAAGAGAATTGTTTAAACAACTAATCTCAGTTTCGGGTGTAGGTACAAACACAGCTCGTATGATGTTGTCATCAATGAATAGCAATGAAATTATTTCAGCTATTGTTACTGAAAATGTAAATGCGCTAAAATCAATAAAAGGTATAGGGGCTAAAACAGCTCAACGTGTTATTCTCGATCTTAAGGACAAAGTCGGGAAAGACATGGTTTCTCAAGGAAACGCTTTTGTTGGAAATAGTGCAATTAAAGAAGAAGCATTATCTGCTTTACTGGTCTTAGGGTTTGATAAAAAAGCTACCGAAAAAACAATTGAAGGTATTTTAATTAAAAACCCAGAAATAAAGGATGTGGAAGAATTAATTAAACTGTCGTTGAAAAAACTTTAAACCAGATCTTTTGAAAAAGTTAAATCAAAAATTAACCATAAGAGCTTTTTTCCTAACCTTGTTTACAGGAGCTTTTGTGGTAAGCCAGGCAAAAAAAGATGATGAAACATTACCATCATTTAAGGTGCCTTATATAAGTGCAGATCACTTATATGTCGATTCACCTGATATCGATTTGCCTTACCCTATTAAGGATGGTTCTAACGATCCAACCAATGATGAGGGGAGTAATGTTGATTTTGAAGACCCTTTAAATGTAAATAAAGAGGTTATTTACAACCCAGAAACAGGTCAATATGAGTTTAAAAGTACGCTTGGTGAAGACGGTTTAAATTACCGTGATCCTTACTACATGGATGTAGATGAATATAGGGATTATGATTTTGACAAATCACTTGATAACTACTGGAAAAAACAAATAGAAGAGGATAACCTAGCAAATTCTTCGGGCTTAGCACCGGATGTACTAAAAAAGGATACAAGCAAAAACCCGTTTGATCTAGACCCTTTTGGAGGAGGATTAATTAAAATTACGCCCCAAGGTTCGGCTGAACTTAAGTTTGGTTTAAATACATCTTCAACGGATAACCCAGCAATACCAGTTAAACAACGAACATTAACAACCTTTGATTTTGATCAACAAATTCAATTAAATGTTACTGGTAGTATTGGAGATAAATTAAAAATTAATACCAATTATAATACTGAAGCAACTTTCGATTTCGAGAACCAAATGAAACTTGGTTTTGAGGGTAATGAAGATGATATTATTCAAAAAGTAGAAGCGGGAAATATTTCATATCCCGTAAGCAACTCACTTATTCAAGGTAGTCAGAGTTTATTTGGTTTACGAACCGATTTAAAGTTTGGTAAGCTTACTATTTCTGCTGTAGCCTCTCAACAAAAAGGAGAGAGAAAAGAAATAAACATTAAAGGCGGTGCTCAAATTCAAGAGTACGAGATGCAAATTGATAATTACGAGGCAAACCGTCACTACTTCTTAAACCATTATCACCGAGATAATTTTGATCAAGCGATGAATTCGCTACCTAATGTATCTTCTCAAATTAGGATTACACGTATGGAGGTTTGGGTAACCAACCGTATAAATGATTTTGAGGATACAAGAAACATTATGGCGTTTGCCGATTTAGGGGAGCAAAATGTATTGGAAGGTAACCCTGGACCAGGATCGGGTACTACACCAAATATTCCTTATAATAGTGCAAATGGATTATACGACTATTTAACAAGTAATCCTTCGTTAAGAAATGTGTCAACGGCACCTGGGATTTTAAATAATGTAGTTGCCTCTCCTGGACCATTTGTTCAAGCCCAGCACTATGAAAAATTAGAAAATGCTAGATTGCTAGCTCCTACCGAATATACATATAACTCAGTTTTAGGATATATATCATTAAACCAAACCTTAAATAACGATGAGGTTTTGGGGGTTGCTTATCAGTATACTTATCAAGGAAAAACATATCAAGTTGGTGAGTTTTCTACGGATGGTATAGAAGGAGGCGATGCATTGTTTCTAAAACTTTTAAGGGGAACAAATAATACTCCAGCATACAAGAGGTGGGACTTGATGATGAAAAACATTTATGCTATTGGAGCATACCAAGTAAGTCCTCAAAACTTTAAGTTAGATGTATGGTATAACAACCCTAAAACCGGTGTTGATATTAATTACATACCACAAGGAGGTGTTGATGATAAGTTAATTATCCAGCTCATTGGTTCAGATATTCTAAATGTGCAAGGTGCTTCAGTTCCAGACGGTGTTTTTGATTTTGTTCCCTTAACATATACCAATGGATTTGTTGGAAATGGAGGAACAATCGTTCCTCAAAACGGACGGGTAATATTTAGTAAAGTAGAACCATTTGGTGAATATTTAGATCAACAACTAGCTAATGCTGGCGTCAATCCGCAAACTAGGGGTACAATTGTTTTCCCTCAACTATATGATAGTACAAAAATTAAAGCACTTCAATTCCCAGAGCTTAATAGATTTAAAATTAAAGGTTCGTATGAGTCATCCAATAGTTCAGAGATTTCTTTAAATGCGTTTAATATTCCACAAGGAGCAGTAGTTGTTACAGCGGGAGGTGTTCGTTTAGTCGAAAACCAAGATTTTACAGTAGATTATAACTTAGGTCGTGTTAAAATAATTAACGATGGTATTTTAAATTCAGGAACACCAATTAAGATTTCTGTAGAAAGTAACTCTTTATTCAGCACGGTTCAAAAAACCATGATTGGAACTCATTTTGATTATCGTTTTAATAAAAGAATTAACGTTGGAGCTACCATGCTTAGGTTATCCGAGCGTCCGTTAACTCAAAAGGTTAATATTGGTGATGAACCAATTAAAAACACCATGTTAGGTGTTAATGGTAACTTCCAAAATGAAGTGCCAATCCTAACAAAATTAGTAGATGCACTTCCTTTCATAGAAACAAAAGCTCCGTCATCTGTAACAGCTAATGTAGAGGCAGCTTATTTAATACCAGGGCACAGTAGAGCTATTGGTAAAGAAGGGAATTCATATATTGACGATTTTGAGGGAAGTCAATCCACAATTGATATTCGTTCGTTTAATACTTGGGTACTGGCTAGTATTCCACAAGGTCAGCCAGATTTATTTCCAGAAGCATCGCTCAATAATGATATAACAGTTGGGGAAAATAGGGCCTTGTTTAACTGGAATGTTTACGACCCAACGGTTTTCCATGAAAACAGAGATTTAGTACCTGGTTACATTGAGGATGATTCTATTCAGCATGATCACCTGATGCGTGAAGTAAAAGAAAGTGAGGTTTTTCCAAACAGAAGTATTGATCCAACTGCTGGAGATATTGATAGAGTAGCAGTTTTTAACCTTGGCTTCTTCCCAGAAGAAAGAGGGCCTTATAATTATGATACCGATCCAGATCCAATATCAGCAGGTTTAGGATCTAATGGGCAGTTATTATCTCCTGAAACTCGTTGGGGAGGTATTATGCGACAGTTACAAACCAACGATTTTGAAAATGCCAATATCGAGTATATTCAGTTTTGGGTAATGGATCCATTTAATGCTAACGGTAATGGAACAAACGAGGATTCTCCTAATGGAACAGGAGGAGATTTATATTTTAACTTAGGAAACGTATCGGAGGATATTTTGAAAGATGGAACTAAATCTTTTGAAAATGGATTAAGTGCCGATGGAACATTTGATCCTTCAATAATGAAAACAACTGCTTGGGGATGGATGCCAACAACGCAAGCCATTGTTAATGCCTTCGATATTGATAACTCTACTCGACCAAATCAGGATGTAGGTTTAGATGGATTATCAAATGATGATGAGCTTTCGTTTTTTACAGATTTTGTAAACTGGGTAAACGCTTCATCTTTAAGTGCATCGGCTAAAGCTCGAATTTTAGACGATCCATCAGCGGATGATTATAATTTCTTTAGAGATGATCAGTATGATGCTCAACAATTAAACGTTTTAGCACGATACAAAAAGTTTAATGGGTTAGAAGGGAATTCTCCAACAAATGAGCAGTCTCAAACGGAAAATGCAGAGGGATACCCAACACAAAAAACAACCCTTCCAGATATTGAGGATATAAATAGAGATAATAACTTAAGTGAAACAGAAAGCTATTACCAGTATAAAGTAAGCCTTCGTCCAGGAGATATGCAAGTAGGTAAAAACTTTATTGTTGATAAAGTTAGTAGAACGCACGAAGAGTCTGGGAAATCAGTAGATTGGTATCAGTTTAAAGTTCCTGTTCGTCAGCCAACTAAAGTGGTAAATGGAATTCAGGACTTTAGGTCTATTCGATTCATGCGTATTTTCATGAAGGGCTTTACACAGCCTGTAATTATGCGTTTTGCTCGATTAGAATTAATTAGAGGAACTTGGAGAAGGTATGAAAAAGACCTTGTTCAAGCTGGTCCTTACATTCAAAATGATCCTGCAGGAACTATATTTAATATTGGTGCTGTAAACATAGAAGAAAATAGTAACCGTGAACCAATTAAGTATGAAACTCCACCAGATATTATTCGTGAGGTTAATCCAAATTCAGCTGTTCAAGCATTTTTAAATGAGCAGTCGTTGGAGCTAGAGGTATGTGGGTTAGAAGATGGTGTAGCAAAAGCAGGATTCAGAAACGTAGAGTTTGATGTGCTTTCTTATAAAAAGATCAAAATGTTTACGCATGCTGAGCAACATACATTAACTACAGAGCCATTAAATGACGATGATATAACTGTATTTGTTCGTTTAGGTAGTGATTTTGAATTTAATTACTACGAATATGAAATGCCGCTAAAAGTAACTCCTTGGGGTTCTGCAAGTGCTGATGATATTTGGCCAGAGGAGAATGAGCTAGAAATTGTTTTACAGGATTTAAAGAACCTAAAAAAGTCACGTAACAATGCGATCAATTCGGGAGGAGGATCATTACTACAACTATTTCAACAAACTGTTCCAGGCAAGAGTGATCATTTAATTAAAGTAATTGGTAACCCAAACCTAAGAGATTTAAAAACCATTATGGTGGGGGTTCGTAATCCACATAAAGACGATCCTCAAAGTCCTTGGAAACCTGATGACGGTTTAGCAAAATGTGCGAAAGTTTGGGTTAACGAACTTCGTATGACAGACTTTGATGACCAAGGAGGTTACGCAGCTCAGTCAAGAATTCAAGGTAATTTTGCTGATTTTGCAACGGTTTCGTTAGCAGGTCAAATTAGTACACCAGGTTTTGGAAGCATTGAGCAACGAGTAAGTGATAGGCAACGAGAAACAATTAAACAAGTAGATGCTACAACAAGTATACAACTTGGTCAGTTTTTTGGTAAAAAGTTAGGTGTTCAATTACCGTTATTTTTAGGTTTTTCAGAAGGAAGAATTGATCCTCAGTTCGATCCATTAAATCCAGATTTAGAATTTGATGAAGTTATTGATGACCTCGACCCAGCAGAAAGACAGCAACGAATTAAAGATGCTAGAGATTTAACCGTACGCAGAAGTTTTAACCTTTCTAATGTTCGGATTAATGGAATCGGAAATAGAAAAACACCGTTTCCATGGAGTCCGAAAAATTTCTCTGCTACTTATAGTTATAACCATGTATATCATAGAGATATTCAAACGGAGTATAATTCAAGTAAACTCTATAATGGACAATTAAACTATACCTATAAAACCAATTTAAAACCCTGGACGCCTTTTAGAAATGTAAAGTTATTACGTAAGTCAAAGTGGTTACAATTAATTAGAGATTTTAACTTATCTCCATTACCAAAGCAAATTGCCGTTCGAAATAATATTGATCGTTCATATACCGAGTCTAAAGCAAGGGATATTACAGGAAACGCGTTAATTATACCACAGTTTTCTAAAACGTTTACCTGGGATAGAAACTACGATTTAAAGTGGGACTTAATGAAAGCTTTAAAGGTTGATTTCAATGCGAATAACAACGCATTTATTGGAGAACCACAAGAGCTAAGAGTTAACAAAGAAGCAGCACCAGATGATTATGCTATTGTTAGGGATAGTGTGATGGAAAGTATTAGAAGGTTTGGTGAAAATAATCATTATGCCCAACAACTAAATGTTACTTACCAATGGCCGTTAAGAAAAATACCTGTTTTAGATTTTGTAACACTTACGACTAAATACACAGGTTCTTACGATTGGCAGCGAGCACCTTTAAGCCAAGATAGTTTAGGTAATACAATCCAAAACTCTAGAAATTTAGCTTGGAACGGTAGTTTTAACATGCTTAACCTATATAACAAGATTCCTTATTTACAAAAAGTTAATAGAAAAGGTAATAGCAGAAGACGACCAAGAAGAAATTCAAGAAACTCTAGAGGTTCTAAAAATAATCCGAAATCAAAAGGAAAAAAGGATGATGAGGACGACAAAAAGAAAAAGAAGAAAAAAGATCCGAATAGACTGACCATTCTGGATGGTTTCGCAAAAGTTTTAATGTCGCTTAAAACAGTAACCATGAGTTATAATGTTACCGATGGAACATTGCTGCCAGGATACGTTCCTCAAACAGATTTATTTGGTTTAGGTAATCAATTTACTGCACCAGGACTTCCTTTTGTATTTGGAGGAGAGCAAGAAAGAGATATGCTTGGAAGGCAAACAAATAATGATTTTGCTCAACGAGCGGCAGAAAACGATTGGTTAGTTGGTAGTACAAGTAGATATATTACACAACAACATACCATAAACCATACAAAAAGATTTAATGGTAGAGCAACTGTTGAACCATTTAGAGGCGTTAGGTTAGAGCTAACAGGAGATTATAACTACGCAGAAAATATGACCGAAAACTTTATGTGGGATAGTACAAACACTTATAACCATTTAAATACACTAAGGTCAGGTAATGTTAGTATGTCATTTAACTCTATTCGTACAGCCTTTATTTTTGATGATAAGGATGGTAATTCAGCCCTTTTCGATCGACTTTTAGATATAAGAAGAGAATCTTCTAGGTTATTAGCAGATAAAAACCTGAATTCTTCAGGTGAAAATAATGGATATGCAGATGGGTATAATGGTATCCAACAAGATGTACTTATTTCATCTTTTATAACAGCATATTCAGGGAAGTCATTGACTACTAAAAGAGCTAATCCATTTACTGCTCTGCCAAATTTAAACTGGCGATTAACTGTTGATGCACTAAATAGAGTAGAATTATTTAAAAATATATTTAAGAGTATTATCTTCTCTCATGGATATAACTCCACATTAAATGTTGCTTCATTTACAACTAATTTAGAATCAACAGAAGATGCTTTAGGTAACCTATCAGCAAGAGATCAAGCAAATAACTTTATTCCTAACAAGCAAATACTAACAGTTAGTATTACCGAGCAATTTAGTCCGTTATTTAAGGTGGATGCAACTTGGCAAAACAGCTTAATTACTAAGTTTGAGTATAAGACGAATAGAAACATTTCTTTAAGTTTAACGAATAATCAAATTACTGAGGTAAAAGGCACAGAAATAACAATAGGTACGGGTTATCGTTTCACTAAGGTTAAATTACCGTTTAAAATAGGCAAAAAGAAGCCAGTAAGTGATATTAATGCTCGATTAGATGTGTCTATCCGTAACAACTCAACAATTATTAGAAAGATCGTTGAAGAGCAAAATCAATTTACTGCTGGGCAAAGATATATCTCCATCAAAGGATCGGCTGATTATGTAATTAACAAGCAGTTTACATTGAGGTTCTATTATGATCGTGTAATGACAAACCCAAAAGTTCAAACTTCGTTTAGAACAATGAACCAAAACGTTGGATTTGCATTAAGAATTAACTTGTTTCAGTAGAGCTTTATGAAAATAGCAATCAACACACGATTTCTATTACCGCATAAATTAGAAGGCTTTGGCTGGTTTACACATGAAGTAGTATCTAGAATAGTCAAAAATCATCCTGAGCATGAGTTTTTCTTTTTCTTTGACCGCAAATATGATGAGAAATTCATTTATGCAGATAATGTAACTCCTGTGGTTCTTTATCCGCCTGCTAGAAGAGCATTTCTCTTTAAAATATGGTTTGAATGGTCTGTGAAAAGAGCATTGAAAAAATATAACATAGACCTCTTTTTTTCGCCAGATGGCTATTTGTCTTTAGGTTCAAACGTAAAGCAAGTAGGAGTTATTCACGATTTAAATTTTGAGCATTACCCAAACGATTTACCTAATTGGGCGAGTAAGTATTTACGAACTTACTTCCCGAAATTTGCAAAAAAAGCAGATCGAATTGTAACGGTTTCTCAATTTTCTAAAAAAGATATTGTAAAGCAATACAACATATCATCAGATAAAATTGATGTTGCCTATAATGGTGTTGGGGATTTTTTTAGCCCTGTTTCAGAGTTTGAAAAAGATTTAGTTAAAAGTAAATTTACGAACGGATTATCTTATTTTATTTTTGTTGGAGCTTTGCATCCTCGTAAAAATGTAATTAACCTATTTAAAGCATTTGCTTTATTTAAGCAGAAAACTAAATCAACGAACAAATTACTTATTGTTGGTGAACGTTATTGGTGGAACGATGAAATGAAAACCACTTTTGAAGGGTTGCAATTTAAAGAAGACATTGTTTTTACTGGACATATACAAAGCAAAGAACTTAATCAGTTGTATGGTGCTGCAGAGGCACTCGTTTTTGTTTCCTACTTTGAGGGGTTTGGTATTCCTTTAATTGAAGCAATGAGATGTGAAACTGCAATTGTTAGCTCTAATGCTTCATGTTTACCAGAAGTTGCTGGAGAAGCAGCCGTTTATGTAGATCCTTTTTCTGTTGAAGATATAGCAGAAGGAATGAAAAAGATTCATCAGGATACAGCGTTAAGAGAAAACCTAATAGAAAAAGGAAAAGAAAGAAGTAAGTTCTTTAGTTGGGATAAAACAGCAAAGCAGGTTTGGGAATCTTTAGAAAAAGTACTGCATGCTTAAATCTTATCACATAAAAGGAATTGTTGAGGCTGGTTGTGATGAAGCGGGAAGAGGATGTTTGGCTGGTCCTGTGGTAGCTGCTGCTGTAATACTACCAAATGATTTTACCCATGAGCTGTTAAATGATTCAAAAAAATTAACAGATAAACAACGATATAAACTACGTCCAGTTATTGAAAAAGACGCACTAGCTTGGGCGGTTGGAATAGTATCTCACACAGAAATAGACGAGATTAATATTCTTAACGCTTCTTTTCTAGCTATGCACCGAGCAGTAGATGATTTGAAAATTACTCCTGAATTATTATTAATAGATGGTAATCGATTTAATCCACACCCATCAATAAAACACGAATGTTTTGTAAAAGGAGATGGGAGGTATTTAAGTATAGCAGCAGCATCTGTTTTAGCAAAAACCTACAGAGATGATATCATGAAAGGGTTACACGAGGAATACCCTGATTATGGCTGGAACTCAAACATGGGGTACCCAACTAAAAAACATAGAGAAGCGATAAGGACTTTTGGCGATACACCACACCATCGAAAAAGCTTCCAGTTGTTACCGAAGCAGTTAGAAATAGATTTCTAATCTCTTCTATTCATATAAATAGATAGGTAATAGAGCAGCGTTGCCAACGAACCTAAAGCAGCTACTACATAAGTCATAGCCGCCCATTTTAAAGCATCTTTCGAGCCAGCATATTCTTCTCTTGTAACCATGTTTTTATCTTCCAGCCAGTTTAATGCTCTTCTACTAGCGTCAAATTCTACAGGCAATGTGATAAAACTAAAGAGTGTTGTTATCCCAAATAAAATGATACCAATAAGCAGTAGCTGAGGAAAGGTGTTTATAGTTACAATACCACCAATCAATACAAAAGGCATGATTCTACTCGATATGTTTACCGCAGGCACTAATTTAGATCGCATTTGCAAGGCAGCATACCCTTTTGCATGTTGAATTGCATGACCAACTTCATGGGCAGCAACTGCTGCTGCACTTGCATTTCTATGATTATATACAACCTGACTTAAATTAACGGTTTTATTCATTGGGTTATAATGGTCGGTAAGTTGGCCATCAACACTAATTACCTTAACATCATAAATTCCATTGTCTGCTAGCATTTTTTCGGCAATTTCTCTTCCCGACATGCCATTACTTAAGGCCACTTTGGAATAATGTTTAAACTTATTTTTAAGTTGTGCACTAACCAACATACCAATAAGGGCAAATATTCCTCCTATGATGTATGCTCCTAACATAATTTTTATTTTAAAATACTCATTTTATCCATCAAAAACTATAACGTTATAATTTTTTAACACCAATAATTTATCTTCGGAAACAGTGCTATTTAATTATCTTTATCAATAATGAAAAATAGAATATTAAAATCTGCTCTATCGGGAATATTACTTAGTTTAAGTTGGCCAGAAATTGGAGGCTTATTTCCATTAATATTTGTTGCTTTTATTCCCTTACTTCTTGTTGAAGATGAGGTTACAAACAATAGGTATCGATCAGGTAAAGTATACAGAAATGCTTACATAGCATTTTTTGTGTTTAACTTAATTACTACCTGGTGGATATGGCATGCATCACCAGGAGGAGCTGTAATGGCAGTTGTTTTTAATTCTGCTTTGATGGCTATACCTTTTTGGCTGTTTCACTTAACCAGAAGAATTGTAGGTGACCGACAAGGATATGTTGCTTTTGTAGCCTATATGTTAGCTTTTGAGTGGTTACACCATCGTTGGGAGTTGAGCTGGCCATGGTTAAGCACAGGAAATGTTTTTGCCAACCAAACATGGTTGGTGCAATGGTATGAGTATACGGGAATAGCTGGAGGCACTTTATGGGTATTACTTATAAACATTATTTTAGTGCATGTTGTAAAGCTAGCAACTAAAAATGCTAATGTTTCGATTCCAAAAGCAAAGGGATTTTCACAGTCGTTTTCAAGGTATTTATGTCGCATAAAGCATTTGCCTAAAACCTTTTCAAAGCAATTAAGGCTAACAGTAGTACTAGGAGCTGTTTTATTAACCCCAGTTTTATGGTCGGTTTGGCTAGGTTTTAATGTAGATGTAGGAGAGGATAAGCCAACACTGGAAGTAGTTGTTTCTCAACCCAATGTTGATCCATATATGAAGTTTGATGATATTTCGTCACTGGAGCAAGTGACTAAGTTTTTAGAGGTAACAAGAGAAAACTTGACTCCAAACACCCAATTAATTATAGCTCCAGAAACAGCCATACCCGATCAGTTGGAGGAGTCTGCACTTAACTATTCGGATGAGGCTAAACTTATTCAGCAATTTTTAAGTGACTATCCTAATTTAAACTTATTAACGGGTATTTCATCTTATGCTTTTTTTGATGCGCAGCGTTCAAGAGCATCTCGACCAACAAATGATGGCAAGTTTTACGAGTTTTATAATTCGGCTTTGTTTATTAATAAAGATTTGCGTTACGATATCTACCACAAATCTGAACTAGTTTTGGGAGTAGAAAGATTACCAGCTGCATATTTATTAAAGTACGTAGAAGATTGGTTTGATTTAGGAGGTACGAGTGGTACACTTGGAGTTTCTGATGAGCCTAAGTTATTTTATTTAGGTGATGCGAAAATAGCTCCAACCATTTGTTATGAGTCAATCTACGGGGAAACAACAGCAAGATTCAGCAGAAAAGGAGCAAATATATTAGCAATTAGTACAAACGATGCTTGGTGGTATGATACACCTGGATATAAGCAGTTACTGGCGTATGCAAAACTACGTGCCATAGAAAATAGAAAATGGATTGCTCGATCTGCTAATACAGGAATTTCATGTTTTATAAACCCTAAAGGTGAGATAACGGACAAAACAAAGTGGGAGGAAACCACTTCTTTGAAAAAAAGTGTGCCATTAATTGAAGGGCAAACATTTTACGTACAATATGGAGATTATTTGGGTAGGCTTTCGCTCTTTTTAGGAGGATTATTGTTAATCTTAACTTTTGCTCGAAGGCTAAAACAATAGTTTACATTTCTTTTTCTTCGGGATGCATATAGTCAATGGAAATGCCATTTTCAAAAATAGAAATATAATCCAACACACTGTCTTGATAATAATTCAGTTCACCACTTCCATCTTTAAAACTACCAATTGGAAGTTCTTTGCCAGTTGAGCTGAATATGTTTTTTACATTATGAGGGTATCCGTCTTTGTAAACAACTAAGTCTTTAATTTCTCCATTGTTATGATATGAAACTACATGACCGTTTCCATTCTCAAAGTCGCCATAGTTTAATGAATCTCCGTTTTGATCGTAACAAGCAAATATCTCACTTAATTTACCATCAAAATAGCGCCAATGCTCTTTTATGTTTCCGTTTTCATAAAATGCTTTCCATTCACCTTCTTCTTCGTTATAATTAATTAATCCTTGAACTTCCTTTTCACCAGATTTATAATAGGATGTATAAATACCAAAGGGCTCACTTCCTTGGTAATCACACGTAAATAAAATTTCTCCTGAGCGGTAAAAACCTGTGTCTACACCATCTCCAAAAGCATTAAATCGACCTCTTTTCTCAAGTTTACCATCTGGGTAATAGCTATACGAAAGTTGGTGGTTTGTTTTTTTATGGATAAGTAATTTCGATTTTATATTTCCATTTTTGTAGTGAGTAACTTCTTCTGTTTTATACTCACTGGTTGATAGAAATGCTAAAATAATACCACAAACTAGAATGACTCCTAGTGTGGAATAAATAATTTTTTTACGGGTAGTCATTAATGCCTAAACATGTCTTTTACCTTATCAAAAAAGCCTTTGTTTTTAGCTTCTGGGTCTGGTTGAAAGTTTGATGATGATTGCATTTTCTCTAAAAATGCTTTTTCATCTTTGGTTAAGTTTTGTGGAGTCCAAATATTCACATGAACAAGAATATCTCCTCTTCCATAGCCATTTATATCTGGTATACCCTTTCCTTTTAGTCGTAATGTTTTACCACTTTGTGTGCCCGCAGAAATTTTAAATTTTACTTTACCACCAACAACAGGTACTTCAATGCTTGTTCCTAAAGTTGCATCAGCAAAGTTTAGATATAAATCATGGTGTAAGTTTACACCATCTCTAACAAAGTCTGGATGGTTTTGTTCCTCAATCACTATCAATAGGTCTCCAGGCACACCATTTCCAGGGGCATCGTTTCCTTTTCCTCTTAAGGTTAGCTGCATACCTTCTTCTACACCAGCTGGTATTTCAATAGGAACAACAACTTCTTTACGAACCATTCCGTTTTGATCACTTCCAGATGGTTTTTTGCTCACTGATTGACCAGCTCCTTGACAAGTAGGACAGGTAGAAGCTGTTTGCATTTGGCCCAAAAAGCTGTTGACAACACGCATCACTTGTCCAGTCCCTTTACAGGTTTGGCAAGTGGTGTACTCGACACCTTCAGCCTGTACAAGTTTATTTACTTTTATTTTCTTTTCAACGCCATTTACAACGTCTTCTAGCGTAAGCTTAAGCTTTACACGAAGGTTTGAACCTTTTACGGTTCTTCTTCCTGCACCGCTTCTTCTAAAGCCTCCAAATCCGCCTCCGCCACCAAAGGCTTCTCCAAAGATATCTCCAAACTGACTGAATATGTCATCCATATTCATGCCTCCACCACCAAAGCCACCTTGACCATTTACACCAGCATGACCAAATTGATCGTACTGTGCTCTTTTTTGTTGGTCGCTCAGTATTTCATAAGCTTCAGCAGCCTCTTTAAACTTAGCTTCAGCCTCTTTGTCATCCGGGTTTTTATCTGGATGATATTTGATAGCTAGTTTACGGTAAGCCTTTTTAATTTCGCTTGCCTCAGCGTTTTTGTTTACTCCTAATATTTCGTAATAATCTCTCTTCGACATTTTTCAATTAATTATTGACCCACAACAACCTTTGGGTATCTAATGATTTTTTCACCAATAGCATAACCCGTTTCAACTACGTCAACTACTTTTCCTTTTAAGTCCTCTGAAGGAGCAGGAATATTGGTTAGAGCTTCGTGAATATCAGCATTAAAGGATTCTCCTTTTGCTTCCACTTTTTTAAGTCCTTTTGATTCGAGTGTTTTATAAAACTTATTGTAGATTAAATGAAATCCTTCTTTAAGTGCATCAGCGTCTTCTACATTTGCATTGGATTCAATAGCTCTTTCGAAATCATCAACAATAGCAAGTAAGTCTTTAATTACTCCTTCGCTTGCAGAAGTAATGATGTCGATTTTTTCTTTTGCCGTACGTTTTCTATAGTTATCAAATTCCGAATATAACCTCAAATATTTGTCATTAAGGACTTTTACTTCGTCCTCTTGACTTGTCTCTTTTGGTGCATCTGTTTGTTCAGAAGTTTGCTCTTGATCTACTCCTTCGTTTTTTATCTCTTCAGAATTATCTACTTCCTTGTTTTCCATTTTATCCGTTTTATTGAATCGATTAAATATATTCAATTTCTTTGCCATACGCGAAAGTAAGCCAAACTGACAGATTAAATTAAAAAACCCTACAAAATTGACTGATATTTGTCATTTTGTAGGGTTAATTCTTATAGCATTTGATTTGTTTAAAGTTTCTCCACGTAATTGTCGAGTGCCAGATGAAGCTTGATTCCTCTTAAGTTTTTTCCAACTATTTTTCCTTCTGGGTTTACTAGGAAACTTTGCGGAATAGAATTTACTCTATAAAGTTGAGCTGCTTTGGAACTCCATCCTCTTAAATCGCTTACATGGTAATCCCATGAAAGGTTATCTTGTTTTATTGCTCCTTTCCAACGGTGAGAGCTGTTATCTAGTGATACGCTATATATTTCAAACCCTTTAGCGTTTTTAAATTTTGCCTTGTTGTATTTTTCATAGGCGTTAACCACATTTGGATTTTCTCTTCTACATGGTCCACACCAAGATGCCCAAAAGTCTACCAATACATATTTTCCTCTTAAAGAGGAAAGCGACATTGTTTTACCATCAGGGTTTTTGAACTCTAACTCAGGAGCGATGTCTCCAATGTTAGTTCCTACTTTATCTTGTAATTTTGTTTTGTTATCAGTTGGGTAATCGATAAAATCAAATAGTCCAAAAGAAAGTAAAACGATGAGTGATAAATATGCTATTTTTTTCATTTGCGTTGATTTTTATTGGCTTTATGCTTTATAGGTTAAACGAATAACACTTGTTAAGCTTACATCAAAAGTAACTCAAATGTTGTGCCATAACGATCAATTAACGAGCTCTTAACAATTAAAGTCGTCTAATTTTTGCACCAATATTATTTAAACGGATATCAATATTTTCGTATCCTCGATCAATTTGTTCAATGTTACTAATTACGCTAGTGCCCTCTGCAGAAAGTGCAGCAATTAGTAATGATACACCTGCACGAATATCTGGAGAAGTCATTTTGATCCCTCTTAGTTGTTGTTTTTTATCCAAACCAATAACTGTGGCTCTATGTGGGTCACATAAAATTACTTGTGCTCCCATATCAATTAGTTTATCGGTAAAGAACAACCTACTTTCAAACATTTTTTGATGGATAAGTACGCTTCCTCTGGCTTGCGTAGCAACAACTAGCACAATACTTAGCAAATCGGGCGTAAAGCCAGGCCAAGGTGCATCAGCAATGGTCATGATTGAACCGTCAATAAATGATTCTATTTCATAGTTTTCTTGAGCAGGAATATATAGATCATCTCCTTTGAGTTCCATTTTAATGCCAAGTTTTGCAAAAGTATCAGGTATAATTCCTAAATCAGGATAGGAAACATTTTTGATAGTAATTTCAGAGCCTGTCATTGCTGCCAAACCAATAAAGCTACCTATTTCAATCATGTCAGGCAGAATACGGTGCTTACATCCTTTTAATTCTTTTACTCCTTCAATATGTAACATATTTGATCCAATTCCTAAGATTTTACCTCCCATAGAATTAATCATTTTACAGAGTTGTTGTAAATAGGGCTCACAAGCGGCATTATAAATGGTTGTTTTACCTTTTGCCATGGATGCAGCCATCACAACATTTGCAGTACCTGTTACAGAAGCTTCGTCTAAGTGTATGTAAGTTCCTTTGAGTTTGTCTCCTTTTACAGAATAAAAAGTGTCTTTATCGTTGTAAGAGAATTTTGCTCCTAGTTTTTCAAACCCTAAAAAGTGAGTGTCAAGTCTTCTTCGTCCAATTTTGTCTCCTCCTGGTTTAGGCATGTATGCTTTTCCAAAACGAGCTAATAGCGGACCTAAAATCATTATAGAACCTCTTAAACCAGAGCCTCTTTCTTTAAAATCTTCGGTGGTTAGGTAATCAATGTCTACATTATCAGCCTTAAAAGAATATTTTCCTTTATCGAGCTTGTCAACCTTAACACCCATAGCTTGTAGTAGGTTAATTAATTTGTTGACATCAATAATATCTGGAATATTTTCGATAATAGTTTCCTCAGTGGTTAAAAGAACAGCACACAGTATTTGTAGTGCTTCGTTTTTGGCTCCTTGAGGAACAATTTCGCCTTTTAGTTTTTTACCTCCTATGATTTCAAAAGCACTCATTTAGTTTCTTTTTTTGTATTTATTTTTGTTGTTTTTTTTGGTCTTGTGGTAATGCTTTTTTCTTCTGTGATTGTTGTTGTTTGTATTCCCGCTCACCAGTTGGTCAGCATCTTTTATAGCGTCTTCATCTTTAAGTTTTAGTAGACCATCAGATAGTTCTTCCAAATGTTTTACTATTATTTCGTCATCTACGTGATCTTTATTCCAAATAAGAAAAGAACGCTTCATTAAGTTTGCAATTTCTACCACCAAAGCATCTTTTTCTTCTCCATCTTTCATTTTAATGGCTTCTTCAATGAAAAAGGAAACAGATTTACCATAATAAGCATATTTGATTCGACCTTTGCTATAATTTACAAGCTCTGGTTTTTCTTCAATTGCTTTTATATCTGGCAAAGGGTAGGGGCTGTCAACATCTAATTCAAAATTTGATATAATAAATAGATGATCCCATAGTTTATGTGTAAAGTCATCAACGTCTCTTAAATGAGGGTTTAATTGCCCCATAACAGAGATAATAGCTTTAGCTACTTGATTTCTTTCGTCTCGATCTTCTACTGTTTTAGCAAAGTCGATCATGTGTTTTACGTTTCTACCGTATTCAGGGATTTTAAGTTGTTCCCTAGAAGTATTGTACTGAAGTCCTTCCAATGAAAATGTTTTTTGATTTATGAATCGGGTGATTTATTCAACGATTTCTAGTTTAGCAAATTTAAGTAATAATTGTTTCTGTCCAACATTAGGAAAAAACACGGTTGCTTTTCTGTTAGGATAAGCACCTTCTATATTAATGATTTTACCTTGTCCGAATTTAGCATGAGCTACTTTTATACCTACTACATAATTTTGATCATCGGCATTAGTTCCAGCTGATGGTGCAGTATTGGTAACCTTTTTAAGATTTTTAGGGCTAGGAGATGGTGAAGAAAACTTCATTTTAAAAGCCCCTTCTTTTGGAGATGATTTAGGAAGTGTAGCAAATTGATTATCTAAGTATTTTTCATCAATTTCTTCAATAAATCTACTTGGTTCACTGTTAGTTAAACTTCCCCATTTATATCTTGTTGTAGCGTACGATAGTGTTAAGCTCTTTTCAGCTCGTGTAATAGCAACATAAAAAAGACGTCTTTCTTCTTCGAGCTCGGTTCTTGAGTTTAAAGAGAGCTGAGAAGGGAATAGATTTTCCTCCATACCCACTATATACACATAAGGAAATTCTAGTCCTTTAGCAGAGTGGATCGTCATTAAAACAACCTTGTCTTGGTCTTCTGGTTTGTCATTGTCAGCATCTGTTAATAATGCAACATCAATTAAGAAGTCGGGTAGGGTAGTAATACTTTCCTCTGTTGTATTTTTCTCGGTAAATTCTTTAATACCGTTTAATAGCTCTTGTATGTTTTCGTATCTACTAACACCTTCTGGAGTTTTATCGTCATACAAGGTTTTTGTCATGCCCGATGAAGATGCTATATCTTTTGCTAAATCGTAAGCAGGAGTATTGTTTAAGCGAACATTAAAACTGTTAATCATGGTAACAAAATCGGTAATCTTTTTTTGTGCACCAGCGTTTATTGCTAACTGGTACTTATCAAGATTACTTGCAATGTTCCATAATGAAGTTTGTTCTTCATTTGCTTTTACGATTAAATGATCTACCGTTGTGTTACCAATTCCTCTTTTAGGATAGTTGATAATACGTTTAAATGCTTCTTCATCGTTATTGTTGGCAGATAACCTAAAATAAGCTAACAGATCTTTTATTTCTTTTCGTTGGTAAAACGATAAACCACCGTATATTTTGTAAGGGATATTTAATCGTCTTAAAGCTTCCTCGAAGGACCTAGACTGTGCATTTGTTCGATAAAGGATAGCAAAATCCTCGTTTTTGAGGTTGTAGTTTTGCTTATTCTCGAAGATGGAATTAGCAATTTGTTTTCCTTCTTCATTATCAGAGAGCGATTTAATTACTTTGATTTTTTTACCATCAGGATTATCTGTCCAAACATCTTTTTTAATTTGGTCTTTGTTGTTTTTAATAATCCCATTAGCAGCCTCAACGATCATTTTTGTAGAACGATAGTTTTGTTCGAGCTTATACAATTTAAAATCAGGATAATCTTTTCTGAAGTTTAAAATGTTTTGGATGTTAGCTCCTCTAAATGCATAAATACTTTGCGCATCATCACCAACAACAGCTAAATTTTCGTTTAGGGCAGCAAGTTTTTTTACGATTAAGTACTGGGAGTAATTGGTATCTTGGTACTCGTCTACTAACAAATATTTAAACCTATGTTGGTACTTATAAAGCACATCAGTATGATCTCTAAACAAAACGTTTGTTTTGAATAATAGGTCATCAAAATCCATTGCCCCCGCTCTAAAACAACGCTGTTGGTAGGCGAAATAGATCTCTCCAATTCTTGGGCGACCAGCACTGCGGTCATCTCCCATGATAGTCGCATTTTGCAAATAGCTTTGTGCAGATATCAAATTATTTTTTGCAGATGAAATTCTATTGTAAACGATTCCAGGCTTATAGAGTTTGTCATCTAAGCCAAATTCCTTAATGAGGGTTTTAATTAAGTTCTTAGAGTCCTGTGTGTCGTAGATTGTAAAATTGGAGGGATATCCTATTTTATCTGCTTCTGCTCGTAAAATGCGTGCAAAAACAGAGTGAAATGTTCCCATCCATATGTTTTTAGCTTCTGAGCCTCCAATAATTTGAGCGATACGCTCCTTCATTTCTTTCGCTGCCTTATTGGTAAAGGTAAGAGCTAAAATATTAAATGGATCAACTCCTTGTTTAATAAGATGAGCAATTCTAAACGTAAGCACCCTTGTTTTTCCTGATCCGGCTCCAGCGATAACCATACAGGGTCCCTCTGTATTAACCACAGCTTGATATTGTGCTTCGTTTAGTCCTTTTAAGTACTCTTCCATTAAGCTTTTTCTAAATTTTTAGCTTTTGCTTTTTGTTTTGCTTCTTCGTTTCTTTCTATGGTAACATCAGGTCTTGACCATTTTGGTTTTTCTCCTAGTGATTCGTATTGAGAATCTTTTGCTTCAATGGTTTCTGGTTGAGCTTTTTTAGCGAAGGGTTTCATAGGAATAATTCCTATTTCTTTAAAAAACTTCATGTCCTCATTAACATCTGGGTTAGGAGTTGTTAAAAGTTTGTCTCCAGCAAAAATTGAATTAGCTCCAGCAAAGAAACACATAGCTTGTCCTTCTCTGCTCATTTCTGTTCTTCCAGCAGAAAGTCGAACTTGCGTGGTAGGCATAACAATACGTGTAGTTGCTACCATTCTAATCATATCCCACATGTTTACTGGTTTTTGATCTTCTAAAGGAGTTCCCTCAACAGCAACTAATGAATTGATTGGAACTGATTCTGGGTGGGGACTAAGTGTTGATAAAGCAACCAACATCCCTGCTCTATCTTCTAATGTTTCTCCCATACCAATAATTCCACCAGAACAAACGGTAACATTTGTTTTACGGACATTTTCGATGGTTTGTAAACGATCTTCGTATCCTCTAGTTGAAATTACTTCGTTGTAATATTCTTCTGAAGAATCTAAGTTGTGATTGTATGCATATAAACCAGCTTCAGCCAATCGTTGTGCCTGATTTTCGGTGACCATTCCTAACGTACAACAAACTTCCATTTCTAATTTGTTGATGGTTCTCACCATTTCTAGTACATCTTCAAATTCTTGTCCATCCTTCACATTTCTCCAAGCCGCACCCATACAAACTCTAGAAGATCCGCTAGATTTAGCTCTAAGAGCCATGGCTTTTACTTGATTTACTGTGAGTAGGTCATTTTTTTCAATATCGGTATGGTACCTAGCTGCTTGTGGGCAATACCCACAATCTTCAGGGCAACCACCAGTTTTTATGGAAATAAGTGTACTAACTTGTACTTCGTTAGGATTATGATTTTCTCTATGAATAGAAGCTGCTTCGTAAAGTAACTCCATTAGAGGTTTGTTATATATCGCTAAAACTTCCTCTTTGGTCCAATCGTTTCTTAGTTTTGTCATAGTGATTTCGAATATGAAGTACTAAAATACAAGAAAGATTTGGTTTAAGGTGTGCTTTCATTTAGATAAAGTCTCATTACAATCTTATGAACACCTTTTTATTACCTTGCAAATCATAGCTTTTTAAAGCATAAAACATTGTTTTTAACAATTAAATGTTAATGCATCTTTGCGTAAAAGAAAAATAGTTTTACCTTTGCGGACTGTTTAAGTTTTAAATAAAAGCAAAATATTGCAATGGATACATTAAGTTACAAAACAATTTCTGGCAATAAAGCTACCGCAAATACAGAGTGGTTGGTGGTAGATGCAGAAGGACAACCTTTAGGTAGATTAGCTAGTAAAGTGGCTCAATTAGTGAGAGGGAAGCACAAAACAAATTATACGCCACATGCTAACTGTGGAGATATAGTTGTAGTTGTTAATGCAGAAAAAGTTACTTTGTCGGGTAACAAGTGGGATCAAAAGAAATATATTCGCCACACAGGTTTTCCTGGAGGTCAAAGAGAAGTCTTAGCTAAAGACTTAGTGGTTAAGCATCCAATTGCTTTAGTTGAAAAAGCGGTGAAAGGAATGTTACCAAAAAATACGCTTGGAAGAGAATTGTATAGAACAAACTTGCACGTGTTTGAAGGTCCAGAACATAAGCATGAGGCACAAAAGCCGAGAACAATTAATTTAGACGAAATCAAATAAATAAATATAAATGGAAGTAATCCACACAATTGGACGTAGAAAAACTTCAACAGCAAGAATTTATTTGTCTGAAGGGAAGGGGAATGTTACAGTAAACAAAAAAGACTACAAAGACTTTTTTCCTACTTCTGTACAACAAGGTAAGGTAGATCAGCCTTTCGTTATTACAAATACTTTAGGTCAATATGATGTTAAAGTAAATGTTAATGGAGGAGGAACTACTGGACAAGTTGAAGCTGTTCGTTTAGCTATTTCTAGAGCTTTAGTAGAAATTGATCCTGAACACAAGCCGTTATTAAAGGCAGAAGGGTTAATGACTAGAGATCCAAGAATGGTTGAGCGTAAAAAGCCAGGACAAAAGAAAGCGCGTAAGAAGTTTCAATTTAGTAAGCGTTAATTTATTATTAATTAAGTTTTGTTTAGTATCTAAACATTCCAGACTATCATTTCGATGCTACTGGGGTGTTGCTATCTAACAGAATGTAAACAAAGAAAAGATGTCAAGAACAAATTTTGAAGAACTTTTAGAGGCTGGCGTACACTTTGGTCACCTTAAAAGTAAATGGAATCCAGCTATGGCTCCGTATATCTTTACGGAAAGAAATGGAATTCATGTTATCGACCTTAACAAAACAGTAAAAAAGGTTGATACTGCAGCTGCTGCATTAAAGCAAATTGCAAAATCAGGTAAAAAAGTATTATTTGTTGCTACAAAAAAGCAAGCTAAGGATATCGTGGCAGGAATTGTTAAGCCAACTAGAATGCCTTTCGTAACAGAAAGATGGTCTGGTGGAATGTTAACAAACTTCGCTACAGTACGTAAGTCTGTAAGAAAAATGCAGCAGTATGATAAAATGAAAGCAGATGGTACATTAGATACCATGTCTAAAAGAGAGCGTTTACAAAGAGCTCGTCAAAGAGAAAAGCTAGAAACGATTTTTGGAAGTATTGCAGATATGAATCGTTTACCAGCGGCTGTTTTTATTGTTGATGTAAGAAAAGAGCACATCGCATTAGCAGAAGCAAAAAAATTAGGATTGCCAGTATTTGCTATGGTTGATACAAACTCAAATCCAAAGGATATTGATTTTGTTATTCCTGCAAATGATGACGCTACTAAATCTATCGAAAAGGTTGTTGGAATTATGGCCGAAGCAATATCAGAAGGTTTAGAGGAAAGAAAAGCATCTAAAGAAAAAGAAAAACAACAAGCATAATTTTATTAATAAAGTAGGATGAGTAAGATTACTGCAGCTCAAGTAAATGAGCTAAGAAAAAAGACCGGAGCTGGAATGATGGACTGTAAAAAGGCATTAGTTGAGGCAGATGGCGATATGGAAACAGCAATTGATAACCTTAGAAAACAAGGACAGAAGGTTGCTGCAAAAAGACAAGACAGAGAAACTACTGAAGGCTTAGTTTATGCTGCTTCTGCTGAAGGAGACAAAAAAGGTGTTTTGTTAGTATTAGGATGCGAAACAGATTTCGTAGCTAAAAATGATGACTTTGCAAAATTAACTCAATCGTTATTAGATATAGCTGTAGCTAACAAGCCTGCTAATCTTGATGAGTTAAAATCATTAAAGTTTGATGATTCTTTAACTGTTGAAGAAAAAATTACTGAGCAAATTGGTGTAATTGGTGAAAAATTAGACTTAAACTACGAAGTAGTGGAGGCTGACTATGTATTAGCTTACAATCACCCAGGTAACCAAGTAGCAACTGTAGTTGGATTTAACAAAGGAGCAGATGTAGTAGGAGAAGCGGGTGACTATGTGGCTATGCAAGTAGCTTCTATGGCTCCAATCGCTGTTGATAAAGATAAAGTTTCTGAAGAAGTAGTAGCTAAGGAATTAGAAATAGGTAAAGAATTAGCTATCCAAGAAGGCAAGCCAGCTGAAATGGCAGAAAAAATTGCTATGGGTAGATTAAATAAATTCTTTAAAGAGAACACATTATTAAATCAAGCATTTATTATTGATAATAAGAAAAGTGTTCGTGATTACTTAAAAGATTTTGATAAAGACCTAACGGTTACAGATTTCAAGCGAATCGCTTTAAGTTAATTTTAAAAAAAAGAGAATGTTTTCATTCTCTTTTTTTTTGTTTTTTATTTTTTTGAATCAACGAATTAAATATTTAGATGAAATATAAAAGAGTACTTCTTAAACTTAGTGGAGAAGCCTTGATGGGTGACAAGCAATTTGGTATTGATAATAATAGGTTAAAGTTATATGCTGAAGAAATTAAGCTTGTACATGAACAGGGCGTTCAAGTAGCTGTAGTTATTGGAGGAGGTAATATTTTTAGAGGAGTACAAGCTGATCCAGGGATTATGGATCGCGTTCAAGGTGATTATATGGGGATGCTTGCAACGATGATTAATAGTTTAGCCCTACAATCTGCATTGGAGAGCTTAGGGATTAAAACAAGGTTGCAAAGTGCCATTAAAATGGAGCAAATTGCAGAACCATATATTAATAGAAAAGCAACAAGGCATTTAGAGAAGGGACGAATTGTTATTTTTGGAGCAGGAACTGGTAGTCCATTTTTTACTACAGATTCAGCAGCGTCATTAAGAGCCATTGAGATAAAAGCAAATGTAATACTAAAAGGTACACGTGTTGATGGTATTTACACAGCTGATCCAGAAAAAGACCCAAGTGCAACTAAATTCGATAAAATTACTTTTGATGAGGTTTACGAGAAAGGACTAAACGTGATGGATTTAACGGCTTTTACGCTTTGCAAAGAGAATAACCTTCCAATTATTGTTTTTGATATGAATAAGCCAGGCAATTTACACAAAGTAATTGCTGGAGAGATGGAAGGAACATTAGTTGATGTCTAACTGTCTTTTAATAAATACACCTTTTTAGGTATAACTACTTTTTTAATAATTTGAGAAGAGTCCTGTTGGGACTCTTTTTTCATTCTATCAATCGGTAATTTTCTTTGGCTTCTTTTCTATAACAACTATTAAAATGCCACCATTCGGTAGTGATGGGCATAAATCCTGCTTTTTTCATAACGTGCCTTAGTAGCTTCCGGTTGGTAACTTGTTGCTGAGTTAACTCTCCTTTTGCTAAAAGTTCGGTTTCTTTTCTAGGGTAAGCTAATTCACCAATATAATCGTAAGGTGTTCCCATATCTAATTCCTTTCCGTTAGCATCTACAATGGTTAGGTCAACAGCTGCCCCATAATTATGCAGGGAATGATTGCTTGGATTGCTGAGAAACTTTATTTTTTCAGAAAAAGGAATTTTAAGCGTGTCCCACATCAGTTGTTGGATATGCAAAGGGCGAACACCATCGAAAATTAATAATGAATAATTAGGAATACTGTCCTTTAATATTTTTTGAGCAAGCTTAAGTTTTTTTGCTACTTCTGGGTGTAGATAGACTTCGTTTAAGTCTCCATACAAGTCAATGCCAACAAAGTTATTAGTAGTAGAATACCTTAAATCAACTTTAAATGAAGAATCAAGGCGTTTTATATTCACTAACCCTTGTTTGATGAGTTCAATTTCTGAGTGGGTCAACCCTCTTCGATGATCAGTTGCAGTTATTTTTGCACTATGTACAGTTGATTTACCAGAAACCTCCTTTTTAGTACAGCTGAAAAGCATACAAAAACTGAAGACAAGTATTTTTATTTTTAGGATAGTAGTCAATCAAAAATTATCTTTTTACATTAGCTGAACAAAATCAACTTAGCATGGATCAAGATAATAATTTTTTAGATGAAAACTTTGGGCCAAAGCGTGTTCCTACGTTTTTAAAGGTTCTTTGTATTATCAGTTTTATAGTTGGTGGAATTATGTTGCTTTATACTGTTTTTAGTTTGGCTTCCTTTGATCCAGAACTCGTGGAAGCTAAGTTTGAAGAGCAAATTTATCAGCTCGACCAAATGCCAGACAATCCTTTTAAAGATATGATGATTGAACAGGGCAGGGTTTCAATAGATGAACAGATAGAACACCATACCACATTATCAATTATATCGATAATTTCAATTTTAATAAGTTTGCTTGGAACGATTTTAATGTTTAGGTTGAAGAAAATAGGTTTTCACCTGTATGTTGTATCTAAACTTATAGGTCTAAGTCAAATACTCTTTTTAACAATGAATACACTAGCTATATTAGAACTAGTTATTTTTGGAATATTCACCCTAGCTTTTATTATAATGTATGCTGTTAATTTAAAGCATATGTCATAAATCCTCGCCAAAGTTTAGGAGTTCAAAATCGATATTTTTATTAACTAAATCTGTCTTAATTAATTTAATTTCAACAGGAGTTCCCATGCGAAGCACTTCTCCTGTGTTTTTGCCTACAAACTGATTAGTGTCATCTTCATAAAAGAAATGATCTTGTTTAATGCTCCTAATTCGTATTAAACCTTCACTTTTACTGTAAGAGTCTTCTACGAAGATTCCGTATTTCGCAATTCCAGTAATTTTTCCTTTAAATGTTTGTCCAATTTTGTCGCTCATGTAAAGTACTTGCATAAATTTTATGGAAGCACGTTCAGCTTCGGTAGCAAGTTTTTCTCTGTTAGAATAATGTTTGCAAGCTTTTTCTAGCTCTTCTTCTGTACGTTTAGGCTTCGCTTTATCTAAATAGTTTTGAAGAATTCGATGTGTTTCTAAATCTGGATATCTTCTAATTGGAGAGGTAAAATGCGAATAATAGTCAAATGCAAGTCCATAGTGTCCAATATTATCTGAAGAGTACTCAGCTTTTGCCATTGATCGAATAACCATTGGAGCAATAAATTCTACTTCATCTTTTTCTTCAGCTTCTTTAAGTACTTGATTTAAAGCATAGGAAATCGGCTTGCCTTTAACAGGCTGTAATTTATATCCTGCCTCATCCAAAAACAAGCGTAAATCAGCAATTTTTTGTTCGCTTGGTTCATCGTGTACCCTATAAATATTTGGGTATTGAACTTCTCCTTCTTTTCTTTTTCCAAGCAGTGTAGCAACAGATCTATTAGCCAATAACATAAACTCCTCAATAAGCTTATGGGCATCTTTGGAGGTTTTTATCATGATACCATCTGGCTTTCCATCTTCACTAACTTTAAACTTCACTTCTGTAGAAAAAACATCTAGCGCTCCTTTATTTAATCTGTTTTTTCTTAAAACTTTTGCTAAGGAATCTAGCGTGTTTATTTCCTCTTGGTAGTCGCCTTCTTTTGTTTCTATTCGCTCTTGAGCTTCTTCGTAAGTAAACCTTCTGATAGATTTAATAACTGTTCGTCCAAACCATTGGTTGTGAACTTTTGCTTTATGATCCAACTCAAAAACAGCAGAAAAACAATACTTTTCTTCATCAGGGCGTAAAGAACATACTTGGTTAGATAGTATTTCTGGTAGCATAGGAACTACACGATCCACTAAATAAACAGAAGTGGAGCGTTCAACCGCTTCTTTATCAATAATGCTATCTGGTGTTACGTAATGCGATACATCTGCAATATGCACACCTACTTCAATATTACCGTTTTCTAATCGTTGAAAAGATAGCGCATCATCAAAATCTTTTGCGTCATCAGGATCAATAGTAAAGGTTGGTACAGACCTAAAGTCTCTACGTTTTTTTAGTTCTTCTTCGGTAATTTCTGTTGAAATATCATTAGATGCGTCAAGAACTTCTTGAGGAAACTCGTATGGTAAACCAAACTCTTCCAAAATCGCATGAATTTCAGTGCTTGTTTCTCCGGCATTTCCTAACACCTTAATTACTTTTCCGTATGGACTATCAGCAGATAGTGGCCAATCGGTCATTTCTATTAGTACTTTTTGTCCGTTTTTAGCATCTCCGATTTTCTTTAAATCAATAAAAAAGTCGACATGAATCTTTTTATTTGAAGGAATAACAAAAGCAAATTTTGAGCTTACCTCTATTGTTCCTACAAATTGTGTGCTTTTTCGCTCAATAACTTCTACAACTTTACCTTCTGATTTTCCCGATTTAGACTTTTTTGTAATCTCGTAGCTAACAATATCTCCTTCTAAAGCATTTTTAGTGTTTCGCTGAGCAATAAAAATATCTTTTCGGTCATCACCAGTTAAAATAAAGGCCGTGCCAGATTGTGTAAAAGTTATTTCTCCTTGGTATTTACTTATTATTTGAGGGTTAAACTGATACGTTTCTCCAGGTTTTTCTAATACAACTTTATCGTGAACTAAATCTCGTATAATTTTTGAAGCTAGTTTTTTCTTTATTGGCTGAGTAAAACCTATTTTTTTTGCGATTTGTTTTTCTGAATATGATGAGTTTGGTTTACCCTTTAAAAACTTAACTATTTTTTGTCTAGCTAGTTGTTTTTGTCTTTTATCGTTTTTTTTAGACATATGCTTTTGCGTTATCCTTTTGTTAAGAATTGATGTTGCTCTTTTTTATATTGGAGAACATCTAGTATGTTTGCGCTAAATTTAGCACTTAATTAAGTTAGGCTTAATTTTAATAACCAACAATTTTTATTTGTAACACAAACAAACAATTAAATTATACAACTAATAAAATGAAACGAAATTTATTATCAATTGTTTTTTTAACGCTAGTCATTGGAGCTAATGCACAAGACACAAAAAAAGTTAACTCTACCATATTAGCTAGAGGATCAGAAAAAGATACCGGTTGGATGACTGGCGGAACATTTAACGTAAACTTTTCTCAAGTTAGTTTAACTAACTGGGCAGGAGGTGGACAAAACACTATTGCTGTTAACTCATTATTAAGTGTATTTGCCAACTATAAAAAGAAAAGGAATGCTTGGGATAACTCATTAGATCTAGCTTACGGTTTAACAAGTGTACAAAGTATTAATGATGGAGAGCCTTTTAAAAGTGATGATAGAATAGAATTAAGTTCTAAATACGGACAACAGTTTTCTGATAGTAGTAATTGGTACTATGGAGCTTTACTAAACTTTCGTTCACAGTTTGATTATGGGTTTAATGACCCAACGGATCCAGACTCTGCATACATATCAAATTTGATGGCACCTGGATATTTAACTTTTGCCTTAGGGTTTGATTATAAACCAAATAAAGCTTTTGCTGTGTTTTTATCTCCTTTATCATCTAAAACAACATTCGTAATGGATGATAGACTTTCAGCAGATGGAGCTTTTGGTGTAGATCCAGGCTCTAAAGTAAGGTTTGAAATGGGAGGATTAGTTCAAGCTAAATACCAAGCAGAGATTATGAAGAATGTAAATCTTAAAACATCAATGATATTGTTCTCAAATTACTTAGATCGTCCAGAAAACATTGATGTATTTTGGGATGTTTTATTATCAATGAAAGTGAATAAGTTTATATCTGCTAGCATCTCCACAACGTTAATTTACGATCATGATATAGATATTGAAGTAGATAAAAACGATGATGGTGTTGCTGATGCTGTTGGCCCAAGGTTACAGTTTAAAGAAGCAATAAACGTAGGGTTTACGTATAAATTTTAACGAAATATAATCATTACTTAAAGCTCCTATGAAATTAGGAGCTTTTTCTTTTTAAAAGCTTTTTCCAGAAATTGTAATGCCCGATGAAAAAAATAGCTTTTTCTGCTAAAAAATATTTGTCGTCTCGTTTTATTACAGCTTTATTTTTGATAAATAAATCATTTACTGCAGGATTATTTGATTCATAAAAACTACTCCAAGCTTTGGTTATTTCACATTTTTCATAACAATCTTGCTCAATAATTAAATTGTCAGAAAGTCTAGCGTCTTCAAATTTGAGTTTTTTACTTGTTAATAGCTTAGCAAAATCCAAAACATTTTTAGGAGTTATGTGCTTAACGTTTGGATAAATTTTATAAATAGCTTTGCTTAAGCGATCGTAAATTTTAGGGTTATTTGTTATAAAGATGAGTACAAAAGGCTTTAAAAACCAAAATTTACCCAGATGGTTTTTTAAAAAAATTAAGTTACTTTTTTTTGCAAAGTTTTTTACTTCTAAATCGGCAGAAGGGTTTTTGTATGCCAAGTTAATGTATACTATTGGTAGAGACTTTTTAGAAAATGGAGTTTTCTCATAAAAAAGAGTATATGCTTGAAAGGCCAGTATAGAATCATCTTTTTTCCATAAATAAAAAACAGGATTAGTTTTATTTATATGATTATCTGTAATGTGATTGTCTGGATTTTCGCTGTAAATAGCTTTACATATTTTGTTTAATGAAGCTATTTCCTTATTTGTAAGCTCACTGCTGTTTTTTATTTCTAAACGAACCATTTTTAAACAAATTGCTTAGCCAATAAAGCATCATCTGCTAGTTGCTGTTTTAGTTCATCAACAGATTCAAACTTTTTTTCATCTCTCAATCGCTTAATAAAATACACGGTTATATCAGTTCCGTATATATTTTGATTGAAATCAAAAATATTAACTTCAATATGTTGTGTTTGATCAGATGAAACCGTTGGGTTGTGACCAATGTTTAGCATTCCTCCGTATTGTTTGCTATCAACAGTTACAGAAACAGCATATGCACCATTTTTTGGTATGATTTTATCATTCGAAGTAGGTTGAATATTTGCAGTAGGGAAACCAATGGTGTTACCAAGTTTTTTCCCTTCTACTACATCTCCCGTAATAGAAAATTGATAGCCTAAATATTCATTAGCAGTTTCTATATCACCATTTAAAATTGCTTTTCTGATTTTTGTAGAGCTAATATTTACTTCGTTTATATCTTGTGCAGATATTTCTTCTATTTCGAACTCGTATAACGGACTAAGCTCTTTAAGGTAATTAAAATCACCCTCTCTATTTCTTCCAAACTGATGATCGTAACCTATAACAAGTTTCGAAACTTTTAATTCATTAAGTAAAAAGTCTCTTACATATTCCAAAGCTGAAATTCTAGAAAAATCTAAAGTGAAGGGATAAATGATTAAGTGATCTACACCGTGTTTTTTTAGTTGCTCTATTTTTTCATCCAACGTGTTAATTAAAAACAGGGGTTTTCCATCAGGAAATAAAACTTTTCTAGGATGTGGAGAAAAGGTAAGTACAACCGACTCCATGTTTTTCTCCTTAGCAGTATCCGTTAAGATTTTTAGTATTTTTTGGTGTCCAAAATGCACGCCATCAAACGTTCCAGGTGTTAAAATAACTGGCTTTTTAGGGTTAAAACTAGCTGTATTATAGTGTATGATCAAAACGGGTTAAAAACTTAATAGATTCAAAGGTATTTTTTTTTATAAAAATATTGGGCAGGGGTTCAAAAAAAACCTAATTTTGCAAAAGTTATTACATCATTAAAAAAATTATTATATGTCTGTAAAAGGTAAAATCTCACAGGTTATTGGTCCAGTAGTGGACATAGCTTTTGATGATCAAAGTCAGTTACCTAGCATCCTAGATGCGTTGGAAGTTACTAAAGATAGTGGAGAAGTAGTTGTTTTAGAAGTTCAACAGCATATTGGAGAAAATTCTGTAAGAGCAATTGCAATGGATGCTACAGAAGGATTAAGAAGAGGGTTGGATGTTACTGTAACAGGTGCGCCAATTAGTATGCCTGTTGGTGATCACATTAAAGGAAGATTATTTAATGTTGTAGGTCAGGCTATTGACGGTATCGATGCAGTTGATAGAACAAAAACAAAAGCAATTCATGCTGAGCCACCAAAATTCGAAGATTTATCAACCTCTACAGAGGTTTTATATACAGGAATTAAAGTAATCGACTTAATTGAGCCTTATGCAAAAGGAGGAAAGATTGGGTTGTTTGGAGGAGCAGGAGTAGGTAAAACAGTTCTTATTCAGGAGTTGATTAACAATATTGCAAAAGGACACGGTGGTTTATCTGTATTTGCAGGAGTTGGAGAAAGAACTAGAGAGGGGAACGATTTGATGAGAGAGATGTTAGAGTCTGGTATTGTAAAATACGGAGATGATTTCTTACACTCTATGGAAGAAGGTGGATGGGATTTATCTAAAGTGGATAAAAAGCAATTAGAAGAATCTAAAGCAACATTCGTTTTCGGACAAATGAACGAGCCTCCAGGAGCAAGAGCACGTGTTGCTTTATCTGGATTAACTTTAGCAGAATACTTCCGTGATGGAGATGCTGAAAGTGGAGAAGAAGGGAAAGATATTCTTTTCTTTATCGATAACATCTTTAGATTTACTCAAGCAGGTTCTGAGGTATCAGCACTTTTAGGTCGTATGCCATCTGCGGTAGGTTACCAACCAACATTAGCAACAGAGATGGGAGCGATGCAAGAGCGTATTACTTCAACCAAAAAAGGATCTATTACATCGGTACAGGCGGTATACGTACCTGCGGATGACTTAACAGATCCAGCACCGGCAACAACCTTTGCTCACTTA
>CATLPG010000028.1 GCA_950054195.1 uncultured Saccharospirillaceae bacterium
AGGTCCCAAGGGTTGGGCTGTTCGCCCATTAAAGTGGCACGCGAGCTGGGTTCAGAACGTCGTGAGACAGTTCGGTCCCTATCTGTTGTGGGCGTTAGAAATTTGAGAGAACCTGTTCCTAGTACGAGAGGACCGGAATGGACGAACCTCTGGTGTATTTGTTGTGGCGCCAGCTGCATTGCAAAGTAGCTACGTTCGGTTGAGATAAGCACTGAAAGCATCTAAGTGCGAAACTCTTCTCAAGATGAGATTTCTTTTAAAGAAGGTTGTAGACTACGACTTTGATAGGTTGCAGGTGTACATACAGTAATGTATTAGCCGAGCAATACTAATTTTCTGTAAACTTAAACTTAATAAAATTCAACAAATTAGATTTTATAGTGATTATAGCGGTAGTTACACCTCTTACCATTTCGAACAGAGAAGTTAAGACTACTTGCGCAGATGGTACTGCTATTGCGGGAGAGTATGTAGTTGCTATTTTTTAAGCAAGGCCTTTGGTCTTGCTTTTTTTTTACCCTAATTTTACGATATGAAATTCTTTATAGATACTGCTAATTTAGAAGAAATCAAAAATGCACAAGACCTTGGTGTTTTAGATGGTGTTACTACTAATCCATCTTTAATGGCTAAAGAAGGAATTGGTGGAAGCGAAAATATAATAAAACACTACCTCACTATTTGTGAAATGGTAGATGGAGATGTTAGTGCTGAAGTTATTTCAACAGATTTTGAAGGAATGGTGCAAGAAGGAGAACATTTAGCTTCTTTACACAATAATATTGTAGTAAAAGTTCCTATGATAAAAGAAGGGGTTAAGGCTATAAAATATTTCTCAGATAAAGGAATTAAAACGAATTGTACGTTAGTTTTTTCTCTAGGTCAAGCTTTATTAGCTGCTAAGGCAGGAGCAACTTATGTATCTCCTTTTATTGGACGTCTTGATGATATTAGTTCTGATGGGCTTAATTTAATTGGTGAAATTAGGGACGTTTATGATAATTATGGCTATGAAACACAAATATTAGCTGCTTCAGTAAGACATTCTATGCATATTATTGATTGTGCAAAAATTGGAGCTGATGTTATGACTGGTCCATTAAAAGCTATTGAGTCGTTATTTAATCATCCACTAACCGATATAGGTTTAGAGAAATTTTTAGCAGATTATAAAAAAGTTAATGCTTAAATGAAAGTTTTTGAGATTACCGATCAATCTGATGGAGCTTTTTATAAAGCTATAAGAGAGGTCGTTAATCTTTTGAATAAAGATGAGGTTTGTATAGTTCCTACTGATTCTGTTTATTCTTTTTGCTGTAGTATTAATTCTAAAAAAGCTATAGCTAAAATTGCAAAGCTTAAAGATGTAAAACCCCAAAAGGCTAATTTTTCTATTATAATTCCAAGTTTAAGTAAATTAAATGATTTTGTAAAGCCCTATTCTAGGTCTACGTATAAGCTTTTAAATAAGAACCTTCCAGGTCCTTTCACGTTTATATTACAGGCAAATAACTTCGTTCCAAAATTATTCGATACTAATCGAAAGGAAATAGGCATTAGACAGCCTAATCATAGTTTTATTATGGAATTAATGCAACAGTTCGATGAAGCTTTAGTTGTTTCGTCTGTCTCTACAGATGATTTAATAGAAAACTTGAATGATCCTGAGTTGATCATAGATGAATATAATAATAGAGTAGCTGGAGTCGTTGATGCTGGTATATTGGATATTGTTGGATCAACAATTGTGGATTGTACTGATGAAGAACCAATAATTATAAGACAAGGATTAAAAGAATTGGAGATGTAATTATGGCTCTAAATTACGTTTGGATATCCTTCTTTTTAGTAGCCTTTCTAATCGCTATTATAAAAACTATTCTCGGAGACCTTACTGTATTTTCTGATTTAACCAAGAGCATTTTTGACAATGGTAAGCTTGGTTTTGAACTATCAATTGGATTAACTGGAGCTTTAGCATTTTGGCTCGGTATTATGAAGATTGGAGAAAAGGCAGGTGTAGTCAATTTTCTTTCTAAATTATTGAATCCTTTTTTCTCAAGAATATTTCCAGAAATACCAAAGAATCATCCAGCGATTGGTTCCATGGTAATGAATTTTTCTGCTAATATGTTGGGGTTGGATAATGCTGCTACTCCAATGGGGTTAAAAGCTATGGGGCAATTGCAAGAGGTTAATACAAATAAAGAAGTTGCCTCCAATGCACAAATATTATTTTTAGTATTAAATACATCTGGTTTAACTCTCATACCAGTTAGTATTTTGGCCTTGAGGGCATCATATGGCTCTCAAGACACAGTGATGGTATTCATACCAATACTTTTAGCTACTTTCTGTTCCAGTATGTTTGGTCTGATAGCTGTTTCAATTGTCCAACGCCTAAATATTTTTAATAGGGTTGTTTTATCCTATTTAATAGGTGCTTTTATAATTGTAGGAGGCTTGGTTTATTATACGCACTCACTACCAAAAGATGAGCTTAAGATTTTTTCTAACTTAACATCAGGAATAATATTATTTAGTGTAATTGCTTCCTTTATTACTGCTGGTTTATACAAAAAAATTGATGTTTACAGTGCTTTTATAGAAGGAGCTCAGGACGGATTTAAAGTAGCAATAAAAATAATACCTTACTTAATAGCTATTTTGTGTGCAATCGGTGCCTTTAGAGCATCAGGAGCTATGGATGTTTTAATTGAATCAATCAGAGTGTTTTTTGAATTTTTAGGAGTTGATACTCGTTTTGTTGATGCCTTACCCACTGGAATAATGAAGCCATTTTCTGGAGGAGGGGCTAGAGGAGTTATGGTTGAAGCTTGGGATAATTATAATACTTCAACTAAAAACGGAGCTGACACTTTTGTAGGAAAATTAACATCGATCATGCAAGGTTCTACGGAAACTACTTTCTACGTATTAGCTGTTTATTTTGGATCCGTCAATATTAAAAAAACACGTTATGCATTAGGCATAGGGTTATTGGTAGATTTAGTCGGTTTAATAGCTGCTATAATTATCGGATACATGTTTTTCGGTTAAAGCGATAAATAATATAAAACACCTTTTAATAGGCAATGTATTTTTCGTATAAAATCTTAATTAACTTTTCTAACTTAGGAGTAAATAATTTTTAGACTATGAAACTTAATAACCTTGTTTTTTTAGGATTTTTAGTTCTTCTCTTTAGTTGTTCTCAATCAGAGCAAAGATCAAAGGAATTAACAGAACTTACAGAGACTGAACTAAAGGATAGTGTTTATAAATTAGAGAGTAATTTATTGAACCAAAACTTAAAAGCTGATATTGAAATAGCAAAGCAGCTGCAAGAAGCCACTAATCAATATGCAGAACGATTCCCAGAATCTCCAAACAGAGAGGATATCTTATATAAATCAGTTTTAGCGGCTAGAGGAATGGAAAAACCGTATTTTGCCATTCAAACTTTATCTAAGTTGATTATAGAATATCCTCAAAGTAAACATTTAGTTGACTATTTGTATGAAAAGGCAAGTATTTTTGATTTTCAATTAAATGCTAAAGAAGAAGCAAAAAAAATATACGGTCAAATAGTAAAAGACTATCCGGATAATCAATGGGCAGATGATAGTAAAGCTAGACTGGAAACAATAGATCTTTCTGATGATGAGCTTATCAAAAAATTTGAACAACAAAATGCACAATAAACTAGAAGCTTTTCAGAGACTTTTAACCATCATGGATGATTTGCGTGAAAAATGTCCATGGGATAGAAAGCAGACTTTTCAGTCTTTGAGAAGGCTTACTATAGAAGAAACGTACGAATTGGCTGATGCCATTTTAAATGAAGACATTGATGAAATTAAAGAGGAAGTAGGTGATATCATGCTGCACATGGTTTTTTATGCAAAGATTGCATCTGAAACTGGAGATTTTGATATTGCAGATGCTTTGAATAGTGTATGTGATAAATTAGTAGAAAGACACCCTCATATTTACGGTGAAGTAATAGCCAATACGGAGGAAGAGGTAAAAGCAAACTGGGAAAAAATAAAGTTGGCAAAAGGTAAGAAGTCAGTTTTAGAAGGTGTTCCAAATTCATTACCAGCAATGGTTAAAGCTAGTCGAATACAAGAAAAGGTTCGGGGAGTTGGTTTTGATTGGGAAAACAAAGAGCAAGTTTGGGATAAAGTAAATGAAGAAATTGCAGAGTTGAAAGTCGAAGTTGATAGTCAATCAACGCAAATAGAAGATGAGTTTGGGGATGTATTATTTTCTTTAATCAATTATGCCAGATTTTTAGGTATAGATCCAGAGGCGGCTTTAGAACGTACTAATAGAAAGTTTATCAAAAGATTTCAGTATCTTGAAAATGAATCTAAAAAAGATGGTAAATCCTTATCTGAAATGACTTTAGAAGAAATGGATAAATACTGGAACGAAGCTAAGAATCACTAAATGTCTACAAAAAATCAAATAGATACTTCACAATGGGTTGATCAATACTCAGATGCTTTGTTTGGCTATGCTTATTATCGGTTGAATGATAGAGAGCTTGCTTACGACTATGTACAGGAAACCTTTTATTCTGCCTTAAAGGCCCTTGATAGGTTTGAGCAAAAAAGTTCAGTTAAAACCTGGTTGTTTTCTATCTTGAAAAGAAAAATCATTGATTATTGGAGACAACAAGAAGCCAGAAAAACAAAAGCAGTTTCAAAAATTGTTTCGAATCAAGATCAAGATACTAGCTGGGTGGAATATGTTACTGCTAAGAACGATAGACCAGAGGTTGAGATAGAAATTGAGAACAGTGAATTAAGGTCAGCTTTAATGAGTTGTATTTCTGGATTACCAGAAAAATGGAAAGCAGTATTCGTAGATAAATATATAGATGAGAAAGATTCAGAAGAAATTTGTAATGAACATAATATCACATCGTCCAATTTTTGGGTAATCATTCATAGAGCCAAGGCAAGGCTTCAAGGGTGTATGAAAGAAAATTGGTTAAATAATTAGTTATGATAAGTTGTGAGAAGGCAGCAAAAATAATGGATCAAAGAGACTTTAAACAGTTATCGTTTAAGGAAAAATTCTTAATGAAGTTCCATAATTTGCATTGTAAGGGATGTCGTGTTTATGATAAATTGTCAAAAAGATTGTATAAACTGATAGAAAAAGAAAAGTCAAATCCACCTGCGCTTAGTTCGTCTGAAAAAGATCAGCTTAAAAAACAGTTGTTGAAGGATTAACTAGTTGATATAATTCCTCATTTTCCCATCCATTGTTGGTTTTTATCCAACATTTTTTAAGTCCAATGAGCTGGAATCCATGTTTAGTAAACAATGCTTTACTAGGGGCATTACTTTCTAAAATGTTGCAATAAATATTTTTAAGAAGTAATGTGTCGAAACAGTAATCAATAACTAATTGAAGTGCTTCTGATGCTACCCCATTACTCCTTTTTTGAGGAGAAATAATTATACCAATACCTAATCGTTGGTGTTGTGGATCAAAATCAAATAAATCAATAGTTCCCAAGAAGGCATTATCCAAATCACAAATAATAAAGCGAACTTGTTTTGTTAAGTAAATATCATGGGAGCTAGCAATGTAAGCTTTAAGAACATTTTTGGAATAGGGAACCAATGTATGACTTACCAACCAATTTTGGATGTTGTTTTCAAGTGCATACATCTCCTCTAAATCCTCAGGTTCTGGTGTTCTTAAACTAATGTGCTTCCCTTTTAACATTTAGATAGTAATTTGTCCAGAAAATACATGTTTAGCTTCACCTATCAACCAAATATTTTCAAATTTTTCATCAGTGATTTTATCAAAAGAGATCATTAATTCACCTCCTTGAACTTTAACGCGAATTGGAGAGTCGAATTGAAATTTATTACTAGCAGTTAAAGCAACCGCAGTAGCACCAGTTCCACATGAAAGCGTTTCATCCTCAACACCTCTTTCATAGGTTCTAATTTCAACACCATCATCTTTGCGCTCAACAAAATTTATATTTGTTCCCTCTGATTTAAAACGTTCATTATACCTAATGGAATGAGCTTCAGAAATAATATCTATAAGAGTAACATTTTCGACAAACTTATTGTAATGAGGAGACCCTGTATTTAAATAAAAATCATTATTTATTTTTTCAATACCCTCTACATCATTCATTTTTAAATGAACTAAATCATTTTTGATTTGTGCGGTATGGATGCCATCAATAGCATTAAACGTTGTCGTATTTTCAATTATTCCAAGGTTTTTTGCAAAGGCTACACCACATCTACTGCCATTTCCACAGAAGCTCTTGCTTCCATCTGAGTTGAAGTAAACTAAGTCAAAATCTAGTTTGTTGTGGTTTTCAATTAATATTAAACCATCTGCTCCAATACCGAACTTTCTGTCGCAAAGTTTTTTTACTAGATCTAGATTTGTATTATCGAATATTTGCGTTCTGTTGTCAATAATGACAAAGTCATTACCCGTTCCTTGGTATTTATGGAATGAATATTTTTTCAATTGAAGTTTAATTTGTAGGATAAAACTAACGTCTATTTGATTGATTAAAAAGAAAATCTTTTTCCTTTTTTGTCAAACTATCATATCCAGATTTCGATATTTTATCTAATATAGCATCTATTTGTTCTTGAGTGTATGCTTTATTTTCGTTGTATTCATAGTCGTCTCTAGGTGGAGTGGTATCACCAGATTTACTACTAGAGCGTTTATATTTCACCTTTAATTTACTTGGCGATCGCTTAAAAAGAGTAGCAATTTTATCAATAATTGATTCGACCCACTTATTGATGTTTTTCCCCCTTTTCAGTTGATTGGCATAGATAAACCCAAAGATAGCTCCCCCGATGTGAGCTAACCAACCTCCGGTATTTGCATTGTCAACCCCTATACTAGACTGAAGTCGTATAAAATCGAGAAGTACAAAAAAAGCAACAACATGGATAAGTTTAAAACTTTGAGGGATAAATAATAATCGAATTTGATAATTGGGCATGTATATCCCTATAGCCACAAAAATGGCAGTGATTGATGCTGAAGCACCAATTAAAACTTCATTTCTATCAGGTGTGATAAGTGCGGGCAAAAAGTTATATCCAAGTGTAAAAAGTAAAAAGCCTGCTATACCACCTATTAAATAGGTACTTAGTAATTTTCTGCTGCCTAACGTTTGTTCAAATAGATTCCCAGCAAAATATAATATTAACATGTTCCAAAATAAATGGCCGATACCACCTAGAGAATGAACAAAATTATAAGTAATTACTGTCCATGGCATTACTAATAACGTACTAAAATCCGAAGGAGCCTGTACATAATCTAAAATGGAAAAATTGATCGATAATAATTTAAAAATGACCATTAGTAAGAGTGTTACGATAAAAACTCCCACATTAATCATGATTAATTTAAGGTTCATAGAACCATTTTTATATTGCAATTTTATTTGATCTAAAAAAGATGCCATTGTCTTTGATGTTTTCTGCACGTTCAACTGAACCTTTGGGCAGAATATGTTATTTATAATTTAATCTGTTTTAACGAAAATCATCCGGGTCAACACTTATCAAAATCACAGTTGTTTCGTTAAAATCTCTAGTTAATATAACGATTATAAGCAACTAAATCTTACACGCTATCGTTAATATTTTGTAATTTGTTGATATAAATTTCATTTTAAATATGAGAATAGTCGTTTTAATCAGTTTTCTAATCAGTTTTGTATTGGATGGATTTACTCAAATTCCATTTTACAGAAACAATGATATACCCGTTTCGAAAGGTTCATTAATAGCTTCTGGATGGTCTGGTGGTCTTCATGCTCCGCAATTTTCCACGATGGATTTGAATGGAGACGCAATTGAAGATTTAGTCGTTTTTGATCGAGCAGATGATAAATTATTAACCTTCATTAATGAAGGAACTCCCAACCAATCAGACTATAGATACGATAGTCAATACGAGGAGTTTTTCCCTACCATGCAAAATTGGACATTACTTCGAGATTACGATGGTGATGGGAAAAAAGACATTTTTACTTCAACTAATATTGGAATTAAAGTTTTTAAAAATACATCATCAGGAAGTAATTTACAGTTTGATTTGGTTAAGCCTGTTATTATTTCTTATCAAGGGTTTACTTCGGTTTACGACTCAACCAAGCTTTTTAATCTTTATGTATCTTCAGTTGATATTCCGTCTATAAGCGATATCGATGGGGACGGTGATTTGGATGTGCTCACTTTTGGTGTATTAGGCGCTTATATCGAGTATCACAAAAACATGAGTATAGAAAATTATGGTCATCAAGATAGCCTATATTTTGAAATGAAAAATACTTGTTGGGGATATTTCTCCGAGACTGGTGTAAATAGCAACAAGTTAGTTCTTAACGATACTTGCTCATTTAATGTGTATCAACCCCAGGTAAGGCATGCAGGTAGTACCATGCTTGCATATGATAGTGATGGTAATGATATTAGCGATTTATTAATAGGAGATGTTTCCTTTAGGAATGTAGTTTTAGCCCAACATGGGGGATCTTTGCCAATTAGTAGTTTAGCAATAACTGCTCAAGATACCATATTTCCTTCCTATGATGTACCGGTTGATTTAGAGCTTTTTCCTGCTATGTTTATGGAAGATTTAGATAATGATGGTAAAAAAGATTTAGTATTTTCTCCCAACGTAGAAACACTAAGTGAAAACACAACAAGTGCTCATTTTTATAAAAATGTAGGAACTAGCTCAATCCCTAGTTTTCAATATGTAAAAAATAACTTTTTGCAAGATGAATCTATTGAAGCAGGAGAAATTAGTAATGTAACTTTTTTTGATCATAACGGAGATGGCTTGCAAGATATGATTGTATCATCTTTTGGTTTTTTTGATAAAACAACCATTTCTCATGAATCAAAAATGGTCTTGTATGAGAACACAGGCACATTATCTAATCCTCAGTTTACAGAAGCAAATACCGATTATGGTAATTTTTCTGGGTTGAGTTTAGGTTTAGCTTTATTCCCTACGTTTGGAGATATCGATGGGGATTTAGATATGGATTTAATTTTAGGTGACATTGACGGTAACCTTCATTTGTTAACGAATACAGCGGGTGTTGGTAACACGGCATCATTTACATTAACACAACAAAATTTACAAGATGATAGTTCTCAGGTAATTGATGTGGGGCAATTTGCTGCTCCTCAACTGTACGACTATGATAAAGATGGGGATTTAGATTTAATCATTGGGGAGAAAAATGGATTATTGAGCTATTATGAAAATAGAGGAAATAGTACAAGTTATTCCTTCCATTTCGTAACAGATACAATGGGAGGACTACAAATAAAAGAACCTTGGGATGTTAATGGAACTTCTACAGGATATTCAGTGCCACACTTTTTCTCTTACCAAGGTGCAGATTATGCTATGGTTGGTGGTCAACAAGGGCAGGGGATCTTATTCAGTAATATTGATTCTAATGATCCACTTAATGAGTTTACTCCAAGCGATACAATCATTAGCAAAAAAGAAATAGGGTTATATCTCTCACCTTTTTTAATAGATATTGATAACGACAATGACCTAGATATTTTTGCAGGTAACCGTAGAGGAGGAGTTGTTTGTTATTATGGAGGTACTAATACAGTTGGAATAAAATCTGTAACGAAAGAAGTAAAACTAAATATTTTTCCTAATCCATCAAGTGATTTAGTAACTATCTCAATGACACAGCAGGTTCCAAATAGCTCTATTCGATTGTTTTCAACTGATGGAAAAATAATCCATACACAATTAGCTAACCAAATAAATACACTGGATGTTTCTCACTTATCTAAAGGAATTTATTTTGTTGAACTTGCAACTAATCAAAAACGCATAGCAATTAAAAAATTAATTGTTCAGTAAGTTTAATGGCTCGGTTAGATAAATATTTATGGTCTATTCGGTTGTTTAAAACAAGAAACAAAGCCAGTGAAGCTTGCAAAAAAGGACATGTATTCGTTAACGATATACCCTCTAAACCTGCTAAAGAAATTAAGATAGATGATGTTATTACCGTTCGAAAACACGGTATTCGTTTTGAGTATCAAGTGTTAGAGCTACTAGAAAAGAGAGTAGGAGCCAAGCTAGTAGAAAACTATATGAAAGAAGTAACTCCATTGGAAGAACTTGAGCGTTTTAAAATGATTAAACTAGCCCAAAAAGAATATCGAGCTAAAGGAGAAGGACGACCTACTAAAAGAGATAGGAGAGAAATTGATGAATGGTTGGATTGGTAATATGATGGTCCTTAGTCATGAGTTTTTAGTAGTTAGTAGGGAGTCATGAGTTGTGAGTAGTTAGTTAGACAGTGGAGTTATAGAGCGTGATTGTAATAGGTGAGGAATATAAATATAATTTGAGCCATGATAATAAAACTTATTTGGGATATAAAAGGAGCTGACGCAGAGCAAACAGCTAAACATCACGAAATTCATTTAAAAGAATTTGCAGAAAGAGAAAATATGAATTCTCAAATAGGTATTGAGGTTCAAAATGAAATGCATACCATCGTTTTTATGACAGTTGATAAATCAGTTGTTTATCAAGTAAGGGATGCCTTAAAACCTCATCGCGCTGAAATTGTTGAGGAATAATAATAAATCTAATTTTCCTGTAGAACATAAAATGCTTATTTTAGTGTAATTAGATGAATAAATTAAATGGCAGGATCTGTTAATAAAGTAATATTAATCGGGAACTTAGGTAGAGACCCAGAGGTAAGACACCTCGAAAATGGTGCAGTTGTAGCTAACTTTCCTATCGCAACTAGCGAAACATATAAGGATAGAAATTCTGGAGAAAGAGTTTCTCAAACGGAGTGGCACAACATTGTGGTTTGGAGAGGACTTGCTGAAGTTGCTGAAAAATACCTTAAGAAGGGAAATTCTGTTTATATCGAAGGAAAACTCAAAACCCGTAATTGGGAAGATAAAGATGGAAACACCCGCTACACAACAGAAGTTGTAGCAGATAATTTAACAATGCTAGGTGGTCGACCAGAAGGAACTGAAGGTAGTCAACCAAGCACAAAACCAGCCAATGATCCAGGTAATGCATTTGATGACGATACCGATGATCTCCCTTTTTAATTAATTAATATGGAACCTCCGAGTATTGAGCCTCTGTCGGGGCTTTTAATCACATTTAACTCAGTAGATACTTCTATCATTGTTGCCATTGTAATCATGGCTATATTACTAATGAGCTCTGCACTAATTTCAGGGTCTGAAGTAGCATTTTTCTCTTTATCTCCATCCGATAGGGACACTTTAAATAGTGAAAAAGATAATGCTTCTGATCGGGTGTTGGGATTGTTAAATCGACCAAAACGGTTGTTAGCTAATATTCTTATAGCAAATAACTTTATCAATGTAGGTATTGTTATCATTTCAACTTATCTAGTTGGGAACTTAATGGAGTTTGAAAAAGGGGAAAAATTTCTAGAAATTCTTATTACAGTTGTTGGTGTAACTTTCCTAATCCTACTCGTAGGAGAGGTTATTCCTAAAGTTTATGCAGCAAATAATAGCATGCAATTAGCAAAATTCATGTCTTTCCCGTTAATTGTAACAGGTAAAGTGTTTTCTCCTTTGAGTGAGCTCTTGGTTAGAAGTACGTCATTTATCGATAAGCGAATAAAAAAGAAAGGAACAGATATTTCTGTAACCGATTTAGAGGAAGCACTTGAGATAACAGAGATCGAAGATGTATCAGATGATGATAAACGTATTCTAGAGGGGATAGTTAAGTTTGGAAATACAGATGTAAAGCAAATCATGAAATCTAGAATTGATGTAATTGCCTACGATATCTCAACTCCTTACGATGAATTATTAAAAGAAATTATTGAAAGTGGGTATTCTAGAATACCTATTTATATGGAATCTTTCGATCAAGTAGAAGGAGTTTTATACGTTAAAGATTTGCTTCCTCACTTAAACGAAAAAGAGAATTTCGACTGGACAAAGCTCATGCGAGCACCATTTTTTGTTCCAGAAATGAAAAAGATTGATGATTTATTAAAGCAATTTCAGGAGTCGAATATCCACATAGCAATCGTGGTAGATGAATACGGAGGAACATCTGGAATAGTTACACTCGAAGATATTATCGAAGAAATTATAGGAGAAATCACAGATGAATTTGATGATGATGACTTGATTTATAGTAAGCTAGATGATCATAATTATGTTTTTGAAGGGAAAATATCTTTAATTGATATGTACAAAGTACTTGATATTGATGGTGATATTTTTGAAGAAAATAAAGGAGAATCAGATACATTAGCCGGGTTTTTGATTGAGCAATCTGGGAAAATAATGTTGAAGAATGAGAAACTAAACTTTGAGAATTATACGTTTGTAGTAGAAGCAGCAGATAAACGAAGAATAAAGCAAATTAAAGTAACGATAAATGAGCGTGTGGAAGAATAAACAGTTTTTTGTGATCTTATTGGTTGGAGTACTTGTTTCATGTAATAGCGAAGCCCCGTATTTCCCAAAACCTTTAGGCTACCATCGTGTTGCTTTACCAGATCATGAATATACCAAAGAATTCAATCAACCCGATTGTCCATTTACGTATAAATATTCTAATCAGGCTTTTGTAGTGCCTAGTCAAGAAAACAGTTGCAACCATAATTTGTTTTATCCAAGGTATAAGGCTACACTGTATGCCTCTTATGTTCAACTAGATCAAACCAATGATAAAAATAATTTATTTTATCACACAGAATCATCTAGAAACCTTGTGTATGAGCATACGATTAAAGCAGATAAAATAGAGGAAACACTTGTTGAGAATGATTCAACAGGGGTTTATGGCGTTACGTATGATATTGCTGGTAACGTAGCAAGTAACTATCAATTTTTCTTAACTGATACTACAGATCATTTTTTTAGAGCTGCCCTATATTTTGAAACTACTCCAAATATTGATTCGATCCAACCTATCCTAGACTATATAAAAGTTGATCTAGAAGAAATGGTAGAGACTTTTGAGTGGAAGAAATAAAGGCTTTTGAGGTATCGTCATCTATATATACTATTATTACTATTAATTCTTTCCCTAAGAATAACTTCTCAATCTGCATTGAACAATAGGATTTTCTACAAAACAGAATACCCTATAGAAAATGAGGAGCAGACCGATATTCTGTTCTTTACTGATAGTAATGTTTATCAATTAAAAATTTGCTCATTCGATATTAGTTATTGCTTTAAATATTCAAAAGATTCCTTCATTAGGAATAAAGGTAAAGAAGTAAAAAAGTTATTTAAAAAATATGACTTCAACTTAGATTCATTGTTAAGTATGCAATATAAATCTGTGATATATGATTATTATATCGAGCAATATATAAGTGGTTTTGGTGTAGTTTTATATGTAAAAGAATCTTCCTACAAAGAGAAAACTACATTCTTAATAGAAGAAAACCATCTTTGTCAACTCTATTATAATCATGACAATAAATTAAGTAATGTGAGCTGTTACAAAGAGTTTACTAATAAAAGAATAATCAGAAAGCTATTTAAGCTTTAATCTAAGCTACCTATTGTGTTACGCTTTGATTCCTTGCCTAATTCTGGCGCTCGTTTGCAACGAGTGTCAATTATCAAATAGTATGTCATTTTTAAGTCCAGAATATTTGTATTTGTTACTTGATACGATAAGGGATAGGTAGTAAAGAATATGTACTCGTCATACTATTGTAAATTGCTAGCTATCTAAGATACGGGGCACATGGAATTAAATAATTTTCCGATGATTTTTGATACAGTTTAGAAGCAGTCTGTAAATTAAAACATAGGTTGTTGAAACAATAATAACTGACAGAACTAAAACTGCTGTATTTGTTAAGGCTGTGTGTTTTGTAAGAAAGTGTATCAGCCAAAAAACAGGTATTGCCAATGGTTGTAGTATATCGCTTAAAATTGTGAGAAAACCATTCGTTACAAAGCCTTCTGATTTTGATATTATAGTTAGTGTAGTTAAGCCTAGCAAAAACATTACACCAATAATCAACACTAAGTTGAATAATGTTCTGTTAATCATGAAATTAGACGCTTTAAACCCCTGAAAGATTTATTTACCTAAACAAAGTAATATGCCCTGTCATTTTTTGGTTTTTGGTATCGTCTAACTCCTTAAACCTAATAAGGAATGAATAAATACCCATTGGAGCAGGAGAACCATCTTTTAATCGACCATTCCATTTGTAATCTAACTCCATATCATCCGATTCACTAACGATATTACCCCAACGATCAAATATATAAACATTATATTCAATCAAATCACTGTTTGTTAAAACTGGATAAAAGAAATCGTTTGCATTATCTCCATTAGGAGTAAACGAATTAGGCACAAAAATACTAAGGAAGTTCTTTACAGTTACGTCCTTTGAAACAGTATCCGCACAGCCACCTTCATTATAAGTAATTAGCGTGTTTGTATACGTGCCTCCAAAGGTTGTAGGAAACTCATAAATTGGATTCTCGCTAGAATCTATTGCTAGCGTATCAAAAAACCAAATGTACTGTAAGCTATCATTTCCTGAACCAGTTGAGAGATTAGTAAAAGTAACTTGTGTTTGAGGCACAACAGGCTCAAATGGATTAAATGTAAAATTAGCCGTAGGATAGTTATATGCACATACAAAACTTGGGAAGATAGAATCGACTGTACATCCTTCAGGACTAGTTAGTGTAACAATTATGTCATAACAACCTACACTAGTGTAACCATGTACTGGAGCTGCCTCAGAGTCTATTTCAGTTCCATCACCTAGGTTCCATGTAATATCAGAAAACTGAGTCATGTCACTCAAATTAGCAAAGGTTACTTCGTTTGGAATACAAACTGTATCATTATCAACACCAATGTCTATCGTATTAATAAGTGAGTAATATAATACATTAATTGTGTCTGGATAACTTTGGCATCCATTAACGTCTTCCGTCAGGGCGTAACTATATACCCCAGTATCTAATGCTTTCACTATTGGGGTATGAATAAGCGAATCATCAAATTCGAACGATCCATTTCCGCTAATTGTAGACCATACAGGGTCTATGCCTTTAACTTCAGGATTCAATTGAATTTGCATTAAACAAGTGGTTGTATCGTTTCCAGCAAACGATTGTGGACGATCTTTCACATATATAGATATTGTCGTATCATGCGCACAACCAAAATCGTCTTGTACCTTAAACACATATGAATATTTACCAGAATCTGCAGGTGAAACAATAATTGTTGAGTCATTAGGATTATCGACTATTGTTGGGGTAGGATCCCAAGCCATAGCTATTACTTGAGGAATAACCGTTTGAGCACTGGTATCTGTCATAATAATTTCATTGAATGTAATTCCCCATTCGAAGACAAAACCATCATCAATACCCAAGTTATCTGTAATTTCAATTGTCCAAGGACCGTTTAGAGGACAACCAGTTAAAAGTAGGTCGTAATTTTCTTCAGGAAGATAACTCCCAGAAGGTAAGTAATCTTCATTTGTATAATTGTTACCTAAAGCATCTGTAAAATTTTGTTGATAATTACCTGCCTCACCAACCATCGTTCCGAAATTGTTATTGTTTTGGCTAAAGCCATACAAATAACCAACTCCAGGTACTCCATTATTGGCAGTTACATCAACTGGTTCTCCTAAATATGTTCCACCACCTCCAGGATATCCTTTAAGGATGGCTTCTTGTCCATTCGGACAAATAATTTTAATTTCTAAATCACCTAAAAAAGAGTGTTCCATACTAGAGAAAAACTCTTCAATAAAGCCAGGCTCATACGTAGTTCCAGGATCAAAAATATTAATATTTAAGGACGAGGTATATGATTGTCCACTACCATCAGGTAAGTTTATTGTATCACCAACATCTAGAGAAGGAAGTGTTAATTCTGTAGGTTGAGGAGATATTGTAATTGTTACAGAATCATCCAAACAGATGGTGTCATTATCAGTAAAAACTAAGTCAGAGAAAGTAGGAGGTAATCCAGCACTAACAATTCCAGCTTTAACAGTATCTGAACAGCCTTCTATATCTTCTACTATTAAATACAAGCCACTTCTTCTCGGAGAGTTATAAGTTATGTTTACTGATTGTCCATCGGTTTTAAATCCACCACCTGAGAACCAAGTGAATGTTGAGGTAGCAGCTGATTGAGCGTAATAAGTGTTGTTTTCAGGGAAGGCAACATTAGCAGTTGCTTGAACCGAATCACCCAAACAAATTTGAATAGAATTTTCTGGACCTGTTGGGGTTGGTGTTACTGAAGAAACGGTTGCATCAACCGCTTGGCAAGGAGCTTGGCAATCAAATGTGGCTTCCCATCCTGGATCTGCAATAATGAAATCGCTATAAAATTCAAAAGTTAAGCAACCTCCAGTTCCTTCAATAGTTTCACCATTTAATTCGGTGCCACTAAAGCATCCAATTAAGGGAGCACCAGTTGTGTTACCATCATAGATACATAAATCATCATATCCACTTTCTGTATCAAACGAGTTAAATATAACCGACATAGTAAACCCTGGGTTTGAAGAACAAACCGTATATGTTAATGTTGTGTCGACTGCATAGTCGTTTCCAATACCTCCATCATCATAGAAATCACCAGAACAGGTAGATATTGATCCATTAGTCATGATATAGGTTTGTGAATAAAAAGAAAGATTAACTAGTAAAGCCAATCCTGTAATAAGTAAATGTCTCATTTCTTTGCGATGGCTTTGTGCGAATATAATGTAAATAAGTAATTAGAGTTCTCTAAACGATAGGTAATGCTGTTGTTAACATCCCTTTGAACGTTCAACAATAAAATATTAAATGATCCATCTTCAATTTCTTGGACCATTTCTTCAGTAGAAACTTGTATCATTGAGTGGTCAGCAGGGTTTCTCTTTTCAATTTTAGCCAAAACAGGAAAGCTATTGCTCTTTAATTTTTTGGCATCAACTTTTTCGAGCTTATATGAGCGATATACTACATTTTTATAGTGAGCATTAAGTTGCTCATTATTTAAAATGCGTTCTACTCTGCCAGGGGCATATATTTCGTTTAGTTTATTTTCAAAATCCTGATCCGTTTGGCTAAAACTAACCATGGACAGCACACTGAAAAGTATACTTATTATTAATTTCATATTAAATTTTAATTAATTTTTTAGTAAACCTCTAAAATAAGAAAATTAGAGCTACTAGCGGAAGTATTTGACTATTAATTTGATCCAGCTGTTACAGTACCGAGGTAAACTTCTGGATTACCTAATTCATTCACAAATTCTAATTTCCAAACGTATACTTCATTAAGGCGAACCATTTTTCCTTCCATATCTCTACCTTTCCATCCATTGTCAATAGATGAACTAACAAAGATTGGCTTACCAGATCGATCAATAACAGTGAATTTAACTTTTTGAGTTAGGTTATTATTGATCATAGTTTGTTTTAAATCTAGTGGGAAAAATTCATCATTCAACCCATTACCGTCTGGGATAAATGGCCAGTCAGCTTTATAATTGTAATATGAGCCAACATCCACATAATCTGTTTTTGTAAACACACAACCTGCATAATTCTTAGCAACCATAGTAACAGTATACTTGCCTCGGTTATTATATGTGTGTTGAGAAGACAATTCGTTTGAGCTTGTACCATCTCCAAAATTCCATGTTACTTCTTTAACTTCCCTATTAAGCGTAAAAATATGGTTGTTTTTGATGGTACTCTTATCCTTGATAGGATCAAAAGTTACTGATTGATAAAATTCAGTGTTTTTAGTTATTTCTTTTGATTCATCACCTTTTCTATGCTTAACAACTAATGTAATGTTGTTTTGACCTTCAACTAATTTTATGTTTTTGAGTGATTTTTCCTTACTAATAACGACACCATTCTTTAACCAAGAATACTGAAAGTCATTCTCATTTAACGAACTAGAGAGCATTGGTGTTACACTAATCCTATCGCCCTCACAATACGTGTTTTTAAGATCAAAATCTATAGTAAAGTCATCATAGTCTACGATGTTTTGTTGTGGAACAACTTCATCATTATTACTATTCTCAGTTACATTTTTTTCATCGGTTGTGCTAGTTTGTACAGCCGCAGGTTTTGAATCTTCATTTAGTGACTCAGTATTGTTTTCAGAGATACTAGCTACATCTTTTTCAGAAGCAACTTCATCGTTTGTTTTTGTTCCCTCATTAGAAACTACAACATCTACAGGTTCAGTTACTGAATTGTTGGGAGTATCTTGAGTTATGTTACTCGTATTTTCTTTTACCTCCTCCTCAGCATTATTTGTAATAGCTTTATTATCTACTACTTTGTTGTTTTTAGTAGGAGTTTTGGCTTCTGTTTGGTTACTAGCTATTGGTTTTGTTATAGTTGAGTCGCTATTAGGTAGAGTTAAGTATACTCCTCCAGCAATAGCAGCAACAACAGCTGCAGAAACAAACCATTTTGATTTATAAAAAGGATTGTTTAACTGCTTGCTAACAGCATCCCAAGAGGCAGGATTGTAAGGCTCCTCATGGTTTTCTAGTGATGCTTTAACAAAAGACTCAAATTGATCTAAATTCTTATCCATCTTTATTTATTTAAATCCTAAAAAGGATATTATTTACCGACATTTCTGTCGAGTTCATTCATTTTTATTTTTTCATCTTCATCAAGCGATGTTAAATCTAGCTTGCAAAATGGTTTTCATTTTTGCTTTTGCTTTCGCATAGTTTGATTTTGATGTTCCTATATTAATATCTAAGATTTCAGCAATTTCTTGATGAGTGAAATTTTCAATAGCATAGAGATTAAAAACTGTTTTATAAGCAGGAGATAATTCCTCCATGGCTTCTAAAATATCGTCTGATTTAATATTCCCATATGTGCTATCTTCTGGTTCTTCATCATATGAATCATCTTTAATATTGCCTTCGTCTTCTAAATTAAATTTGTTTTTATTTTTTCTGTAATGGTCGATAGCTGTGTTAACAAAAATTCGTCTTACCCAACCTTCTATCGATCCTGTTACTTCATATCTATATAAATTTTCAAACACTTTTATAAAACCTTCTTGAACGATATCTTCAGCTTCATCTCCATCACGAGCATATCGTTTGCAAATAGCTTTCATTTTACCATAGAAGTACTTGAAAAACTCTTGCTGGCTTTTACGCTTTCTTTTCGCACATCCTTGAATAATATCATTCAGTTCTTCTTTGGTCAAATTCATGTGTTTTCAATTGTTAAGACGATTCAAAAATATTGAGGTTGCCTGTTAGTCACAATAATTTTAAATTTTATATAAAATTCTTATTTTTAATCGATATTAAAAACAATTATTTAAAACCAATCACACATGAAAGTAACAGTTGTAGGAGCAGGAGCAGTAGGCGCAAGTTGTGCCGAGTATATTGCAATCAAAAATTTTGCTTCGGAAGTAGTTTTAGTAGACATTAAAGAAGGATTTGCAGAAGGTAAAGCCATGGATTTAATGCAAACTGCGTCATTAAACGGATTTGACACTAAAATTGTTGGAAGTACGAACGATTATTCAAAAACTGCTGGATCAGATGTAGCTGTTATTACGAGTGGTATTCCAAGAAAGCCAGGGATGACTCGTGAGGAGTTGATTGGTATTAATGCAGGAATTGTAAAAAGTGTTACATCAAGTATTTTAGAGCATTCACCAAATGCAATAATTATCGTGGTAAGTAACCCAATGGATACGATGACTTATTTAGTTCATAAATCTACTGATATACCAAAAAATAGAATTATTGGAATGGGAGGAGCTTTAGATAGCGCTAGGTTCCAGTACCGTTTAGCAGAGGCTTTAGAATGTCCTTCATCTGATGTTGATGGAATGGTAATCGCTGTTCATAGTGACAAAGGAATGTTACCATTAACACGTTTAGCTACAAGAAATGGAGTTCCAGTTAGTGAGTATTTATCAGAAGAAAGACTAAACCAAGTAGCAGAAGATACTAAAGTTGGTGGAGCTACTTTAACAGGTTTATTGGGTACGAGTGCATGGTATGCTCCAGGTGCTGCTGTTTCTGAATTAGTTAGAGCTATTGCTCAAGATTCTAAGAAAATATTCCCATGCTCTACTTATTTAGAAGGTGAGTACGGATTAAATGATATTTGTTTAGGAGTTCCTGTAGTATTAGGTAAAAATGGAATTGAAAAAGTAGTAGAGATTAGTTTAAATGATGCTGAAAAAGCTAAATTGAACGAAAGTGCCGAAGGAGCTAAAAAAACGAATGGTTTATTAGCTGCTGAGACTGCTTAAACCTAAGGTTTAACATGATTTAAGAGACCTAACATCGTTAGGTCTTTTTTGTTTCATGCATTTTTGATTATCGTTTTGTTACATAATCAGAGAAATTTATGTTTTTTTAATTTTAACACACCCCCAATCCCTCTCAAGAGGGAAGATTGAGTTGTCAAATTTCTCTTAGTAATCAAATTAGGTTATTATGTGGACATTCAATATGCATCTAATAAGAAATAATTATATATTTGGAATCCTTGAAACCTATGACTCTACATATAATTCTATTGCTAATAGGCAGTCTTTTTATATCATTTTCAAATGAAGAAAAGGCAAACGATGAAGAAGTATCTTTAACATCCTTATCCTATCGTGCAGAAAAATTTAATTATTATGTTAAAGATATGTACAACTGTCTTGGTGAAGAAGAATTATCATTTAACTGTTTTTATAATGGGGTTAAAGCTTTCGAGAGTTTAAAAAACAAAAGAAAGCATATAAACGATAGTTTATTAGTTGTGATCGATTTCTCTGTGGAGAGTGATAAAAATCGTTTTTTCTTAATTAACCTTAATACACATGAGGTTATATATAAAAAGAGGGTGGCTCATGGGAGAAGGTCAGGAGATATAATCCCAACGCGTTTCTCTAATGTTCATGGGTCTAAAATGAGTAGTTTAGGCGCGTATATTTGTGGCAGAATGTACGATGGTAAATATAAAAATAGCGTGAAGTTAAAAGGGCAAGAGTACTCGAATAACTTAGCTTATGATCGAGGAGTGGTTATTCATGCTGCTGATTATACAACAGAAGAATACCTGCAAAAAAACGGACGTTTGGGAAGAAGTTATGGTTGTCCTGCTTTACCTCACAAGGACTACAAAGAGATATCAGAAAAAATTAAAGAAGGTACCGTTTTATTTATCTATCAAAAAGATCACCGATACCTTCATAAATCCAGATTGTTAAAAGAAAGAAATTACTTAAAAAATTTCTATTAGTTTAACACAACTTCATACTGCTCAATAATATTAGATGGCCTAACGCTTAATACGCGAGAATAATTTTTAATATTACAGATTGTTTCTTTGCTTAATCCCATTGCTTGTTTTGTTTCTTTTTCTCCAAAAAGTTCTTCGAGAAGCATTGATTCGTTTAAATAAAATTCAGTAAGTTGATTAAGAGTAATTGTTTCGCTCATAGGCTTGTTTAAAAATGTTATATAGTTGTTAACGAAGTTTATTTTTACTTATTATCTATTCGTATAAAAAAGTTTTAAATAGTTTGATATTTTTGTCACTATGAACTTCTTAGCTCATCAACATTTATCCTTTCAAGTATTAGAGTTACAAATAGGTAATTTTAGCGCGGATTTTTTGAGGGGAATCGATTTTAAAAGCTTGTCAGATGATGTTTTGAAAGGTGTTGAGCTTCATCGTAAAATAGATGCTTTCACAGATGCTCATCCAGCTATTCAAGAAGGGGTTTCATTATTAAAACCTCATCAAGGAAGGTATTCATCGGTAGTGATGGATGTGTATTTAGATTATTTTTTGGCTAAACATTGGCTTGCCTTTAATGAGGTGTCGTTGGAAGAATGGAGCAGTAAGCTATACAAATCTTTTAGTGATAACAGACTTCTTTTTCCTGCTAAAACGAGAGAAGCATTGGATTCTTTGGTGACCAATGATTGGTTTACTAGTTATGGGAACAAAAAAGGCTTATTTTATCCCTTTCATTTTATGAAAAAAAGACTTTCGTTTGAAAACAGGATGGAGTTTGCTATTGAAGATTTAACTTTATTAGAAAGTCAATTAGAACCGTTATTCTTTGCTTTTTATCCAGAGGCGATGAAAATGTCAAAAGAGTTTATTGCCAATTCATTATAAAAAGATTAATTACAACTTTATGGAACATATACAATTTGAAAAAATAAATGGTGTTGGTATTATTACCTTAAATCGCCCAGAGGTTTATAATAGTTTTACCATACCCATGGCATTAGAAGTTCAAGAAGCATTTAAAACTTGTGATGAGGATGCGGAAATAAGAGCTATTATTTTAACAGCTAAGGGTAGAGGTTTTTGTGCAGGACAGGATTTAAAGGAAGCTACAGGTCCTGATGCTCCTTCTATTGAAACAATTGTTGATACAACTTACAATCCAATTATTAAATGGATAAGAAATATTGAAAAGCCTGTGATTGGAGCGGTCAATGGAGTAGCAGCAGGTGCAGGTGCTAATATAGCATTTGCTTGTGATATCACCTTTGCTGCGAATACAGCATCTTTTATTCAATCATTTTCGAGTATTGGTTTAGTTCCAGACAGTGGAGGAACATTTTTCTTACCTCGTTTAATAGGGATGCAAAGAGCAACAGCTCACATGTTTTTGGCTAATAAGTTTTCTGCGGAAAAAGCAAAAGAATTAGGGATGATTTACGAAGTTGTTGAAGCTGATAAGCTCATGAGCGAAGCGCAATCTTTTGCAGAAATGTTAGCTAAGCGTCCGACAAAAGGATTAGGACTGACTAAGCGTGCTTTAAATAAAGCAATGTTCAATACGCTGGAAGAACAACTAGAGGTAGAAAGAGACTTACAGGCAATAGCAGGTAAAACATATGATAATAAAGAAGGTATTCAAGCTTTTTTAGAAAAGAGAAAACCAGTTTTTAAAGGGGAGTGATAGAGATGACTGGTTGATTAGTGAACTAGTTTACTAGTGCAATGACTAATCAGCTAATCAACTGCTTAACTAATATACTAGTTGCCTAATCAACTAATTAACTAAAAAGAATATGAAAGTAGGAATAGTAGGAAGTGGTTCCATGGGAACTGGGATAGCACAAGTAGCAGCTACTGCAGGGGAAACTGTAGTTATATTCGATAATAATCCATCGTCTGTTGATCGTGCTAAGAAAAGCTTAGATAAAGTTTTTAATCGTTTAGTCGAAAAAGGAAAGTATACCCAAGATCAAGCGAATGAGATTTTTGGAAGGATAACATTCAAATCTCAGTTAATAGATTTACAAGGATCAGATATTATTATTGAGGCAATAATTGAAAACCTAGAAGTAAAGCAGGATGTTTTTAAGCAGCTTGAAGGTATTGTTCAGGAATCTGCTATACTAGCTTCAAATACCTCTTCATTATCAATTGCGTCAATTGCTTCTGCTTGTAAGCATGCAGATCGAGTAATTGGGGTTCATTTTTTCAATCCAGCGCCTTTAATGAAGCTAGTTGAAATTATACCAGCTGTTTCCACTTCTGATGAAATTGCAGATAAAGCAAAAAGTATTGTTGATAGCTGGGGTAAAACTACGGCTATGGTAAAAGATACACCGGGGTTTATTGTAAACCGAGTTGCTCGTCCGTTTTATGGTGAAGCTTTACGTATTTATGAAGAAGGAATTGCTGATTTTGCTACCATAGATCATGCAATGAAAACTATTGGAGGTTTTCGAATGGGACCTTTTGAGCTTATGGATTATATTGGAAATGATGTGAATTACACCGTTACAGAAACAGTATTTCATGCTTTTTATAACGATCCAAGATACAAGCCATCATTTACCCAAAAAAGAATGAGTGAGGCTGGATTTTTAGGTCGTAAATCGGGTAGAGGGTACTATCAGTATTCAGATGATGTTGAAAAAGCTCAGCCAAACGAAGATAAAGGTTTATTGGAGCAAATATTTAATCGAATACTAGCCATGCTAATAAACGAAGCGGCTGATGCGCTGTTTTGGAATATTGCCAGTAAGGAGTCTATCGATTTAGCGATGAAAAATGGCACTAATTATCCAAAAGGTTTGTTGGCTTGGGCAGATGAAATTGGAGTAGAGTTAGTATTTAATCGATTAAATGATCTTTACGAGACCTATTGTGAGGATCGATACCGACCTAGTCCGCTGTTGAGAAAAATGGCGAAAAATAACGAGAGATTTTATAATTAATTTTTTGCAAAAATCTTTCTTTACTATATATTTGCGTTCCCTTTAGGAGAGGTGGCAGAGTGGTAATGCAGCAGATTGCTAATCTGTCGTCCGTTAAGGACGCCAGGGTTCGAGTCCCTGTCTCTCCGCAAACAACCCTTATTAACCTTGTGTTAGTAAGGGTTTTTTTTATACGTACTATCAAGCTAATATTAATTTCATTTGAATTCTCAATTACCGAGAACTTTTTACCCTATTTGTTTCTTTTAACAACACTTCTAATTTGTTGTGCAATAATGAATTTGTTTTCTTTTTACTGTTAATCAGTTATTTGTATTCGCTTCAATTATGAATTTTTGTCTAGTATGGTATTTGCACTAGACCTAGCAAAAAGAACAATGAATATTTATAATAAAATAATTGAAGATCACGACAAACAGCGTGATTTATGCAAAAAAATTACAAATACATCACTGAGTACAGATCAAAAAGAAATGATTTGGAAAGAGCTTAAAAAAGAGTTAGAAGTTCATGCAGTAGCAGAAGAAAGATATTTCTACTCACCCTTAATTGATTCCGATAAAATGCAAGAAGATGCACGTCATGGAATGGCAGAGCATCACGAAATGGATGAGTTAATTGCAGACATTGACAATATATCATTTAGTGATAATATGTGGATGGAGAAAGTTAAGGAATTAACTGAGAAGATTGAGCATCATCTGAAAGATGAAGAAGAAGAGTTTTTTGACAAAGCAAAAGATATTTATACTGATAAAGAAGAAGAGTCTTTAGCTAAAGGTTATGAAACTACCATGAAAGAATACAAGAAAGAGTGGCCGGAATCAATTCCGAGCTAGATCTAGAATAAATAAATTAAATAATAACAAAAAAACAAAGAAAAAATGAGTTCAACAACAGACAAGATTTCAGGACAATGGAAACAAATCAAAGGTAAAGTTCAAGAGAAATATGGTGAGCTTACCGATGATGATGTAGCAAAAGCTGAAGGAAAAAAAGAAAATTTAGTAGGAATTATTCAAGAAAAGACTGGAAAAGCAAAAGAAGAAGTAAAGTCTTTTATTGATAACCTATAATAGTCAATAGTCATACATTTGAAGCCCAACATTAATTTTAAATTAGTGTTGGGCTTTTTTTATATTTTCCAACCAATTAGCTCATGTATCGTATCTGATGATATTTCTGAAGTAATCTTAAGTTTGTTTTCATAACGATTAGCTAAAAATGAAAGTGCAGGATTTATCCACTTTTGATTCTCATCATTTTTTTCGTTAACTAAAATAGCTACTTGGTATAAATTTGTTAAACGATCAAAAAACAATGGAGCAGAAGCTTGAATAGTGTCTGGGTTTTTAAGCTCGTTAATTTCCGAAATTAATTGTTGTAAACCTTTTAATTCACTTGCTATCCAATCTTTGTGGTTTTCAGCTTTAGGTAGACAAGTAGCTATTTCTTCAAAGATTAACTGTAGACCACTCGATTTACTCGCAGCTCTTAACATATCTAAGTATTGAATATTACCAGCACCTTCCCAAATAGGAAGCACCATAATATCTCTCATAAGTTTTGGCATAATACCATCCTCAATATATCCAATACCTCCCATTATTTCCATGCTCTCACGAGTAATGTATACACCTTCTTGTGCAGACCATTTTTTTAGCATAGGCGTTAAAAGCCTGAGCTTGTTAGCACTTGTTTCGTCTCCTAGTTCAGCTTTGTCCATTTCCTTGATGGCTTTCCAAAGCAAATACATGTTAGCAACGTTTAGAGATCCAAGTTCAAGGAAATTTCGTTTCATTAAAGCATGATCAATCAACGTTTTGTTAAAGGTGGTTCTGTTGATAGCATATTCGTAGGCTTCAATAAGGGCTCTTCTAGCAACTGCTGTAGATGCTAAGGCATTATGGATCCTTGAAATATTAACCATTTCTGCCATGATTTTAAATCCTTCACCCTGTTTACCTATTCGTTTCCCTATAGTATCAGTAAGTATAATTTCTGCACTAGCCATTGATTTTACACCTAACTTATCTTTTAAACGAATCTTATTCATATAGTTTTCAGAGCCATCCACTAATGTTTTTTCTATCAAAAAGAGCGATAATCCTTTTATACCGTCTTGGCTTCCTTCTTCGCGAGCAAGAGCTAAAATAACTTCGGCATTAGCATTACTGCAAAACCATTTTTCCCCATTTAAATAATATAAATCATCCTTAAAATGTGTGGCTTTTACTAGATTTCTACCTACATCAGAGCCTCCAGATTTTTCGGTTAAAAACATAGCACCTGAAAAAAAAGTTTCTATTTCCTTAGAAGAAATTGCTTTCAAAATTCTGTTTTTATCTTCTTCAGAGCAATAATCATTAACAACTTTTGCTAAACCATCTGTCATACAAAGTGGACAATGCAAGCCTATATCGCACATAGCAAAAAGGAAAAAACTCCCAAACCCCATAGCATGGGCTTGTTCTTTAAATTTATTTCTCAAATTAGTGTCCCACTTCACATGTAGCATATTTGAGTCTAATGCAATTCTTAGCATGCTTTTATATGCTGGATGAAATTCTATTTTATTAATTTCTTCACCATAAAAGTCACGTTTTACCAGTTGAGGTGGATTTTTATCAGCAAGCATGGCATGTTTGTCAAGATCACTAGCAGCGTGTTTACCAATTTTTTGGTAGTGCTCGCTCATAAATGACAAAGCTTCATCAGAAAAATAATTTTTGATAATATTCTGAAGGATTATATCCGACTCATAAAAATTCGAACTCTTTTTGTTATTAGGTAAAACTTTGTTTTCGATAGGTGTGGACATCTTAAAAATCTTTTAGAAATTAAAAATAAGGCTTTAAGATCAAAAAAGGATTAGGATAGGATCGGTTTTATCTTACCATTTGTTAAAATATTCAAGATGAAACGTTAAAATAAAGCAAAGAAACTGTTAATGTTTGCTCTAAAGCTCATTCCTTTTTTTAGGATTTATAGATTTGTTTTAAATAAGTTTTAGAAATGAAATCAATTGTTGGGATACTATTAATAGGAATGTTTTTTCTGTCGTCATCGTTTATGGTAAATAACACAAATTTACCTTTAACGTTTAAAGACTTGTCAAAAAAGGAAAAGAAAGAAGCTGTGGCTTACATGTTGAGTACGGGGAATTGCGAGTGGAAAGGTATCAAGTTACATGGAAAAGTAAAGTTTGTTACTAGCTTTCCAGATATTAAAATTCAATACGTTAATTCATTTCCAGATATTAAAGTGAAATTTGTTAATTCATTTCCAGATGACTGTGGAGAGTGGAAGGAGGTAAGTAACTTCCCTGATTTTACAGTTCAAGTAGTGAATAGTTTTCCTGATTTAAAGGTTAAAAAAGTTACTTCTTTTCCTGGAATGAACTAAGTGTTTCAATGTGCTAAAAAATTTAACGGTGACTTGAAAAAGTTGCCGTTTTTAGTATAACACCATTCGGAAAAACAGGTGTGCATAAAGATTACCAAAATGACCTTCAATATTTGGGTATTCTTTTTTGAAGATGGATGTAATTCCATAGGTAGCATTCATACCAATTGACATTCGCTCAGGATAAACATAAAATTCTCCTCCTAAAAGCAGTCCAAAATCATAGGGAGCAATAAATTCGGAATCATCAAACTCATCATTAATTTGAGAAAAATTTTCTCCGAGGGTTAAATCTACATTTCCTTCATGAGAGCCATCAATCAATATAGCATGATAAAAGCCTATGTTAGTTCTCATTCTTTTAAATTTGAAAGAAGCATAAAAGGGCATATCAACATATGCGTTATTAAAAGCACCTTTTACCCGGCCTTCAAAAGTAGTTGGAAACAAAGCAGGCGGTTGATTTGGAATTTCAAAAGCATACACCGTGTCGCCTTGGGTATAAGCATCATATGCTCCTTTTTTGTTGCTTAGTTTTAGTTCGTAATGAAAAGCTAGATAATTTTTTACTTTGTAAGATATACCTAACCCAAAACTTGGTCCGCCTTGTAGAGATCCTTCATCACCTTCTTTTATCGGACCTATTGGTGCTCCTAGAGTTGACCCAGAAACTGCATGTACATTGATTTGGGCGTTTATAAAATAAAAATTGATTAATAAAAATAATAATAAACTATACCTCATTGGCTAATTAGTTTTTTACAAATTTTGCAGATGAAACTAACCCTTTTCCATCTTTGATTGAAATATAATATGTACCAGTGGCCCAATCCGAAACATCAATAGATTCGGTTTTCAATATGTTTGTATTGTACACTTCTTTGCCAGTAATATTATAGATAATTAATTGTTGTGCATTGTCCGAATCAATGGAAATAGTTAGTTCGTTGCTTGTTGGGTTTGGATAAGTTTTAATAGCAACCTCATTAACTAATAGCTCATTAATTCCAGCAGAGTTAGGTAATGTAAATTCATCGATAAATAGGGTTGAACCTACTTGTCCTTGAAAATCACCAGCAGCAGCACTTGAGCCAAATAAAACAGAAATAGTATCTGGTATGTCAGTACTGTAATAATTAATAGGAATGTTTAGTTGCGTATAGGCAGAAACAGTATTGTATTCTGTGTAGAATGCTTCTCCAATAGTATCTCTTGAACTTGTTGAAGAATTCCATTTTGTAAGTGCTAAATAAAATGCAGCAGAATCACTATTAACTGATGTGTACTTGTAATAAACGTCAAAATTAAGTGGTCTTTCAGTATAAGGTTGTCCTAGTTTTACATTTTGACCAGGAGAAGCATTGTTATCGAATATTCCAGCAGCAAGTAATCCGCCAATAAGAGTCCCGAAACCTGTAATTTCTTTCGTTTCTAAACGTGCAGCATAAGTGCCAGAATAACTATCAGTAGTCTTACTAACAGTAACAGGGTTTAATGAACCTAAGTCTCTTAATTTATTTAAGGTTGTCCATCCACCAGAAGGCTCTTCATAATTCCCAGTGTTTGTCCACATTTCAAATGAAGTATTGGAAGTTATTTGACTATTTAACAATCCAGTTAAACAAAGAAGTACAAGGGGTAATAGTCTTTTCATAATAAAATCTTTGTATAAAAATATAAAATTGCCTGGACTATTTTTTGTAAAAATGATGTTTATGGATTTTCCAGTTACATGTTTCATGAAGAGTTCAATCTCTTATTTAACATAGTTGTTTATTTTTGATATATATTAACGCTTTTAAATATTAAACTGGTTTATAAATAAATCAAGATAATATCTTCCGTGTTTTATATGTAACTTTATAAGCAATTGTAACTCCTTATTTGGTTGAGAAGAATTCTGTTTAATATCATATTCTTAGTTTTTTTCATTAACTACAGTATTTCTCAGACTACTGTTTTGCTTGGTCCAAATGAAGTAATGATAGGAGATACTATAGTGTATACAATTGATGGTACATTATGTACAGGAGTGGATAGTTGTAATTATTCGCTTACATCTAGCTTTTCAAATGTTTTTATAGTAAATGCAGACTCCATTGATTGTGGTAATCAATTTAAAGTAGCTTTTGATTCTTGTGGAGTATTTACTTTAGATGCATTAAGACCGTGTGATGGCTTTACTATAGGTAGTTTTTCTGTAAGGGTAAGAGATATACCACCAAGTCCAGTTGGAGTTTTTGATACTATATGCGAAAATGATTCAACAATATTGAGCTCAAGCTGTGCGGCAGGAGATTTGTTTTGGTATGATGATACAATTACCCCAAACCTTCTGTTTTTGGGAGATAATTATCAAACACCAACTTTAGATACAACAACAACTTTTTACGCAAGATGCGAAACAAATTGTGATTCTTCATTTTATACTCCATTTAAAGTTACCATAAGAGAAGCGCCTAGTCAGCCTAACTTTTTGCAAGCTAGTGATAGCATCGAGTGTGTACCATTTAATACTGTTTTAAGTGGAACAGTTGATGCTGGAATCATCCGATGGTTTTCAAATTCAGTAGATACAGGGATAGGAATTGCTAATGTTCAAACGATAACTTCTGATACAAGATTTTATGCAAAAGCGTATTTAGAATCAAACCCAGAAGGTTGTAGATACAGTGTGGAAGCTGATAGCATTTTGTTGATAGCGAAATATCCTATTTACGATACCATATACGATACTACTTGTCAAGGTAAAGTTGTTTCTCACGGAATATTTAATGCAACTAACTCAGGAATTTACAACGATACCTTAGTAGCTGATAATGGCTGTGATAGCATAGTTACTCTTATTTTGCATGTAACACCTCCGCCAAGAGATACGATTTATGCTTCCATTTGCTTTGGTAGTACCTATTCATTTGGAGGAATGAATTATGGAGCAACAGGAAATTATTTTGATACTACTTTAACAGCCGAGGGTTGTGATAGTATTACCATGTTAGATCTTTTTGTACGTCCTTTGATCCAGCGGATATTATTTGTTGGAACATGTGAGGGAATACCTTATGATTTCAATGGGAAACAGTTGGATAGTAGTGGGGTGTATTCTGATACGTTGGTTACTCCCGCAGGGTGTGATAGTGCTATTACGGTATCATTAGATGTTTTTCCAATAGAAAGAAACACCATTGATTCTACAGTTTGTGCAGGAAAGAATGTTGTGTTTGGAGGAAACCCCAGAGATACTGCAGGTCAATACTACGATACTACCTTTGATATTTTTGGGTGTATGATCATTACCGAGCTAGACTTATCTATAACTGATCCTCCAACATTCAATGAAAATGCAACTATTTGCAGTGGGCAGTCTTTCATGTGGAATGGTAATTCCTTGATAGCATCTGGTGTTTATTATGATACTACTGTTAAGCCCGATGGATGTGATAGTATTACCATTTTAACATTAACAGTAACTGATACAATAAGAGATACACTGGATGTAAATATCTGTTTAGGAACATCCTATTCTTTTGGAGGAAATTTGTTGGATTCAGCAGGATTTTATAGCGATACTTTGGTTTCACCAGAGGGCTGTGATAGTATCAGTATTTTAAATTTGACGATTGATCCAATCATTCGAGATACAGCTAATGTATTCACTTGTTTAGGAACATCATTTTCATTTGGAGGGAATAATGTTGATACAACAGGCTATTATAGCGACACACTAGTTTCCCCTGCTGGTTGCGATAGTATAAGTGTAATCTATTTAACCATCGAACCAATTATTCGAGACACATTTGATGTAAACATTTGTTTGGGAACATCCTATTCTTTTGCAGGTCAAAACCTAAATTCAACGGGGTATTATAGTGATACCTTGGTTTCACCTGCAGGCTGTGATAGTATTAGTATTTTGAGTTTGGTAATTGATCCGATTATTCGAGATACGTTTAATGTAAACATTTGTTTAGGTACTTCTTATTCTTTTGCTGGTCAAAATTTAGATTCAACTGGTCGTTACAGCGATACCTTGGTTTCACCTGCAGGCTGTGATAGTATAAGTATTTTGAGTTTGGTAATTGATCCAATTATTCGAGATACGTTTGATGTAAACATTTGTTTAGGAACATCTTATTCTTTTGCAGGTCAAAATTTAGATTCAACAGGTCATTACAGTGATACCTTGGTTTCTCCAGCAGGATGTGATAGTATCAGTATTTTAAGTTTAACCATTGATCCGATTATTCGAGATACGTTTAATGTAAACATTTGTTTAGGAACTTCTTATTCTTTTGCAGGTCAAAATTTAGATTCAACTGGTCATTATAGCGATACCTTGGTTTCACCTGCAGGCTGTGATAGTATTAGTATTTTGAGTTTGGTAATTGATCCGATTATTCGAGATACGTTTGATGTAAACATTTGTTTAGGAACATCTTATTCTTTTGCAGGTCAAAACTTAGATTCAACAGGTCACTATAGTGATACATTAGTTTCATCAGCAGGGTGTGATAGTATTAGTGTATTAAATTTAGTTATTGATCCTATCATCAGAGATAGCATTTCGGAAACTATTTGTTTTGGTTCAACCTATAACTTTGGAGGAGACTTACTCAATGCTCCAGGAATTTATAATGATACTTTAACAACATCAATTGGTTGTGATAGTATAAGTGTTATAGATCTATCAGTTGATCCTATCATTAGGGATAGTATAATTGACACTATTTGTTTTGGAACAACGTATAGTTTTGGAGTTAATAGTCTTGATGCTTCTGGTGTTTACAATGATACACTTAAAACAACAGTAAATTGTGATAGTATATCTACTATCAGTTTGTATGTTACTCCAATAATAAGAGATACTTTTCAAAGAGAAATATGTTTTGGTTCATTTTTCCCATTTGGGATGGATAGCTTAGATCAATCTGGAGTTTATTCGGATACACTGCAAAATGCTGAAGGGTGTGATAGTATATCAACTGTTGAGTTAAGTATAGCAGCTGTATTAAGAGATTCAATTATTGATACCATTTGCTTTGGAAGTTACTATTTGTTTGGAACTGATTCCTTAGTACAGTCTGGAGTTTATAATGATACATTAAAAACTGCATTAAATTGTGATAGTATTAGTACCATCTCCTTGCATGTGAACGGAGTTTTGAGAGATACCATTTATGACACAACCTGTGTTGGATTTCCAGTAACGATTGGTAACATAACAACAAATACAAGTGGCATATATAATGATTCTGTAGTTAACGCAGATGGTTGTGATAGTATTATAAGTGTCGTTTTATATGTTACGCCAATTTTGAGAGACACTATCTATGATTCTATTTGTAAAGGGACATATTATTATTTAAGTATTGATTCGGTAAATCAATCAGGGATTTATGATGATACAATAAAAAATAGTGCTGGGTGTGATAGTATAACTACTATTCATTTATTTGTCAAGCCAATTTTGAGAGATACACTCATTGATTTTGTTTGTGAAACATATCAGTATAATTTTAATGGTAGAATCTTTTTAGAGGATACAATCGTATCAGACACATTAAAAAATTCACAAGGTTGTGATAGTATTATTGTGTTGGAGTTAACACAAGTAGAAAGTAAGCGAGATACTATTAATGAGGAAATTTGTCAGTTTGAGTCTTATTTGTTTGCTGGACAATATTTCTTTCAAACAGGCTTTTATAGTGATACTCTAGTAAGTCCATCAACATCTTGTGATAGCATCATTACACTATCTTTGCAGGTAAATCCTACCCAAACGATCTACTTATATGATACCATATGCGAAACCAACTATTACTTGTTTGGAGGAGATAGTTTAACGCTTTCAGGCATTTATACAGATAGTTTAGTTAATTCATTAGGATGCGATAGCATTACTGTTTTAAACTTAAATGTTACCAGTACAGAAGAATTCTCTTTTACAGAGAGCATTTGTGATGGAGACACCTTGTTTTATGGAGGAATTGAAATTTTTGAATCTGGTGTGTATTATGATACAGTTAATGCCTCGAGCGGTTGTTTATTAATTAATACGTTAATTATACAAAAACTGCCACTACCCTTACTGTTTTTAGAAGGAGATACCTCTACTTGTGAAGGAGAAAATGCTTCTTTGTCCGTAACCACTAGCGGAAGTTTAGTAACATGGAATACAGGGGATACAACCAACTTCATAGAAGTAGATTCACAAGGTATGTATATTGCCTATGCTTTAGACGACCTTGGGTGTGTAGCAAGTGATTCTATGTATGTACGTGTGGATACATGTAATTCTGATACATGCCATATTTTTGCTCCAAACAGTTTTACACCTAATGGAGATGGGGTAAATGATTTCTTTTATTTAGGAGCTTCGGATGGCTGTAGTTTTATAGATTACAGATTAAGGATTTTTGATCGTTGGGGAGAAGTGATTTTTGAAACTAATGATGAAACAGAGCTTTGGGATGGTAAAAAAGATGGAGTGATATGCAAATCCGAGGCCTACATTTATTTAATTACTTATAAAAAAGCAGGAAGTGTTGAAGATAAAAGAGTACATGGTGTATTACAATTAATTAGGTAAACACATATCGAAAAAAGTAAAAGCTTTTGTTTTTTCTTTCTAATTTTTTTTATCTTTACGTCCCGATTAGGGAGATTGTCTCATGGTGTAACTGGCAACACGTCTGGTTTTGGTCCAGAAGAGTCTAGGTTCGAGCCCTAGTGAGACAACAGAATAAAGCCTCAATTAGTTCGTTTTGAATTGATTGAGGTTTTTTTGTGAGGATTATTTATGCTTTTAGATATTTCGATATGAAAAAATACTTATTAAATACGTTTGTATGCGTATGTTTAAGCTATACAGGCTTTAGCCAGTTATTAGACTCAGGGAATTTAAAATTAAACGGCTATCTAGAAACTTATTATATCTATGATTTTAATGAGCCAGTAACTAACGATCGCCCCGATTTTTTCTATTCGTTTGATCGGCATAATGAGATAAACATCAACTTAGGTGCTATTATGCTTTCGTATGAAAGTGAAAGAATAAAATCAAAAATAGCTTTAATGTCTGGCACATATGCACGAGCCAATCTAGCGCATGAACCTTCTATCTATAGAAGTATTCTAGAAGCTACAATAAGTTATAAGCTCAGTGAAAAAAGTAATACTTGGGTAACTGCTGGAGTTTTTCCTTCTCACATCGGTTTTGAAAGTGCAATTGGAGCAGATTGTTTTAATATGACCAGAAGTTTAATGGCCGAAAGTTCTCCTTACTATTTGGCTGGAGCTAAAATTAATCACACAACAAAAAATGAAAAATGGGAAGTTGGTTTAACTGTAGCTAACGGGTGGCAAAGAATTCATCGATCAGAACCGCTGGAAAGCATAGGTGTTGGACATAACTTGAGCTATATGCCTACAGATAAGTTATCATTAAACAGTAATTCCTATGTAGGAGAGGTTGCTAGAGATAGTTCAGCTGTTATGAGATATTTTCATGATTTTTATTCTGAAATAAAGCTTTCAAATAGCATGGATATTATCCTTGGTTTTGATATTGGTGCTCAACAATCAAGTATTAACCGAGATGAATATTTCTTTTGGTATACTCCAGCGGTTATTGCTAGATATAAAATTTCCGAAAAACTTCGTTTAGGAGGTCGATTAGAATACTATGATGATCCAGATGAAGTAATTATAACAAGTATAGAACAAAATGGTTTTAGTGTATTCGGAGGATCGCTAAATTTAGACGTACAATTATCCGATCGTTTATTATTTAGAACCGAAGCACGAGGATTTTTATCCGAAAAATTTATTTTCAGACAAGATAATTTACTGGTTAACTATAATTTCTTTATAGGAAGTTCCTTATCATTTAAACTAGAATAATAATTTCTTACGGGTGTACTTCCTCTACAGTTTGTAGATTATTTCTTCAATAATTCATGATGTTTATGTAGTCGTTTGCCTAATCATCAGATGATTGCTAATGATTTTGTTCATGGAACACTTTTTGGACTACATAAATCAAAAAAAACTATGAGTACATTAAGTAACAAAAGAGTAGCCATTTTAGCAACCGATGGTTATGAACAAAGTGAGTTAGAATCTCCAATGGTTGCATTAAAAAGTCAAGGTGTAAAAGTTGATATTGTATCACCAAGTGCTAAAGAAATAACTGGATGGTCAAATGGTAATTGGTCTAAAACACAATCGGTAGATGTTGAACTAGAAAATGCACATGCAAAAGATTATGATGCATTGGTTTTACCTGGTGGCGTTATAAACCCAGATAAATTAAGAAGAAATGACAAAGCAGTTTCATTTGTAAGAAACTTTTTTGAGCAACATAAACCAGTAGCGGCTATTTGTCATGCACCATGGCTTTTAGTAGAAGCAGATGTAGTAAATGGAAGAAAAATGACATCTTTTCATTCTATTAGTAAAGATTTAAAAAATGCTGGAGCTGATTGGGTAAATGAAGCTGTGGTAGTAGATAGTGGTTTAATTACTTCAAGATCTCCTCAAGATTTAGAAGCTTTCAACGCTAAACTAATAGAAGAAGTTAAGGAAGGGAAGCACGAAGAGCAAACAGTGTAATGCTGAGATTAGCATATAAACAAAAAACACCTTCAAATTGAAGGTGTTTTTTTATACACGATATTCTAATTTATATTAAAAGGTAATCATTGATTTGGATGCAACTGTAACACCGTCTACAAATAAAGTGTAAAGGTAAGTTCCATTTTCAACCATTGAGATAGGTATTATAACGCTGCCGTGTCCGGTTCCATCTAACCTTAATTCTTTTACTAATTGCCCATTAGATGCAAAAATTTTAAGTGATGCAGTATTCACTGTGTTTGGTAAATAATACTTAACCGTTGTAAAATCATTAAATGGATTTGGCTCGTTTTGAAATAGTAAAGGGTTGTCCTCATCTTCAGTTGACGTACCTACTTGCTCAATGTAAGTAGATTGAGAACAACAAGCATCTAATTCATCTTCTAAAGAGTCTACTTTGTTTTGAAGTGCAGCAATTGATGCATCAGCACTAGCTTTATTTGCATCTATTTGATTTTGTAAATTATCGAATAATGAAGCAAAATCAACAGAGTTACCAGCACTAATTTGAAGTTCTGTTCCAGATAATGTTAATACTTGATCATCTGTATTATCAAGGTAAGGCTTCAAATCTACATCGTTTCCTTCGGAAATAGTCAATGTATCATTAGTAATGCTTAGTGTTTGATCGTCAGTATCTGTATCAATAGTTGATAAATCAACAGAGTTACCACCAGTGATCGATAAAGTACTTCCTGATAAAGAAACTGTCTGAGCATCTGTATTATCTAAATAAGGTTTTAAATCTACATCATTACCATTAGCAATGGTTAATGTATCATCAGTAATAGCTAAAGTCTGTGCGTCTGTATTGTCTAAGTATCCGCTTAAGTCTACAGAGTTACCATCAGCAATGGCCAGTGTGTTTGCAGTTAAGGATAATGTTTGATCATCAGTGTCCGTATCAATAGAAGCTAAGTCAATTGTATTACCACCAGTAATGGTAAGATCAGTACCAGATAAAGAAACAGTTTGTGCATCTGTATTATCTAAATAACCGCTTAAGTCTACAGAGTTACCATCAGCAATGGCCAGTGTGTTTGCAGTTAAGGATAATGTTTGATCATCAGTGTCCGTATCAATAGAAGCTA